>CAVUCB010000039.1:0-31773 GCA_963739755.1 uncultured Alphaproteobacteria bacterium | reverse complement strand
CACAGTCCGGTGCTCACCGGCGTCGTCTTCTCGGCCATCGCAGGAATCATGACCGGGCTGAAGACCGGCGAAAATCTGATATGGGCGTGTGTCGCGCTTATGATCGCGGCCGGAGTTGTCCGGGCATTCGATTTGCAGCGGTACCAGGCCCGCAAATCGACCATGAGCGCCCAAGAAGCTGAGCAGTGGCAGAAGCGCTATCAGATCGGCGCGATGATCCAGGCCGCCGCTCTCGGCCTGTGGTGTTCCACCACTCTGTTGACCAATAACGACGCCGTAGCCCACATGATCTCTCTGTCCGTCACTGCGGGGATGCTGGCGGGAGGCGCGGGCAGGGCCTACGGACGGCAATGGATATTTCAGCTGCAGGCTGTGCTCATCTTCGGTCCAACGGTGATCGCGTTGGCATGGCATGGCACCCCCTATTACATCGCGATGTCGGTCGTGTGCGCCGCATTCCTTGTGGCGGTCATACAAATCTCGGCCAATTTGCACAGAATATTCACGCGGGCCGTCGCGTCGCGCGAGCGAGAGGCCGCGCTTGCGGGCCAGTTCGATACGGCGCTGAACAACATGCCGCACGGGCTCTGCATGTTTCGCAGCCGATGGACGGCTCGCGGTGATGAATCATCGCTTCAGCGAAATGATGAACCTGCCCGACGCCATCATGGATCGCCGGACCAACGCTGCCGACATCGTCGAGGCCTGTGTGCTGCGCCGGCTCGATCTCGGCCGGCGAGCGGCAAGATCATCCTGTCGGAGATCGAGAACTCGCAGGCGCGCGACATCATCACCACCGATCCCGACGCGGAGCGCGGCCGCTCGATGTCCTGGACATTCCAGCCGATGGCGGGCGGCGGCACGGTTGTGCTGCTCGAGGACATCACCGAACGGCGCGCCGCGGAAGCCCGCATCAGCCATCTGGCGCGTTACGACGAACTGACCGCGCTTCCCAACCGCGTCAATTTCCGCGACGAGATCGAGCGCCTGCTCCGGGCGCCGCGCGAGGCCGACCAGCTCTCGGCGCTGCTGTTCGTCGATCTCGACCAGTTCAAGCAGGTCAACGACACGCTCGGCCATCCCTGCGGCGACCAGCTGTTGTGCGCGGTCGCCGATCGGCTGCGCGACATGCTGCGCCCCGAGGATTTCGTGGCGCGCTTCGGCGGCGACGAGTTCGTGGTGTTCCAGCAGAACATCACAGCAATGAGGACGCCGCGGGCCTGGCGCGCCGCATCGTCGATAACTTAAGCGAGCGCTACAAGATCGACAATCATCTGGTCGAGATCGGCGCCAGCGTCGGCATCGCGATGGCATCGCCCGGCGTCAGCGCCGACACGCTGCTCAAGAACGCCGACATGGCGCTCTACCGCGCCAAGGCCGACGGCCGCGGCACCTTCTGCTTCTTCCGCGAGGAACTGGCGCAGACCGTCGAGGCGCGCCGCATCCTCGAGCTCGACCTGCGCAAGGCGCTCGCGAACGAGGAGTTCGAGCTGTTCTACCAGCCGCTGGTCAATCTCAAGTCGGGCAAGATCACCACCTGCGAGGCGCTGCTGCGCTGGAACCATCCCGTGCGCGGCACGGTCTCGCCGGTCGACATCATTCCGGTCGCCGAAGACATGGGCCTGATCGTCGATCTCGGCCGCTGGATCCTGCGCAAGGCCTGCATGGAATGCATGAAGTGGCCGGAAGGCGTCAGCGTCGCCGTCAACTTCTCGCCGCAGCAATTCCATCAGCGCGACGTGCTCAGCGAGGTGCGCTATGCGCTCGAGGTCTCGGGCCTGCCGGCGCACCGGCTCGAGATCGAGATCACCGAATCCTCGCTGCTGCGCAACACCCAGCTCACCCATGACGTGCTGTCGCAGCTCAGCGCCATCGGCGTGCGCATCTCGCTGGACGATTTCGGAACCGGCTATTCGAGCCTGAGCTATCTGCACAACTTCCCGCTGCAGAAGGTCAAGATCGACCGCTCCTTCCTGGAGGGGATCGATAGCGACCGCCCGCTCACGCTGCTGCGCGGCGTGGCGCGGCTCTCGGCCGACCTCGGCATGTCCGTGGTGGTCGAGGGCATCGAGACCAACGAGCAGCTCGAGCTGATCTCGGCCGACGGCACCGTGAGCGAGGCGCAGGGCTATCTGTTCAGCCGCCCGGTCCCGGCAGTGCGGGTGCGGCAGCTCCTGAATGCGTCGCATGGCCGGCGGTCCGCCGAGGACCGGCCGATGGTTGTGTCGTCGCGTTCAATCGCCTGAAGCGCCACTACAACCCTGGGACGTGAAATTTTATTACGCCGCGAATTCGGCCATGGTGATTAACCCTAACCTCTCCAAGCCTTTGCAATTCCATTAGGAGATCGTTAATCTTCCCTCACTCGCGGAAGTTGCTTGGAAGTGTGGGGGTAAGTCTGAATGAAGGCCGGAGCCGAACTGCGCCCGACGCTCTATGTGCGAGGGGCGGGGCTGTTTGATCGCATCGACTACCGCCTCATCGAAACTCCCGAAGAAAAAGAGCTCATCTATTCGATGCGCTACAAGGCCTATCTGCACGGCGAATTGATCCCGGAGTCAGAGGCTCGACGCGTCACCGATAGTTATGACGATGCGCCCAACGCCTGGATCTTCGGAGTTTATGTTGACGGAGAACTCTGTAGCTCGTTTCGCATCCACGTGCTGACGTCGGAATGGCGGACGTCCTTCTCGACCGAATTTTTTGGCGATATTCTTCACCCCCGCCTCGATCGAGGCGAAGTTTTCGTCGATCCGGCACGCTTTGCCGCAGATCCGGAAAAGGCTCAGCGGTTTCCAGAGCTGCCCTATCTGACCGTGCGGCTGGGGTATCTGGCATGCGATCATTTCAACGCCGATACCGGGCTCGCGCTGGTACGCCCCGATCATGAGGCTTTTTATCGTCGTGTCTTGCTGTCCCAGACGATCGCTGAGCCGCGTCCCTTTCCGAGCTTTTCGGGTTCGAAAAACGTAGTGTTGATGGCGTCCGATTTCCGGAATGTCCGGGAGAAGATCCTTAGCCGCTTCCCCATCATGCGCTCGAGTGCTTTCGAGCGGCGGATGCTGTTCGATCGTGGCGGCCATCGTAAGGCTGCGCCGCGACCGGTCCTCGTATCGGCGCCGTAGTCCCGATACGAGCGTGTCCCTGGTCTGACGGGCGCGCTTTCCTTCCCCATCGCCGCATTCCGCGGCTTTATCCCTCTGGATATCCCAAAGTTCCCGGCAAAACCGGTGGTCTGGCCACTGAACGAGGCTTGCCTTCACCCTCGCGCCACATTTACAACCCATTAACTATCGCGGTCGCTTTTCGCGGTTGGGGGGCATTTGATCGGGTTTGGCAACACCCCATCAAGGTTGACGGAACGTTCGCTTAACCAACCCCCTGTAGATCGAATGACAGTACCAAGACGTGAGCGTGGAGGCTCCGGAATGAAACAACCTATGCGTATCCTCCAGGGATTGAAGCTGGCCGCGGTCGTTGCGGTAGCGCTGTCGATGGGCGCTTGCGCTAAAGAGCATGGGCCCCGCCGATGCCCAGGCGAACGCTGCGACGCCCGGCAGCCAGCAGGACTTCGTGGTCAATGTCGGCGACCGCGTGTTCTTCGAGAGCGACCAGACCGACCTCTCCCCGCAGGCCACCGTGACCCTCGACAAGCAGATCCAGTGGCTGCAGACCTATTCGCGCTACGCCTTCACCATCGAGGGGCACGCGGACGAACGCGGTACCCGCGAATACAACATCGCGCTCGGCGCCCGCCGCGCCCAGTCGGTGAAGGCCTACATGCAGGCCCACGGCATCGATGGCAGCCGCATGCGCACGATCTCCTACGGCAAGGAGCGCCCGGTCGCGGTCTGCAACGATATCTCCTGCTGGTCGCAGAACCGCCGCGCGGTCACGGTGCTGAACGCGAGCTCGTAAGCTTGGCGTAAGCCTTGAAAGTTTCCGGCGCCTTCGGGCGCCGGTTTCATTTGAGTCGGTTTGTACCAGTCACATTTTTGGCGTACTCCGTTCCCCAATGTGTCGCGCTCACCGATGTCGGACCGATTTCCTCGTCAGGGCAAAATGTCGTCCAAGTTCCTCAAAATGTCTGGCGCCGCGGCGATCGCCGTGGCTCTTTCGGTTTCCTCGCAGGCCTTTGCGCAGTCCGATGATGGGGATGCGGAGATGCGCATCCAGAAGCTGGAGAATCAGCTTCGCCAGCTCACCGGCCAGAACGAGGAGCTGCAATACCGCAACCGCCAGCTCGAAGAGCGGCTGCGCCAGCTCGGCGGGGCCCCGCCGGCCCCTGGTGCGCAGGCCGCCCAGCCCAACGTTGCCGCCGTGCCGCCGGCGCAGGCCGGCCCCAGCTATAACCAGCAGCCCGCCCAGGGCGGCTACGCGCAGCCGAATTACGCTCAACCGCAGCCGGGCTATGGTCAGCAAGGTGGCGGCTATGGCCAACAGCCGCAGCCCGGTTACGGCCAGCCGCAGCAGCAGGCCTACCCGCAGGTCGCAAGCCCGGCGCCCATCGTTCAGGAACCACCGGGGCCCCGAGGGCGCCGCGGCGATGCGTTCGACCCGAACCAGAACCCGAATGCCCCCGGTGCGCCGCAGGCGCTCGGTGGCGGAAGGCTTCCGATGCCGGCCGATGGCTCCGTCGGTCCTGCCGGCGGACGCGCGCCGGGCGAGCCGCTCGACCTTTCCAATGGCGCCAATATCCCGCCGCCCACCACCCAGGCCGGTCTGCCGCAAGGCGGCGTACAGCCCGGCGGCCTGCCGCCTCCGCCACCGCGAAATCCCAACGGCACCGGCGGGCTTGCCACCGCGCCGCCCTCCAACACGCCGCGCGACGAATATGATCTCGGCATCGGCTATATGCAGCGCAAGGATTATGCGCTCGCCGAACAGACCATGAAGAATTTCGCGCAGAAATATCCGGGCGATCCCCTGATCGGCGATTCCCAGTACTGGCTCGGCGAAAGCTACTTCCAGCGCCAGCAATATCGCGACGCCGCCGAAATCTTCCTCACCGTCACCAGCAAATACGACAAGTCGGCCAAGGCACCCGATGCGCTGCTCCGCCTCGGCCAGTCGCTGGCGGCGCTGAAGGAGAAGGAAGCCGCCTGCGCCGCCTTCGGGGAAATCACGCGCAAATATCCGCGCGCTTCCTCGGGCGTCAAAGCCACCGTCGACCGCGAGCAGAAGCGGGTGAAGTGCTGAGCCCGTCCGCGCGACGCACGTAGCGCCGCGCAGTTCTCGCGCCTAAAATGGCCAGGCCTCGAGCCCAGCACCGCCATGCGAGATGAAGAAAAATCCCCGATCTCCCACCAGCGACGCGAAGAAACTGTTCGCGGACTGGAAGCATGCGCCCGCGCTCGTGCTCGCGGTCTCCGGCGGGCCGGATTCGGTGGCGCTGATGTGGCTCGCCGCGCGCTGGCGCCGCACGCTGTCGCGCGGCCCGCGCCTGGTCGCGGTCACCATCGATCACGGCCTGCGGGCGGAGGCCGCGCGCGAGGCGCGCGAGGTCAAGCGGCTGGCACGGGCGCTCGAGGTCGAGCATCGCACCATGCGCTGGAACGGCGCAAAGCCAAAGACCGGCGTGCCGGCCGCGGCGAGGGCGGAGCGCTACCGCCTGCTGGGAGCGGCCGCGCGCAGCATGGGCGCCACGCACATCCTCACCGCGCATACCCGCGACGACCAGGCCGAGACGCTGTTGATGCGGCTGTTGCGCGGCAGCGGCATCGCGGGTTTGTCGGCGATGGCGCGCGAGACCGATCGCGATGGCGTTATTCTCGCCCGTCCGCTGCTCGCGATCCCGAAATCCCGTCTCATCGCGACGCTGGACAAGGCCGGGGTCGCCTATGCCGACGACCCGACCAATCGCGACACCGCGTTCACGCGGCCACGGTTGCGCACGCTGCTGCCGCTGCTTGCGGCCGAGGGCGGCGACGCCCACAGCCTGGCGCGGCTCGCCGCGCGGCTGGCGCGGGCCAATGCGGCGGTCGAGGTGCTCACCGATGGGGCCGAGCGCTATCTCGCGCTGAAGGGCAATGCGACGCCGCGACAGACAGCCCAAGGGAAGGCTCAAGAGCTCGATGCCAGCGCCTTTGCGGCACTGCCGGAGGAGATCCGGCTCCGCCTCCTGATGCGCGCCATCAACCGCTTCGGGCATGAGGGGCCGGCCGAACTGGGCAAGGTGGAGGCCCTGCTGGCGCAGCTGGACCGCAGTTTTGCGGAAAAGCACGGAAAAAGCGGTCCCAGGCTGGCGCAAATCAGGCTAAAGAAGACCTTGGCCGGCGCGCTGGTGAATGTCGGCCGGGGAAGGATTCGCATCGAGCCGGCGCCCTTGCGGCGGCGCAGATAAGCACGCAATCGGCAAATAACACCGTCGTTTGCGACTTAATCCCTCTGGGGGTCTTAACCACCTCGGAAAAGGCCGCTTCCCGTGTCATTTTTTGCGCGGGAATCGTGCCAGGATGCGCTAAATAGTCCGGCGTAGTTCCCTTGGCATCAAGGCGAGCGACACCTAAATTGCAATATGGTCGACCGGGGATTTCCTCGTGGCTACCCAAGGAAGGTCCGAAGGACATCCAAAAGGATACTAAGGCCGCGATCCGCGCGACCACGAAGGAAGATCGATGAACGCCAATCTGCGCAATTTCGCCCTGTGGGTTATCATTGTCCTGTTGCTGTTGGCGCTGTTCACGCTGTTCCAGAATCCCGGTCAACGCACCTCGTCCAGGACATCTCGTTCTCGCAGCTTCTGACCGACGTCGACAAGGGCAATGTCCGCGACGTCGTGATCCAGGGGCCGGAGATTCACGGCACTTACAACAACGGCACGAGCTTCCAGACCTATGCGCCGAACGACCCGACGCTGGTCTCGCGCCTGTACAACGGCAAGGTCCAGATCACCGCGAAGCCGCCGGGCGACAACGTGCCGTGGTTCGTCTCGCTGCTGGTCTCCTGGCTGCCGTTCATCGCGCTGATCGGCGTGTGGATATTCCTGTCGCGGCAGATGCAGGGCGGCGCCGGCAAGGCGATGGGCTTTGGCAAGTCGCGCGCCAAGATGCTGACCGAAGCGCATGGCCGCGTCACCTTCGAGGACGTCGCGGGCGTCGACGAGGCCAAGCAGGATCTGCAGGAGATCGTCGAGTTCCTGCGCGACCCCGGCAAATTCCAGCGGCTCGGCGGACGCATTCCGCGCGGCGTGCTGCTGGTCGGCCCTCCCGGCACCGGCAAGACGCTGATCGCGCGCGCGGTCGCGGGCGAAGCCAATGTGCCGTTCTTCACCATTTCCGGTTCCGACTTCGTCGAGATGTTCGTCGGCGTTGGTGCCTCGCGCGTGCGCGACATGTTCGAGCAGGCCAAGAAGAACGCGCCCTGCATCATCTTCATCGATGAAATCGACGCGGTCGGCCGCCATCGCGGCGCCGGTCTCGGCGGCGGCAATGACGAGCGCGAGCAGACGCTGAACCAGCTGCTGGTCGAGATGGACGGCTTTGAGGCCAACGAAGGCGTGATCCTGATCGCGGCCACCAACCGGCCCGATGTGCTCGACCCCGCGCTGATGCGTCCCGGCCGCTTCGACCGCCAGGTCGTGGTCTCGAACCCCGACATCGTCGGCCGCGAGCAGATCCTGAAGGTTCACGTCCGCAAGGTGCCGCTGGCGCCCGACGTCAACCTGAAGACCATTGCACGCGGCACGCCCGGGTTTTCCGGCGCCGACCTGATGAACCTCGTCAACGAGGCGGCCTTGACCGCGGCGCGGCGCAACAAGCGCATGGTGACCCAGTCCGAGTTCGAAGAGGCCAAGGACAAGGTCATGATGGGTGCCGAGCGCAAGTCGCTGGTCATGACCGAAGAGGAAAAGCGCAACACCGCCTATCACGAGGCCGGCCATGCGCTGGTGGCCCTGCACGTGCCCGGCTCCGACCCCGTGCACAAGGCGACCATCATTCCGCGCGGCCGCGCGCTCGGCATGGTGATGCAGCTGCCCGAAGGCGACCGCATCGGCTATACGCGCCAATGGTGCGTGTCGCGGCTTGCGATCGCGCTCGGCGGCCGCGAAGCCGAAATCCTCAATTCCGGTCCCGACAAGGTGACCAACGGCGCCTCCGGCGACATCCAGCAGGCAACCAACCTGGCGCGCGCCATGGTGATGGAGTGGGGCATGTCCGACAAGCTCGGCCGCGTCCGCTACCAGAGCAATGAGCAGGAAGTCTTCCTCGGTCATTCCGTGGCGCGCTCTACAAACATCTCGGAAGAGACCGCGCGCCTGATCGATGCCGAAATCCGCCGGCTCGTCGAGGACGGCGAGCAGGAGGCGCGCCGCATCCTGCTGGAGCATCGCGGCGACTGGGAGAAGATCGCGCAGGGGCTGCTTGAGTTCGAGACGTTGTCCGGCGACGAGATCAAGGATCTTATGAACGGCAAGAAGCCGAACCGCGAGTTGGTGTTGGAGCCGACCACGCCGCGCGCGTCCGCCGTGCCGCCGGCCGGCAAGCCGCGCCCGCGGTCCGATCCGGATGCCGGCCTGGAGCCGCAGCCGCAGGCTTAAAGCTGCCGGCTGTCGACGATTGATTTCGGAACGGGCGCTTGTGGCGCCCGTTTTCGTTAGAGCATGATCCGGAAAAGTGTGTCGCGGTTTTTCCCTCGCGACAAACGCGTAGCGTTTGCGCGGAGATCATGCTCAATCAAAAAGCTAAAGCGCGATGACAATTCAACCCGATCTCAACGCGCTTTAGCGGCCTGTTCAATCGGGAGTCCGTCATGCGCGTCGTCGAATGCGAATTTCCCAGCGGAAGCTCGCTCGGCCGGAACGTTGTCAGAAGCGCGTATTTCCACGATTCCTACCGAGCGGCGCTGGCGCATCCCGACCTCGGCATCATCGAAATTTTCTTTGCCGTGTTCGGACATGCGCCGCTTTGGATGAAGCTCCTGCTGATCGTCCGCAACGCGGTGGCGAAAGTGTTCGGTCTGGAAGCCCCCGAGTGTCGGCGAGATCATGAAGCCCGCCGTCAGAGACGAATATCGCGTAGGCGATAAGATCGGGCCTTGGCCGATCTTCTTCATTGCCGAAAACGAGATCGTCGCCGGTCGAAATAACAAACACCTCGATTTCAGATTGTCGGTGCTGAAGGCGCGAGATGGCGATGTGCCGAACGTCGTCGTCACGACGATCTGCACCGTGCATAACGCGTTCGGCAAGATTTATCTGTTCTTCATCATTCCCTTTCATAGAATGGGCGTTCGTGCACTCATTTCGAATGCCGTTGCGGCGAACCGCCTCTGAACGTGGTCGGCTATTCCACTAAACCAGTGATACAGAAGCTCGGCGTCAAGCCGGGCTTTCGTATCTTTGTGGACGGTGCCCCTGCGGATTATCGCGGCATCGTAGGCGAATGGCCCGACGGCGCGAAGCTCGTCGCGCGGCCGAAGGCGCCGCTCGACATGGTGCATCTGTTTGCGAGGCAAGCCAACGGCCTTGCCGCAAAACTCTCCCGCTACCGCAACGCCATCAAGCCAGATGGCATGATCTGGGTGTCCTGGCCAAAGAAGTCTTCGGGCGTGGCGACCGATCTCAGCGACGTGGTGGTGCGCGACATCGCGCTGCCGCTCGGCCTTGTCGACATCAAGGTCTGCGCGATCGACGAGACCTGGTCCGGGCTGAAGTTCGTGGTTCCGGTCGTGAAGCGGCATTGATCAGGGGCGACGGGCCTCCGAAGTGGCCCGAGAGGCGGAACCTTGCGGCAGCTTTCCGAGTTATCAGTTACGTCAAACAGGGATCAGCAACGTGCATGAACGTCCTCATATCGACCGGCCGCGGCTTGCGGCGATGTCTGCAGCCATCGCGCTTGTCTGTATCGTGGTCCTGACGCTGCAAATCCGCGACCGCTGGCATCGGCCCGAGATCAAGTCCGCGGATCAGGCCCAGCACGCGACGACGGGGCAGGTGGCGCAGACGGCCGGCGCCAAGATCCTGCCGACCGATCCTTCGCTTTCCGTGGAGCCGTCGCCGGCTGGCCCCAGGCAGGCGCAGCCCGCCAATCCGAATTGACGGCGCTTACGCATGATCCGGAAAAGTGTGTGGTGGTTTTCCGAAAAGATCATGTGCGAACCGCATTGACGGTCTGCCTCTTCCTTCCTGTGTAACAGGCGTAGGCCGCACTTGGCGGCCGTTCTTGAAGAGCGCCGAAGCGGAGCTTCGGCTATGTCGGATCGAAACATGCGATCCGGGCGAGGGGTTTGTCTCCGCCCGGTAAACTCCCTCTTGGGCTGTGATCCAGTTCACATCCTGGACCCCAGGGTAAATGATAGCGTGGAGCTGATGGTGCAGATCAACTCGAACAACGAGGTTGGATCATGCCCGCCATATTCGACCTCCTCTACCGCGAATACTGCCGTGCACGCCTCACCGAAATGCGGAAGCAACTTCTGATCTCGCCTCAGAGGCATGAGGTCCCAGAAGCGATTTGCGACGCAAAGGATGCCGTTGGCGCTAGTCCAGCTAGTCACGTGAGCGACGGAGGGACCGCCCCTACTGCGCCTGCGCTCGACGATCCGCGCAGCCGGTAACGGCTTGTCGGCGCAATGGTGGATCGATCGACAGAAGGCGGCCCCGGTCGCCAGAGCGACGCGCCGGTTCGCCGGCGCTTGCGACGAAACCGATTCAACCAAAATTCATGCGTCCTAAGCCGGAGATGCACCGGCGGGCCGCGCGTCCGGCAGCCTGCCTTGCAGCGGCAGCGGCTGGTCGCCCAGCATCGCCTTCACCACGATCGCGCGCGCGAGCGAGGGATCGAGCGCGTGTGCGGCGATCAGGTCGGAGCACTCTTTGACGATGAGATCGACATCCTGCGTGATCTTCAATTCCTTGTGCCGGTCATGGCGATGCAGGCCCATGCTTTCACCGAGCACTTCCAGGATATTGATGATGCGGAACGGCTGGTCGCGCTCGTGCGCGCAGAGCTCGCGATGATCGGAATGGTAGATCGTGACCAGCGCATCGATGCCGGCGCGATGCGCCGCCTCGAGCTCGGCACGCTGCAGCTCGCGCTTGTAGTCCGGCAGCACCGCCATGCTGGCGCTCTGCAAGCCCACCGATGGTTGCGCGAGATCGACGATCTCGATGCCGGGGACCGCCTGCAGCATGTCGAGCACGGCTTCGACGATGCCGGCCACGCCGGAGTGGCGATGCAGCGCGACGCGCAGCCTGACCGGCTCGCGCAAAGAGGGGCGCAAATCGTCGAGCCGGCCGCGGAGATAGCGCAGGAACGGCGTCATCTCGAACGGCTTTGAGCCGCGCCGCTTCTCGATGGTCGGCAGCGTCGTTTCGCTGAACTGCACATAGCAGCTCGGGCACCAGGACAGCACGCCCGACTTGCTGTTCGACATCTTGTCGACCGAGCTCGTGCCCATGCGGCCGGACATTTCCGTGTCCCCCGCACGCAATTGCATCACGCCGCAGCAATGGCTGGGACCGCCCATGACAGAATAGGAGATGCCGAGCACATCCATGATGTCGAGTGCAAGCAGCGCGATGTGCGGCGTCCTCAGCACATTGCAGCCGGTATAGAACACGAAATCCGGCACCTCGCCGGAGGCGGCCACCGCGGCAGCGCCCTGGCCGAGCCGCTCGAGTGCGGCGTGATCGAGCTGCAGCTGCGACAGCGTGGCAACGTCGCGGCTGGTCTCGCGATATCTGGTCACGCCATTGCGGCGCCGCGTGGCAAGATCCGATTCCTTCCGCCGCATCGCGCTCCGCGCCATCGCGAGCAGGAAGCGCGGATTTACGCCATAGTCGCACGCCTTGATGCAATCGCCGCTCAGCATGCAGGAGGCGGCCCAGCGCCGCGAGGCCTCAGGGCCGTCGCCGCTCCTGACGAGATCGATCACGCCCGTGATGACATCGATGGGCGATGCGTTGGCGACTTTTCCAGGCGCAACGCTGGGGCAGACCTCGACGCATTTGCCGCATTTGACGCAGGCCTCCAGCATGTCGCCAGTGCGATCGTTCAGCGCCGCCTCAAAGCTGAGATCAGTCATTTTTGCCACCCGCCTGTCGTGGACTGCAGCGACAGCATAGACGCTTTGGCGCCGTCCCGCCAATCCGTGAGCCCGTGGCCCGCCTATGCACCGGATGCTATGCTTGGATTAGCCTTCCCGAGTTGCCGAGAGTGTCAGCATGCCCCCTCTGAAAATCTCCTGCGCCGTCATCGTCGATGACAGCAATCGAACCCTGCTGGTCCGAAAGGCCAACACGGACTTCTACATGCAGCCGGGAGGCAAGATCGAGGGCGGCGAGTTCCTCGCTCGCCTGTCTGAAACGGGAATTGATGGAAGAGCTCGGGCTGGAGTTTCCCGACAACCAGATGGACTACGTTGGCAGCTTCTCCGAGGTGGCCGCAAACGAGCGGAACACAACCCTTCAGGCCGACATCTACTTCATTCAGCGTACGTGCCAGCCGACGGTTTCCGGCGAGATAGCTGACTATATCTGGCTGGACGCCTCCCGTGACGAAAGGGACGATCTCGCGCCGCTGACGAAGAATGTGGTGCTGGGGCTCGTGAAGAAATATTGCGAGACTTCGACCCGCGGGGCGGACTAGCGCAAACGCATCCAACACGCCGAATGAAGAATCCACTGCGAGCACTCCATGTAGAGCTACGCGGTGACATTCCGTGCAGGTGCTCGCTGCTCAGTTTCATTCTATCCAAGGCAAGGGCGAAGGTCTTTCTCTTTCGCTTCGCAGACTAAAGTAGAGTAACTTGCAGTCATTCGCCTTGCTTAATCCCGCGCTCTTTCGAGCGCGTGTCGAATGACCTTTTGATCGTCCTCCGTCATTTGCGTCGCGCCAAGCTTGTAGGTCAGTTTGTCGATCTTGCCGGTGAAGCGGAACGGTAGTTTGTAACTGTCGTCGACCGCTGTGCGGGTATCGCTTCCTATGTCAAAGGTTTCGTCGATAGCCATCAGAAACGGAATCGTGTGCGGGATCGTCTTTGCGGCTACCAGCTTGCCATCAGCCGTCAGTACACCGGTGCCACCTTTGCCGGGGCCGGGTCCGTTATATTTGAAGTCGAATACAATCGTGTGCTTGCCGGGCTTGAGCGCATCGCTGAATAGATCGCGGCCGCCTACGCCGCCTTCCCAGCGGTACCGTTCCAGATCGAGCAGGTTGTAGACGAAGACTGGCTTGTCTTTGAGCAGGTATAGGGCGTATCCGCCAAAGCGACCGCCAAGAGTTACGATCATTCCTTCGGCGCCACCTTGTGGAACGGTAACTTCGGCAGTGATCGTGAAATCCTTGTTGAGGATGCTCGGAGCGCTACCGTCGGGAATGCCGGCGTTCTCACCAGAATATGTGAAAACGGTTCGGCCGGCGGTCGCACTTGGCCGCTGCGTGATGAGGCGGGGCAACACCGAGTTGTCCAGCGGCAAAACTTGGTACTTCGCCGCCTCCGTCAGGAACAAAGCCTGTAGTTCCCGCAATTTTTCGGGATCCTTGGCCGCGAGATCATTGTTCTGCGAATAGTCGTCGGCGATGTTGTAGAGTTCCCACTTGTAGTCGTTGATCTCGGGAAGCTTTTCCGTTCCCAGAAGCCATGGCGGCACGGGCGGCGTCGTGCAAGCGTACCAGCCATCGTGATAAATTCCGCGATTGGCGAACATTTCGAAATACTGAGTGTCGCGCTTCGAGGGTGCGTCGGCATTCGCCTTGTCGAAGGTGTAGGCCATGCTCACGCCCTCAATGGGCTTTTGCGCAATGCCGTTGACCGTGGCCGGCGCCTGAATCCCTGCGGCTTCAAGGATCGTCGGCACAACATCGATGATGTGATGGAATTGGGTGCGAATGCCTCCAACGTCCTTGATGTGGCCGGGCCACGAAATCGCCATCCCTTGCCTTGTGCCGCCGAAGTGCGATGCCACCTGCTTGGTCCATTTGAACGGCGTATCAAATGCCCACGACCATGCCACTGACATGTGCGGGTAGGTTTTGTCGGAGCCCCAATCCTCGTAATGCAGCATCATCTCGGCTTCAGGCAGTTTCAGAATGCCGTTGTAGGCCGTCATCTGGTTCGGGGTGCCCTCAAGGGTGCCTTCGGCGCTGGTGCCGTTGTCGCCGCTGATATAGATAATCAGGGTGTTGTCGAGCTTGCCCATGTCCTGGACCGCCCGGATGACGCGGCCTATCTCGTAGTCGGTATAGGCTGCGTAAGCGGCAAACACCTCCGCCTCTCGCGCGTATAATTTCTTTTGCACAAAGGAAAGCGAGTCCCATTTCGGCAGGGTGTCCGGCCAAGGGGTAAGCTGGGTGTTTGCCGGGATGACCCCGAGCCGCTTCTGGTTGGCGAAGATTTGCTCGCGCAACTTCTCCCAACCCATGTCGAACTTGCCTTTGAACTTGTCGATCCATTCCTTCTTCGGTTGATGCGGCGAATGCGTGCCGCCCGGTACGTAATAGACAAAGAACGGCTTGTCCGGCGCGGCTGCGTTCAAGCTGCTCATGTAGTTGATGGCGTCGTCCGCCATGTCGGTGATGAGGTTGTAGCCGGGCTTGCCGACCCATGGAAATACCTGGGTGGTGTTGCGAAACACGTAGGGCGTCCACTGGTCTGTCTCGCCGCCCATGAACCCGTAGAAGTACTCGAAGCCCATGCCCACAGGCCATTGGTCGAACGGTCCGGCCGCGCTATACAAATAGGTGGGAGTGTTGTGGTTCTTGCCAAACCACGACGTGGCATATCCGTTATCGCGGAGAATTGTTCCGATCGTCGCGCTTTCCGGGCCAATGACGGAATCATAGCCCGGATAGCCGGTGGACATTTCACCGATAACGCCAAATCCGACTGAATGGTGGTTGCGGCCGGTGATCAGCGCTGCCCGCGTCGGCGAGCAGAGCGCCGTCGAGTGAAACTGCGTATAGCGCAATCCCGCATCGGCAATGCGATCCATGCTCGGGGTCGGAATGACACCGCCGAAGGTACCAGACACGCCATAGCCTTGATCGTCGGTCATGATCAGCAGCACGTTTGGCGCGCCTTTGGGTGGTACGACCGATGGTGGCCAATATGGCTTGGAATCCTTGGCATTCTCGTTGATCACACCGCCAAATTTGGGGGGCTCTGGTGGGAGTTGGTTGCCCTCGATTGTCGTCGTCGCGCTGGGCGAACCCGGCGTGCCCGTGATTTGTTGGGCCACCGCGTTCGGCGCCAGCGATAAACACAGAAGAACGGCTGATGACGACAGGAAACTCGCATTTTTGATCACGATGCTCTCCCTGTAATGGTCGGGGATTCGCAGCGCACTACCCCGCGTCGAAAAACTAGAGCGGGATCACTGTGCGGGCTATGCACTTTCGGCAGGACGAAAATGAATGTCCGTGCGACGGCGTTCATCCGACAGAGGGTGATTTGCCCGACACGGGCAAAATCAGTTCGCATTTTCACGTGCGTCGCCTTTCCCGGGTGGCCTGAAACCACGAAAAATCGTTGTGCCGAAAAAACTGATTTCGTGAGCGCATTCAAATCGATCGGGACGATCAAGCCCTCGCGAGAAAATATCGTGCTTCCGTTTTTCAGAAATGTGTGGTTGTTTCTGCCCATCCCCGCCTCGGCAAGAGGGGCGTTACGGCCAATCGTCACCAAACGTGGAGCGCGGGATGCGATGGACGCTTTGGCTTCACCAGACGAGTGAGGCAACAGCGGACGGCGAAATCGTGTGGTCCTGATCCCCCGACGCTGCCCGACGCTGGGATCAAGTTTCGCGGTGATGATCCGCGAAACGACGGTGGCTAAAAAGCCCGGTACACCGGGGAGATCACGTATAAGCCGTACAACCATCGCGCAGGGAATGTCGGAATGTTCGACGTACCTGTGGTGACTACTCGTGTGCTTTCTACCTTTGCACACGAGGCTGCGGGTGCGGTGTGCATCCGGCATTCCCTGCGCCCTCTGCCTTCTCGAGGGACGATGTTCTGGCAAAGCTCGGGCAGATCATGCCGCGGGAATGCGGTCGTTCGTCAATGCGAGAAGGGTGAGCTCCGACTTGTCCGCCGTAGCTCAAAGAGCGAAGGCGGAAGCAATCCACCGCGCCGCTTGCGGCAATTATGGATGGCATCTAATCGGCGAGCGTGGCATGTTTTGGTGACAAAGGATCCCGGGACACCGCCGTTTCGTGCGGCTGTCACCAAGGGTTCAAGAAATAAATTCGGGGAGGGGTGAGATGCGGTTTGTCGCGGGATTTGGCGCGCTGGGGGTGATGGCGTTGGCGGCCTGTCCGCTGGCCGCCGGCGCCGCCGAGATGCGCGGCGTCACGGCCACCGAGATCAAGATCGGCCAGACCATGCCCTATAGCGGGCCGGTGTCGGCTTTCGGCGCGCTCGGCAAAGGCGAGGTCGGCTACTTCAGGATGGTCAACGAGCGCGGCGGCATCAACGGGCGCAAGGTCGACCTGATCTCGCTCGATGACGGCTATGCGCCGCCGAAGACGGTGGAGCAGACGCGGCGGCTGGTCGAAAGCGATGAAGTCGCGCTGATCTTCTCCTCGATCGGCACTGCGCACAACACCGCGATCGCCAAGTATCTGCAGGGCAAGAATATCCCGCAGCTGTTCCTCGCCTCCGGCGCCTCGAAATTCGGCGACATCGCGCAATATCCGCAGGCGACCATCGGCGTGCAGGCGCCATTCCGCTATGAGGCGCGGCTTTATGCGCGCTATGCGTTGCAGAAGAATCCGAGCGCGAAGTTTGCCGTGATCTCGCAAAACGACGATTACGGCCGCGATTACCTGCTCGGCCTGAAGGACGTGCTCGGCGAAAAATACGAATCCATCGTCACCGGCGCGACCTATGAAGTCACCGATCCGACCATCGACTCCCAGATCGTCAAGCTGAAGGCGTCCGGCGCCGACGTGTTCGTGATCGCGGCGACGCCGAAATTCGCCGCACAGGCGATCCGCAAGGCCTACGAAATCGGCTGGCGGCCGATGACGTTCCTGTCGAACACGGCGGTGTGGATTTCGACCGTGATGATCCCGGCCGGCGTCGAGGCCGGCACTGGGATCATCTCCACCGCCTATGTGAAAGACCCCGACGATCCTTCATGGGCCAACGATCGTGGCATGAAGGGCTGGCGCGACTTCATGACCAAATATGTGCCGGAAGGCGACCTGCACGATACCAACTACGTCAACGCCTATAACAGCGCGATGGTGCTGGAGGCGGTGCTGAAGGCCTGCGGCGACGATCTCTCCACCGAGAGCATCCTGAAGCAGGCGTATTCGATTCATGATCTCGAGCTGCCGATGCTGCTGCCCGGCATCAAGGTCAATACGTCACCGACCGACCACGTGCCGGTCGACCAGATGCAATTCATGCGCTTCAACGGCAAGACCTGGGATCGCTTCGGCGAATTGCAGACGGGGAATTGATGTCAGTTCGTCATTCCGGGGTGCCGCGAAGCGGCGAGCCCGGAATCCATAACCACAGGCGATGGTTGTCACCCCAGCTTTCCGACTTCCGCTTCCACCAGCGCCCAGCATTTCGAGCCGAGCTTGTCCTTCCAGGTCGCGTAAACGCCTGGAAGCCGGGCGCGGAAGGCGGCCTGGTCGACCTCGTTGAAGACAAGCCCGCGCTTGACGAAATCATCCCGCAAGGCCGTGTTCAGCGCAGACTGGTCCCGCCGTTGCGCGCGCACATATCCAGTGACGTTGCGTTCGATCGCGCCCCTGATGTCGTCAGGCAACGCTTTCCAGGTCGCAAGATGCGCCATCTCGTTGAAGCCCGACCACATGTGGTTGGTCAGGCTGACATACTTCACGAGCTCATAGAGCTTGAAACCTTCGAGGATCGCCAGCGGATTTTCCTGCGCGTCGACCTGGCCCGTCTTCAGCGCGTCGTAGATCTTGTTCGCCGACGTCGTCACCGGCTTCGCACCAAACGCGCCAAACGTATCGAGCATCATCTGTCCCGGCGGCACGCGGATTTTCATGCCGTCGAAATCCGAAGGTGCGGTTACTGGCCGCGGGATCGAGGCGACCTGGCGCATGCCGTTCTCGAAGCCCGCGACCGGAAACAGGTGCATGCCCTTGGCCGCCATCTCCTCGCCGATATACTGCCCAAGTGCGCCGTCGATCGCCTTGTGCGCCTCGGCCGACGACCTGAATGCGAACGGCAATTGCTGCGCTTCGGCAACCGGCACCACTGTTCCGATGATGCCGCCCATCAGGGTGAAGAACTGGATCTCGCCCGCGATCAGCATTTTCAGCGCGTCGGGATCGCCGCCCGGCAGCTTGTTGTTCTCGGCATGGACCGTGGCTTCGACCCGGCCGTTGGTCTCGGCCGCAATCGTCTGCCACATCGCGGTGAGGTTCTTGTGCAGCGTGCCGGAGGCGGCCTGGTTGTGGTATTGCGCGAATTTGTATTCGGCGGCGCGCGCATGCCGCACGATGATCGCAGGTCCGATGGCGGCTGCGCCTGCCAACAAGGATCGCCGCGTCAGCCTATTGCCCATCAATTCCTCCCGGTCCGTCATTGCGGTTGGGAGGACTGTAGATCGGCTCACCGCAGCGTCAATCTCTCCTTGACGCGAACAGGTCTGTCATTCCTGTCAGGAAGCGGGCTACGGACGTCCGGCCGGCGCCAGCAGCTTCGTTGGCGTTCCGGCAGCCGGCGTGGTCCTGATATGCGCCACGGCACCGTCGTCCGCGTAGAGTATCTGCCAGCCTTGCGCATGATCGAGGATAAGCGCCGCCGGAGAGTCCGCGACCAGCAGCGTGGCCTCGATATGATACTCGTCGAGCATTTTGAACAGATCGTCCACCTTTCGGCCCTCGACGGCGTTGAAATAGGTCATCACGAATTTTTCGCCATAAAGTTCGGCGCGACCATCGATGAAGGGTGGCATGTCCCGGGAGATCATGTAACCGCCGAAGGCATAGGCGTTGAATATCCGCCTGGCTCCGTGCCGTTCGAGCGCATCAAGTGCCGCAGCCGGCGTTTGTCGCTTGGTGAAGACGAATTCATGATGGTTTGCGTAGGACAGGGTCGATGCCGACACGCATCCCAGGATGATAACCATCGTCAATCCCGATACATGAGGCAACGACCAGAATTCCCCGGCCCAGGTCTTGACGCGATCGTGCGACGCCTGCCCGGTCGCGAACGGCTTGGCCAGCACAAGCGGGGTCAGGAAGGCGAAGGCCTCGATGCTGCGGACATGCGTCAGCGCCATGTAGACCAGGAGCACCAGCAGCAGGATGCGCGGAATTGACAGCACGATGCCGCGATAGAAGCCGAGGGCCAACAGGCCCAGAAGACTCAACTCGAACGGACTCAACGAACTGAAATTCTGGGGCATCCATTCCGAGATAACGGAAAGAAGCTGTCCCAATTCAAGAATCCTGCTCGCAGCCAGAAGCGTGTGCCAGCCATAGGGCGTGCAGCAGCTGGCGACGAGCGCGGCGCAGCCGAACAGGAACCAGCGCACGAAGAGTGCAATGCGCTGCTCGGGTGCGGTGTCCCGGACGGCTACCAGCGCGATCGGGCCGATCATCACAAGCCCGAGAACAAAGCTGCCATGCAGGCTGGCCCAAATGGTCATCAGCGGCAGCAGGAAGATCGACGGGTAAGTGCGGCGGTCCGCAGCCGACATCATCGCGCCAACCCAGGCCACCATCACCGGCAGCGCGAGCACATGAGGTCTTGCCAGCAGATGATTGAACGACAGCACGAAGGCAAGCATTGCGATCAGCACCGAATGCGCGGGCTCGAAATGCTCATCAAGCATGAAGACGAGAACGGCGATCGCGATGCCGACGGCGAGCGAAGCGAGGACCACAGGGCCGGCCCAGCCCCACTGATCGTAGACGGCGGCATAGAGCATTTGCGACAGCCAGGCGTTCGACATCCAGGACTTGCCCGCATGCAGCAGCGAATAGATATCGGTGTAGGGCACCGCGAGATGGTCGATGATCCATTGCCCGACCTTGATCTGCCAGAAGCTGTCGGAGTCCTGAAGCAGGATATCGCCCATGAACAAGCAAAGCAGATAGGCTCCAGCGCCGACACAGAGGGGCAAAAGCCAACACGTGGAGCTCTTGCTGTCTACGCGGCTGGGAAGCGAAATCGAGGTCAATTTTCGGGCCTGCATGGTTGGGCTCGGTGATATCTGCGGCGAACCGGCACATTGGATCATACCGGTCATAAGTTCGGGTAAATCCACCCGTCAGGCCGGCACGACCAGGTTCAGAAAGGCGAAGGCGGTATGGTAAACAAACATTGTCGCCGGGACGGGCACGACACGCCCACGGGATCAGCGCGCGTCCAATTTCAACTAGGCCGGCCAAGCCTTCAAAGCCGACGCCTGCGCCGGTTCGCCGGCCGCAAGCATGAAAGCCAGGTAACGGTTGACCAGCATGATGGAGACGGCTGCAAGCAGGATCCCGCCGATGACGTCGATCATGTAGTGGGCGCCAATGACAGGCGTGGCGGCGATCATCAGGACGTTCATCGCGATTGATAGCGAAGCAAAGCCTCGCACCGGCCACAAAGCCCACATATAGAGGACAGCGGAGGCGGTATGAAAGCTCGGGAAGGAGACGATGCCCGCAAGCTGAAATAGTTCAAGCTGGCGCAGCGAGCCGTTGCGCAGTGCCACGATATCACGCAATTGCGCCGCATAGACCGTATCCAGCGTGCCGAAGCTTTCAGCCGAAAGATGCAGGCCATAAAAGGTTCCGATCGCCGGAACGAGCGCGGAAACAGCAATCGTCACCGCGAGCGCGAAGCACAGTGCAGCAACAAATAGCTGAAGCCTCACAAGGCGCAGCGTCATGGTGAGGATGATCGGGATGCCCAGGAGTGGCCACTTGATGAAGCCGTAACCGGTGTGGAGGCAGTGCGCGATCATGGGATGCGCGTCGACGAATCTCGCGATTGGCTCCGGATCCATGCCTATTGCGCGGTCGATGAACAGGAAGGTCTGATCCTGCAAAGGCAGTTGAGTGGCGCCGGCGACATAGCTCAGGGGGCCGACGATCGCGGTGACCAGAATGACCTGCGATATCGTTCCCAATGAAAAGGTCACCTTGGGGTCGGCGGCATGGCCTCGCGCGAACGTGTAGACGTACGCAATCAATCCAAAGGCGACGGCGATCGCGGCGGTGGTCCCGAATGCCACCGGTTCGAGCGCGAAGTTCGACACAGCAACCGCAAGCAGCAATACGCTGCCCATGGCGGCGATCGGAATCCAGTTCAGGTTGAAAAGTTGCCAGGCAACGCGGACGTCTGAATTGACCATACTGAACCCGGGGGTTACCCGCGCACCCTCCCCGACAGGATTTAAGATCGAGGTAAGGACGATGGTTAACGCGTGGGGCAGAGATTGCCGGCTGTCGTGTTCCGGTCTGAATAGTTGTTCAGTCTTTCAAGGCATTTGCAGCCAGATCGCTCGAAATTGTGAGACCCGTTCGATCGTGCTCCCCTAGCCGGTTCGCATACCGGAACGCGAAACGCCAGGAGCTATTTGATGAACGCCGCCCACAACGCTGCGTTGGCCAGCGTCCCTGCCTGGTTCATGTGGCAGCCGTCGTCCGGATTGCGGCCGTCATTTCCGATCATGTCGGTGTCAGGCCCTTGCCGGATATTCAAGGAGGCATCGACGGCGGCTTCCTGAGCGGCACGCACGGCAGCGACGTTTTTGGGATCGGCGATATCGCATTTGGTGCTGCGCGATAGATAAAAGGGAGCATCGAAGCCGGCCGCGCGAAAGCGCGCCACGAGCTGATGCAGCAGCGACACGTATTGTTCCTGCGTCGTCGTCAACACTGCGTCTTTTTCGCCCTGCTGAAACAGAAAGTGAGTTGGAGTGAGCGCCGCAGCCTTCAGCTTCTGAATGACGTTCCCTATCCTGCCTGCATGTTCGTTATTCAGCGTCGAAAGCGAAGCACCCGCGACGGCAATGGGCACAAGAATGACCCGGCTGTAGCGTCCATCTTCGATCAGCATGTCGCCAAGCCGGGTTGCAAAATTTCCGCCCACACCATCGGCGCCCAGTAACGGGTCGACCGCGGCAAAGCATTTGCCGGTGGCAGGGTCGAAATTGTCGACAGTGTGCTGCGCCTTGTATCGGCCCGACCCGTAATTGGCGGCATTGCTTTGACCATGAACGACGATGACGGCTGTTCGACCCGAAGAAGGGCCGCACGACCGTTCAACGCGATCGGGCATGGGCAGGGCGGTCAAGTCGATCCGGCTCGCGCGGTGATTGCCGAGCGTGATGGCGGCGGCACCAATCAACATCCCGGCAATCAGAAATCCTGCATTGCTTCGCAATTGGGGGCGCCTGTCTCGAGCTGGTGCTGCTCCGGTTCAAACTGATGGGATCAGCCGGCCTATAGCCACCGTGCGCTCGCTCCTTATCAATCGGTTCTGCCGCCACGCATCGATCGGCCTGTCGAGCGCCAGCCCGGCGGCGATTGCGACCGTCGTTCCGAAGGCCATCGGTTCGAGCGAGAAGTCCGACAAGCCAACCGCCAGCAGCAGGATGCCGCCCATAGCGGCGATTGAGATCCAATTGGGATTGAACAGTTGCCAGGCAACGCGAATTCTGAAACGGCCATACTGCACCGGGGTTTATCCCTGCACACTTCCCAACGGTGCTTAAGATCGAGGTAAGAACGATAGTTAATGCGGGATGCAGATGGCCCGCCCCCGACCAACTCAACCGTGCTGGTCTCGACCATTCCGCACGGTGGTCACCATCTGATCGATCTGATCGGAGGTGGTGCGATCGCTGCCTGCGCCATTCTCATCGCCTGCCGTTCGGTTTTCGCGACTATCGGCTGGTGACTGGTGGCGCGGTATCGCTGCGAGCGGGAATTCGCAACTGATGCGGGCTGATTGAGAAGGTCGCGAACGCGCATCAACCTCACAACTTATCGTTAATATTTCACTCTCATAGATTGTGCGCACAGAAAGTGAGCGTGCCGGGGCATTATGCGGATATTCTATGGTGTGCAAGCCATGCGCGGCCTCGCCGCGCTGGCGGTCGTCTGCGGACACGCGGTAACCGCCCGCTCCGATTTGGGGGCGCAAAGTGTCGCCGAAGGAGCGCTCACCATCTTGGCGAGCGGCGTGGACATCTTCTTCGTCATTTCCGGATTTATCATTGCGACTACTGCAGCGTCGCAAACGGACGCGCTGAATTTCGTTTTCAGGAGGGCGATTTGAATCTATCCGGTGTATTGGCTCGTATTGCTTGCGGCATTGATCAGTTCGTACTGGATCGCACCGTCCCCGGGAGATCCCACTGCGCTGGACCTTGGCCATATCTTCGCTTGGGGCTATCCGAACTGGCACATCCCACCGGCCTGGTCGATTGCTTTTGAAATGCACTTCTACGCTGTTGTCGCGGTGATACTTGCCATTGCCCCCCGCCGCCTTTTCGAATCCTTGTTCGCGGCGCTTGGCATTGCGGTGGTCGCGATGATTTTTCACCTGCCTCTCGGTATCTATTCGCATCCCATGATTTTGGAGTTCGGCGCCGGTGTCTTTATCGCTTACCTTGTCCGGATCAAGGGAACGCTGCCTTTTTTGCCGTACATTGCCGCCATCTCAGTAGCCTTATTCGCTGCGGGCTGGTACTGGATTTTCGTTCACGGATCGAGCGATCCTCAATTCGCGCGTGTGCCGACCTATGGACTTGGTGCGGCACTCCTCATCTGTACCGTCGTCTCAGCCGAACTCCACGGCGCTTCCTTTCCGCCCATCCTGCAATGGTTCGGAAGCATCTCCTATTCGCTCTACATCTCACATTATTTGCTGATCCGGTGGACCGCGAACTTCACCGAGCTGTGGCGGATGATCTCTCCGGCCGGCGTCATCGTCGCCAGCATCTTGCTTTCGATCGGCCTCGCCGCGGTCTTGCACCTGCTTGTCGAAGTGCCAACGCGCAATTGGTGCCGCAAGCTCAGCCCGACGAGCGGGGGCGGCTGAGGCCCGCCTGCCTTCACTGGCGTGCGCGATTTCAAGAAGGCCCTAAGCGGATTCATCGTCAAGCCCGGCGCTCTCCGCGCGCTACGGCGTTCGCGACTATCGGCTGGTGGCCGGCGGCGCCGTGTCGCTCGCCGATGCCTGAACGATGATAGGCGCCCGCTCGATGGTCAGGAAGCCGCGCGCCATACGCGCAGCGGCGTCACGATCCGCTTGAGGGAAAGCGCGGGTCGTTCGATGAAGTGCCACGAGATCACGGCCAGCGCGGTCGCAACCAGCGCAGCCGTCGGAAACAGCGCCCACCAGACCTTCAGTGTCGGAAAAACCTCGACGAGCGCCTGCTGAATGGGAAATCCATAGAGATAGATGCCATATGAGTAGTCGCCTTCCGGAAGCCATTTGAGACGCGGGAGCGGCCGCATGCCGAGATAAACCGTGCAATAGATCAGCGGAAGCAGGCCCAGCGCCATCGTGCCGCGAAAGCTCCAGGCGATGTAAAGGGCGATGATCGCCAGCGCGAGAAGATCGTCGCGAACCGCGACATGCTCGCGCCAGCAATAGGCGCAGGCGCCCGCGACAAAGCTCATCAGCAGGACGGGTGCGCCGTACATCGTGTCGCTCTCTCCAAGACCGAGGAGACTGTTGCCGGCGCCCAGGATCGCGAACATGACGCCTGCGATAATCGTGATCTTCAGACGATCAAACAGCGCGCCCGAAACCATGAGGAGAAGAATGAAAGCGTAGCAGTAGTATTCAGGGGTCAAGGTCCACAAGTTCAGGTTGACCACGCCCGCCATGGGTGCGGCGGTGAACACGCCGGGCAGGTAGAATTGGACGTGGCCAACGATGTTGCCGAAGTATGAATAGAACAGCCGGTCACTGAAATATTGCTGAAGCGGCACGACGGTCAGGATCGGCCCCAGAACAAGTGCCGACAGGGTCACTTCCACCGCCAGCGCGGGCAGGAGCCGAAGAAGACGCAACGCTAGGAACGTCTTCGCCGATCTCACCCGCATGGCGCTCCCAGCGACGAGAAAGCCGCTCAGCGCGAAAAACATTGGCAGGATTGCGAGCAGGAACGGCCGCGTTGGCCCGCTCCACAGCTTTTGCGGCAGGCCCTGGTCGTATTGCGCGACGGCGACGCTGTGAACCAGCAGCACGCAAAGGGCGAGCCAGAGGCGAAGCGTGTCGAAACCCGGTCCCTTTCCGTCATTGCGATCCATGATCGCCTTGACGGTGGCTTCGCTCGCCAGGGCTTGCCGATCATCTCGCAAATCAATGTCGTGCAGGCGCGGGACGGCCTCGCCGCGATGTCCAGCATCTTGCCCAAGCCAGCTCACGGCACGCCCCCCGCAGCAGAGATCGCCTTTGGCGCATTGTTCCTGCTGCCGTTATGGGGCAAAGCCGTGAATATGCTGTTAAATGGTTGATTAAGTTGATAACAGCAACCAAAGAATGCGGTTACGCTTCGGTGCCGCGGCCCACCCACCCGGCTGAGGGTCCGCGGCTCTGCCGGGGCGCATAGAAACATGGACAACGTCACATTTGCTTCTTGTCTTCCGCTCTGAATAGTTGTTCAGTTCTTCACAGCGATTTGTGGGCAAATCGCTCAAAACAGTGAAGACGCGTTCGATCGTGCCCCGAAGCCGGTCCGCGCAGTGGGACGAGAAACGCGCCATGGTTTATCGGCGGACCCATCAAGTCGTGAAGCGCCTCGCGGCGCGCCGCAGCGCCATTCTGGCCGCAGCAAGGGATGCCGCGGCCGAGGCCGGCATGTCGGCGGTACAGATCGCGCCTGTCGCGGTGCGCGCCAATGTCGCGGCCGGCACGGTCTACCGCTATTTCCCGTCCAAGGCGGATCTGATCTCCGAACTGATCGCCGATGTCTCGCGCGACGAGCTCGCCGCGATCCGCCGCGCCGCCGATGCGGCGCCAGGGCCGTCGTCGGCATTGGCTGCAGCCGTCTCGACGGTTGCCGTCCATGTGCTGTCGCAACGCAAGCTCGCCTGGGGCATTCTGGCCGAACCCGTCGATGTCGATGTCACCGCCTCACGGCTTGCGAGCCGGCGCGAGATCGCTGGCGAGATCGCAGGCCGTATCGACGCCGCGGTGAAGGCTGGTCATTTGCCGGCGCAGGACACACAGCTCGCCGCGACCGCGCTGCTCGGCGCGCTGCACGAGGCTTTGGTCGGTCCGCTTGCGCCCGACAATCTCGATGATCACGCAAGAATGCGCGACGCGGTGCAGAGCGTAACGCTGCTTGCCTTGCGCGCGGTCGGCGTGATGGATGCGCGCGCCCGCGGGCTTGTGGTGCAGGCGGTGCTGCCGGCGAAGACGCTGGTCGGCGCGTAACGCGGCTCACATATCCGCGTCGCCGTCGGGGCCGACGGAAGCGATACGCACCATGTTGGTGGTGCCGGGAATGCCGAGCGGCACGCCGGCGACAATCAGCACACGCTGCCCGGCGCGTACAAAGCCATCCCTGAACGCGATACGGCCGGCGCGGCTGACCATGTCGTCGAGATTTTGCGCGTCCTCGGCAACGACGCAATGCACGCCCCAGACCACCGACAGTTTGCGTCCCGCCGCGAGGTTCGGCGTGATCGCGACGATCGGCGGCTTGGGTCGCTCGCGCGCCACGCGGATCGCGGTCGAGCCCGACGACGTCCAGCAGATGATTGCGGGCAGATCGAGCGTCTCCGCGACCTGGCGGGCAGCGTCGGCGATGGCGTCGCCCGCGGTCGCTTCCGGCTCCGGCCGCTGCGACGTCACCACCTGACGGTAGATGGGATCTCGCTCCACTTCCTCGCCGATGCGGTTCATGGTCGCGACCGCTTCCACCGGGAATTTGCCGGCGGCCGATTCCGCCGACAGCATGATGGCATCGGCGCCTTCATAGACGGCGGTCGCAACATCGGAGACCTCGGCGCGGGTCGGCACCGGCGCCTGGATCATCGATTCCAGCATCTGCGTTGCAATCACCACCGGCTTGCCGGCGCGGCGCGCCATCCGCGTCATCTGTTTCTGCAGGCTCGGCACGCGCTCCAGCGGCAGCTCGACGCCGAGATCGCCGCGCGCGACCATCAGTGCATCAGATGCCTCGATGATCTCGGGCAGACGGTCGATCGCCTGCGGCTTCTCGATCTTCGCCATTACGGCGGCGCGGCCGCGGATCATCTTCTTGGCCTCGACGACGTCCTCGGCGCGCTGCACGAAGGAGAGCGCGATCCAGTCGATGCCGGTGGTGAGCGCAGCCTCGAGATCGGCGCGGTCCTTCGGCGTCATCGCCGACACCGGCAGGTCGGTGTCGGGCAGGCTGACGCCCTTGCGGTCACTCATCTTGCCGCCGATCACGACGCGGGTGACGGCGCGCTCGGGCGAGGTCTCTTCCGCGATCAGCCGCACCTTGCCGTCGTCGAGCAACAGCGCATGACCGGGGCGAAGGGCTGCGAGGATTTCCGGATGCGGCAGGTTCACGCGCGTGGCGTCGCCGGGCGTCTTGTCGGAATCGAGCGTGAAGCTTTGGCCATTGTGGAGTTGCACCGCGCCGTCGGCAAACGATCCGAGCCGCAGCTTCGGGCCCTGCAGATCGACCAGGATGCCGATCGGCCGTCCGTAGCTCGATTCGACGTTGCGGATGGTCGCCACCAGTTCGCGCATCTTGTCATGCGGTGTATGGCTCATGTTGATGCGGAAGATGTCGGCGCCGGCCTCGAACAGCCGGCGGATCATCGCGAGATCGGATGACGCCGGGCCGAGGGTGGCGAGGATCTTGATACGTCGCAACCGTCTCATGGCTTGTTTCCGGGCGTTGCGGCTGGCGGCAGACCAGACGCGCCCGGAGGCGCAGCAGGTGGCGTATTGGGCAGGCCCGGAACGTTGCCGCCAGGTCCCACCGTTCCCGGCAGGCCCGGCACGCGCTGCTGCGCCGCCGGCTGTTCGTTGGCGTCGGTCAGTTGCACGGTCCATGCCCGCTGTTCACCGGTATCGACCTCGAAGAAGCCCGTGCGGTCGAAGCCCCGCGCCAGGCAGTTCTCGGTGCCCTTGATCGTGAACTCCTTGTCACGCGAGCACATGAAGGCCTGCCCCGACCATTCGCCGCCGCGGTCATAGTCGAGCGCATAGATGTAATAAAAACGCGCAACGAGAGCTCCCTTCAGCAAGGTCTCACAGCTTCGCGAAGAGACGTTCCACCAGCCTTCGGTGGTCCATCCCTCCGCATCTTTGTAGCCGAGCGCGATCCCGACCCGGCTGGAGGTGTTGTTGCAGAGACGGAAGTCCGCGGCCGCCGGATTGTTCCAGAGGCAAAGGACACAAACGCCAGCGCGGGAAGGATACCGGCAGCGAGCGGATGGCGGCGAGCGGAACTTTTGAGGGATCATTCGCGCGAAGCTATACCGGTTTGTTGTCGATTTCGCGTGGGGCCAGGGCGACTGTCAATGGCTGGGCGGAACCGGATGCCAGGAGCCGTTAAATCGCCTCCTTAAGCAGTCTGTTTATGCTGCGATATGGCAAAATATATGACAAGGTCCACCTAATACGGACCATGCCTAATCGGCGCAAACGGCGGGATAACGATCATGGCCATTGACGACAAAACCAGAACGGAACTCGAAGCTGCCGCTTTCCGACGCCTGGTCGCGCATTTGCGCGAGCGGACCGACGTCCAGAACCTCGACCTGATGAATCTGGCGGGCTTCTGCCGCAACTGCCTCTCCAACTGGCTAAAGGACGCGGCCGACGAGAAGGGCGTTGCGCTGAGCAAGGATGAAAGCCGCGAGGAGGTCTACGGCATGCCCTACGAGACCTGGAAGACGAAATATCAGGGCAGCGCCACGCCGGAGCAGATGGCGGCGATGAAGAAGGCGCATCCCGGCCACTGATTCGGCGCTTCGCCGCGATCCTGATCAAACTGTAAGTGCAGTCCGCACGATCCACAGCTTTCTCCGCGGGACGCGGGAAGGTGTGGGTGCCGCTGTGGATGAAGGGGATGTTGGCTTGACGGAAGCGCCCGCAAAATCGAGGGTCATCCGCGAAAAGACGCATGCCTGATGGAAGCAGGCCGCGTCGCAAGCTCATTGTCAGTTTGATTTCAGGAGTAAAAGATGGCCACCCCCGCCGCCGTCCAGGAAGAACAACCCGCGACACGCTTCGCCAAGGATCAGCTCAAGTCGATCATCGAGCGCATCGAGCGGCTGGAAGAAGAGAAGAAGACGATCTCCGACGATATCCGCGACGTCTATGCCGAGAGCAAGGGCAACGGTTTCGACGTGAAGGCGCTGCGCACCATCATCCGGCTGCGCAAGCAGGATCCCAACGAGCGCCAGGAAGAGGAAACCATCCTGGAAACCTATATGCAGGCGCTGGGGATGATTTGACGTCCTCATCCCGAGGAGGCGCGCAAGCGCCGTCTCGAGGGATGAGTTCACGGGCCTCATGGTTCGAGACGCGCGCTTGGGCGCGCTCCTCACCCATGAGGGGTAGCAAATCAAACATTTTCCGAAAAGTCGCTGACCGACGCGTTGCGCTTACTTCAGCAGCGCCGTGCGCAGCGTGAACGACATGGTCTCGAGCTTGGTGATCGCCGAGCCCGAGAAATGGTCGGTGGCAAGCCCCAGCGTCGGATCGTCGGAGAAGTGCATCGCGATCGCAGCCTGCGGCTTCACGAAGAACGCGCGCATCTGGGTCAGATCGGTATCGCCCATCATGGTCACCGACATCGAGGTGTTCATGTTCGGCGCCAGCATCAGCATGCGCAGCCAGATGTCGTTGCCCTTGGCAGCCGAAAGCCGCGTCGAGTTGCTGATCAGATCGCCCTGGCCCGCGGTGCCCTTGGTCGCAATGGTGTTGATCTCGGTCGCGGCGTTCGGATTGCGCGCGAGTGCGGGACGGGGGCTCCGCGGATCGGCGCCGAGGCCGCGACGATGTTGGAACGGTCGGCCGGGGGGGCGGCTGGCGGCGCGTAGGCCATCGCCTGATAGGGCGCTGACGTGCTCGCGGTCGACTGCGGATCGGCGGCTTCCAGCGCCTTGCGGGCGGCGACAGCCGCGATCACCTGGGCCGCCGCATCCTGCTTCGGCGGGGTGTTGTCGCCCGAGAATCCGCGGGCATTGATGATATCGGCCGGGGTCTCGGGCGCGGCGGTCTCGGGCTTGGCTTCAGCCTTCTCGGCCGGAGTGGAGGCCGGCTTTGCCTTCGGCGGCTGCACGAGCTGGGCGTCGGCGGAGGCGAGCTGCAGGGCAGCGGTAACTTGCGGCTTGGTGCGCGGGGTCGGCACGGTCTCGGCGGGCTTCGCCGCGACAGCGGGCTTCTCTTCGGCCGGAGCAGCCGCCTCGTCATCCTCGTCGTTCGACTTGCCACCCTTGAACAGCGCGGCGAGGAACGACGGCTTGTTGATGGTCGCGGCATCATCGCCATTGCCGCGCTTCTCGATGTCGGCCTTGGCGGCTCATAGCCCTTCAGCGGCACGCCGTCGGTCGGGACATGCACGGTGCGGCCGTCCGGGAACACCTTGGCCAGCTGATCGTGCGTCATGCGCGGCCAGTGGCGGATGCTGCCGGTGTCGAGATGCACGAAGGGCGATCCCGAGGTCGGATAGAAGCCGACGCCGCCGCGCTGCAGCCGCAGCCCGGCGAAGCGGATCTGCTCCAGCGGCACGCCGGGGATGTAGAAGTCCATGGCGTGGCCCAGCATGTGCTGGGAAGCGCGCCACGCCCGAATGCGCGGAGCGGTGGCGGAGCATGGCGTTGGTGGCGGGAGAACGGTAGGAGGAGACGATCTGGATCGGCTGCTTGCCGTCGACGTCGCGATAGACTTCCCAGAGGATGTCGAAGAGGTGACGGTCCATCACCGTCTCGTCCTGGGTGCGCCAGTCGCGCAGGAAATGATTGAGCTGCTTCAGCGCGGCTTCGTCATAGCGGCCGTCGCGCTTGAAGGTGATGGTCAGGTCTTCGTCGGAGTGGGTGTGATGGAAGGAGAGCGTGCGCGTCTCGTTTTCCGCGGTCGCATCATGCACTGAGCCGGCGCCCACGAGCAGGGCAAGCGACGCAAGGCCGATGCAGGTCCCCGCCCTGAAGCCCGCATTGGGCACAGACAGTGATTTTAATTGACGTGCGAGGTCAATCAGCACGATGAGCCCACCCAGTCGACGAGCGGTCATTGCACTCTTCTCGCCAGCCCCGTGCGGCAAAAAGAGAATGAACGCTTTCTTAATACGAGATGGTTAACGAAGATTTACCATCCCGCCCCAAGTCAGGGTTAACCTAACCGGCGGAGTGTGGCGAAAAAGTGCCCGCCGCTCAAATCCAGGTGGAGAATGGTTAACGCTGAACGACCCCGCCTTGCGGCGAGGTCGTTGATTTCCAACGGAAATTGGTAGGGCTGGCGGGCTGGCTTACCGGGTGAATATCCGGCGTTGCCCGGACTGCGAGGGCTGCCCGCGGCGGCCGATCGGTGCTGGCGGGGTGGGCGGTCCCCCGAACAGCCGCTCGAAGAACGACGGGCCCGAGGAGAAGCCATTGTTGCTGGCGAAGCTCACGCCAGGGGGCAGCGTGGTGCCGGCCGGCTTGCCGTAGCCCGGCTGCGAGTGCGCGACCACGTTCTCCATCTCCTTGCTGCGGGCGCCCTTCAGCATCGAGATCATGTTGGCGTCCCGGCCGTAGATATCCTTGCGGATCTGCAACTTGCCGGCATCGTCCACGAAGGCGGTCTGGTAGGTGATGTTGACCGGGATCAGGGTCGGGAATTTCAGGTCGATTTCGCTCGAGCCGTACATGCTGCGGATACGCTCCGGCGTCCAGTG
>CAVUCB010000038.1:0-25620 GCA_963739755.1 uncultured Alphaproteobacteria bacterium | reverse complement strand
CTCGTCTACGCAACGCCGGGCCAGATGATCATCCTGATCAACGGCCTGCAATATACCGGTTACAAGAAATTCGAATGGGGCGTGGTCGGCGAGACCGCTTACGCGGATTCGTGGGGGCGGGCGCTGAAGACCGGCGAGCCGAGCCTGTCGCTGCCGTGTTTTGCCGAGCGCCGCTATGGTGGCGTCCCCGATGAGGAGATGCTAATGGCGCTCAAGCCCGAGCACCTTGCGAAGGCCATCGTGGGGATGAAGCAGCTCGCCAAGAACGGCCTGCGCTATCCGATCGCGCCCTACGGCATTCAAGCCGACGTGCGCGCCGGCATGGGCGTGAGTTACGGGAAGAAATAGGCTCGAAAGTAACCGCATATTCAGCCGTCATTGCGAGGAGCGAAGCGACGAAGCAATCCAGAATGTTTCCGCGGAGGCATTGTGGATTGCTTCGCTTCGCTCGCAATGACGGCGGATGATCTCAGGAATTAAGCATGAAGTCTGCGAAAAAGTTCGACATCGTTGTCTATGGCGCCACCGGGTTCACCGGCCAGCTCGTCGCCGAATATCTCGCCGCGCACTACAAGAACGACAAAGAGCTGAAATGGGCCATGGCGGGCCGCAGCCTCGACAAGCTCAAATCGGTTCGCGACGAGATCGGCGCGCCCGCGGATATTCCCTTGATCGTCGCCGATGCCAACGATCCCGTCTCGGTCAAAGCCATGATCGACCAGACCCGGTCGGTGGTGACGACGGTCGGACCCTATCTGCTTTACGGCAACGAACTGGTGGCGGCGTGCGCGGCTTCGGGCACCGATTATTTCGACCTGTGCGGGGAGGTGCCCTGGATGCGACGGATGATCGACGCGCATCGAGACACCGCGCAGCGTACGGGTGCGCGGATCATGTTTTCCTGCGGCTATGACTCGGTGCCGTTCGAGCTCGGTGCTTTCTTCGTGCAGGAGGAAGCAAAGCGCGTGTTCGGCGCGCCGACGGCCCGCGTCAAGGGCCGGGTGCGGGAGATGCGGGGAACGTTTTCCGGCGGCACGGCCGCGAGCGGCAGGGCCATCTTCGAGGCCGCCGCAAAGGATCCGAGCTTGCTGGCGCTGGTGCGTGATCCCTTCGCGCTGACGCCGGGGTTCGCAGGGCCGAAGCAGCCGCCGGGCAACAAGCCGGTCTTCGACGAGGATCTGAAGACGTGGTTGACGCCGTTTTTCATGGCCAACATCAACACGCGCAATGTGCATCGCTCCAACATGCTGATGGGCTTCCCGTACGGACGCGACTTCGTCTACGACGAGATGCAGATCGCTGGGCCCGGCGAGGAAGGTGAGGCGATGGCCAAGCGTATCGTGGCGGCCAACAACAGGATGGCGGCCTCGGCCGCCCCCAAGCCGGGCGAGGGGCCGTCGAAGGAGGAGCGCGAGAACGGGCTCTACGATCTCCTCTATGTCGCGATTGCTCCCGACGGCCGCCAGGCTCGCGCCTCGGTGAAGGGGGATCGCGATCCCGGTTACGGCTCGACGTCCAAGATGATCTCCGAATGCGCGATCTGCCTATTGCGCGATACGCCCGACGTGCCGGCGGGAATCTGGACGCCGGGCGCAGCGATGCAACATAAGCTCATCAAGCGGCTAGTCGATCACGCCGGCCTGACATTTGCGGTGGAGTCCTGAGATCGCGTACGTCGTAGCCGTAGATCCAGTCCTGGCTGCGCGCGTTGAGCGGCAGCATGACCTTGATCATGTGGTCGCGGATCCAGGCGCCGGCGCGGCTGAACTCGCGCTTCTGGTTGCCGTTGCGGCGGGCGAGCGCCACGAGACGCTCCGCGCGCGGCCGGCGCTCGCGCTCGAAATTCTGGAAGGCTGTGCCGAGCTCGGCTTCGCCCTCGAGCGCGCGCACCAGCCGGTAGGCGTCTTCGAGCGCAATCGAGGCGCCCTGGCCGGCATGCGGGCTGGTGGCGTGCGCGGCGTCTCCGATCAGAAGCGTCCGCCCGCGCGACCAGGTCGGCAGGGTCGCGACGTCGAGCGTGGCGGTGACGATGATCTCCTCGAGCACGTCGATGAGCTGCGGAATCGGATCGTGCCAGCCGGCATGGAAGCGTTGCACATGCTGCCGGAGCGTGGCCTGATCCATGGCGCGGAAGGTTGCGGTGTCGATGCCATGGGCCGGCTGCGTGCTCCAGCACATCGCGCCGTTGCCGGGCTCCGGGCTGCAATAGCCGTAGCCGAAGAAGCCGCGCTGGCCGAAGGTCATGGCAAGGCTTGGTCCGCTGCCTGCCGCTTCGAGCAGCGACCTCGGCACGAAGCCGCCGAAGCCGACCAGGCCGGTGTCAATGGGGATTGGACCGTCAGGCAGGACATGGCCGCGCACGGCCGAATGCACGCCGTCGGCACCGATCAGGAAGTCGCCCTCCGCGCTGGAGCCGTCGGTGAAGTGCGCAACGATGGGCTGGTCGGGACGGTCCTCGATGCGCGCAAGCCGTTTCTCGAAATGCACCTCGACGCAGGAAGACCAGGCCTTGTCCACGATCGCCTCGTTCAGCATGGCCCGGCGCATGCTCACCGAGGGCTGGCCGAAGCGCTGTTCCATGTTGCGGTTGACCGAGCCGAGCAGAGCGCCGGATTGGGAAAAGAAATCGATCGATTCGCAGATCGAGCCACAGCGCTTCAATTCGGCGGCGAGGCCAATCTCGGCCAGCACATGCATGCCGTTCGGCGCGATCTGCAATCCGCCGCCGATGCCGGTCGAATAGGGCCAGGCCTCGTAGATCGCGGCCTCGAAGCCGGCCTGCTTGAGCAGGATGGCTGTCACGGGGCCGGCAATGCCGGCGCCGATGATGAGGGCCTTGCGGGAACGTTTCGTCATGGCTTGCTCCTGATGTCGCAGGGGGATAAGAATTTCACAGATGCTAAATATCTTATCATCTAAGATATATATCGAACTAAGATATAAGGTGGACCTTGTCAAGGACAAAAACGCGCGCGGCATTGCTGCAGGAACTCGAGAATGCGATGCGGAAGGCTTCCTCGCAGGGGGCGATGTTCGCGAAAACCGTCGCCGATCGCGCCGGGATCTCGAGCGCCGACATGGATTGCATCGATTTCGTCAACCTCGAGGGGCGCATGACCGCGGGCAGGCTTGCGGAACTGACGGGCCTCACCACGGGCGCGATCACGGGCGTGGTCGACCGGCTGGAGAAGGCCGGCTTCGTGCGCCGCGAGCGCGACGAGACGGATCGCCGCAAGGTGTTCATCGTTCCGGTCCGAAGAACGGATGATGGAGATCGGCCGCTTCTTCGAGCTCTTGAAGCACGCCATGGACAAGCTCTGCGAAGGCTATACCGACGCTGAGTTGAAGGTGTTGTTGCGCTACGCAGCCGAAAGCTATCAGTCGATGCTGGGGGCGACCGACCAGCTGAAGACGATGATGGAAGCGACGCCGAAGGCAAAGCCCAGGATGATCAAGACGATCAAGAAGCCTGCGCGGGCGCCGTAAGCGGTTGTTCGACCGCGGCCGCGGCCCTGTAGGGCTGCGCGGCGGCGAACATGCCCCACAAGGCGCCCAGCATCATCCAGAAGTGCCGCCAGTGGTCGGTGTCGATGATAAAGCTTTCGCCGACGGTGCCGAGGAAGGCGGCGAAGATCGCGAGATAGGCGCGCTGCCAGGGCACGCGGACGAAGACCTGTCTGAAGCCGAGGATGACCGTGGTGAAGACAAGCGCGGGATAGCAGATGCCGGAAAGCCAGCCGCCCGACATGAAGGCGTTGAGATAGGAGTTGTGGGTATCTTCCGGAAAGTAATGATGGAACTGCAGCGGCCCGATGCCGAACGGCAGATCGAGCGCCATGTCGGCGCCGAGGATGTGGCGGCCGAACCGGCCGAAGCGGCCTTCGTCGTAGCTCTGGTCGAAGCTGGCGCGCTGCTGGAACATTTCGGCGATGGAGTTGAACGACAACAGCACCGCGAGCAGCAGCACCGCGCCGAGCACGGCGATCACGGTCATGATCACGATGCGCGAGCGCTCGCCGCGCGTCTGGCTGGTCAACACCATCAGCGCCAGCATGAAGGCCGATGTCAGGATCAATCCGCCCCAGGCGGCGCGGGAGAAGGCGAGCAGGATCGCGAGCGACATGATGCCGAAGGCAATGGCATTGCGGAACGCCTTGAAGAAACGCGCGGTGACGACGGCTCTGCAGCGCGAACAGCGCCGGCAGGATCAGGAACGCGCCGAGCACGTTCGGGTCCTTGAAGGTGCCGCGGGCGCGCTCATAGAGCGTCAGCAGATCGTGGCCGCCGGGAACGAGATTGAAATAGCCGGCGATGCCGGCGAGCGAGGCGATCATGGCGCCGACCAAGAGCCCGCGGCGCAGCATGTCGAGTCGTGCGGTGGTATCTTCCGAGATCACCATCGCGAAGAAGATCACGGTCACCGCCATGTACCAGGAGGTCGCGATCCAGCTGAACACGTCGGATTCGTCGAGCAACGGGATGGCGCCGATGCTGTAGCCGACATTGAGGGCCGCGATCAAAAGCAGCAGCGGCATGAAGACCAGCCGCAGCCGCATGCCGGTGGCAAAGAACAGGATCGCCGCGAGCAGCGTGACCAGCTCATAAGGGCTCGGCTCGATGAAGACGATCGCGCCGGACGCGCCGACCAGCCACACCAGCGCCCGCTGCAGCGCCAGCACGCCGGGCGCCGTTACCGGCGAGAACGATCCTTCGGCTGTTGCCGCATAGGCCATCGGCTACTCGTCAACTCACGCAACGCAACTCGTAACGACAGCGAACGCTCAGTACGCGTTCTCGTTCTTGGTCAGAAGCGCCAGCGGCGTCTTCAGGAGGATGTAGGTATCGAACAGCGCCGACCAGTTCTCGATGTAGTAGAGATCGAACTCGACGCGCTTCTGGATCTTCTCTTCATTGTCGATCTCGCCGCGCCAGCCGTTGATCTGGGCCCAGCCGGTGATGCCGGGCTTGACGCGGTGGCGGGCGAAATAGCCGTCGACGGCTTCGTCGAACAGCTGGGCCTGCAGCTTGCCTTGCACCGCATGCGGGCGCGGGCCGACCAGCGAAAGGTTGCTCTTGAACACGACGTTGAAGAGCTGCGGCAGCTCGTCGAGGCTGGTCTTGCGGATGAAGCGGCCGACGCGGGTGACGCGCGGATCGTCCTTGGTCACGACCTTGGATGCGGTCGGATCGGCCTGATGGTGGTAGAGCGAGCGGAATTTGTAGACGTCGATGCGCTCATTGTTGAAGCCGAAGCGCTTCTGGCGGAACAGCACCGGGCCGGGGCTGTCGAGCCTGATCGCGAGCGCGACCAGCGCCATCACCGGCAGCGCCCCGAGCAGGACCAGCGAGCCGACGACGTGGTCGAACAGCCATTTCATCACCAGGTCCCAGTCGGTGATCGGTGCTTCGAACACGTCGAGCGTCGGCACCTTGCCGAGATAGGAATAGGAGCGGGGGCGGAAGCGCAGCTTGTTGGTGTGCGCCGACAGCCGGATATCGACCGGCAGCACCCACAGCTTCTTCAGCATATCGAGGATGCGCGTCTCCGCCGAAATCGGCAGCGCGAACAGCACGAGGTCGACGCGGGTGCGGCGGGCGAATTCGACGATGTCGTCGACCTTGCCGAGCTTCGGCTTGCCGGAGCAGGTGTCGAGCGCGCGGCTGTCGTTGCGGTCGTCGAACACGCCGAGCATGTCGATGTCGGTGTCATCCTGTTTGGCGAGCGCTTCGATCAGCTGCTCGCCGTTCGTATCGGAGCCGACGATCACGGTGCGGCGGTCGAGCCGTCCCTGGTGCGCCCAGCGGCGCACCAGCTGGCGAAGGATCAACCGCTCGGTGATCAGCACAGCAAGGCCGATGAAGAAGAACGCGGAAAGCCACAGCCGCGAGATCTCGCCGCCGAGCTTGGCGAAGAACGAAGCGCCGATGAACAGCAGAAAAACGAAGGCCCAGGACGAGATCATCCGGGTCATCTGCCGGAGCTGGCCGCGGAATACCTGGACCTGATAGATGTCGGCGGCCTGGAAGCAGATCACCGCGGCGGCATTCATGCCGAGGATCGCCGCGACATATTGCCAGTGGAAGCCCGACAGCGGCATCACGTAGTCGAGATAGATCCCAACGCCGACGACGCCGAGCAGCAGGAAATCGATCACGCGCACCGCGCCAGCGATCACGATCGGCGAATAGGCCGGTCGCACCTTCTGATTGGTGACGGCCAATGCAGCCTGCGACAGCCGCCGCCGCCGTTCGACCGGCGGCTGGCCCTCGGCCGTCTTCGCCGCGGCGGAAGTCGAGGTATCCAGCATCAAGCGTGCGTTGATCGGTTCCACTGTTGTCCACATCCGTTCTTGCACAGGCACATAGGTGCGCGTGCGCCGAGGCGGAATCCCCCTGGTCACGGCTTAGAGGACAATTCGGAAGAAACGGTTAGCTTGGTAAACGATGGTTAATGACTAGCAAAAGCGTCGCGATAGCCCGCCAACACGCCTTCGACCATGGCCTTCTGCGAGAAGTGCAGGAAGATGCGCTCGCGCAGCGCCTTGGCGCGCGAAAGCGCAGCGTCCGGATCCTCCATCGCGATCTTGATCGCGTCCGCCATGGCGCCGACGATGCCGGGCGCGAACAGCGCGTCGTTGCAGGTTCCGAAAATTTCGGGAATGCCGCCGACATTGGCGGCCACCATCGGAATTCCTGCAGCGCCGGCCTCGATCACGACATAGGGCATGGAGTTGCCGCGCGAGGGCACGACCAGAAGCCGGCCCTTGGAGAAGCCGTAGCGCGCCTTGACATGGCCGATGAAGCGCACCGAATGCGAGAGGCTGAGCCTTTCGACCTGCGCCTTCAGCGCCGACATCTCCTCACCGTCGCCGGCGAGCGTCAACGTGACCGGTTTGCCGTCGGCATGCAGCCGCGCCACCGCATCGACCAGCAGGTCGGCGCCCTTGATGCGCCGGAACTCGCCGACATAGACGATGTCGGTGGCGTCCTCGGCTTTCGGCACGGGATCGAATTCGTTGGCGTTGACACCATTGAATACGCAGCGCACCAGTCCCTCTGGCGTGCCGATCACGCGCTGATAGGTGTCGCGCGCAAACGCGCTTTCGAACAGGAACAGGTCGGTGCTGTTCATCAGCGCGTGCTCGAGCCGGCTGTAAAGCGCGCCCTTGAAGGTGTTGGGCGGGTAGTGCAGCGAGCCGCCATGGGGCGTGTAGATGCGAATGGTGTCGGCGGTCCGCGAGCGCAGGCGGACGAAGGCGCCGGCCTTGGCGCCATGTCCATGCATCACATCCGGCTTCAGCTCACGTATCAGGCTGCGGAAGCGCAGCCAGACCAGGAGATCCGTCGGCCATGGTTCACGGTGGATGGCGATGCGGTGCATGCCGAGCTTGAGGCGAGGGACGATCTCGGCCAGCGCCTTTTCGGCGCGCTCGCCGCCCGTGAGGCTGTCGGCGATGATGCCGACCTCGTGGCCGCGGTCGGCCTGGCCGTTGGCGAGATCGATGATGTGGCGGAAGATGCCGCCCACCGGCGCACGCGTCGCGTGCAGGATCCGCAGCGGCTTGTCAGACGCGGGCATGCTCAGAACCTGCCTTCGCCGACCAGGGCAGCCATTCGCATACAGCCCGATAGAACGGGGGCAGCAATACGGCAACAGACGGCGGCGAGTGCGCCGAGCATGGGACAACCTTCAGGGAAAATCTTGATTCCGATTAAGGACTTTCATGGTTAACAAAACATGACCGTCGGTATTTTGCGAGTAGCATTGTCGGCCTCAAATCCGCCAGATTAACCCAGCGGCAACCTTAATGGAGTGTAATCGGAGCAGGTCAGGTGGAGTTGTGGCGTCTGCGGGAGTTTGCGATGCGTTTTGCGTTGTGGCGTAAGGCTGGGGAGAAGGCGCAGGTCGAAACGCTTGTCGCAAAGCCTGCGCCGGCTCCCGTCAGGGCAGTTGCGGTTTCCCAATCGGGCGATATCGACCTGCGGTCGCTGGGTGACACGCTGTCGCGCAGGCGTAGCTGGATCATCGTCCCGACGGTGCTGGCGTTGGTGCTCTCTGTCGCGATCGTCAACATGATTACCCCGCGCTACAAGTCGGAAGCGCGCATCCTGATCGACGGGCGCGAGAACGTGTTCCTGCGTCCGAACAGCGATCGCAACGAGGAGCGCGCCGCGCTCGACGCCGAGGCGGTGACCAGCCAGGTCCAGCTCGTGCTGTCGCGCGATCTGGCGCGCGAGGTCATCAAGAAGAACAAGCTCGCCGATCGGCCGGAATTCGATCCCGTGCTCGGCGGCATGTCGCCGATAAAATCGCTGCTGGCACTGTTTGGGATCGGCCGCGACCCGTTCTCGATGACGCCGGAGGAGCGGGTGCTCGATGCCTATTACGAGCGGCTCACCGCCTATGCCGTCGACAAATCGCGCGTCATCGTTATCGAGTTCCAGTCGCGTGATCCGGACCTTGCCGCAAAGGTCGCCAACTCGATCGCCGAAGGCTATCTGGTGCTGCAGCAGAATGCACGACAGCAGCAGGCCAAATCGGCGAGCCAGTGGCTGTCGGGCGAGATCGACAATCTGCGCAAGAAGGTGGCGGAAGACGAAGCGCGCGTCGAGGATTTCCGCTCGAAGTCGAACCTGTTCGTCGGCACCAACAACACCACGCTCTCCAATCAGCAGATGGGCGAGCTGAATACGCAGCTGAACAATGCGCGTGCGCTGAAGTCCGACGTTGAAGCCAAGGCGCGGCTGATTCACGACATGCTCCAGGGTGGCAGGCCGATCGAGGCAGCGGAAATTCTCAATTCCGAATTGATGCGCCGCCTGTTCGAGCAGCGGGTGACGCTGCGGGCGCAGCTTGCCGAGCAATCGTCGACCTTGCTCGACAATCATCCTCGCATCAAGGAATTGAAGGCTCAGCTTGGCGATCTCGACCACCAGATTCGCGATGAGGCCAGCAAGATCTCGCGCTCGCTCGATAACGATTTGCGTATCGCCGGCCGCCGGGTCGATGAACTGACAGCGGGTCTCGATCAGCTCAAGAAGCAGGCGACCTCCACCAACGGCCAGGACGTCCAGCTCCGCGCGCTGGAGCGCGAGGCCAAGGCGCAGCGCGACCTCCTCGAGTCCTATCTCGCAAAATACCGCGAGGCCAATACCCGGGAGAATATCGATGCAGCGCCGGCCGACGGCCGCATCATTTCCCGCGCCATTGTCTCCAACACGCCGGCCTATCCGAAGAAGCTGCCGATCGTGCTGATCGCGACGTTGGCAACGCTGTTGCTTTCCTCCGGCCTGATCGTGACCGGCGAGCTCCTGGCTATGACGGCGCCGCGGGCGGTGGCGGCGATCGCTTCGTCGGCTGTGGCCGTGGTGCGCGCGCCGGCCGCCGCGGCAGTCGGCACCGATGCGGTTCCCCCGCCCAGCGAGGCGCGGCCGGAAGTCTCCGCGCGGCTCAGCGAAATCGATCAGCTGGCGGAAAAACTCCGCCATGCCGGCGAGGCCGGTCACAAGGTGACAATTCTCGGCACGGCGGCCGGCGACAGCATTGCCCTGACCGCGCTCACGCTGGCGCGGCAGCTCGCGCGGGATGCCCGCGTCGTGGTGGTCGATCTCGCCGCGACCTCGCCGACGATCGCGGCGATCTCGGTCGATCCTTCCGCGCCGGGGCTGGCGGAACTGATGAAGGGCGAGGCTTCGTTCTCGCAGGTGATCACCAGGGACCGGCTATCGCGCGTTCATCTCGTCAATGCGGGTCGTCCGGGCTTCGACCGGACGCAGTTACAGTCGCCGCGGATGGCGCTCGCCATCGATGCGCTGCTGCGCGTCTATGACCACGTGCTGCTCGATGCGGGGACGGCCTCCGACCTGCCGGCGGAGCTGTTGACCGCGCGGGCGCGCGCCGTGGTGGTGCCGGACGCCGCGATGCCGCAGGATGCACGCGCGCTGATGAGCGAGCAGCTGAAGTCCGTGGGCTTTTCCGATGTCACCATGCTGGACGAGCCGGCGGTCCCAAGCGCGGCCGAGGCCGGCCCGCGTGTGGCGGCCTGAGTTCAGTGCAACGCGCGACGCAGCCGCTGCGCGATGTGAAGCAGCATCTGGTTGTGCTTCACCAGCCGCTTGGCGCGGCTGATAGTTGATATCGCAGCCGCCGCGATCCTGCCGCGCGCGGTGAGCGGAATGAAGCTGTCGAAGATCGGCTCGTCACCCTTGCAGAACAGACGCTTGTATTCGTCAGAGCCGACCCCCAGATCAAGCGCGCGATAGCGCCGCTCGGCATAGTGATCGATGATATGCTGCATCAGGATCAGGCCTGGGCTGTAACGCGAACGGTCCGACATGGTGTAGGTGTTGAACATCATCGAGAAGCGATGACCGTCGGCGACGCCCGCAAATATCGCGATCACTTCGTCGTCGCATTCGAGCGCATGGATGTCGATTGCGTGCCCGCCGCCCGCGAGCTTCGCACGACACGCCTTGCGAATGAAATCCTCGACGCCGGGTTCGGCGAACACGTCGGGCAATTTCTGCTCGGCCATCCGCATCGGCTTGACGTGGAAGAACCAGTTCAAGAGCCGCTCGATATCGGCATCGCTGTCGGCGACATGATAGCGATAGCCCGGCGATTGCAGCTTGCGTTCCTTGCTCTTCAACCGGCGACGGAACGAATTGCTGATCCAGTTGGCCGGGGGATCGCCGGGCGCCATGGTCAGGACCGGGCAATCATTGACCGAGTGCTGTTTCGGCAGCACGGCGAGAGGATTGAGGCAATCCTGCCAGCGCCGCGGCTGTTGCGTCAGCGCCAGAACATCGGCCGCATCCTTCGCACGCAGGGCCGAGACCACTGCCGCGAGGTCGGCGGCGGTGGCGTCCCGGGCGAAATCCCAGTCGCACACTGCCATGTTGAAGGTGGCATGCTTGCCGCCCATGAAGGAGGCGATGCGAACGCCACGTTCGCGCCGGAGTGCGAGCGGCAGCAACATCAACGGCCGGCTATCCGCATCGGCGGCGATGACGATGAAGGGCAGGGCGCCTTCGCGGGCGCCGACTTCACGCTGCCAGTTCGAGAGCAGATCGAAGCGCTGATAGGACGTGGCCAATTGACGCGTCTCGAGCTCGCGCCAGACGGTCTCGGCCGCGGCGAGATCGCCGATGACGTCGACGCGCGCGATGCGGCTGGTTCTCGACCGCGCCGGCGCTTCTGCCCTTCGGCTGTCGATCGCCGCGGCGATGGTCATCGCGAAACCTGCTGGAATAGGAAAAAATTTACACTTTTCGGCGTCAGCCGACCTTTGCAAAGAAGTGTCAACAAAGGGTAATGACAGTCGGCCGCAGAGGGGCGAGAGCTTGCCGTCCGAGAGTGCATTTTTGACCAGCCTGAAGCTGGAGCTCGCCTATTTCAGCGGGCGCGCCTGGCAAAGCCGCGAGATCGGCGGGGCCGGCGTGATCCTGCGCTTCGAGCGGGTGCTGCCGCGCCGTGGAGGGCAGTTCCAGCCGCTGAAAGCGAACGAAATCACGCCGAAATTTCTCGACCGGACCGTCCGCGCGCTCAAACGCTGGAAATACGAGTTCGTCACGATGGACGAAGCCTGTCGGCGCGCGGTGATCCTGCCGCAGCGGCGGCGCTTCGTCTGTCTGAGCTTCGACGGCGCCTACAAGGACGTGGCAAGGGCAGCCTATCCCATCCTGGTGCATCACCGCGTGCCGTTCACGGTCTATCTGCCGACCGCCTTTCCCGATGGCGTCGGTGCGGCATGGTGGCTGGCACTGGAAAAAATCATCGCGATGGAAGACCGCATCAGTCTCGTGATCGATCGGAACGAGCGGCATTTTTCGATGCGGACGCTCGCCGAGAAGAACGAGACTCATGAATTTCTTTCGAGCTGGCTGCGTCAGTTGCCGCCGCCGGAATTGACGGCCGCGATCGGCGATCTCTGCAAGCGCTATTCCGTCGATCTCGCCGCGCTCACGCGCGTGGCCATGATGGACTGGAGCGACCTTGCCAAGATCGCCGCCGATCCGCTGGTGACGATCGGCTGCGCCACCGTGAATTATCCTGTGCTGTCGAATTTGAAGGACGGTGATGCGCTGCGGGAGATGACCATGGGCAAGGCGGTAGCGGAGGCCGCGTTCCATCGCGAGGTCAGGCATTTTGCCTTTCCGTTCGGCGATCGCGAACTCGTTCCGCCGCGCCCATGTGATGATGGCGAGGGATGCCGGATTTTCCAGCGCGGTCTCGACCATTGCGGGCATCGTGGATACCGCGGGCCGCACCAATCTGCACGCGCTGCCTCGCATTGCGTGGGACGGGCGGATCACATCGCTGCGCGCGATGCGCGTGGTGCTTTCGGGCGCGACCTTCGCGCCCGTGCGGCCGACACCCAAGCCGGAGATCTAGCGCATGATCCGGAAAAGTGGGAACCGGTTTTCCCTTGCGACAAACGCGAAGCGTTTGCGCGGAGATCATGCGCAACCTAAACGTCGGGGCGCGACATCCAGCTTACGATCGGCATCGCCGGCAGCACCCAGCCCATTCCGGCGACCACATAGAAGATGGCCTGCAGCAGGCCTGATTGCGCCAGAAACGGCATCTGCGCCACCGCCATTCCCACCAGCGCCCATACTGCCGCCAGCCCGATCAGGGCGATGGCTCCAAAGAGTTTGCGGGTCCGGATGGTCATGACGGAAATGTGCGGAATTTCGCTCGAAAGCGCGGCTTGCGCTGATGTCGCGGCGGACTATAAGGGGCTCGAAAATTCATTCAAGCTTCACTTGAGATGACCGCCATACAAGCAAGACAGGTCTCGTCAAACCGCGTTGTCCGCGTCTGGCTGTTCACGGTGGCGGCCCTGATCGCCCTGATGGTGCTGGTGGGCGGCGCGACGCGGCTGACCAAGTCCGGACTGTCGATCACCGAATGGAAGCCGGTTACCGGCGCGCTACCTCCCCTCAGCCAGGCGGAGTGGGAGCGGGCGTTCGAGGCCTACAAGCTGATCCCGCAATACAAGACGCTCAATGTCGGCATGACACTGTCGGAGTTCAGGACCATCTTCTGGTGGGAATGGAGCCACCGGCTGCTCGGCCGCGTGATCGGCATGGTCTATCTCTTGCCGTTCCTGTTCTTCCTGTGGCGCGGCGGCATGAGCGGCGAACTGAAGCGGCGGCTTTGGCTGATCTTCGGTCTTGGCGCGCTGCAGGGCGCGATCGGCTGGTGGATGGTGGCCTCGGGCCTTTCCGAGCGCACCGAGGTCTCGCAATATCGGCTGGCCACGCATCTCGTGCTGGCGCTTCTGATTTTCGCGGCGATTGTCTGGACCTTGCGACGACTGGGCGAACGGCCGCCGCTCGCTGCGCCTGCGCGGCTCAAGATCACAAGTGCTGTGCTGCTCGGTCTGACGTTCGTGCAGCTTTACCTCGGCGCACTGGTTGCGGGGCTGCGCGCGGGGCTGGTCTACAACACCTGGCCCGAGATCGACGGCGCGTTGGTTCCTTCGAGCGCCCGGCTGTGGTTCGACGAGCCCTGGTGGCGCAACCTGTTTGAAAATGCGCTCACCGTGCAGTTCGAGCATCGCATGACCGCGTATGCGCTGTTTGCGCTGGCGGTCTTTCATGTCGTGGATGCGGTGCGCTCGCGTGCGGCCGCCGCGGCGGTGAATGGAGCCTTATGGCTGGTTGGCGCGGTCACGCTGCAGGCGACGCTTGGGATACTCACGCTGCTTAACCAGGTGCCGATCGGGCTCGCGCTATCGCATCAGGCAATAGCGATTGCGGTGTTGACGCTGGCGGTGATGCAGGCCGAGCGGCTTGCCGCACGACAGGTGGTGGCCGCACCGCGAGAGATCGCCGCGCCTGCAGCTCAAGCGGGCTAGTATTCGCAGTAGCCGTAGACGCCGCAAGCGTAGGGCAGGCGGAAGAAATAACCCGGGTACGGCCCGCCGCCGTAATAGTCGCCCTGATAATAGTAGTCGAACGGCCGTCCGTAATAGCCCGGCAGAGTTGACGAGCCCGGCAGGATCGGTGTGGTCGGCGGCGAAATCAGGGCGGGGTCTTCGACATAGACCGGTGGCGGGGGCGCCGGCACGACATAGACCTGGGGCGGCGGCGCGTAGCGGCGCTTGTGCGCCGAAAGGTCAGCGCCGAGTGCCGCGCCGGTCGTCGCGATCGTCAGCAACAGGGGTAGCGTCCATCGCAGCATCGCCTGGCTCCGAATCCCTTCCGTTCACGCGCTCATTCGCCAGGGCACATGCTTGGCGGAATATGGTGAACGGAAGGTTAACGGGCAGCGTTGCGTGCCACGCGAACGGCGAAATAATCGCCGTGCTGCCGGCAGATTACGCGTGCAGCGCCTGGTCGAGGTCCGCAATCAGGTCTTCCTTGTCCTCGATGCCGATCGACAGCCGCACGATGTCCGGGCCTGCGCCGGCCTTCACCTTGGCGGCATCGTCGAGCTGACTGTGGGTGGTGGAGGCAGGGTGGATCACCAGCGAGCGGGTGTCGCCGACATTGGCGAGATGCGAGAACAGTTTCAGGTTCGACACCAGGTTGACGCCGGCCTGATAGCCGCCCTTCAGCGAGAAGGTGAACACCGCGCCCGCGCCCTTCGGCGCATATTTGCGGGCGAGGTTGTTGTACTTGTCGCCGGCGAGCCCCGCATAGCTCACGGAGGCCACCGCCGAATGGCCCTGCAGGAATTCGGCGATCGCCTTGGCGTTATCGCAGTGCTTCTGCATGCGCAGCGGCAGCGTCTCGATACCGGTGAGGATCAGGAATGCGTTGAACGGCGACAGCGCGGGACCGAGGTCGCGCAGGCCGAGCACTCGGCAGGCGATCGCGAAGGCGAAATTGCCAAAGGTCTCCTGGATCTTGATGCCGTGATATTCCGGCCGCGGCTCGCTCAGCATCGGATATTTGTTGCCCTTCGACCAGTCGAAGGTGCCGGCATCGACGATCATGCCGCCGAGCGAGTTGCCATGGCCGCCTAAAAATTTGGTCAGCGAGTGGACGACGATGTCGGCGCCGTGATCGATCGGCTTGATCAGGTAGGGCGAGGCCAGCGTGTTGTCGACGATCAAGGGCACACCGGCCTTGTGCGCGACTGCCGCGACCGCCTCGATATCGGTGATGGTGCCGCCGGGATTGGCGATCAACTCGATGAAGATCGCCTTGGTGCGCGGGCTGACCGCGGCCTCGAAGCTTGCGATGTCGTCGCTGTCCGCCCACACCACGTTCCAGCCAAAGCTCTTGAAGGCGTGGGTGAACTGGTTGATCGATCCGCCGTAAAGTTTTCGCGCGGCGACGAACTCGTCGCCCGGCATCAGGAGTTGCTGCAGCACGATCACCTGCGCGGCATGTCCGGAGGCAACCGCGAGTGCCGCTGTGCCGCCTTCGAGTGCCGCGACGCGCTCTTCCAGCACGGCGTTGGTCGGGTTGCCGATACGGGTATAGATGTTGCCAAACGCCTGCAGCCCGAACAGCGATGCGGCGTGGTCCGCATCGTTGAACACGAATGACGTGGTCTGGTAGATCGGCGTGACGCGCGCGCCGGTAGTGGGATCGGGCTGCGCACCGGCATGCACGGCAAGGGTCGAAAATCCCGGGACACGATCGTTCATTCTGTTTCCTTCGTCGGGGCAATGTGGCCGTGGCGCGGCGGGGCTGCCGCGCGGCGATCTTGTAATTGAGGTGGCAGGTATGCGCCTCCTCCCAGTGGGGGACAATCGCGTCAGGAAAAACCGCCGTCAAGGAGACTCGATGGCGCGACCCATCTTCGCAGCGTTCGTGCTTGGCGACGCCACGGTTTCGAAACAATTGTTTCGCAAATGCGTCAGGTGGGATCGTTTCGGCTTTTCGCTGCGCGATCGGAGGCTGCGGTAGCGCCGCCGCCGACACTCATCCGGTTGAGCGAAAGCCGCATGCCCTGTGTCGGGACCGGCGCGCGCTTGGAGGAGATGGTGCGGGAATTGACGCCCATCCAGGAAATCTCCGACGACAGCCGGCCCCATTCGATCTTCGGGCATCGATTCATCACGACCTTGATGCCGGCTGCCTCGGCCTTGGCCGCAGCCGCGTCGTCGCGTCCGCCGAGCTGCATCCAGATTACCTTCGGCAGCGGCGAGAGTTTTAGCGCTTCATCGACCACGGGCATGATGTGGACGGAGCTTCGGAAGATCTCGACCATGTCGATCGGGCGTCCGATCTCGGCCAACGAGCCGACAAAGGGTCGGCCGAGCAGGCTCTTGCCGATATGGCCGGGATTGACCGGGATCATGTCGTAGCCGCGCTGCATCAGATATTTGAACGCAAAATAGCTCGGCCGCACGTCGACCGGCGAAGCGCCGACCATCGCGATCGACTTTACGCTGGTGAGGATGCCGCGGATGTAGTCGTCGGGGTAGGCGTCGTGATTCATGTGTTCTTTCTGTCATTCCGGGATGGTGCGAAAGCACCAGACCCGGAATCTCGAAGATTCTCAGGTGCGCAATTGCGCACCATAGTTCGGCTCTGCGAGCCGCCCCGGAATGACGACGCGAAAGCGCGTCGTCACTTGTCCTGCCATTTCGGCTCGCGCTTCTCGATGAAGGCGCCGATGCCTTCGATGGCGTCGAATGCCATCATGTTCTCGGTCATGACTTCCGCCGTCAGACGATAGGCGTCGGCAAGATCCATCCCGACCTGTCGGTAAAACGCCTGCTTGCCGAGCTTGATGGCTAACGCGGATTTGCGCGCGATCTTTTGCGCGAGCGCAATTGCCGCGTCACGCTCATGGCCGGCGGGAACGACGTGGTTGACGAGACCGATTTCGCGCGCCCGTTCGGCCGGGATCATCTCGCCCGTCATCAGCATTTCCATGGCCTGCTTGCGCGGCACGTTGCGCGACAGCGCCACCATCGGAGTCGAGCAGAACAGGCCGTTGTCGATCCCCGACGTGGCGAAACGCGCGGCGTCGGAGGCAACCGCGAGATCGCAGGTCGCGACCAGCTGGCAGCCGGCGGCGGTGGCGATGCCCTGGACCGCGGCGATGACCGGCTTGGGCAAATTCACGATCGCCTGCATCATGGCGCTGCAGGCATTCATGGTCCTGGCGAAATAGGCGCGCCCGCCGTCGCCATCGCTGCGATGGGAGGTCAGCTGCTTCAAATCGTGGCCCGAGGAAAACGCCGGCCCCTGGGACGCGATGACGAGTGCGCGCACGCTCTTGTCGGCCGCGATCTCGTCGAGGGTCGCATGCAGCGCTGCGATCACTTCCTCCGACAGCGTGTTGCGCGTTGCCGGACGGTTGAACGTGACCACGGCGATGGAGCCGACATTCTCGCGGAGCAGGAACGGGGGGTCTTCGACGCTAGCGCGGGCGGGCTGGGCGGACATGGTTAGATTCCGTTGGGCAGATTCCGTTTGGGTGACGCGCATAATCTAATGTAACAGACCCTAATGTAACAGGCTTGAATGTAACAGGCCTGGGGAAGCGAGGGCAGGGAAGGCATGACAGCAGCGAAAATGAGCGTGGCGGAACTGGAAGACTTCCTCCACGTCGAGTTTCCCCAGGCCTTCTCGAATGGCGATATCAGGATTGTGAGCGCGGACGGCGAAACCTGCCTGCTGCGCCAGCGCTACCGCGATCACATGCTGCGGCCGGGCGGCACGGTCTCGGGGCCGACGCTGATGGCGCTCGCCGACTGCGCAATGTACGTGGTGCTTTTGTCGGCGATCGGCCCGGTGGGCCTTGCGGTCGCCACCAATCTCAACATCAATTTCCTGCGCAAGGGTGAGGCCGGGCACGATATACTCGCGGCCGCGAAGATCCTGAAGCTCGGCAAGCGGCTCGCGGTCGGCGAAGTGGCGCTGATGTCGGGCAATTCGCCCGATCCGATTGCCCATGTCACGGCGACCTATTCCATTCCAACTAAATAGCCTTTTCTACGGTAATATGGCACCATATTTATAACTATATGTTTTTACTATAGTATTTATTGTGATGTGGCGTTGACGTGTGAGAAGGTGTTCTCTAGAAAGTCGCCCAGTTCGGCGCGCGGTCTTGCGTGCCGATTTTCATTTTCACGGATGCCTCAGATGAAAACGTTTTCGGCAAAGCCTGCCGAGGTGACGAAGAAGTGGGTCGTGATCGACGCCAAGGGTCTGGTGGTCGGCCGCCTCGCTTCGCTGGTCGCCATGCGGCTGCGCGGCAAGCACCTCCCGACCTACACGCCCCACGTCGATTGCGGCGACAATGTCATCATCGTCAACGCCGCGCATGCGGTGCTGACCGGACGCAAGCGCGAGCAGAAGGTCTATTACAAGCACACCGGCTATGTTGGCCACGTCAAGGAGCGCACGGCGCGCGAGATCTTCGAGGGCCGTTTCCCCGAGCGTGTCGTCGAGAAGGCAATCGAGCGCATGATCCCGCGCGGGCCGCTCGGCCGCATGCAGCTGGGCAACCTCCACGTCTATCCCGGCGCCGAGCATCCGCACGAGGCGCAGCAGCCCGAGAAGGTCGATATCGCCAAGATGAATCGCAAGAACATGAGGGCCGCATAACATGGCCGAAAGCATGCAATCGCTTGATCAGCTCTCGCAGCTCAAGCCGGCTGCGCCCGAAGCGCCGAAATACGTCAAGAAGATCGACAAGCAGGGCCGCGCCTATGCCACCGGCAAGCGCAAGGACGCGGTCGCCCGCGTCTGGATCAAGCCCGGCGCCGGCAATATCTCCGTCAACACCCGGGACGTCGAAATCTACTTCGCTCGCCCGGTGCTGCGCATGATGATCCAGCAACCGCTGGTCGCAGCCGCCCGCAACGGCCAGTATGACGTGATCTGCACGGTGGCCGGCGGTGGCCTGTCCGGCCAGGCCGGTGCGGTGCGTCATGGCATCTCCAAGGCGCTGACCAACTTCGAGCCGGAACTGCGCAGTGTCCTGAAGAAGGGGGGGTTCCTCACCCGCGACTCCCGCACCGTGGAGCGCAAGAAGTACGGCCGCGCCAAGGCGCGCAAGTCGTTCCAGTTCTCGAAGCGCTAATCCTTTCGCGACAAATCGCTGCAAAGGCAGCGTTTACGAATCGTAAAAAGGGCGCAAGATTTGCGCCCTTTTTTGTTGCTTCATTGCGGACAAGTCGATCCGGTTTTTGGCGAAAACTTGGGCGCGGGCGCAAACGGATTTCGAACGCGCCCCTCGCTACAGTGCAACCTTGGTGAAGGCGCGCAACGCTGATCCGGATCAACCGGATAGATTGCATCAACCGGGGTGAGCGAAATGTCGCTCGACAGCATCACGCTTTATCTGGTCGCTACCATGGTCGCGGCGCTGCTCGGCGCCATGCTGCTGTTTTTCGGCAGGCAGGAGAACAATCCTGCGCTGATCTGGTGGGGCACGGCCTATCTGCTCGGCGCGGCGTCGGTCGCGCTGTGGACGCTCGCCGGTCATGCGCTCGGCGCCATGCTTTCGCTCGCGCTCAACGCCGTCGGCTTTGTCGCCTGCGGCATGGTCTGGAACGCGGCGCGGGTCTTCCATGGCCGCAAGCCCAATCTCGTGGGGCTTGTGCTGGGCGCGGTGGTCTGGATCGCGGCGGCGATGATGCTCGATCCGAAGTCGATCGCGCTCCGCCTGACCATAGGTGCCGCGATCGTCGCGACCTATGCGGCGTTGACCGCCGGCGAATTGTGGACGGAACGGCGCAAATCGCTGAAGCGCCGCTGGCCCGCGGTCGCAGTCCCCGTGCTGCACGGTTTCGTGCTGCTGCTGCCGATCCTGCTCGGCGATCTCCTGCAGGCCAAGGATGAGAAGTTCGGCTCGAGTATCTGGGTCACGATGTTCTCGGTCGAGCTCGTGCTCTATGCCGTCGGCACCGTGTTCGTGATCTTCATGCTGGTGTCCGAGCGCACTGTGACCGCGCACAAGACCGCGGCCTCGATGGATCCCTTGACCGGCATGCTCAACCGCCGCGGCTTCTCCGAGGCCTGCGCGCGGCTGATCGAGCGCGAGGCCAACGCTGGCCGTCCGGCAACGGTGCTGATCTTCGACATCGACCATTTCAAGGGCATCAACGACCGTTTCGGCCATCCGGCGGGCGACGAGCTCTTGAAGCTGTTCGCGACGATCGTGCTGAGCACTCTGCGGATATCGGACCTGTCGGGCCGGATCGGCGGCGAGGAGTTCGCCGCGTTGTTGCCCTGTCCGCTGGAAGAAGGCGTGCTGGCGGCCGAGAGGGTGCGCGAGGCCTTTGAGGCGTCCGGCATCGTATCGGAGCAGGGGCCGGTCGACACCACGGTCAGCATCGGTGTCGCAGGCGGCCCGGCCGGCACCGAGCTCGAGGTGCTGCTGGCTGCGGCCGACACCGCGCTCTATCAGGCCAAGCGCAGCGGCCGCAACCGCGTCGAGGCTGCGGAAGAGCTGCCGCTGTCACTGGAGAATTGGCGGCGGAAAACCGCTGGGCTCAAGACGCCAACGGCGCGCGAGAATCCGGCGGTGGCGTGATGGGACGAGGGGAGTGGTAACCTCTCGTTTACCATTCCGTCCCATCATCAGTTCCATGAATACTCGCCGAAATCGCGGCGCCCAAGCCGCGCTGCTCTCCCTCGAAGCCGAGGCCGCCTCGGCTCGCAGCGGCTTTGCCTGCATGTTCTCGACCGCGGACGAATATGAGCGCGCGCTGATCGACGAGCGGCGCGCCCAGGGCCGTTACGCGAAGCCGCAAGGCCCCTGGCCGCTGATATTGTTCACTGGCTGCACGCTGCTGATGCTGGGCACGGCGATTTTGCTCGGCTGATTGGGCTGTCAATCCCGGATTAGAGGTGTTCTCTCTCGCTGCGTCGCGATATCGTCGCGACGATGCAGCTTGAATTGACCATCACCTGTCCTCATTGCGCCCACCAGACGACAGAAACGATGCCGACCGACGCCTGCCAGTTCTTCTATGACTGCAAGGGGTGCGGCGAAAGGCTGAAGCCCAGGCCGGGCGATTGCTGCGTGTTCTGCTCCTACGGCTCGATGAAATGCCCGCCGATGCAGGCGGGGAATTGCTGTTCCTAGCCTTTTGCGATCTTCTCATCACCGTGCCTTCCGCGCTAAAAGCGCGAAATTCCCGAGGAGAGGTGTTGTCCATGGTCACCGAAATCGCACAGATCGACGTCAAGCCCGGCAGCGAGAAGGATTTTGAGGCGGCGGTCGCCAAGGCACGCGCCGCCTTCGGCCGCGCAAAAGGCTTCCACGGCTTTGAACTGCATCGCTCGATCGAGAAGCCGCAGCGCTACCGGCTGATGGTCAAATGGGAGACGCTGGAAAACCACACCGTGGACTTCCGCGGTTCGGAGAATTTTGCCGAATGGCGCGGACTGGTCGGCCAGTATTTTGCCTCCCCGCCCGAGGTCGAGCACACCGAGACCGTGGTCAATTCGGCCGGTTAGGCCGCCGGCGCCGGCTCTCCCTTGCAATAGTCGATCACGACTTTGACGATCGCCATCAACGGCAGCGCCAGCGCCAGCCCCCAGATGCCGAACACCACGCCGAGCAGAATCTGGAACGCAAACAGCGTCGCTGGCGGGATATCGAGCGCCTGGCGCTGGATGATCGGGGTCAGCACATAGCTCTCCAGCGCGTGCACGCCGAGGAACAGAATGGCGGCGCTGAGCGCTGCGACCCAGCCCGAGGCGAAGCTTGCGAGCACGACGATGAGGCCGCCGATCAGCGCGCCCACCGTCGGAATGAACGCCAGCAGCCCGGCCTGGATCCCCAGGATGAAGGAGCTCTGGATGCCGATCAGCGCCAGCCCGATCCAGGTCACGGCAAAGACCGCAAACATGGTGAGGAGCTGAGCGAGCAGCCAGCGCTCCAGCGTCTCGCCGATGCGGTCGACGACGGCGACGGTCTGCGCGCGATACTTGCGCGGCGCCATGAAGATGAGCCCTGCGCGGTAGACCGCGGGCTGTGCGGCAAAGGCCAGCCCGAGGAACATGACGATAAAGAAGTTGCCTACGGCGCCAACGGTGCCGAGCAGCACCTTCAGGGCCTGACTGACGATCGCGCCGCCGCTGGAAGCGATCGCGCTGGCGCTCGGGAGATTATGCGTGGCGGAGCCGCCGCCGGGCGTGACCGTGCCGCCGGAATCCGTTGATGTGTCTCCGGTATTGCCGAGGTCGAAATAGCTGGTGTCGACGCCGTTCTTCTCGAGGAAGGATTTGACGTTGGTCAATTGCGATTTGATGGTGTTGCTCAGCGCCGTCGCTTGCTGGGCGATGGTGGCGCCGCCGAGCACAAGCACGCCCGAGAGCAGAACCGCCAGCGTGAGACAGACGATCGCGAGCCGCAGCGCCTGCGGCAGCGGGATGAAGCGGCCCAGCAGCTGGGTCATGGCGTTGAGTCCGACCCCGAGCAGCATGCCGGCGAAGATCAAGAACAGCGTCGCGGCGAAATGCCAGGCAAACCACAAGAACGCCCAAAACAACACCACACCGATGCCGCCGGCCGCTATCGCCCATGCCAGATCGTTGCGCGCCAACAGGCGCTGATCGCTCGAACTCTGTCACGTTGACCCCCGCTTCCCCGGTTTCGCAATAGCACTGTTTCGCCAAACGCGTCCGGGATCAAGCTGGTAACGCGCGTTGGTTTGACGCTGGGCGCACGGTCGTGCAAAGGGCGGGAAATAGAACAGGGAGATTGAGTGTGATTTCCAAATGGGTCGGGCCGCTTGGGCTGTTGGCCGTGCTTGTTATCGGCGACCAGATCAGGATCAACCGGCCCGGCCACAAATATCGGCTCACGATCGAGGTGGAGACGCCGGAGGGGATCAAATCGGCCAGCGGTGTCATGGCGGTGACGCCGGACCGCGGCTACAGCCGTCGCGGGCGCACGCGTACCAGCGGCGATGCGCTGTATGTCGATCTCGGCGGCGGCAAGAACCTCCTGGCGCTGCTCGCCCATATCGACAAGACGCTCGATCTCGACGGCATCAACTATGTGGCGCTGCGCGCCTATGGCGCGGCTGGCGGACAGCGGGTGTCATTCAACGAGATGAGCCGGATGAAGGGTACGGTCTCGGTGACGGGGGAGCTGATCCCGGTGCTCGCCACGTTTGCCGATCCCGCTACTCCCGGGACGATGCATAGCGTGCAACCAGGCGACTTGGAATCAGCCTTCGGCCGCGGCATTCGCCTTCATGCGGTCACGGCCGAAGTTGTGCCGAACGGCTTTTGGCCGATCGATTTCGGTGGTGTGCTCGGTGAGCCCGTCACGCGAGGAATCGAAGCCAAGCTGCCATGGCTGAAAGGGCCGGAAGATGCCGCAGCCGCCGCGCTCAAGTCGGCCGATCTGAAAAGCAACGAGCCGCTCGACGCGCGCGAGGTTTTTATGCGGAAATAGCGATTGGAAGCGCCTCCGCGGGATGACAAACCCTCATCCGTCCCCTGAGATAATTGCAGGGCAGCGAGGTGTCAGAAGTGGTCGCAATAGGTTGATCCGGCGCCGCGACGCAGGCATGATTCACTCCTGAGGCATACGATTTGAGAAGGATTATGCGAAGGAAGCCGGTCGTCGGGGTGATAGGCAATGCCAGTCGCCTCGAGAATTGATTTCAGGTGCAGATGGTGGGCGAGCGCAATCTTCGCGCGGTGGCCCAGGTCGCAGGCGCGCTCCCCCTGATGTTTGCGAGCTGTCCGGAGATCACCGATATCGGCGCGTTGCTCGATACCGTCGATGGTATCGTGCTGACCGGCGCGCGCGCCAACGTGCATCCGACGCGCTTCAACAAGGAGCCGCACGCAAAACACGAGCCGTATGACATTCTTCGTGACGAAGTGGCACTTGCCCTGTCGGAAGCCTGCGTTGCCCGAGGCATGCCGCTGTTCGGCATCTGCCGCGGCCTGCAGGAGTTGAATGTCGCCTTCGGCGGCTCGCTGCATCCGGAAATCCGGGAAATCCCGGGCCGCATGAACCACCGCATGCCGCGGCTGGAGAATGGCGAGATCCATCCCGACCCCCAGGTGATCTTCGCTGACCGCCATGAGGTCAGCCTGGTGCCGGGCGGGGCGTTCGCAACCATCCTTGGTTGCGAGAAAATCAAGGTCAATTCGCTGCACGGCCAGGGCATTCTTGAACCCGGCAAGCGTGTCGTGATCGAGGGCGTGGCCGAGGACGGCACCATCGAGGCGATCCGCATCGCGGATGCGCCCGGCTTTGCACTCGGCGTGCAATGGCACGCCGAATATGACCCGCACCGCAACCCGATCAACCGCGCGCTATTCGAGGCGTTCGGCGAAGCGCTGGCGACCCAGAAGCGCGCTTGATAGGCGGCCCGAAGGGCGTCTTTTGTCGGTGAGGCCTGAGCGATCACCGCGAATGGTACGCCTCCAAGGCGTCGCCTCGATCCTCGGGCGGCGCCGACGCCAGGATCGAGGGGCTGGCCTTCGCTTCCTGATCCGAGGGATCGCTTCTTGCTCACGATCCGTTGTCTTGACGACAGGCGCGGGCGCGTGATCTTTGATTAGAAATGACGACCATCATGTCTTCGACGCATCGTCGCCCGAAGCGGTCGCGAATGAAGCTTCGCCCTGATTTCACTTCCTCGAATACGAGGTTGGCATGAACCGCCGCGAGATGATGAAGCTGGTTTCTCTGGTCATGCTTCCCGTGATGCCGGAAGCAGCATTGGCAAGTTCGGAGAACAAGACTTCCTCGTTGAGCTACAGGGTATTTACCGCCACGCGTCCCGGCCTCAACCGTGATGTGCCGGCGGGTAAAGAGTCCCTGATGTGGGTCGCCAATTCGTCGACGCTGATTTACGGAGAGCGAGACGCGGTTCTCGTCGATACCTTCCTTACGGTGGATCAATCCAAAGGTCTGGCAGATGCGATCGTCGCGAGCGGAAAGACGCTTAAAGCAATTTATATCACGCATGCACATGGTGATCACTTTTTCGGGATAAGGGTTTTGCAGGACCGCTTCCCGAACGTGAAGGCGTTGGCGACGCCGGCAGTCGTCGCGAGGATGAAGCTTCAGATCACACCGGAGAAATTGAATGACCGGTGGCGAAAGCTCTTCCCGGATCAAATTCCGGACGTGATTTCCATCGCCGATCCGTTGGATGGCAATGAGATTGATCTGGAAGGAAACAAGTTAGTCGTTGTGAGAGTCGGGCATACGGACACCGATGATACGACGTGTCTTCACGTCCCATCCATCGGATTGGTCGTCGCCGGCGATGCCGTCTATAACGGCATTCATCCATTCCTCAACGAATCGAACAGGCAAACGCGGCTGGAATGGATCGCCGCGCTCGACAAAATCGACGCCCTGAAGCCGTCAGCCGTTGTTGCGGGACACAAGATTCCCAACAACGACGACAGTCCCCGAAACGTGGAGGAAACGCGCCAGTACATCCGGAACTTCATCTGGGTGAACGACGTGACGAAAACCCCCGTGAACTCTATGACCGGGTGCTGGAGCTGATCCTTATCGTGCCGATCCCGGCTCTCCCTGGAGCCCAGCCGCGGTCGCGAAGGCCCAGTCATAACGAGGCTTCCGCCTTTGCTCGTCCAGCTATTCCGGCCCAAGTCCGTCGCCTGAAAACTAAAGGCGCTTCCAACGGAAGCGCCTTTCGCAATTTCGAACCGTGACGTCTGCGGTAATTGTCCCGCGAAAAA
>CAVUCB010000037.1:0-26442 GCA_963739755.1 uncultured Alphaproteobacteria bacterium | reverse complement strand
CGAAATTCGCGGACGCCGCCCAACATACCCTGCTCTGGCCTCGCCGATCAATCGGCGCGCGGATGAAGCTATCGGATTTCCCCCGTGCATCATGGTGACCCAAATCACCTGGCACGCGCGACGACTTCCCTACTCGGCATGGTGGTCCAAATTGTCGCAGGAGAGAGCGGCGCAACCAGCCAGTAGTACCTCTTATGGAGGAGTTAATGTTGCGTGAATGGGACAGCCTTCCAGATTCACAGCGCGCCGCGCGGCAAGTGGCCTTGTTCAGCTTTCGGCCCGCGTGCGGCTGATTTACGTTCGACCAGTTGCGGAATTGTGGTCAATTCTTTTTGGGGCGTGGGATGATTTTCATTGCATCGTTTGCGGAACGTAGCCGCACAGCCAAAGTAGCAGTCGGCGCGGTACTGACCGTGTTGCTATCAGCCACCTCGGCAATCGCCCAGAACTGCACGACCGTCCAGTCGGGCCCCAACACCATCACCAATATCGGATTGCTGGCCGTCCCGCCCGGTGCCGCAAGCGGCGCGATCGCCGGCGCGATCGGCAGCGTCAACAGCGTGTTCCTCACGCAGCAGGGCAGCGCTTTCGTGTCCGCACCGGCCAATCCCACGCCCGATCAGCCGGGCGGCGGCGTGTGGGCTCGCGCGGTGGGCGGCCATGCCAATGTTACCTCGACTTCAACCTCGACCGCCGTCACGACCGGCGTCGGTGTCTCCAATACCGCGAATACGAGCTGCGCGAACGTGCAGCATGAGGATTTTGCCGGCGTCCAGGTGGGCGCCGACATTGCACGCCTGAACTGGAATGGCTGGAACGTCCATCTCGGCACGACCGCAGGCTATCTCGGCTCCAAGGAGAACGATAACAACGGCTTCAGCAACAAGATCCAGGTGCCGTTCTTCGGAACCTACATGGTTGCCACCAAGGACCGCTTCTTTGCCGATTTGATGGTTCGTGAAGAATACTTCAACATCGCCCTCAACAACCCCGGCGCCAACTATTTCAGCCAGCCTGTCGGCGCACACGGCTACTCGATCTCGACCTCAGCCGGCTACAATTTCGATGTCGGCCAGGGCTGGTTCGTCGAGCCGTCAGGCGGCTTCGTCTACTCGCGCACCTCGGTCGACAATTTCATCAATCCGGGAACCACGGCGCTGGCCATTCCCGGCCTGATCACCACCAACGACATCGAGAGCGAGCTCGGCCGGTTGAGCATCCGGGGCGGCAGGACGATCGAAACGCCCAACATCATCTGGCAGCCCTTCGCTTCGGCGAGTGTGTTCCATGAGTTCGCCGGCAATGTCGGCTCCACCTACACCTCACTGCCGAACAGTGCGTTCTTCGGCCGGGCCGGAACCCCGATCACCACCAGCCAGACGACCTCGACCACCCGCATCGGGACTTACGGCCAGTACTCCCTGGGTGTCGCGGCCCAGGTCCTCAATACCGGTTGGCTCGGTTTTGTCCGCGTCGACTATCGCAATGGCGACCATATCGACGGCTGGACCGGCAACGCCGGCATCCGCTACCAGTTCACGCCGGAGATGATCGCCTCCGTCATGCCGGTGAAGGTCAAGGCGCCGCCGCATCCTTATATCGGGCCGACCAACTGGACCGGCTTCTATGTCGGCGGCTTCGCCGGCGCTGCGGCCGGCCGGACCGACATCGGGTTTGCGGGCGTGCCCACCACGGACGCCGGCGAAAGGCCGTGGGTTGTTGGCGGTCTGGGCGGTGTCGAAGCCGGTTACAACTATCAGTTCGCCAACATGTGGGTGGTCGGCGTCGAAGGCGACGTCGCGGCGACCAACGTTCATGGCGGCCGGATGGCCGGTACGGCCGATGGCCTCGACGGCACCGGCCACAACACCGGCGCCTTCACGCCCGCTTTCCTCACCGTCAACGACAGGAACAACTGGATGGCCACGATCACCGGCCGTCTCGGTTATGCCTGGAATCGCACGCTGTTCTACGTGAAGGGCGGCGCTGCGTTCGAAGATTCCAGCACCTCCGTCAATTGTATCTACGGGCCCACTGCTTCGGTCCCGCTGATCGACACAAACGGCGCTCCCGCGGGCTCCAGGACCTGCCGCAACCAGGCTGGTGCCATCACCGCCGGCTACAGCACGCCCTACTATACCCGCGTCGGTTACACCCTCGGCTTCGGCACCGAGTTCGATCTCGGTCACAACTGGTCGGCCAAGTCCGAATATGACTTCCTCTCCTTCGGACGGCACACCGCGCTCGCCACCGACGGCACCTCGCTGCTGACCGACAAGTCCTGGGTCAGCCAGGTGAAGGTCGGCGTGAACTACAAGTTCACCCCCGGCCCGGTTGTGGCGAAATACTGAGCGAACACTATTCGCTGATATCCCGACGGGCGGCCCTTCAAACGGGCCGCCCGTTTACTTTATGGGCAACGAAAGTCCCCTGCTGTCATCTCGACAAGGTTGCCAAGGCTATATAGACGGTCTGCGCAGCGCGTTCCGCGCCAACGTGCGAGTCTGAGAGTTCATGAGTACGCCCAAGCGATATGACCGGATCGCCTTTGTCGCAAGCGCGAGCGAAGAGGCCCAGGCGGCACTCGAGCAACTCGGCAACCTCTACGGCAATTGCGCGGCGGAAGAAGCCGACGTCGTGGTGGCGCTCGGCGGCGACGGATTGATGCTGCAGACCCTGCATCAGCACATGCGCTCGGGAAAGCCGATCTACGGCATGCACCGCGGCACCGTCGGCTTCCTGATGAACGAATTCTCGACGCACGATCTGCACACGCGGCTCGCCGCCGCCCGCAAGTCCTTGATCCATCCGCTCCTGATGCGGGCCACCGACATCCACGGCACGGTCCATGTCCATCACGCCATCAACGAAGTCGCGCTGTTCCGCCAGACCTACCAGATCGCGCGGCTGCGCATCCTGATCGACGAGCAGGAACGGATGCGGGAGTTGATGGCCGACGGCATCCTGGTCGCGACGCCGGCCGGATCGACCGCCTATAACCTCTCGGTGCAGGGACCGATCCTGCCTATCAACGCCGCACTGCTCGCGCTGACGCCGATTTCAGCCTTCCGGCCGCGCCGCTGGCGCGGTGCGCTGCTTCCCGACACCGCCTATGTCGTCATCGAGGTGCTCGATGAGGAGAAGCGCCCGGTGGCGGCGGTGGCCGATCGCGACGAGGCGCGCGACGTCCGCCGCGTCGAGGTCCTGTCCGACAAGACGATCTCGATGCGCATGCTGTTCGATCCCGGCCACAGCCTGGAAGAGCGCATCCTGCGCGAACAATTCGGCCACTAAGCCGACCTCGCTGCCCGGATCGCAACGCTTCGTTAACCCGCGTCCCCGTATGGTTAATGCGGGGTATACCGCGTTCGGGCTGGTCCATGTTTCGCATCGATTTCAACAAGCTCAGATTCCTGGTCTGCGACGACAACCCGCACATGCGCCGCATCCTGCGGACGCTGTTGCATTCGTTCGGCGCGCGCGAGGTCTATGAAGCCGAGGACGGCGCGACCGCGCTCGAAATGTACACCCATTATGTCCCCGACATCGTCATCACCGACTGGGCGATGCCGATCTTCGACGGGCTCGAGCTCGCGCAGATGATCCGGCAGCCGGAATCCAAGGGCAACCCCTTCGCGCCGATCATCATGCTGACCGGCCATTCCGAAAAGCGCCGCGTGACGGTGGCGCGCGACGCGGGCGTCACCGAATTCCTGGCCAAGCCGATCTCGGCCAAGGGACTCTATCAGCGCATCCTCAACGTCGTCGCCAGCCCGCGGCCCTTCATCAAGACCAAGACCTATTTTGGCCCCGACCGCAGGCGCAACACCAACAACGCCTATATCGGCCCGGAGCGCCGCACCGGCGGCGAGGTCGAAGTGCTGCAGCAGCCGTCGCTGCTCGACAAGGCCCGTTCCGGCGCCTAGCGCATGATCCGGAAAAGTGGGCACGGGTTTTCCGAAGAGATCATGCGCAAATAATAATAGGCAAAGGACACTTTCATGCGGAAAGAGAAGCCTGCTGACATCAAGGTCAAGACCTTCTCGACCCATAAGGTCATCACCCAGCCCAATCCGCTGCGCAAGGTGCTGCGCCGCGTCGACGAGCGGGACCTCGACGATCCTGTGGCGCGCGCCGAGCAGGCGCTCGCGGGCCTTGCCGGCGAGTTCAAGGACTGGATGCTGATCGAGGCCGACCGGCTCTCCGCCGCGCACGCCGCGATCCTCAAACATGGCTTCCGACAAGGCGCGCGAAGAGCTGTTTCGCGCCGCCCACGACATCAAAGGCGATGCCGCGACCTTCGGTTACCCCTCCGCGGCCGCCGCGGCCGAAAGCCTGTGCCGGATCATCGAGCACGCGCCTGACCTCGACAAGGTGCCGGCCGAGCTGATCAAGCACCACATCAACGCCATCCAGGCCATCGTGCGCGATCACACCAGGCTGGATAGCCCGAAAGTCGCCGCCGAATTGAGCCGCAAGCTGCGCGGTGTGGCCGACGAATATCTGATGCATGTCAACCGCGACCGCCCCGAGCATCTCGAGGCGATCCTCGCGCCGAGCATCGTGCCGGCGGAGTAACTCCCGCCAAATGATCGTAGATGGGGTAACGGGCCCCGGTCTGCCCTCCAAGCAAGGCGCGCTTGCTTCGGCGCTGTTGATGGCGCGCTGCGCGCGGCTTGCTTGGAGGGCGGGCGGTCGTCCCTCACATTGATGGTGTGACGAAGTCGAGGGATTGGGCCCTCGCTCCAAGCATCGAGGAGAGACGACCATGAACCACTATGCCGGAATTGACGTGTCGTTGGAATGCTCGAGCGTGTGTGTTGTTGACGCAAAGGGCAAGATTTTGCGCGAGGCCAAGGTGGCGAGCGAGCCGGCGGCACTGATCGCATGGTTCCATTCATCCGGGTTCGACCTTGAACGGATCGGGCTAGAGGCCGGACCGCTGTCACAATGGCTGTTTGCGGCGATGAAGGCGGGCGGCTTTGCGGTGGAACTGCTGGAGACGCGGCATGTGCGCAAGGCGTTCGAGGCGATGCCGGTGAAGTCGGATCGCAACGATGCTCGCGGGATTGCGCAATTGATGCGGCTGGGCTGGTTCCGGCCGGTTCACTGCAAGTCGATGGACGCGCAAGAGGTGCGGGCGCATGCTGACGGCGCGGAAGCTGGTGCAATCGAAGCTTCGCGACGTCGAGAACAGCCTGCGCGGGGATCCTGCGCGGCTTTGGGCTGAAGGTTGGCAAGACGACGAAGCGGGAGTTCGCGGGACGGATCGAGGAACTGGCTGGCGGGCCATCCATACCTTGGGGTGATCACCAAGGCGCTGTTGACGGTACGCGCGGTGCTGCAGAAGGAGTTTGCAGCTTTCGAGAAGCAGACGCACAAGATGGCACGAACCGACGCGCGGACACGGCTGCTGATGTCGACGCCGGCGGTCGGCCCGATCGTGGCGCTGACCTATGCCAGCGCGATCGACGATCCGGCCCGGTTCACGTCGTCGAAGCAGGCAGGAGCCCATTTCGGGTTGACCCCGAAGAAGCATCAATCCGGCGAGACCGACTACACCGGCCGTATCAGCAAGATCGGTGATGGCTCAGTGCGCACAGCGCTTTACGAGGCTGCCCACATCATGCTGACCAAGCCGGTTAAAGGCTGTTCGCAATTAAAGAGCTGGGCAATGCGGATCGCCAAGCGCGCCGGCATGAGCAAGGCCAAGGTAGCGCTGGCGCGCAGGCTCGCCGTGATCATGCATCGCATGCTCGCCGACGGAACACCCTTCAACGCCGCCGCTGCAGCTGCCTAACAAGGAGACACACAACAGTTTTCGGGCGGGTCACGACACCAGGCCTTCTCGAAGCGAAGTCCCTTCGCCGGGACGATGGATCAGGTCAGGCCGTTGCCCACCAGGTAGCTTCGTGAGCACGCGAACGTAGATTGGTCGACCTATCCTCTTCCAACCCCATCAGGTGGCGGCCCTGCGCCGACCCCGTACAGAAGCGAGACCCCGGCGAGCGGACAACGCAAAAAGGGATTGACTGATCAAGGCCCGTTACAGAAGGGTGGGCAAAGGCGCGCAAGCGCCGTGCCCACCAACCCCATTCAAAAGTTCGCTTGAAATGGTGGGCTCGCGGAGCCTGTCATCGGGCGCGCGTGCGCGCGACCCGTTGGCTTAGCACACCCTACGAAATGCTACGCCGCAATCAGACCCTGATGCAGCGGCGCGATCGCCTCTTCGGCCATCAGTTCGTCGCAGAACAGGCGCGCCTCTTCCCGCGCCAATTCCGTCGCAAACCGCCGGAGCAGGATCAAGAGCGGCTCGGTGGCGCCGCGGTCGGTCTCGCAATGGGTCAGCACGCGCTCGACCATGCGCCGGCGCAAGCGTGCCGCGCTGCCGACATCGTCGACAAATCCGGTCTCGTGCAGGGCTTCCAGCGCGACGCGGAACGCGGCGAAGGTGGATTCCGGCAGTCCGGCGCGCCTGAGCAGCGCCTGCAGGCCGGCCGCGCCGCGGTCGTGCAGCAGCGCGGAGACGCGCGCCTGCGGCAGGTCGGAGAGTTCGGCCAGCGACGCATCGAACAATTCGAGATTGCCCGAGAGCAGCGCGCGCAGGATCAGACCGGCATTGAGCTGCGAGGTCGCGCGCAGATGGGCGACCAGGCCGCGCATGTCCTCGCCGCGCGAACGCGCCGCGATGTTGAGGGTCGAGCGGTCGAGCGCCTCGCTGGTGATCCGCCCTGCCCGATCTGCGTTCAGCCAGTTGCGCGCCACAACGAACTGCGCCAGCGTCTCGGAGAGCTTGGCCACCAGCGCCGCGCGCGTCGCGGCGGGCAGATCTTCCAGCACCAGCATCGATTCCCGGATCGCGGCGAGATGGCCGTGGCGCTCGACGATGCGATCCCAGGAGAACGGCGCGAGCTCCGCATAGGCGTTCTCGATCAATTCCAGCGCGGCTGCAGCAGAGCCGACTTCGGCGATCGCCGCGGAGACGGACGCGGGCAGCTTGATGCGGCGGGCAATCGCGCATTGCATCTCGCTACTGCCGGTCGCGACGATGTCGACAAGATCGGCATCGATCAAAAGCGGAGAATATTCGAGCACGGGCAGCGCGACCGAGGGCTGGTCAAGGGAGAGCGCCTGCACGATCGCGGCCGGTGCCTCGGTGCTGCGAGCGAACACTTCGGCCATCGCCTGCCGCACCAGCGGCGAGGCATCGTCGAGCAGCATCAACAGCGCGCCTTCCGCTGCCGCGCGGTCGTCTTCCGAAAGATCCGAAATGAGCCAGGCCCGCGCCAACGACCGCGTGGCCTCCGCCCGCTCACCGGCGGGCGCGCTCCTGATCCAATTGATGAACTGCCGAACGATCATGGTCCTGCCGGCTTACGCAACCAAAAACGACACCTTGTCGTCACTGAAATACAAAATAAACCACGACGCTTAACAAAGCGTTCACCATAACTGGCTGGTTTTATTGACGTTTTGTTAAGGGTGCGAGGCCGCGGCTTAAAGGTTGCGGCGGAAGCGCCGCATCCTCCCGCCACCTCGTGAGGTGAGGGCGGCCATCGTCGCGGCCGCCCACACTGAACTCAGCGCTTCTTCTTCGCGTATTTTTTCTTCGACGCCTTTTTCTTCGGCGCCTTCTTGGCGGTCTTTTTCTTCGGCGTTTTCTTTTTTGAAGGCGCCTTTTTCTTCTTGGCAGCCGCGGCTTTGGCGGCTTTCTTCGCCGGAGGCTTCTTGCCGCGCGGCTTCTGCGAAGCCGGCGAAGGACCCGCGGTCGCGGCGCGAGGCGCCTGGTTACCCGAAGTCGGCGCAGGCGTCACCGCGCCCCCGGCAGGCCCGGGCATTCCGAGGAAGAATTTATATTCATTCAGATGGTCGCCGCTGAGATGACCGGCCTGCCATTTGTCGTCGTCCTCGAGGCCGTGAAAGAACGTCGCGTCCTGGCGATGCCGCTCGACATTGCTGTTCCAGCGATAGGATTGGTAGATCGCGATGATGTTGATCGCATAGGCGGCGGCAAGCGGGCCGTTGCCTTCGACGATCATCAGATTGTCGTCATTGGAGCTGGAAGCCTTGAAGCCGAGATTATGCGAACCCGTCATGACCACGGGATGCGCGCCGAACGGATCGATCACCACCACCTTGCTGTGAACGTGAACGCCTGATCCCAGGTTCTCCTTGGCCCAGTTGTGGAAGACCTGCTTGATGGCGGCCGGCACCATCGAGTCGTAACCGAAATGCTGCGCGGTCTCTTCACCGCCGCTGAACAGCGTCACGGGGGTCTGGGTCGGATCGTGGAGCAGATGCTTGACGCTGCTGTCCGCCCCCTTGTGCTTGGGCGCATCGTCCGAGATCGACTCGGTCAGCCCCGATATCTCCTGGTTGACCACGCCGCGGATGTAGAGATTGGGGTTGAAGTTGGTGGTGCCCTGGTGATGCCGGAACAGGATGTTCTGCAACAAGGTCCACTTGTTCTCGGGCTGGCCTTCCGCGACGAAGCCGCCGGGGTTGAAGAACAGGAACAGGATGCCGTCCTTGGCGCTGTTGATCAGCTTGCGCGCGTAATCGAGATCGGGGTTGCCGTCGGTCGGCGCGAACCATTGCGTGATGATCGCGTTGTCGACCTTGAACTGCCTGAGCTTCGAATTCTCCTCCGCGAGGGTGTCCGGATAACCATCGCCGGCGTCCTTGAGCAGATTCCATTCGTCGCGGAAATACTGGGCGAGATCCGGGTCGTCGACGAAAATGCCATTGTTGGCCTGCGTGCACAGCCCGGTTATGGTCCAGTTGGTGCTGCCGGACAGCACGCTTTGCGGCTTGCCCTCCGCATCGCAGAACACGACGAACTTGTTGTGGGCGAAATGCCTGCGGTGACGAGACGGTTATGCAAATCCACAACGTCTTTCAACTTCCCGCGCACATCCTTGTTTTCGTCATTGCTCGGCGGCTTGAACGCGCCATTGGCGAGAATCAGATGGCACTTCATGCCAAGTGCCTTGAGCGCTTCGAGCAATTCGGGATCGTTGAGCTCATAGAGCGCCGCGTAAACCTCGCCGCCCTTCGCCTTCACGTCGTCGAGCTTCTGCAGGATTTGCGGGCGCAAGAGACCGCTGAGCGCGTTCCTGAGCGCGTTGTTGGGCGGCTGCGTCGCCGCGATCAGGTCTTTCATCTTGGGCGGCGGTTTGCCGAGGCTCGTGATCACGCGCGACACCCACTGCGCCGCCACGATCCCCTTGTTGAAATAGGACGAGATGTGAGGCGTGGCCTGCCCCGTGATCATCATCGGCGGAGTGAGCTCGCTGGCATCATGCTCGTCAAGCTGCAGGTGATCCTTGTCGCCGGTCACCGGGATGACCGAGTACTGCACGGTCTGACCTGGCTTTACGCCGTAATCCCACCACATGAAGCGCTGCACCGGATGCTCCCAGGGTGCAGTCTGGTCGAGCTTGTCGTCGTCGGAAAATCCGACGAAGCCGTGCAAGAAAGCATCCTCGGCGACGCCTTGAACCTTGCGGCGGATGGTGAAGCCGCGGCAGTCCGCGAATTGGTTTGCCGTCAGCGGGCAGCCAGACCAGGCAAGTATGATCGCCGTTGTCATAAACTTTTACATTAAGGGACATAGTATTCTCCAGCGGCACTGAAATTGGCCGGCGGAAGCAGCCCTCTACCTCTGGACGCACAAGTGAACTACCACACTCTTGCGGTCCAAAACCTCAAGCGGAATGAGGCTCGCCTCCGCGCGAGGCCGGCCGCCATAGCGCATTGCTAGCTGGAGAACGCGCCGTCGCGGTCGCTGAAGAGGTCGAGCGGCCGCGGCGCACCGGCACTACTCGCCTGCGGAGCCGCATCCGCCGTCAGCGACGACGACCTGCCCCACAATTCGTGCACCGTCGAGGAAACCGGCTGCGACTGGCCGTCGACCTGGAACAGCGAACGGAAGATCGGATCGGGTGCAGGCGAATTGTTGCCGGCATCCGATGCGGACGCGACCGGCGTGGCGGTGCGGACGTCGGGAAATTGCGAGAGATAGGTCGCGGTATCGAGGCTGGCTGCAGCCTGCGCGGGCCTCGTGGCCGGCGCGGCGCTTGCAACCTGTGTGCCCGGCGGCGACGCGCCATACGTCGCCAGTGCCGTCTGCGTGGCGGAAGAGCCTGAGGCGATGGCATAGCGCGTGGTCAGCACCGAATAGACTTCGGAGACGCTGCGCGCGTTGCCCTTTGGATCGTAGAAGATCGGGCGGTTCGCGGCGGCCGCATTTGGAAACATCTTTGGCGCCGAGGCCTGCGGATCGTCCACGGCGCTGTTGATCAGTTTCGCCGCGCCACCGACGCCCATGAAATGCGCCATATAGAGCTCGGGATCGGTCGGGCGGCGGCCGATCTTGCCGGTGAGCTGAAAGCTGTTGGACTGGGTCAGTACGCCCGCCATCGCGGAGCTTGCCGCGGGATCGTCGCGCAGCTTCATGATCGAGCGGTACCTCGAGGGATCGCTGACGGTGTAGTCGCCGGACGAGGTCCTGGTGATGGCGTCGGCATATTGACTGTAGCCGAGCTGGCCGCCCGCTTCCTTCACCGTCCCAAGCCAGGTCTGATCGATGAACTGATAGAGCCCGTGCGCCGAGCTGCTGGATGCTCCCGCGCTCGGGTTGAAGTCGGATTCCATCTTCGCGGTGGTGAGCAGATATTGGAAGCTGGCGCCGGTGTTGTTGGCGGCCTGCTTGATCGCGCCGGTCACCCGGGCTCGCGCGGGATCGACACCTGCGAGAGCCGTGGCGTTTGACGTGTCGACCGACATTTTCGGTGCCCTGCTCCCCGGACACGATCATCTGGCTCGTGGAACGCTCTTTCTCCCGAAAAGCGCTCCCGCCTCCGGTCACAGTGCGGCGGTTATGGTTAATGGGACGTTAAAACGTCACTTGCGGTAGACGGCGCTCGGATCGAACAGCCGCTCGGCGTCGACGAAGGCGAGTTTCGCGTCGCCCTCGACCTTGCGATAGAAGCAGGACTTGCGCCCGGTATGGCAGGCCGCACCCAGCTGCTCGACCCGGATCCAGACCGCATCCTGGTCGCAATCGACGCGCATCTCGACCACGTGCTGGGTTTGACCCGAGGTCTCACCTTTTCGCCACAAGGCGTTGCGCGAGCGGCTGAAGTACCAGGCTTCGCCGGTGGCAACGGTTTTGCGCAGCGCCTCGTCATTCATATGGGCGACCATCAGCACCTCGCCGGTGGCCGCATCGGTCGCGACGCAGGTCACCAGCCCGGACGCGTCGAATTTGGGCTCAAACTTAAGCCCTTCTTCGCGGTTGGTATCTGCTGATGTGGACACGGGATAGCCCTCGCTCTTGAGAGCGAGGGTTGGCAGCTAGCGCTGCGTCCCTCGCGCCATGGACAGAAAACGCGCCTGCTCCGCGGGGTTGTCGCGGAACATGCCGGTGAAGCGGCTGGTGAAGGTCGTCGCGCCATGCTTGGCGACGCCGCGCACCGACATGCAGGTATGCTCCGCTTCGATCATCACCGCAACGCCGCGCGGTTTGAGGATCTCGTCGATTGCCGCCGCGATCTGCGCGGTGAGATGCTCCTGGGTCTGCAGCCGCCGCGCAAAGATGTCGGTCAACCGCGCCAGCTTCGACAGGCCCACCACCCGCTCGACCGGCGTATAGGCGATATGGGCCTTGCCGTAGAACGGCATCATGTGGTGCTCGCATTGCGAGGTGAACTCGATGTCGCGGACCAGCACGAAGTCGTCGTAGCCGGCGGTCTCGCCGAAGGTTCGGTCGAGCACCTCGGCCGGGCACTGATGGTAGCCTTGATAGAGCTCGTCAAAGGCCTCGACCACGCGGCGAGGCGTGTCGAGCAGGCCCTCGCGGTAGGGGTTCTCGCCGATATAGCTCAAGAGCGTCAGCACCGCAGATTCGGCCTCGGCGCGCGACGGCCGCGGCTGATCTGCGCGGACGGCAGCGGCGAGGAATTCGGAAGGATCGAGCTCGGCCGGGCGGGTTTCCGCGGGCTTGCCAGCGCGAAGGGGTTTGATCAAGGCGCCATCCATGTCGTCTACTCCGTTCGACCGGTCGAAAAGGACCGGAGTGTCACCGGCAGACGGGGCGGAGCCAAAGCCGCCGGACGCCTGAGGAACCGGACTGTATTTCGTCCGGGTGCACCCATATATAGGGCCATCACACTCGGCCGCCAAGGCCGTCCCGGCGGGACCTCCACCATATGCTGAACGACATTTACAACAAGCGCATCATCGAGTTGGCCGGGAATATCCCGCGGCTCGGCCGTCTTTCCGACCCCGACGCCAGCGCCACCGCGCATTCAAAGCTCTGCGGCTCGACCGTAAAGGTCGACCTCAAGATGGACGGCGGCGTGGTCACGGACTTCGCCCATGACGTGAAGGCCTGCGCGCTCGGACAGGCTTCCTCCTCGATCATGGCGCGCCATGTGATCGGCTCGACCGCGAGTGAGTTGCGGGAGTTACGCGAAACCGTTCGCAAGATGCTGAAGGAGAATGGCAGCCCTCCTCCGGCGGACCAGAAATGGGCCGACGTCGCACTGCTCGAGCCAGTACGGGACTACAAGGCGCGCCACGCCTCGACCATGCTGACCTTCGATGCGGTGGTGGATGCGATCGGCCAGATCGAGGCCGGGAACAAGGATACGTCCAAGCAGCCCGCGGCGGCGCAGGGCTGATCCGCCGTCACTTCGCGGGCGTCGCGACACCGCCGGTCGGAACCACGGCTTCCGCAGTCTTGGTCGCCTTCCCGGCCTGTGCGTCCGTCTCGTTCACGCTGCTCGGAAAACGCTCCTGTACGGATTTCGGCGCAGAGTCCGGCCATCGGCACGGAGACATCGGCGCGCGGCAAGACCTCGGCTACCTTCGCCGTCGTGACAAGGTTGGTCAGCCGGAGCTCGGCCGGCGTCAGTTCGTGCAACTCTTCCCAGGGCGCCACGCTTAGCGACAACGACAACAGATCGCCCGCCCCACCCATGTCGAACGTGTATTTGGCGAGCCGGCCGATGTCGCGCTCGACGATGGTCATGTCCTGCGCGGTATAGGTCGCAGCCCGCGCGTCGTCGGCGCGATCGCCCATCCAGATCTGGTGCACCCGGACATGGGCCTGCTCGGGCACATAGCGCGTCTTGCCTGACAGCAACAGGAACACGCACATCAACTCGCAATAGGCTTCCGGCGAAACGCTGCCGCGCTCACCCTGCGTGCCACGATTGAGCACACTGACGCCGACGGTGGTCAGCATGCCGAGATCGCGGAAGCGGCGGCCGAGCGCGATGGAATCATTGACGGAGCCGCCGCTGGAATCCAGCACCACGGTCGCTCCGGCAAGATCGCGGCCGCGGGCGAAATCTTCGAAATCCCTCGGACTGTCGGCGGTGACCACGCCCACCGCGCTGACCCAGCCGCGGCAGTTGGGCTCGCAAGCCACCCAACCGAACTTCATCGGCAGCTTGCGCTCCTCAAGACTGCCGCCCGCGCGTGCCGAACTGCCGAGCGTCGTGCTCGCGCCCGGCAATGCGAGACAGATTGCGGCAGCGCAGAACAGCGCCCAACCGCGAAGATCATGCGACTTCAAAAGCCTCAAACTGGTTCCTTCCCCAAGCCCCAAACGAAGCGACGGTAAGCCCCAACTCAAACCCCAAAAACGATTCTATCATGCTGGCGTCATAAAATGGTATCCGGGGGAATACGCATCGTCCATAGGGACTTGCTGCGCTGCTACCAAAAGCTCATCTAAAATTGGAACAGTGTGGCGCAATTGCCTGATCCCGCAGGTTCCCTGCTCCGGAACCGCGCAAAATCGCGCACAGAATTGCAGCACCTCGCCCATGAATAACTCAGAGCAAAATTCGCCGCCGCAAGGTTCCACGACGGGCCGCGCGCTGTTGCGACTGCCGCGCCAGGCCGGACGCGCGCTGATCTGGCTCTACCGGCACACGCTGTCGCCGCTGGTCGGCTACAACTGCCGTCATCTGCCGACCTGCTCGGTCTATGGCGACGAGGCCATTGAACGTTTCGGATTGTGGGCCGGCGGATGGATGACGCTGGCGCGGCTGCTCCGCTGCCATCCCTTCGGGACGTCCGGGATTGATCTGGTGCCGGCGAGCTTACCTGCGCGCGCACGCTGGTATCTGCCATGGCGCTACGGACGCTGGCGCGGCGTCAACGCGCCGTCATGAGGGGCGATGCTGCGCCGCTTCCAGATGGGCGCGCACGACTGACCTGTCGGAACTCTGCCCGCTCTCCTCGCATTGTTGTGATGCTTCCCGCGGGAGGAAAACAACAATGCGCTGGAAAATCAGCCAGCACCATCACGGTCATGACCCCAGGCAGATCGACCTGCTCGCGGTCATCGCGCTGTTGATCGTCATCGTCGCCGCCTGCAGCTTTCTCGCAGACCATGGCGCCTCACCGCCGCCCAACAACACCGCGTTGATCGAGCCAAGCCAAAACGTTCGCTGGTAAAAGCCCGGCTTGCGCTAGCGACCGAACCAGAAGAAGCCGTGCCGCGGCTCAGGCGCGGGCCTGGGTTTCTTGGGACGCGGTTTTGGCGCTGGCGCTGGCTCGTCGGTGGAAGCCGTCGCATCCGCGGACGGGGCTTCATCCGGGCCGAGCCTCACCGACAACAGCAGATTCAAATCATGGGTTCGCCAGCGATAGCCGATGCCGAAATCCATCGGCTGCGCGCGGCGAAACAGCTCGGCATAGGACTGCTGATATCGTCCCGTGAATTTGCTGATCGGACCGGCATAGTGGCCGAACGGGAAGAAGCGCCATTTCTTCGAATTGTAATTGCCGAGCGGAATACCGGAATCGTCCTGGATGATGGTGGCGCTATTGGCGAGCAGGAAGTCGCGCGCGACCGTGAAGCTGCCGGAGTGCAGGAGATAGGATGCGCTCTTGATCAGGCTGTTGCCGGGCGCGAGCGTTTCGCAGAATTTCAGGAATCCGCTCGACTTCGCGCCGGTGTTGGAGAGATCGGTCGAGAAATAATACAGCGTCTTCTCCACGCCGTCCTTGCCGGCGAAGAGAATGCGCACGCCGCGCGGCGCGTTCGCCTTGACGCCTTCGCTGCCGGTGCGCACCGTGCCCTCTTCATCGAGCGAGATCGGCGTGACCTCGCGGATGCTTTTTCCCGAGCGCTCCATGAACACGAACAAGAGCGGCAGCGCGCCGGAAATCTGGCCGACATGCAGGTCCGTCTTCATGTGCTTGGTGATGAAGAAGCTGAAATTCAGGATCGAGCCGAGCGAGTGCTCGATATTGGCCAGCGCCGAGTCGATACTGCCGTGCGGCATCCTGGTGAGATCGGGCACCGAGCCCGGCGGCTCCAGCGCCGCCATCACATAGGTGTTCGCCCTCGAATAGAACGCGTCGGCGTAGAGGAAGTCCGGCCCCGAAAAGAAATAGAACATGGTCGGCTTGGGCGCGGCGAGATTGGCATCGGCCCAGGCACGCACCTTGGAGAGCTGGCGCTGCTCGAGCTGCGCAAAGGCGCTGTCGAAGAACCTGGCGTGATGCTGCCAGGTCGGATCCCTGGTCAGCAGCGCCAGCGGCGAGCCTTCCGATGGCTGCATGCCTGCGAGGAAACGCGCGGTGTCGTCAACGGTCGCGGTATCGGCGGCACGCGCGCCAAGCGTGGCGGCGAGGATAAAGCCCGCGGCTACGGCGGCCATTTTCAGTGAGCGGAGCATGTTTCGTGGCGGCCCTAGGCTGAAGTCGCGGCGCCCGGATCGGCCCGCTTGTGGAAGATAGCGTAGATCAGAAGACCCGAAATCATGATCAACATGCCGAGAAACGCCTGCAGCGGCCGCTCCGTCAGCAGATAGTACATCATGAAGCCGGTCACGAGGAGGAAAACCAGCGGCGTGATCGGGTACCCCCAGGCGCGATACGGCCGCGGCAGGTCGGGATGCGTGATGCGCAGCTTGATCACGCCGAGCACGGTGAAGAACGAGCAGAACAGAAGCGAGAACTGGATGAAGTCCAGCACCGCCTCGAACGAGCGGGTCAGCATCATCAGCGTCGCGGCGACAAGCTGGAACAGGATGGCATAGACCGGCGCGCCATTGCCCGATTTGCGGGCAAACAGCTTGATCGCCGGGATGTCCTCGCCCATGGTCATCATCACCCGCGGGCCGATCCACATCATCGCCGAGATCGAGGAGATCAGCCCGATGCAGATCATCGCTGCGACAATGCGCCCGCCGACATCGCCGAAGATGTAGCGGCCGGAGATGGAGGCGACATCAAGCTGGCCGGCGAGCTTGTCGATCGGCGCGGTGTGCAGGAACACGGCATTGAGCGCGACGTAGAGCACCATCACGATCAACGTGCCCGTGAGCAGCGCGCGCGGCAGGCTCTGTTGAGGCGTATCCATCTCGCCGATGATGTAGGTCGCGGCATTCCAGCCCGAGAACGAATACATCACGAAGACGAGGCTGATCGCGAACGGCGCACTCATGACCTGCGCAAAGGCCGAAACCGACGGCGCGAACGAAACCGGCTGCGGTGTGCCGATGACAAATCCGGCCGCGAGGAACGCCACGATCAGCACGACCTTCAGCACGGTCGAGATCAACTGGAAGGTCGAGGAGTGTTTGACGCCGGTCAGCTGGATCAGCGACACGATCCAGACCATGCCGAGCGCGAGCGCCATCGGCGACGCGCCGGGCAGAACCGATTTGGCATATTCGCCGAACGCCATTGCCGCGAGCGCAACGGGTGCGGCGAAGCCGACCGTGGCGGACACCCAGCCCGCGAGAAAGCCAAAGGCCGGGTGATAGGCGCGGCTCAGGAAATTGTACTCGCCGCTCGAGCGCGGAAACATCGCGCCCAGTTCGCTGTAGGAAAACACCCCGCACAGCGCGACCAGGCCGCCGACAACCCAGAGCAGCAGGATGGAGAAGCCGGAGGGGATGTCCTTGACCTGGAAACCGAGGCTCGTAAAGACGCCGACCCCGATCATGTCGGCAACGACGATTGCGGTCGCCACGATGACGGAAACCGAATGCCCGCCTCCGAGCAGGCGGCCAGGCGGCAGTACCGCGCTCCCCGTTTCTGATGCCGTCATGTCGGGTCCTTCGGCATTCCGCCGCAGCGTTCATGGTGCAAGGTGACGTTCCCCAATTCAAGCAAGGTTAACGAGTTCTGAAGAAACATGGTTAATGATGGTATCAAATTACCTTGCCCTTCCCCGGCATTGCCAAAACCGTACGGCCCTCCCACAATCACGACACGATTTCGTGTTGATCTTGAGGCTTGTAGTCGAAGTTCGTTCAATGGCTTTCGGATGGGGAAGTTTTTCCGAAAGCTTAACGTCGCCTAAACGTCCGGCAGGCTCTGATGAGGCTGTTTGCCGGGTCGACTTGGGACAGTGGGTGGATGGTCGGAGCCAATCCGAAGAACCATGCGGATGATATTGCGCGCCGGATCGCGTTACCGGGTGCGATAGGTTTTGGCTGGCGCTGGGCCGCACTCGCATGTGTCTTTGTGCCGCTCTCGCTGGTCCTGGTTCAATGCGGCCGCGCGCCGAACCCCGGTGCGCTTGCCGCCAACGCTTCCGCAACATCGAACACTCAGACTGCATCTGGCGACAGTTTCGAAGACCGTTTCCCCAAGCCCGAATTCCGCGACCGCTTCCCCACCGAGAGCGAAGCGCTTCCGCTCCGTCAGTTCGCCGATTTCGCACCGAAACGCGTGCAGACCCAAAGCTACCGCGTCGCCTCGCTCGAGCCGACGGCGCCCTACAAGCGCGAGCCCCAGCCCGCCGCGGATGAGGTGACCACGCTGGTCAGCATGAAGTCTTCCGCTTTCCCCTACTACGGCAACAATCCCGGTTCCGAAGCGCCGTTCCTCAACATCGCCTCCGGCAGCCGCAAAGGCCACCGCAGTTATTCCGGCCACGTCTACTGGCAGGACCAGACCTACAACGACAACCGCGTGCTGGTGCACATCCCCGAGAACTTCGACGCGCAGAAGCCCGGCGTGATCGTCGTGTTCTTCCATGGCAACGGCGCGACGCTGGAGCGTGACGTGCGCGACCGGCAATTGGTGCCGCAGCAGATCTCCAACTCCGGCGTCAACGCCGTGCTGCTTGCGCCGCAGATGGCCGTCGACGCCGCCAATTCCTCGGCCGGCAAGTTCTGGCAGCCCGGCGGCTTCAAGCGCTTCATGGACGAGTCGGTCGGCAGCCTTGCCAAGCTCTATGGCGATCCCGCGAGCGCCAAGGCCTTCGAGAAAATGCCGATCGTCATCGTCGGCTACAGCGGCGGCTTCCTGCCGACCGCCTGGAGCCTCGAGGTCGGTGGCATCAGCGACCGCGTTCGCGGCGTGATCCTGCTCGATGCGGTCTATGGCGAGCTCGACAAATTCGCCTCCTGGATCGAAACCCATCGCAACGGCTTCTTCGTCAGTTCCTACACGCACTACACCTCGCCCCGCGACCACGAGCTGATGTCGATGCTGCGCGGCAAGGGCATCTCGGTTTCCGAGAGCATGGACGGACCGCTGCGCCCGGGCAGCGTGGTCTTCGTCAAAACCGGCGAAGGCATTACCCATCGCGATTACGTCACGCAGGCCTGGACGAAAAATCCGATCGAACAGGTCCTGGTGAAGATGGCTGCACCCTCGATGCGGGTTGCAACCAGCACGGTCTCGTCCTCGAGCCGATAATCTTCGGCTGTCAGTTCCCTTCCCTGCTTCGGCGACCGCGCTTGAGTTCCTTCAGCTCGACGTCCGATCGCTGATCAAAATGTGATGTTGATGGCGGCGCGAATTTCGGCCAGCCGCCATTGTTCGCGTGGGTAGCGGGCTCTAAGGTGCAACCGATGGGAATTGCAACCACCGGGGAAACAATTGCAGGAAGGCTTATACAAGGTTGAATTTCATACCGTTCATGGCACAGGCAGCGGCGTGATTTACGCCCATTCGGGAAAACTTCGCGGCGGCAATTCCGCCTTTGCCTTCGTCGGCAGTTATCGCGACGAAGGCAGTGGGATCAGCGTCAAGGTCTCGACCGAGCGCCAAAACGCCGATCCCGCGTTCAGGCCGCTGTTTGGAAACGACCGGATCACGCTGACGCTGAAGGGCAAGGACAATGGCAACATGGTCGACTTCGAAGGCTCCGCGCTGCAATTGCCTGGCGTCGCCTTCCGGGCGATCCTGACCCGCATCAGCGACTAGCAGCGCATGATCCGGAAAAGCCTGCCCCGCACCGGACAGCGGGGTAGGTAGCGGTTTTCCGTGGCGACAAACGCGAAGCGTTTGCGCGGAAATCATGCGCAAACAATGAGCTCAGGACTTCGGCAATTTCGGCATGCTGTCGACAAAGCCGTTGTAGCAGGCCAGCCGCTCGTCCTCTTCCTTGGTAAACTTGCAGTCCATCACGGTCTTGGCCGCGCCTGTCTTCGGCTTCGGCGCCGGCGCGATCACCTCGTCGTAGCAGCTCAGCCGTTCCTTGGTTCCGTCGTCGATGTCCTGGCACGTTTGCAGGCGGACCGCGATCGATCCCTTGGCTGGCGCCTTCGCCTTGGCCTGCTTGGCGGGCTTGGCCCCGGCAGCCGGCTGATCCGCCGGCGGCGCGCTGGTTTGAGCGAGTGCCGCGGCTGAATAAAGGACCGCGACGAATGCCAACATCACTCTCATGTCAGTTCACTCTCGTTTTGTCTGTAATCGGAGAAACGGAAAGCCGGTTCCGGCGTCTTTCCGACTTGCGCTTTAACGCGGTCGCGGCCGGTTGGCCAGCCCCTGCGGGGCACGGATGGCTAGCTTGCCGAGGCCGGTCGAGGCTGGCTCGTCATCACCAGCATCACCGCCAGCGCCACGAAGGCCATCGCGACAAAACCGAGGCCATACAGGAGCTCGCGCGCGTAAAACAGGCCGCCGACGAACGAGCCGATCGCCTGCCCGACATTGAGCACGGAGGTGTTGAGCGCGACCGAGGCGGGAGCCAGCGGCGGCGCGGCCGCGACCAGCCGCACCTGCTGCATGCGACGCATGAATTGGCGGGAGAATGCGAGCGGCGCCTATTTCTCTGCGCGATCGCGCGAGGCGGTGGTCTGTGACGGCGTCGGACGTCTCGACGGCGGACAGGAGGCGATCAGACTATCCAGCGCGCCCGGCAATCCGTCGCTGGAGAGTTTCATGGATTGTCGAACACGGTGTCCGTCCGCGGCAACCGACGACTCCGTGAACTCGACTTGTGGCAGGCCGGGAAGCGACTGCACCGAGGCCTTCGCCATCCGCATGCCCCACACTTCGAAGCCCGACGCCTTGGCCGGCGGATATGAGAAGTAGAGCGGCTTCGCGCCGTCTCCGACAATCGCAACCGAGGAAAAGGTCGGATTCGCTGTTGCCGGGCGCTGAACATCCAGCTCGAAGCGGTCACTGTCGAAGCAGATCAGCCGCCACTGCATCAGCCGGAAGGATTTCTCACCGGGATTGCGTTGAACTGCGACCTTGTGCACGGTGCTGTGCCCGTTGTTTTCGAACGACCACGACGTCTCGACGAATTCGCGGGGATCGATCCCGAAGCGGACGACCTCCTCGCGCGTGAGCACGTGCATGTCCTCGAACCGGACGGTCCTGGAGAGATCGAGCAGCGCGGCATCCGCCCCCATCTTGGCGAAATAGCCCGCGAGCAGGCGATCGCCACGCTCGCGGCCGCGCTCGGTCGCCGCCGCCACCATCGACGGCGTCGGCTTGCCGACGCCGCGGAAGGAGAGCACGACCTTGGGCGAGTGCACGGCGAGCGCTGCATCCGGCGCGATTTCGCGGGTGGCCGCACCAAGGATCAGATAGGGACACGCGGAGGCGCATATCGCGTTACGGGTGAAGAGATCGCCGTGAAGCTCGCGCGCGGACTGTTTCAGCTTGATGCAGGCCTCGCTGTCCTGCGCCTCGAAACCGCATTCCCGCACCACGGTTCGCGCAACCCGGGCCACGGTGGGTTTTTCGCGCAGCATGTTGCCCATCGCAACCGCCTGGTCGAGATTGCCGCCGGGCGAATAGAAGTAGATCGGCAACGTGCGATCGCGCTGCTGCGACAGGAATTTTTTGAAGCGCGCGGCGGCGTTGGAGTCCACCTGCCCTTCCACTGCGATCCAGCGGTCGCAGCCGCGGCCGCAGGCGTCCGCCGCACCCCTGACCACATAGAACGTCATCGGCGCCGCGGCGGCGAGGCCCGGCGCTGCCCGCGCGCCGAACGAAGCCGCCAACGCCGGACCGCAGACAAGGAGGAGAGCTGCGACCAGAGCGAAGCGCGGATACATGGGAACGGCCGGAACAGGCAGAGGAAGGACTTTGGTGAATTTAGCAAGCCGGCGGCGGCAAGTCCATGCGCCGGCAACCACGGGCTGCGAAGTGTGGCATTGGTGTCAGCCTGCTGAAATGGCCGTCATTTGCGGATTTTCCCCGACGGCACCGATTGCTTTGCCCGATTCGCCTGCTATATGGCTCCCGTTCCCGCTTACCTGCGCTCGTTCGCAGGAGTGAGCCTCAGGAGACCAACATGACCGACCGCAAATCCGAATCCGGATTCCAGTACTCGCTTTCGAATCTGAGGCCCGTCGAGCCGATCCACAAGATCACCCTCACCTTCCCCGACGGCGCCGTGCGCGAATTTCCCAAGGACACCACCGGCCTCGAGATCGCCAAGGGCATTTCGCCCTCGCTCGCCAAGCGCACGGTGGCGATGGCGCTCGACGGCGAGCTCGCCGATCTCAACGATCCGATCACGCAGGACGCCAAGATCGAGTTCGTCAACCGCGACGATGCCGCGCGCGCTGGAGCTGATCCGGCACGACGCCGCGCATGTGCTGGCGGAAGCCGTGCAGTCGCTGTGGCCGGGCACGCAGGTGACGATCGGCCCGGTGATCGAGAACGGCTTCTACTACGACTTCTTCCGCAACGAGCCGTTCACGCCGGAAGACTTTGCCGCGATCGAGAAGAAGATGCGCGAGATCATCGCGCGCGACAAACCCTTCACCAAGGAAGTCTGGGATCGCGAGAAGACCAAGCAGGTGTTCCGCGACAAGGGCGAGAACTTCAAGGTCGAGCTGGTCGACGCCATTCCCGGCGACGAGCCGATCAAGATCTATCGCCAGGGCGACTGGTTCGACCTCTGCCGCGGCCCGCACATGACCTCGACGGGCAAGATCGGCAACGCCTTCAAACTGATGAAGGTGGCCGGCGCCTATTGGCGCGGCGATTCCAACAATCCGATGCTGACCCGCATCTACGGCACGGCGTTCGCCAAGCAGGAAGAGCTCGACGCCTATCTGAAGCAGATCGAGGAAGCCGAGAAGCGCGACCACCGCAGGCTCGGCCGCGAGCTCGACCTGTTCCATTTCCAGGAGGAAGGCCCCGGCGTGGTGTTCTGGCACGCCAAGGGCTGGACCATCTTCCAGGATGTGATCGCCTACATGCGCCGGCGCCTGACCGGCGACTACAGCGAGGTCAATGCGCCGCAGATCCTCGACAAGTCGCTGTGGGAGACCTCGGGCCACTGGGGCTGGTATCGCGAGAACATGTTCGCGGCGCAGTCGGCCGGCGACGAGGCCGAGGACAAGCGCTGGTTTGCGCTCAAGCCGATGAACTGCCCGGGCCATGTGCAGATCTTCAAGCACGGCCTGAAGAGCTATCGCGACCTGCCGTTGCGCATGGCCGAATTCGGCGTGGTGCACCGCTACGAGCCGTCAGGCGCGCATGCACGGCCTGATGCGCGTGCGCGGCTTCACCCAGGACGACGCGCATATCTTCTGCACCGAGGAGCAGATCGCCGACGAGTGCCTGAAGATCAACGATCTGATCCTCTCGGTCTATGCGGACTTCGGCTTCACCGGCGAGCTCACGGTCAAGCTCTCGACCCGGCCGGACAAGCGCGTCGGCACCGATGCGATGTGGGACCATGCCGAGCGCGTGATGGCGACGCGTGCTGAGCGAATCCAGGCGCAGCAACAACAGGCATCAAGACCGCGATCAATCCGGGCGAAGGCGCGTTCTACGGGCCGAAGTTCGAATATGTGCTGCGCGACGCCATCGGCCGCGACTGGCAGTGCGGCACCACGCAGGTCGACTTCAACCTGCCGGAGCGGTTCGGCGCGTTCTACATCGACGACGACGGCTCGAAGAAGCCGCCGGTGATGGTGCATCGCGCGATCTGCGGCTCGATGGAGCGCTTCATCGGCATCCTGATCGAGCATTATGCCGGCAACTTGCCGCTGTGGCTCGCGCCGATGCAGGCGGTCGTCACGACCATCACCTCGGACGCCGACGACTACGCCAAGACGGTGGTGGCCGCGGCGCGACGCGCGGGCCTGCGCGCCGAGATCGACCTGCGCAACGAGAAGATCAACTACAAGGTCCGCGAGCACTCGCTGGCGAAGGTCCCGGTGATGCTCGTGGTCGGCAAGAAGGAAGCCGAGACCCACACCGTCTCCGTCCGCCGGCTCGGCAGCGAAGGCCAGAAGGTGATGCCGACGGAGGAGGCGATCGCCGCGCTGGTCGACGAGGCGACGCCGCCCGACATCAAGCGGGCGAAGTTGGCCGCGGCGGCCTGATCATAATCGATCTAAAGTTGCTTCCGCTTACGCGATCGTCCGCCTATCTGGTCGATAGCTCAACATTGTGAAAGAATTGACCGTGCCCGACGCGATTGAACTTTTGAAAACCCGACGTTCGATGAAGCCGCGCGAGATGACCGGCCCCGGCCCTTCTCCGGCGGAGATCGAAACCATCCTCACCATCGGCGCGCGGGTGCCCGATCACGGCAAGCTCGCGCCCTGGCGCTTCATCCTGTTCGAGGGCGACGCGCGCGTCCGCGCCGGCGAAATCATCGCAAAAGTGTTTGCGAAGAAGAACCCGCAGGCGTCGCCGGCTGAGATCGAGATCGAGAAGAAGCGCCTCTCCGACGCGCCGCTTGTGATCGGCGTCGTCAGCTTCACCAGGCCGCATCCTAAGGTGCCGCCGTGGGAGCAGGAATTGTCGGCCGGCGCGAGCGCGATGAACCTCGTCACGGCTGCGACCGCGCTCGGCTATGGCGCGTGCTGGCTGACCGGGTGGTTCGCGTTCGACCGCGACGTGCTCGACGGCTTTGGATTGAAGCCGGACGAGAAGCTCGCAGGCCTCATCCATATCGGCACGCCGTCAAAACCGAGCGAGGACCGCCCTCGCCCCGCCCTGTCGGACATCGTCACGCGGTTTTAGTGGAATTGCTCACGCCGCCCTGGATGCGCGCGTGCCGAACCTGGACAACAGCTGCTCGACCTCGTTCGCTGGCTTCGCGGCGCTGAACAGGGAGCGCTGCACCTGGTTGCAGCCCTCGGCGCGCAGCCAGGCGAGCTGTTCCATGGTCTCCACGCCTTCCGCGGTCGTGGTGATGTTGAGGCTGCGGCCCAGCCCCGAGATCGCGCGCACGATCGCGACGCAGTCGGAGCGCCTGGCGAGATCCTTCACGGAGGAACGGTCGATCTTGATCTTGTCGAACGGGAAGCTGCGCAGATAGCTGAGACTAGAATAGCCGGTGCCGAAATCGTCCATGGAGATGCTGACGCCGAGTTCGCGGAGCTGATGCAGGATCGCGAAATTGGCCTCGGTCTCCGCCAGAAACAGCGATTCCGTGATCTCGAGCTCGAGCCGCTTCGGCGACAGGCCGGAATTCGCCAGCGCCGAGACCACGACCTGGACCAGATTTGGTATCGCCGTCGCCCGGCGACAGCGCAATCCCGATGGAAGCGCCGATCACCACCTCATTGCCGTCGATCTCGTAGGCCGCACTCAACAGCTTGATCAGGCGCGATGCGAAATCGCTCGCCTCGTTTGGCGACACGTCGGATGAAAGGATGACCGCAAACTCATCGCCGCCGAGCCGTGCGGCAAGATTGTTGCCGCGCACTTGTGCGCGCAGGCGTTCGGCGACGAGCTTCAGGAGGCGATCGCCGATGGGATGGCCGAGCGAATTGTTGACGTTCTTGAACAGGTCGAGATCGACGCAGAGCACGGCAACCGGCTTGTCGGTCTCCAGCACCTGCTTCAGCCGCTCCTGGAACAGCTCGCGGTTCGGCAGATTGGTCAGGCCGTCATGGTGCGCCATGTGGGCGATGCGGGCTTCCGCCTTGCGCCGTTCGGTGATGTCGACGACCGCGACCATGAAGGCATCGCGGCCATCGAAGGCGACGCGTCGCCCATAGGTCAGCACCTGGATTTCGCTGCCGTCAGCCTTGAGGTGCCGCCAGTTGCGGCCCGAATAATGCGAGCCGCCGATCTGCTGCAGCGCCTGATAATGGGTCGACCATTCATCCTGCGGCCAGATCTCCTGTAGCTTCATGCTGAGAAACTTGGCGCTGGTGTAACCGTAGTGCTGGACTGCAGCGTCGTTGACGCCGAGGAAGCGCGTGGTCTCGACGTCGAACACCCACATCGGCATCGGATTGTTGTCGAACAGCAGACGGAACGAGGCCTCGCGCCGCTTCAGTGCAGTGACGTCGGAAATCGTCAGCGAGAGCATGTCGCCGAACGCGGTCAGACCGAGCCGCAGATTGCGGTCGTCGCTGTCGATCTCGAATTGATCGCGAGTGCCCCGCTCCACGATCTCGAGCAAGCGATCCGTCACCTCGCGCGAACACAACAGATTGCCGCCTTGGCTGAGCCGCCGCCATTGCAGGCTCTCGGAAGGCACTCTCAGAAGCGCGGAGGCCGCCTGGTTGTGATGCACGATCTGGAAGTCGCACGGCTTCTGGCTGAAATCGCGCAGCGTCGCGAGCGAGAGCACGCCCTCTTCGGTGTTGGCGAAGATCGTGTCCAGCAGATTATATTGCGCGTTGCGCTCGTTGACGTAAGTGCCGACCAGCGTGCCGCCCCAGCGCGAAGCTGTGGGCAGCGCAAGCACGTCGTAGGTCCTGACCTTGCCGTCGCGTACGCAATGCGCCAGCGCGAGATGCGGACGGTTGTTGTGGAGCGCGCTCGCCGCCGACTTCGCCAGCGCCGTCGCGCAATCCGGCGACAGCGCGCTCAAGGGAATGTTCCAGCGCTCGTCATTCAGCCATTGCTGGATGTAGCGGCCGCTGCGCGAGACTTCGAGCGCATCGCTGGTGTTCTTCAAAAGCACGATGTGGTCGGCAAGACGGCCGAGGCTGCCGAGCATCACATCTTCATAGCGGGGAAGCTTTTCGCCCGGGCGCACCGCGGCGTGCCACTTGCGCTTGAGGACAGGCAGATCGTCGAACATTTCCGGTTTGAGTTTCTTGGATGACTTCTTCGCAACCATGACATTCCCCAGCCTTCCGCCCGGCGCCATCCAAAGAGAGGCGCGCTTAATGGCTTGTAAAAAAGCGGGAGCGGTACGCCGTTATGGCTATTATGACAGTTTAAAGTGGGGTGATGGTTAGTGCGCGTTACGCACTATGACAGCGCCTGCTGGTTGCAATGGTTTTG
>CAVUCB010000036.1:0-26413 GCA_963739755.1 uncultured Alphaproteobacteria bacterium | reverse complement strand
ATCTGCTTCAGCCCGAACTCCTTCACCCGGGCTTCATCGGGGGTGATGGTGGCGCACTTGACGCCGACACCGACCTTCTTGATCGCCTCAGCCGCGTCGATGGTGACCTGGTCGTTGGTCTGGTCGCGGTATTCCATCCCGAGGTCGAAGTAGAGCAGTTCGACATCCAGGAACGGGGTGATCAGCTCGTCCTTGATGTACTGCCAGATGATCCGGGTCATCTCGTCGCCATCGAGTTCGACGACGGGGTTGGTCACCTTGATTTTTGCCATGATCGGGAAGGCCTCTCGGGAACGCTTCTTGTGAGGGAGCGGGTGGGCGGGAAAACGCGTCATAGCACTGGGGAACGGCGGGCGGAAGCCAAGCGGGCATGCAGTCTGGGCTGATCTTTTGGCGGAGGACGCGGGGCGCAGGAGCGGTATCCGCGGCGCTCCAGTGGCGATTCAAAAGCCGAATCTAAGCTTATTATTTTGCTTGAGAAATCCCGTCCGCACGGGCAATCGGGGGGCAGCGCGAATGAGCTCCCTGAAATCTAATTGGAAGGATGATGTCGGGCACCGACAAGACCAAGACCGGCTTCGACCTCGAAGGCCCCGCAATCATTCTGGTCGAGCCGCAGCTTGGCGAGAATATCGGCATGGCCGCGCGCGCCATGGGCAACTTTGCGCTGAGCCGTTTGCGGATCGTCAACCCCCGTGACGGCTGGCCCAACATCGCCGCGAGCCGCGCGGCGGCCGGCGCCGATCATATCCTGGAGCGCGCCGAACTGTTCGAGACAGTCGAGCAGGCGGTCGCCGACCTCGACCTCCTATTTGCCACCACCGCGCGCGCCCACGACCAGGCCAAGCCAGTGATGGCGCCCGAGGCCGCCGCGCGGGAGATCACAAGGCATATCGCCGGCGGCGGCGGCGCCGGCATCCTGTTTGGCCGCGAGCGCTGGGGGCTGACCAACGAGGAGGTCGCGCGCGCCAACCGCATCATCACCTTTCCGGTCAACCCGGGCTTTGCCTCGCTCAACCTGGCGCAGGCCGTGCTGCTCATCGGCTACGAATGGTTCAAGCTCTCGACCCCGGGCGAACTGCCGTTTGCCATGCCCGAGCGCTCCGAGCGCGCCTCGCAGCACCAGATGGACGCCTTCTTCGAGAACCTCGTGCGCGAGCTCGACCGCGTCGAGTTTTTGCGGCCCGCGGAAAAGCGCGACACCATGCTGGTCAACCTGCGCAACATCTTCCTGCGGATGGAGCCGACCAAACAGGACATGCACACGCTGCACGGCGTGATCATGGCGATCGCGGAGGGACGCAAGGGACCGGCCAAGGGCGGCGTCCTCGATGGCGCGCAGGCGACCCGGCTGCGCGCGCTGTTCGCCGAGCACGGGCAGGGCACGCAGCCGGCCGACAGCAGCGGCACGGTGCGCGGGCTGGCGCGGCTGCTGCGGCGAAATCCGACAGATGCCGAGCGCATCCTGTGGCAGGCGCTGACCCGCGACCGCCGCTTTGCCGGACAGTTCAAGCGGCAGACACCCGTGGGCCGGCAGATCCCCGATTTCGTCTCCTTCGTGCATCGTCTTGCGATCGAGCTGGTGAACGCGGACGAGTCGGAAGCCATCGTCACCGACCGCGCCGCGCGGCAGGCCTGGCTGGAGAGCCGCAATTATCGCGTGATCGCAATTGATGTCGGCGATGTCGAGGCCGACCTGGATACCGAGCTCGCGCGGGTGGAAGCCATGCTCTCGGAAGCAAGGGGATCGCCTGAGTCATGAGCTATGACTTCATGATGATGAAGCCGAAGGCCGATGTCATGGCCGAGATCGAGTCGCTGGAAGATCTGGGCGAGCACACGCTGCTTCGGCAGGATCCAACTCTCCTGGTCGCGGCATTGTCGTCGCTGTTTCCGGAACTGGGCTGGAATAAGGAAAGCGATGGCGGCTGGTTCGGCTCGCTGCAGGGCGACGATACCTGGTACGAATTCCGTATCGGCGCGGAGCCCGATTATTCCTGGTCGGTGTGCACGTCGCGTCGTACCAATACCCGCGCATTGGTCCCGATCATCTGCGATACGCTCGGCCTTCTCGCCTTTGACGGCCAGGCCAATCTCCTGATCTGGCCGGCCGGGTATTCGTCCCGCGGCTGACGGCGCGTCGCGGCCTTTACAATTTGCGGTCATTCGCCTGTCATCGGCTCCGTATGCTATTCGCCCGGCACTAGTGGAGGTGAGCGCATGACCATGATCGAACACGCCGGGACCTGGATCGGCATCGCGTTGTGCATCCTGCAATCCGCTTTGTTCTCCGGCCTCAATCTCGCGGTCTTCAGCGTCAGTCCGCTGCGGCTTCAGATCGCGGCCGATAGCGGCAACAAGGATGCGGCGCAGGTGCTGGAGCTGCGCAAGAACGCCAACCAGATTCTGGCGACCATCATCTGGGGCAATGTCACCACCAACGTGGCGCTGACGCTGTTGTCGGACTCGGTGCTTGCCGGCGTCGCCGCCTTCGTGTTCTCCGCCTTCGCGATCACGCTGCTCGGCGAGATTTTTCCGCAGGCCTATTTCTCGCGCAATGCGCTCGCCATGACCTCGCGCTTCCTGCCGTTTTTGACCTTCTACCGCTACTTGCTCTATCCCCTCACCAAGCCGACCGCGATGGTGCTCGACTGGTGGCTCGGGGCCGAAGGCATTCCCTATATGCGCGAGCAGGAAATCCGGAACATGATCGCCCGCCATGTCGTCGCGGGCGGCGAGATCAGCAAGCTGGAGGCGACGGGCGCGCAGAATTTCCTCGACCTCGACGATATCTCGGTCTGCGACGAGGGCGAGGAGATCCATGCCCAGAGCATTTTGAGCCTGCCGCTCGCCAACCATCGCTGCGTGCTGCCGAAATTCGACCGCGTCCCCGATGATCCCTTTCTGCGCAAGGTCGATGCGTCCGGCATGCGATGGGTGATCGTCACCGATCCCGCCGGCGAGCCGGTGTTCGTGCTCGATGCCCATCATTTCCTGCGCGATGCCTTGTTCAACGAGCTCGACAGCGATCCCACCGCCTATTGGCACCGGCCGATCGTCGTCCGCGACCCCAAGGCGCGGCTCGGCGACGTCATCGGGAAGCTGAAGGTCGTGCCGGAAGCCCCCGGCGACGATGTGATCGAGCACGACCTGATCCTGGTCTGGCACAAGCAGAAGCGCATCATCACCGGCTCCGATCTGCTCGGGCGGCTCTTACGCGGAATCGCGACGGTGGAGACGGCAAGGCCTGCGGCGTGAACGTTGAGTAGAGAGCAGGGTGGACAAAGCGAAGCGTGCCCACCATTCTCTCCATTGCACGCTCGATGGTGGGCACGCTTTCGCCTTCGCTCGTTGATGCACCGCAGACGCGGCCCGCTTTGCCCACCCTACAATTCTGGATGTCCCGCTCTCGCGTGGCATGACAGCAGAGAGGATGTGACTCAATATTCCCGCGGCACGAAATGCCCGAGTGATGCGTTCGTTCGTGTCCCTCGAAGAGAAGAGGGCGCAGGGAATGCCGGGTGTTTGTCGCACCCGCGGCCTCGTGTGCAAAGGTAGAAAGCACACGAGTTAGTCACCACAGGTACGCCGAAACAGTCCGACATTCCCTGCGCAATGGTTTTAAGGCTTATACGCGCTCTCCCCGGTGTCCGGGCTTGATAGCCGCCGTCGTTCGCCGATCTCGGCGTGTCGGTCCCGTTAGGGCCGACATCGCCACATCAACGAACTTGACCTCAGCGTCGGGAGGCCAGGACCACACGATTTTGCCGTCCGCACCGGTGCGCTTCGTCGTTGCGCGACCTGTGCGTCCATCGCATCCCGCTCCCAACGTCCGTGACGATCGCGAAATGCCCCTCTTGTGGAAGCAGGATGGCGCCGAGCTAGCACGATTTCTGATTTTCGTAAAGAGAAAAATTCGGGGGCATTCAGACCTGGATGAACCCAACAAGATTGAATCGGTTCACGAAATCGGTTTTTCGGCGCGTGCGATTTCGTGCGCGAAAAGGCATGGCGTCGGGCTTCTGCCGCGAAAAATCGAAACTGATTCGCCCCCGTCGGGGAGGCGGTTGGACGCAACGCATTCGCGCTGTTTGCCCGCCCTGAGATCCCCCGTCCAAAATTTGAACAGCGACCGAGATGGTAGAACTTTCCAGTCTCAAACGGCCAAATCTGCATAGCGCGGGCCCGCCGGCTACAACACAATCTGCTGTCTAGTGCGTTTTGATCCATGTCAACGCAGATGGGCTGGGTGCAATCACGGTTTGAATTCGCGGCGCCTCTTTAAAGGCGGAGGCTGTCAATGAAACGCAGTCGCAGTTTGCTTGCAGGCGCTAGTCTCCTCGCCCTGAGTTGTGGCTTCGGATTGGCTCAGCAGGTCACGGGCGTTCCAGGTTCGCCCAGTGCCACCACCACCATCGACGGAAAGCAACTTCCACCGCCCCGCTCCGCCATTCGGCGGCGTGATCAAGGAGAAGGCTTCGGAATCGACGGCTTGGTGGGCGCCACGCGTCGTGCCGCCGAAGGGCGCGCCCAACGTGCTGCTCATCATGACCGACGACCAGGGATTCGGAGCGCCGAGCACCTTCGGCGGCGTCATCCCCACGCCTGCCATGGATCGCATCGCCGCGCATGGCCTCCGCTACACGAATTTTCATTCCACCTCGCTCTGCTCGCCAACGCGGGCCGCGCTCATCACCGGCCGCAATCATCATTCGGTGGGCTTCGGAGTGGTCGGCGAAATATCGACGGGATTCCCGGGTTACGATTCGATCATTCCGATCGAGAAGGGCACTATCGGCACGACCCTGAAGGCGAACGGGTACGCCACCTCGTGGTTCGGCAAAGATCACAACACCCCTTCGTTCCAGTCGAGCCAGGCCGGGCCGTTCAATCAATGGCCCAACGGCATGGGCTTCGAATATTTTTACGGGTTTGTTGGCGGCGACGCCAGCCAGTGGCAACCGAACCTGTTTCGTAACACCACGGCCATCTATCCCTTCGAGGGCAATCCCAGCTGGAACCTCGAGACGGCCATGGCCGACGACGCCATCCAGTACATGAAGCAGCTCAAGGAAATTGCGCCGGACAAGCCGTTCTTTATCTATTACGTGCCCGGCGCAACCCATGCGCCCCACCATCCGACACCGGAGTGGATCAAGAAGATCAGCGATATGCACTTGTTCGATGAGGGATGGAACAAGGTGCGCGAGAAGATCTTCGCCAACCAGAAGCGCCTGGGTATCATGCCCGAAAACGCCAAGCTGACGCCGTGGCCGAAGGAATTGCCACAGTGGGATTCCCTCGGTCTGCTGGAGAAGAAGCTCTTCATCAGGCAAGCCGATGTCTATGGCGCTTACCTCGCTTATGCCGACAACGAGATCGGTCGGGTCATCCAGGCCGTCGAAGACCTCGGAGAGCTCAACAACACCCTGATCATCTACATCGGCGGCGACAACGGCGCGAGCGCCGAAGGCATGATCAACGGTACGCCCAACGAGTTCACCACTTTCAATGGCGTCGCGGTGCCGGTGAAGGCGCAGTACCTCTGGTACCCGTTCTGGGGCTCGGACAAGACCTTCCCGCATTTTGCCGCGCCGTGGGCTTGGGCGATGGATACCCCGTTCAAATGGGTGAAGCAGGTGCCGTCGCACTTTGGTGGGACGGCGCAGGGTGTGGCCATGTCCTGGGCCGGCCATATCAACGACGTAGGAGGCATCCGCCGCCAGTTCCATCATGTCATCGACATCGCCCCGACCATCCTCGAAGCGACCGGCATTCCGCAACCCGATACGATTGACGGCATCAAACAAAGCCCCATGGAAGGGGTGAGTATGGCGTACACATGGGACAAGGCGAACGCCAGCGCCCCGACGAAACACACGACCCAATATTTCGAGATGCTCGGCAACCGCTCCATCTATCACGATGGGTGGGTGGCGGCCACGACGCCGATCACGCTTCCCTGGGAGCTGAGCAGCGCGCCACCGCCGGATGTGATCACCGGATACAAGTGGGAGCTTTATAACGTCCAGGAGGACCCCACCCAGTTCGACGATCTGGCCGCCAAGATGCCGGAGAAGGTCAAGGAGATGCAGGCCCTCTTCGATTCCGAGGCAAAGAAGTACAACGTGCTGCCGCTCAATAACACGACGCTCGCGCGTTGGAATACGCCGCGCCCGAGTCTGACGGCGGGACAGGCGGTCTTCACCTACTCGGGCGAACTGACCGGCGTGCCGGCGAGCGCCGCACCGAGCATCCTCAACAAGTCCTACACCATCACCGCCGAAGTCGAGATTCCCGAAGGCGGCGCAGAAGGGATGATCGTCACCGAAGGCGGACGCTTCGGCGGCTACGGGCTGTTCCTGAGCAAGGGTGTTGCGGGCATTCGCGCGAGCAAGCCGGTGTTCCTCTACAACCTGCTTAACCTCAAGCGCACGATCTGGGCCGGGCCCGAGTTGGGCGGGGGCAAGCATACCATCGTCTTTGATTTCAAGTCCGACGGTCCGGGTCTGGGCAAGGGCGGCACGGGCGTACTTTCGGTGGACGGCAAGGAAGTGGATCGGAAATCCATTGAACACGGCACGCCGATCACGTTCCCGGAGGACGAGACCTTCGACGTTGGCCAGGACACCCGCACCGGGGTCGCGATGATCGAGTATCGCTACGATCCGCCCTTCAAGTTCACCGGCAAGATCAACAAATTGACGTTCAAGCTCGAACCCGAGCCTAAGGCCGCACCAGAATCCAGGGCGGAACTGGGGCCTATGGCATCACCAGAGCCGGACCCTATTGAAGCACCAAAACAGCTTCCTGCACCCAAACGACTGCCAGCGAAGGCTCGGTGAAATCGGGCAATGAAAAACGTGTTGATTTTCGCTGCGATAGTCGAAGCAGCCACCGGATTGGCGTTGCTGATTATTCCGTCATTGGTCGGACAGCTATTGCTGGGTGAGCAGCCTGCTGGCGTCGCAATACCGCTAGCGCGCGTGACCGGCATCGCTCTGATCGCGTTGGCGGCTGCTTGCTGGCCTGGTCCGCCGCTCGCGGGCATGCTGATCTACGGCGCGTTGGTCACGATGTATCTCGCTTACCTTGGTTTCGCTGGTCTGACCGGAGTCCTTCTGTGGCCGGCGGTCGTCCTTCATCTAATACTGACCGCATTCCTCATGCGCAGCGGCGCGCGAAGCGGCGATTTGCGCTAAACGCCCGAAGTTGTTTGAGGCCCTTCTCGACCTCACGCGATATCCGACTTGAGTCCGGAATAGACACCAAAGCGGATGTTCGCCGACCAGTCTGAATTCAGGATTTACGGCTCTGACGCGAAAAATCGAAACTGATTCGCCCCGTCGGGGGGTGACGGTTGGGCGCGATCGCCTCATGGGAGCCGACGAGGCGGGCAAAGTGACAAAGCCGGGCGAACAGCGCCATGCCGTCGCTGCGGCGGCCGGCCGCCACGTACCCTAATGGACTGGATCCAGCACGACCACCGGTATCTCGCGCTCGGTCTTGAGCTGATAGTCGGCGTAGGGCGGCCAAAATTCGAGCGCCTTTTTCCAAAGTCGGAGGCGTTCCTCGCCCGCCGTTGTCCTGGCCCGCGCGTTCAGTTTCTTGGTCCCGACTTGTACTTCGACGTCGGGGTTCGCCAGAATATTGCGATACCACCCTGGGTGTTGGGGCGCGCCTCCCTTTGAGGCGATTACGAAGTAACTGCCGCCCTCCGTTCCGTAAAACAGCGGGAATATGAATTTATCGCCAGACTTGCGGCCGGTGGTGGTCAGCAGCAGTGCCGGCGTCGTGATCTCACCTCGCTGGGGCACGGTTGTCTTGTACATGTGCCCGTCGGTGCCGCCGCTAGCGAGATAGCGGTTCGCGTGCTCGACCATCCAGTCCGGCAGGTTCGGAGCGAGTTTCGCTTCAGCCATCGTACCCTCCTTCAAAGCTGTGGGGAACATACCATCGGGCGGCGGATCGGCCAATTCCGGCTTCAAGAGCAAGCCGATTTGGCGCTTGTAGAGTGACGACGTTGCTGTTGTGTTGCAATCGATAAGTCTGTTGTTGGCACTTTTCGCAAGTGGCAGCCCTGATGGGCGATGTCCGCTGTTGTGCTGGTTTTTGGACGCCGGCAACGAGAGACGGTCCGCACGCTCAAGTGACCGGCGTCCAAAAAGCGCCAAGGCACGAAGTCGCGGGAAGTTGGGCACCGGCTCGGCAGCGGGCGCTATGGAGATTTAATGCCGGCGCCGATGTCGATGATGGACAGGACGCCAGGAAAACGCCAGCTGGATATCTGCACATACACGAGGTCGGGTGAGTGGAGGAGGCATTTTTGGCTGGTGTTCGGAGCGCATCAACGTGTGATCTGTGCACTGATAGATGTGATTGGGCTGAGAGAGATCGCCGCCGGCGTGGAGCCAGCGCATTGGAATGGGAAGGCCGGAACGCTCGCAGGAGGTCTGGCTCATGACGTGTCGATCCTGTTTGGTGTTGGCCGCCACTTCGGCTCGCAGCCGCGCGCGAAGGTCTCGATGACGATCATGCGCGCGCCACAGCACGGGCATGGCCAGGGCAGCACACGCAGCGTGTCCGGGGCAACATCGGGCTCTTGTTGGGGATCGGCAGCAGGCGGGGCGACATTGAGGAGTGCGCGGGCGGTTGCGATGCTCTCGGCGCGGTTGGTGGAGGCAAAGAGCCCGTAGTGGCGGATGCGGTGGAAACCCTTAGGCAGCACGTGGATCAGGAAGCGCCTGATGAACTCGTGCGGCTGAAGCCGCATCGTCTTCCAGCGGTCGGGGCCGTTGACGCGATAATCTTTCCAGCGGAACGCGATCGCGTCGTCATCGGCTGCAACGAGGCGACGGTTGGAGATGGCGACACGATGGGTGTAACGGGAGAGATAGCGCAGCACGTGCTCGGGCCCCGCGAACGGCGCCTTGCAATAGACCACCCACTGGATGCTCCGCAGCGGGGCGATGAAGCGCTTGAACGTTGGCTTGTCGGCGAGCCCGGCATGGGTGTTGAAGAACTTCAACTCGCCGGCGTTGTGCGCATGCATGAGCATCGCCAGCATTTTGCCCTGGAACAGGCGCGCCAGCACGTTGACATGGACGAGGAAGTTGGAGCGCGCGGCGACCCATCGCTTGTTATCGAGCGAGAGCCCTCCGCCGGGCACGATCATATGCACGTGCGGATGATGGGTGAGCGCCGAGCCCCAGCTGTGCAGCACGGCGGTGACGCCGATCCGCGCGCCGAGGCGCTTGGGATCGCGTGCGATGGCAAGCGTCGTCTCGGCCGCCGCCTTCATCAGCAGGTTGTAGACCACGCGCTTGTTCTGGTAGGCGATGTCACGCAGCTCGCTCGGCAGTGTGTAGACGACGTGAAAATATCGCACCGGCAACAGCTCCGCTTCGCGCTCGGCCAGCCATCGGCGTGAAGCCGCACCCTGGCACTTCGGACAATGCCGGTTGCCGCAGGAGTTGTAGGCGATCTCGGTATGGCCGCACTCCGTGTTCTCGCAGCGCGCGACATGGCCGCCGAGCGCCGCCGTGCGACAGCGTTCGATCGCGCTCATCACCTTCAATTGCTCAAGGCTCACATGCCCTTGATTGGCTTTACGCCAGGCAGGGCCGTGATCGCGGAGAATGTCCGCGACCTCCAGAGCTGGTCGAGCCATGGCCGGCGGCGCTAGGGCGCCGACAGTTCCTCACTCTCTCGCTTCGCACGCCTGCGGCGCGGCGCACTCAGGCCGGCCAGGGGGCTCTCGATCTTGGCAATCAGTCCGATCGCCACGCGACAGTAGCGGGCTGTCGTCTCAGGCTTGGAATGTCCGAGCAACGCTTGGATCACGCGAAGGTCCCTGCCGCGCTCGAGCAGGTGGGTCGCAAAGCTATGGCGAAGCGAATGCAGCGGGACTGTCTTGCGCAGCCCCGCGGCTTTGGCGGCCTCCTTGAACAACCGGCTGAACTGACGCGTGGTCAGTGGCTGACGTTGACTGCGGCCTGGAAACAGCCAGCGGTGTTCGGGCGCGACGCCGTTGTTGTGCGCGGTCAGCCCCGCCTTCCACCATTGCCGCAACAGCTTCAGGACCTCCGGCGGCAGCATCACGTGCCGGTCCTTGCGGCCCTTCGACTGCACAATGCGGATGATCTTCTGCTCGCTGTCGATGTCACCCGCCCGCAGCCGCACCACCTCGCCGGCCCGCAGCCCGCAACCATAGGCCAGCGTTAGCATAGCTCGCGCCCTCAGGCTCGTCCCCATGGTCAGGACACGCTTAACCTCCTCAGGGCTCAGCACCGGCGGCAGCCTCTCGGGCTCCTTGATGTGCCAGACCTCGGCCGCCAGATCGTGGCGACGTAGCGTGACGCGGAACAAGAACCGCACCCCGGTCATGATCCGATTGCGGTTGCAGATGCTCGTCCCGCTCTCGATCAAATACAGCTGAAATCCGCGCACCTCATCGGGGGTTGCCGTATCGGGCGAGCGTTTGAGCCAGGCGGCGAACCGCTTGCAACTGGAAATGTGACTGCGCTGAGTGTGCGGGTTGAGCTTGCGCGCAGCCATGTCTTCGATCATACGCTGACGCAGCGGACTGACGGCGTTAGTCTTGCTCATGGAGAGCTCCATTCTGAGTGAGGCTTGCAACACCTCCATTCTCAGGACGGGGCTCTCCCGTGCTACTACTATCCTCTCAACCGGCTACCGGCCTCTCGGCTCTTGCTCCCGCGCTGCGGGCTGGAGCGCAGCGACTTTGTGCGTTGGGGGAAGACGGGAAGTGGTCAGCGGAGGCGCGAACCGACGCGATTGACCCAAAGCAGGCATGGGCAGCGCATCGTCTAGGCAGGAACGTATGTCAACCTTATCGCGTCCTCGCCGATCAAGTCGCTGGCCACAAGGCGGAGCGGTGGCCGAGCGCCAGTGAAGAATGGCTTGCCGCGGCCAAGCACGACGGGGTGGAGGTAGAGTCGATACTCATCAATAAGACCAAGGTCGGTTAAGCTTCGTGCCAAGTCGGGTCCGCCAACTTCAAGCTCCCCGGCGAGCCGAGCCTTCAGCCCGCGTATCACTGCCTCAACGTCATTCGCGACAAGTGTGGCGTTGGGACCAACTGACTTCAACGAGCGCGACACGACCCACTTCGGTTGGCTCCGCCATGCCCTCGCGAAGTCGCGGAGCTCCGGGGTCCACTCAGGATGGTCCTCGTCCCAAACGCGCATTACCTCGTACATGCGGCGACCGTAAACACTACCGGTCAGGCCGCGCACTTGCTCGATGAAGTGATGGAAAAGCGCGGGGCCGGGCGCAAATTCCTGGTAGTCGATATAACCATCCAGGGACTGGTTCAATCCGAAGACCAGCTTGGCCATGTCATCACTTCCTATCCACTGAACGCGTCGAAAAATCGAAAGACTAACGCCGTCATCATATACCCTAATCGCTATTCAACACGTTTATCTGACATCGCTGCGATGGCCGCTTGTGGCACATCTGAGACATGTCAACTGCACCGCACGAAGCGGACATTTGGCAAAACCAGAACCATCCCGCGACTTGCGGCTCGAAAAGCCAGAGGCTGGACGAGCTTGCAATCGGATTGGCATCTCCACCTGCGCGCATTAACGTCCGCCAAGCAAGCAGGCCGCCTGAACGTCAGTTGACCGGGAGGAGCAGGAAGATGGTGACATGAAGCTATACTACGCGCCCGGCACGATATCGCTTATGCCCCATGTCGCCTTGCTCGAGAGTGGTCTTTCCTTTGTCGCCGTAAGGGTTGATGAAGCCAGCAAGAAGATGGCGGACGGTGAGGACTACAACGCCATAAATCCACTGGGCTACGTACCAGCTTTGGTGCTCGATGATGGCAGCGTACTTCTTGAGGCAGCCGCGATCGTCCAGTACATCGCGGACCGCAATTCGACGGGAAAGCTCGCTCCACCGCACGGAACCATCGAGCGGGCGAGACTTCAAGCTTGGCTGAACTTTCTCTCCAGCGAGATGCACAAGGGAGGTCTTGGCCCACTGTTTTACACGGCACTGGACGAGCGAGCGAAGGATATTTTCCGCGAGCGGTTGAGGGCGCGCTTCGCCTTTGTCGACCAGCACCTGTCTACGCGTGAGTATCTGTTGGGCAAGGACTACTCAATTGCCGATGCCGGCTTGTATGCGATGACGGGCTGGACGCCTCGTGTTGGCTTTGATATTCACGCCTACCCGAACCTGGTCGCGCATCACGCTCGGATCGCCAATCGCGACGCTATACGTGAAGTTCATCGGATCTAGGGGCCTATTCCGGCATGACCTCTGGACGGTGAGATTCGGATACCAAGCTTCCCGCGGACGCTTCGTCCCTCGGCGGAAGCGGGCCCAGCATTCGGCGAGGGTTACGAGGCGGTGGGCACGGCGCGTTCGCGCCTTTGCCCACCCTACGAATCTAACGAGATCAGACGGCCACGAGCTGCGCGGGCGCACCGGTGGCGCGTTTCGGCTTCTTCGCTTTCGCCGGCGCAAACAGCGAGCAGGCGGCCAGGCCCGCGGTATCGGCGACGCCGGGATCGCGCGACACCATCGCGGCGACAATGGCGCCGTCGATCAATAGCGCCAGTTGATGCGCCAGCATTACGGGCTCGGTCGCGCCCATCTCTCCCGCAAGCTTCTCAATATGCGCGAGCACGACCTTCTTGTGCTTCATCGCGATCGCGCGGAACTGCTTTGCGTCCTTGTCGTGCTCGCCGACCGCATTGATGAAGGGGCAGCCGTAGAAGCGCTCCTCGCCGAACCAGCTTTTCAGCGCCGGAAAGATCCGCGCGAGTTTCGTCTCGGCATCGCCGCCGCCTTGCTCGATCGCGCCGATGAACCATTCGCGCCACTGCTTGCCTTCGCTTTCGAGCACGGCATGCACGAGGTTGGTTTTCGAGCCGAACAATTTGTAGAGCGTGGTCTTGGCGGTTCCGGCTTCGTCGATGATGGCGTCGATGCCGGTGGCGTTGATGCCGTTCTTGCAGAACAGATGCGTCGCCGCGGCGAGGAGTCGGCCGCGCGCCGATTCATCGTCGCCGGTGGGAATAGGTTTCTTGCGTGAAACTGATTTGCCCGCTTTGCCCATGGGAACAGGTTAAACGCACCGGCGCGTTTTCAGCAAGTCGCATCTTCGTTGCGCTTAAAATAATCGCTGCATGACGGTAATTGCATCGCGTTTGAGCAAAGCTCCCCTGATCAATCCGCAGGCAGCCTGGCTTAAGCCGCTCCAGCGCTTGGCTTTTCGAAAAGCGCCGCCTCTGGCACGCTTCGTGCAGGATACAGACCGTTCGGTATCCTACCCCCTAGGGAGAAAACTGATGACCGCGGTCGCTCAGAAAACAGTGCTTACCGGCTGCCTTGCCCCCATCGACAAAAACGGGCTCGAGCAGCTGATCATTAACGGCAAGGCCAACCCCAAGGTGATCAAGACCTTGAAGTGCAAGACGGTGGCCGAAGGAAAATTCCGTCACGCCAACTACATCCGCAACCTGCCGCCCTACATCGTGGACGAGCCGCCGGGGCTGTTGGGCGACGACACCGCGCCCAATCCGTCGGAAGCCTCACTCGCCGCGCTCGGCTCCTGCCTCGCGGTCGGGCTGCACGCCAACGCCGTGCATCGCGGCTGGACCGTCAACAAGCTCGAGCTCGAGCTCGAAGGCGACCTCAACATCACAGCGGTCTGGGGCACCGGCGACACCAGCGAGAAGCCCGTTGGTTTCACCGACGTGCGGGTCAAGGTCGACATGGAATGCGAGGGCATCCCGGCCGACGAGGTCAGCGCGCTGGTCGCCCATGTGAAGAAGTGGTCGCCGGTCGCCAACACCTTCACCCGGCCGGTCAATCTCGAGGTCGGCATCTAACAGCAAGCGGCAACAGGCATCGGCGGGGAGGGCGTTATGGGCTCATTGGCTGTATCGCGTATCGAGGCACTCGATCGAGGTGGGCCTTCCCTCGCTGATGAAGTGGCTGGCATTGCACGAAAAGAGCTGGCGCCGCTGGCGTCGGCGATCGACCACGGCGAGGTCTATCCGGCCGAGGTGCTCCGGCGTTTCGGCGAAGTCGGCGCCTGGCGCAGTCACCTTCCGCATGAAGGCCCGGCTGATCTGCGTTGCGCCATCGAGGCGATGGCCGGTATCGGCGAGGTCTGCGGCGCGACTGCGTTCATGGCGTGGTGCCAGAACACGCTGGTGTGGTATGCGGGCAACTCCTGCAATCTGAAGCTCGCCAGGCGCTTCGGCGACGGTTTTGCCAGCGGCAGGATTCTCGGCGGCACCGGCCTGTCGAACCCGATGAAGAGCTTCTTCGGGATCGAGAAGCTGAAACTGAAGGGCCGCAAGACCGACGGCGGCTATGTCGTGCGCGGCGCGCTGCCCTGGGTCTCCAATCTCGGACCCGACCATTTCTTCGGCACCATCTTCGAGCGCGAGGATGCACCGGGCGAGATCGTGATGTTCCTCGCCGATTGCGCCGATCCCGCGATCACGCTCACGCCGTGCAAGCCGTTCCTCGCCATGGACGGCACCGGCACCTATGGCGTGCAGTTGCGCGACGTCTTCGTGCCGGATGAATTGATCCTGGCCGAGCAGGCCGGTCCGTTCGTGAAGAAGATCCGCGCCGGCTTCATCCTGCTGCAGCTCGGCATGGCGCTGGGCCTGATCAAGGACTGCATCAACATCATGGACGAGGTCGACGGCTCGCTCGGCCATGTCAACCGCTATTTGCCGCAGCAGCCGGTGCACTTCAAGGAGCTGTTCGGCGAATTGGAGCGCGAGACCATGGCGCTCGCGCGTGATCCCTACAACACCGAGGACGCCTATTGGCGCAAGGTGATCGCGCTGCGGCTGCGCGCGGGAGATGCCAGCGTCGCGGCCGCGCATGCCGCGATGCTCCACTGCGGCGCGCGCGGCTACCTGAAGAGCCATCGCGTGCAGCGCCGGCTGCGCGAGGCCTATTTCGTCGCCATCGTCACGCCCGCCACCAAGCAGCTTCGCAAGATGCTGGCGGACGCCTAGAGCATGATCCCGAAAAGTGGGCACCGGTTTTCGGAGAAGATCATGCTCAAACACGAAGTTTCCTAAGTCCACCCAAGACCACCCACCACCTCAACGGAGAGGCTGCCAATGACCGAAGTACTGATTTCTGCCAGCGAACTCGCCGAATTTATCAAGAAAGAGCCGTGTGTCATCATCGACACCCGCAATCCCGATGCCTATGCCGCAGGCCATTTGCCGGGTGCGGTCAACGTCCACGAGATCTTCACCTATCTCGCGACCTCGACGCCGGAAGGAATGACAGAGCTCAAGACAAAATTCGCCGACGCCTTCGGCGCCGCCGGCCTGTCGGGCAAGGAAACGGCCGTGATCTACGAGCAGTCGATGAACTCCGGCTTCGGCCAGTCCTGCCGCGGCTATTATCTTCTCACCATGCTCGGCTATCCCAAGATCAAGGTGCTGCACGGCGGCATCGACGCCTGGGCGGCGGCCGGCCTGCCGGTGACCAAGGATGTGCCGGCGCCCGTGAAGGCCTCGTTCTCGATCGTGCCGGAAGCCGGCGACATCCTGATCGACGCGAAGACGATGTTGGCCGCGCTCGACAAGCCCGGTATCGCCATTCTCGACACGCGCGACGTCGATGAGTGGATCGGCGAAAGCTCGTCGCCGTATGGGAAGGATTTCTGCCCGCGCAAGGGCCGCATTCCCGGTGCGGTCTGGCTCGAATGGTACCGCATGATGAAGCCGACCGCGGAGGGCCCGCGCTTCAAGTCAAAGGATGAAATCCTGGCGGAATGCGCCACCGTCGGCATCTCGCAGAGCACGCCGGTCTATCTCTACTGCTTCAAGGGCGCGCGGGCGTCGAACACGTTCCTCGCCCTGAAGAACGCCGGCGTAAAGGACGTGCGGATGTATTTCGGCTCCTGGAACGAATGGTCGCGCGATCCCTCGCTGCCGATCGACGAAGGTCTGCCCACTGCTGCCATCGTAACAGGCAAAGCGGCATAGAACCTGCATGTTTTGTTGCTGCCCGGCGCCGAAAAGCCGGGCAGCAACTTACTTTTCCGGGCAGGGGGACGAGCTTCCGCTGCGCGGTGCGACAAAGGGGCGCAAGCGATGTCCACTTTCGATGATCCCTTCGATTCCGGGCGCGAACTCAAGCGAAACGGCTGCATCTGCGGCCAGCATCGTTCCAGTGCCGAACATGATCATGTCGAGCGCGCGCTGCGCTGCGAACAGGTCACAAGCGAAGACAAGCGCTACGAGGGCGTGGTCGCTTCTGCCGTCATGCGCGCGGTGTTTCCGAACGATGCGTCGCGCCGTGCCTTCCTGAAATCGGTCGGCGCCTCCACGGCGCTTGCGGCACTCTCGCAATTCTTGCCGCTGAAGACCGCGACCGAAGCGTTCGCGGAAGCTATCCCAGAGAGGAAGGATCTCAAGGTCGGCTTCATCCCGATCACCTGCGCAACCCCGATCATCATGGGCGCGCCGCTCGGCTTCTATTCGAAGCATGGGCTGAATGTCGAAGTGGTGAAGACCGCGGGCTGGGCGGTGGTCCGCGACAAGACCATCAACAAGGAATACGACGCTTCCCACATGCTGGCGCCGATGCCGATCGCGATCTCGCTGGGCCTGGGCTCGAACGCCATCCCCTTCGCGGTGCCCGCGATCGAGAACATCAACGGGCAGGGCATCACGCTCGCGACCAAGCACAAGGACAAGCGCAATCCCGCGGACTGGAAGGGTATGAAGTTCGCCATCCCCTTCGACTATTCCATGCACAATTATCTCTTGCGCTATTATCTCGCCGAGCACGGCCTCGACCCCGACACCGATGTGCAGCTCCGCTCGGTGCCGCCGCCGGAGATGGTGGCGAATTTGCGCGCCGACAACATCGACGGCTTCCTCGCGCCCGACAACATCTGCCAGCGCGCGATCTATGACGGCGTCGGCTTCATGCACATTCTGTCGAAGGAAATCTGGGACGGCCATCCCTGCTGCAGCTTTGCGGCAAGCAGGGAGTTCATCACGGGCTCACCCAACTCGTTCGCGGCGCTGACGCGCGCGATCGTGGATGCCACCGCCTATGCGTCGAAGGCCGAGAACCGCAAGCAGATCGCGGAGGCGATCGCGCCGGCAAATTACCTCAACGCGCCGACGACGGTGCTGGAGCAGGTCCTGACCGGCACCTATGCCGACGGTCTCGGCAACGTCAAAACCGACGCCAAGCGCGTCGATTTCGATCCGTTCCCCTGGCAGAGCTTTGCGGTGTGGATGCTGACGCAGATGAAGCGCTGGGGCCAGATCAAGGGCGAGGTCGACTACAAGGCGGTCGCCGAGCAGGTCTATCTCGCCACCGACACCAAGAAGCTGATGGCCGAGATGGGGCTGTCGCCGCCCTCGAGCGCGTACAAGTCGTTCTCGGTGATGGGCAAGACCTTCGATCCCGAGAAGCCCGACGATTATCTCGCGGGCTTCAAGATCAGGAAGGCGTCGTGAGGAGATGAGCCTCCGTTTTCGCGCCGCGATCCTTTCCGTCGCGCTGTTCGTGGTCTTCCTTGCGGTGTGGCAGCTTGCCACCCGCTCGACCTCGAGCGTTGCGAACATGAATCCGGAATACGCCAAGCTGATGGGCGCGACCGCGACCCAGGGCAAGTCGGCGTTGCCGGGTCCCTCGGACGTCGGCACGAAACTGTGGGAGCATCTGAGGCGGCCGTTCTATGATAACGGGCCGAATGACAAGGGGCTCGGCATCCAGCTCGGCTATTCCATCGCCCGCGTCGGCGTCGGCTATCTCATTGCCGTGCTGGTCGCGATACCCCTCGGCTTCCTGATCGGGATGTCGCCCTTGATCAGCCGCGCGCTCGATCCGTTCATCCAGATCCTGAAACCGATCTCGCCGCTCGCCTGGATGCCGCTCGCGCTCTACACCATCAAGGACTCCTCCCTGTCGGCGATCTTCGTGATCTTCATCTGCTCGGTGTGGCCGATGCTGATCAACACCGCGTTCGGTGTGGCGGGTGTGCGCAAGGAATGGATCAATGTCGCGCGCACGCTGGAGGTCGGCACCTTGCGGCGCGCCTTCACCGTGATTTTGCCGGCGGCAGCGCCGACCATTCTGACGGGCATGCGGATCTCGATCGGCATCGCCTGGCTCGTGATCGTCGCGGCCGAGATGCTGGTGGGCGGCACCGGCATCGGCTACTTCGTCTGGAACGAGTGGAACAACCTCTCGATCACCAATGTGATCATCGCGATCTTCATGATCGGCCTGGTCGGCATGCTGCTCGACCAGGTGCTGGCGCGCGTCACGCGGCTGGTCACGTTTCCGGAGTAGGGTGCGGTGACCGACAAATTCATCTCCATCGAGGGCATCGCCAAGCGCTATCCCGGCGCGGGCGGCACCACGACCACCGTGTTCGGGAACCTCTGGCTGTCGATGGAGCGCGGCGAGTTCGCCTGCGTGATCGGCCATTCCGGCTGCGGCAAGACCACGGTGCTGAACATTCTCGCCGGCCTCGATGAGCCGAGCGAAGGCGCTGTGATCGTGGACGGGCAGGCGATCGAGGGCACGAGCCTCGACCGCGCCGTGATCTTTCAGAGCCATGCGCTGTTGCCGTGGCGGACCGTGCTCGGCAATGTCGCGTACGCCGTCACCTCGAAATGGCGAAGCTGGGACCGCGCCAAGGTAAAGGCGCATGCGCAGAAGTTTATCGATCTCGTCGGGCTGACGGGGTCGGAGCACAAGCGGCCGTCTGAGCTGTCGGGCGGCATGAAGCAGCGCGTCGGCATTGCCCGCGCGCTCTCGATCACACCAAAGATCATGCTGATGGACGAGCCGTTCTCGGCGCTGGATGCGCTCACCCGCGGCACGCTGCAGGACGAGGTGCGCCGGATTTGCCTCACGACCGGGCAGACCGCGTTCATGATCACCCATGATGTGGATGAAGCGATCTATCTCGCCGACAGGATTTTCCTGATGACCAACGGTCCCGGCGCGGTGCTGGCCGAGATCGTGGAAAATCCGCTGCCGAAGGATCGCGGCCGCATCGACCTGCACCGTCATCCGCTCTATTACGGCCTGCGCAACCACATCATCGATTTCCTGGTCAGCCGCAGCAAGACTTTTGCGGCTGAAGTGCCGAACCACGATCCGCGCCATGTGCCGCTGGTGCGGATCGGCCGGACCGAGCCCACCATCGTATCTGCGCCGAAAGTGGTGGACACCACCGCGACGCAGGCGATTGCGCGTTAAACTCAAGACGGGGAGACGACCCATGAAACGAGAAGACCTCACGGAAAAGCTGCTCGACATCAAGCGCGAGAAAGGCTGGAGCTGGAAATATATCTGCGAGAAGATCGGTGGCTATTCCGAGATGCTGATCGTCGGCGCCATCCTCGGCCAGATGAAGCTGACCAAGCCGCAGGCGGCCAATGCCGGCGAGTTGTTCGCCCTGTCGAAATCCGAGACTGCGATGCTCAACGAGACGCCGATGCGCGGCATGGCGATGCCGCCGACCGATCCCCTGATCTACCGCTTCTATGAACTCGTGATGGTCAACGGTCCGGCCTGGAAGGCGCTGATCGAGGAGGAATACGGCGACGGCATCATGTCGGCGATCGACTTCGACATGGTGATGGAGCGCCTACCGAACCCGAAGGGCGACCGCGTCAAGATCACGATGAGCGGCAAATTCCTGCCCTACAAATATTACGGCGCCAGCGGCAACGTGCCGGAATACGGGTTCAAGGAGGGCTGAAGGCCCCGCCAAGGGCTATCCGCCCATGCTGGCGAAGGCCTGCTTGATTTCCCTGACGGGAGCCATCTCGCGCACATAGGTGAAGGAGCCCTGTTCCTTCATCTCGCGGGCGCAGCGCAGGAACGTGGCCAGCGCGCAGCGCGACAACGCGCCGCCGACGCTGATGCGCTTCACGCCCGCGGCGGATAATTGTTCGACGGTGAGGGTGGGGTCGGCAAATCCCATCACCAGGTTGAACGGCTTCTTCACGGCCGAGACGACCGTCTTGATCGTGGCGAGGTCGTGAATGCCGGGTGCATAGAGCACGTCGGCGCCCGCGGCCTCGAACGCCTGCAGTCTCCTGATGGTTTCGTCGGGATCGGTGCGGCCGTACAGAAAATTCTCCGCGCGCGCCGTCAGCATGAACGGGACCGGCAGCGAGTGGGCGACCTCGACGGCGGCGTGGATGCGCTCGACGGCGAGTGCGAAATCGTAGATCGGCGCTTGCCGGTCTCCGGTCGCGTCCTCGATCGAGCCGCCGACCGCGCCCGCCTCCGCGGCGAGGCGGACGGCCACCGCGGCCTCCTTAGGATCATGCGCGCCGCCGTTCTCGAGATCGGCGTTGACCGGAAGCTCGGTCGCTTCGACGATGGTCCGGCAATTCTCGATGATGGCGTCGCGGCTTGCGCCCACGCGGCCGAGCATATTGGCAAGTCCGAGGCTCGTGGTCGCGAGCGCCTCGAAACCCATCGCCGCCAGCAGCCTTGCGGTCCCGGCATCCCAGGGGTTCGGGATGATGAAGGCGCCGGGCCGCTCATGCAGCGCGCGAAACAGTTTTGCCTTTTCCGTCTGGGTGCGCATGTCGGCTCCTGCCGTGCTTGTTCGAAGGCAACGGCATAGAGCCGTTTTCTATATTCAACAAATTTGTTATTCTTCTTCATATCATCAGCTTTTTGCATGAGGCCGGCATGGACAGCGACGCGCTCAACACTTTCCTCGTGGTTCATCGCAGCGGCGGCATTTCCAGCGCCGCCAGGGCGCTGCATCGATCGCAGCCGGCGATCTCGCGGCGCATCGCGCTCCTGGAGCAGGAGCTCGGCGTGCCGCTCTTCGAGCGGGTTGCGGGGCACACGCGCCTCAGCGACGCGGGGCGGGTGATGGTGCCCTATGCCGAGCGCGCCGTGGCGGCGGCGCAGGATGCGGAGAACGCGGTGCGCGCGCTGCTGCGGCAGAACTCGGGACCGGTGTCGCTTGCGGTGGTCGGCACGCTGGCCGGCGGCCGGCTGTCGAAAATCCTGAAGGGGTTTGCGGCGGAGCATCCCGACGTCAGGTTGACGCTGTGCACGGCCACCAGCGCCGAGGTCAGCGATCTGATCCGGCGGGGCGAGGCGACCATCGGTCTTCGCTACAATCGGGATCGATCAAGCGATCTCGATTGCGAACTGCTGTTTGCCGAACCGCTGCAGGTGGTGTGCGCGCTCGACCATCCGCGCGCAGGACGCCGTGTTGCGACGCTGGCGGATTTGCGGGGCGAGCGCTGGATCGCCTTTCCCGAAATGCCGGGGCGCCCGGAGCATTCGGCCTCGCATGTGTTCGCGATATTCCTCACGCAGGGACTGGGCGAGATCGACTGGACGCCGGTCGACAGTCTCACCGCGCAGAAGCGCCTGGTCCAGGCCGGGCTCGGCATCGCGCTGCTGTCGCAGAGCCATGCGGCCGAGGAGCTGAACGCTGCCGCGATCTCGACGATTCGCGTCGGCAACCTCACGGCGAGCCACGAGGTCGTCGTCGTGACGCGACATGGCGGCTTTCTGAGCGCGGCGTCGCGGCGGCTGCTGGACATCATACGGGCCGATTATGCCAGGGCAGAACCCGCCACCCGTGGTGCGGCATCCAGAACGGTGCGCGGCGGTCGCGCACGCCGCAGGCGCGGCCGCTAGGTCCCCGCCTTCACCTGCGCGGCAGCCACCGCCAGCAGCTCGCCCATCTTGGCGCGAATGTCGGTTTCGGTGACCGCGCTGCCCTTGGCGGCGAGGTCGGCCAGCACCTTGCGCACGACACCGTCATCGCCGCCGTCGACCTCGGCCGAGACCACGTCCCGGGCATAGGCGTCGGCCTCGCCGCCGCTCTTGCCGAGCTTTTCCGCGGCCCACTGGCCGAGCATCCGGTTGCGGCGGGCCACGGCCTTGAATTTCTCCTCCTCGTCGAGGGCGAATTTCTTCTCGAAGGCCTCTTCACGCTTGTCGAAGGTGGTCATGGGATTGGGTTCCGAATCGATGCCCCGGAAAAGCCCGGGGCGGCCTCGTTGCGATAGCCCAGTTTAGGCATACATATCTCTCGAAAAATGACGAAAACCGTCGCTGCGACAACATCACTGAGACGGTAAAACTCCCTTCGCGGGAGGCGGGATCGATTGTGCTGGAGGGCCCAATCAGATAGCGTGCCGAAAGGTCAGGTTCTCGTTCTGTTTCTTGAGTTCCCGGCCTTCACGGCAGCTCCGTCGTGGGTCCAGTCCTTGTCATCCGGAGCACACCAAATTCATGGATTTCAACAACACACGGTACATCCCAATGAGCCGTCGACGCCGCATTTATGAAGGCAAGGCCAAGGTTCTTTATGAAGGACCGGAGCCGGGCACCCTGATCCAGCACTTCAAGGACGACGCGACCGCCTTCAATGCCAAGAAACACCAGGTGATCGAGGGCAAGGGCGTCCTCAACAACCGGATTTCGGAGTACCTGTTTCAGCACCTCAACGACATCGGGGTGCCGACCCACTTCATCCGCCGTCTCAACATGCGCGAGCAGCTGATTCGGGAAGTGGAGATCGTGCCGCTGGAGGTCGTGGTCCGTAACGTGGCGGCGGGCTCGCTGTCGCAGCGCCTCGGCATCGAGGAGGGCACCCAGTTGCCGCGCTCGATCATCGAGTTCTATTACAAGAACGACCAGCTCAACGACCCCATGGTGTCGGAAGAGCACATCACCGCCTTCGGCTGGGCCACCCCGCAGGAGATCGACGACATCATGGCGCTCGCCATCCGCGTCAACGATTTCCTCACCGGGCTCTTCCTCGGCATCGGCATCCGCCTCGTCGACTTCAAGATGGAGTGCGGGCGACTGTTCGAGAACGAGATGATGCGGATCATCGTCGCCGACGAGATCTCGCCGGATTCGTGCCGGCTGTGGGACATCAAGTCGAACGAGAAGCTCGACAAGGACCGTTTCCGCAGGGATCTTGGGCGGCTTGCTTGAAGCGTACACTGAAGTCGCAAAACGCCTCGGCATCCTCATGGAGAACGAGCGGCCCGGCGGGCTCGGGCCCGGTGCTGGTCAAGAGCTAAAGGGTCGAGAGCAGTGAAAGCACGCGTTACCGTCACGCTGAAGACAGGCATTCTCGATCCGCAGGGCAAGGCCATTGAAGGCGCGCTGAAATCGCTCGGCGTCGATGGCGTTGCCAGCGTCCGCCAGGGCAAGGTGTTCGACATCGAGCTGTCGGATACCGACAAGGCCAAGGCCGAGGCGGCGCTGAAGGCCGCTGCCGACAAGCTGCTCGCCAACACCGTGATCGAGAATTACCGGGTCGAGCTGCTTCTGAGATGAAATCCGCCGTTCTCGTCTTTCCCGGAATCAATCGCGAGCGTGACATGGCGCGCGCGCTGAAGCTCGCCTCGGGCCAAGAGGCCGCGATGGTTTGGCATGCCGACACCTCGCTGCCAAAGGGAACCGATCTCGTGGTGGTGCCCGGCGGCTTTTCCTATGGCGATTACCTGCGCTGTGGCGCGATCGCGGCGCGCGCGCCTGTAATGGACGCAGTGCGCGACTTTGCGCGCGACGGCGGGCTCGTGCTTGGCGTCTGCAACGGCTTTCAGATCCTCTGCGAGTCCGGCCTTTTGCCCGGCGTGCTCATGCGCAACGCGCGGCTGAAATTCGTCTGCAAGGACGTGCATATGCGCGTCGAGCGCTCCGATACGCCGTTCACGCGCGGCTACAATGCCGGCCAGGTGATCCGCGTGCCGGTCGCGCATGGCGAGGGCAATTACGAGGCCGACGAAGAAACGTTGAAACGCCTCGAAGGCGAGGGACGCGTGCTCTATCGCTATTGCTCGCCGGAGGGCGTGGTCGACGACGCCTCCAATTTCAACGGCGCCGCGCATTCGATCGCCGGCATCGTCAACGAGCGCGGCAATGTGCTCGGCATGATGCCGCACCCGGAAAACCACGTCGAAGACATCATGGGCTGCACCGACGGCCGCGGCCTGTTCGCCGGCCTTGTCGCGCATCTGGAAAAAGCGGCGTAGGCAGGCCGCGCCCCGAGGGTCGCGCGCAGCAAGATCGGCGCGCTGAGCGCACCTCGATCGTCATCATCTGTTCATACTAAACGGGCTGATACGGCAACCGGGATTCTTCTGGCGATTTTGGCCGCGCTATTTGAACGACGGCCGACGCCAACCGACCTGATTACTGCCGGAAACTCGCCATGCCCGTTGCTTCTGGTCATTTTGCTGCTTGATATCACGCTGATCTATCACGCGGCGAAGACCGGGCGCCTGCAGCCATGGGCGTTTATCATCCTGATGGTGCCGCTCGTCGGCTCGCTCGCCTACATTTGCGTGGAGCTGGTGCCGGAGTGGTTTTCCGCTCGCGAGGTCGGACGGCTCGACGAGGCGCTGGAGGAGTATCATGCGGTATCGGCCTATTTTCCGGGCGCCGAGGCGCGGGTTCGCTACGGCCTGTTGCTGCGCATGGTGGGACGTACGGCGGAAGCGAGGATCGTCTTCAACGAATTGCTGCTGCAGATGAGGCGCGCGCCGAAATATCTGCGCGACGCGCAGGCGGAGTGGCTCGCGATCGCGGAAAAGCAATTGTCGGCCCGAGCCGGCGGCCCTTGAAGAAGCAAGCGTGACGGCCGCGTCACAAGACAATAGCACGTGAGCGACAGGCGGCCGCACTTCGGTGGCCTGAATTTTGCTCCCCCTAGCCTCTGTTCGCGGTTCGACGGATGGGGGAGCTCATGCTTATTCGCAAGGCTGTTTGCACGCTCGCGCTCGCTGCCGCTTTATTGAGCGGTCGGTCCGCGGCGGCCGAGACGACGTTGCGCATCGCCATGACGGCGGCCGACATCCCCACGGCGACGGGACTGCCCAACAACGGGTTCGAGGGCATGCGCTTCCTCGGCTACCCGATTTTCGAAGGTCTGGTGTTGTGGGACCTGACGCGAACCGACAAATTGGCAGGCTTGCGCCCGGGACTCGCCGAGAAATGGGAGCAGGATCCAGAGGACACCAAGACCTGGATCTTCCATCTGCGCCACGGCGTGAAATTCCATGATGGCACGGACTTCAACGCCGACGCCGTAATCTGAATCTCGATCGCTATTTCAACAGCAACAGCCCGCAATACGAACCGACGACCTCGGCGATGTCGCGCGCCCGCGTGCCTGTCATGGGCGGCTACAAGAAGATCGACGACTTCACTGTCGCGATCACGACGACAAGGCCGGCTTCCTACTTGCCCTATATGGCCGTCTATCTCCTGTTCACCTCGCCGGCTTCGTTCGAGAAGGCCGGCCATGACTGGGCGAAAGTTGCGACGTTGCCGGCGGCCGGCACGGGTCCGTTCCGCATCACCAGGATCGTGCCGCGGCAGGAAGCCGATCTTGCGCGCTGGGATCAGATATTGGGATGCCGCCAGGATGGCGAAGGTCGATAACGTCGTCCTGATGCCGATCCCCGAAGCCAACACGCGGCTGGCCGCGCTGCGTTCGGGCAGGTCGACTGGATCGAGGTGCCGCCGGCCGACGGCATCGAGTCATTGAAGGCGGCCGGCTACGCCATCACCACCGGCTCCTATCCGCATGTCTGGCCGTGGTTCTACAACATCGGCGCGACCAACAGTCCCTTCAAGGACGTCACGGTGCGCCAGGCGCTGAACTATTGCATCGACCGCGACGGACTGGTCGGCCTGCTCAACGGCACCGCGGAGCCGTCGGTGGGTTGGCTCAAGCCCAGCGATCCGGATTTCGGCAATCCGGCCAACCACTACAAATTCGATCCGGCGAAAGGCAAGGCGCTGCTGGCAGAGGCCGGGTACACGCCGGCCAAGCCGCTGTCGTTCAAGGTGATGATCTCGAATTCCGGCTCGGGACAGATGCTGCCTTTGCCGATGAACGAGTTCCTGCAGCAGAACCTGAAAGAGGCCTGCGGTGTCGATGTCGAATTCGACGTCAGTCGAATGGCAGGTCCTGCTGACGCCGGCGCGCGCCACGCCCGACAGCCCGAGCCTGCAAGGAGCGATGGCGCTCAACATCTCGCTCGCCATCATCCGATCCCGGCGTCATGGCGCGCTATTTCTCGTCGGCCAATTTCTCGCCGAACGGCTTCAATTTCGAGCAATGGAAGGACGACGAGTTCGACGCGCGCTGAAGACGATCGAGACTCGACCGATCCGAAGGTCGATCGACGAGGCCTATCGCAAGGCGCATGAGCGGCTGGTCGACAATCCGCCGTGGCTCTACATTGTCCACGACCTCAATCCGCGCGCGATGAGCCCGAAGGTCAAGGGTTTCGTCTCGCCGCAATCGTGGTTTGTCGATCTGACGCTGGTGAGCATGCAATAGGGTGTCAGCTAGGTGCTGGTCGCGGTTCCGATTGCCGGCGGGACTTTCCGCGCCACG
>CAVUCB010000035.1:0-41876 GCA_963739755.1 uncultured Alphaproteobacteria bacterium | reverse complement strand
GCTGCGGGAATATTGGCGGAAGGGGCAACCAGACGTCAGGACTTGACCGCGCCCGCGGTCAGCCCGCCGACCATGTAGCGGCGGAAGGCGTAATAGACCGCGGCCGGCGGCAGCGCGTAGATGAAGCCGGTGGTCATCAACAATTCCCAGGGCGAGTCGTCGGCAGCGAGGAAGTTACCGAGCGCGACCGGCAGGGTGATGTCGCGGTCGTTGGAGAGCAGCAGGAACGCGTAGAGATATTCGTTCCAGGCGAGCAGCACGGCATAGGTACCGATCGCCACCAGCGACGGCATCATCAGCGGCACATAGACCAGGCGGAAGATCTGCAAGGTGGTGGCGCCGTCCATGACCGCGGCTTCATCGAGCTCCACCGGCAATTTGTCGGAGGCCTGCTTCAACACCCAGATCGCGTAGGGCGAGGCGATCGTCACCATCGCCAGAATCAGCGACCAGTGATTGTTGAGCAGGCCGTAGGTGGCCATGGTGCGGTACATCGGCACGGCCAGGAACGCCGCCGGAATGAAATAGGTGAACAGCGCCAGATTCATCACGACGCGCCCGCCGGGCACGCGCAGCCGCGAGATCGAGAACGCCGCGGCGGTCGCGACCAGCAAGGTCAGCGCGCCGACCGCGGCCGCGATCACGGTCGAGTTCCAGAACTGGATGTAGAAATCGCGCAGGAAGTAATGCTGCTGGCGGAACACGATCTCGAAATTGTGCAGGGTCGGGTGATCCGGCCAAATCTTGCCGGAGAAGGCGTCCTCCTTCGGCGAGATCGCGAACAGGAACATGTGGTAGATCGGGATCATGGTCCAGAGGAAGACCGGTATGCCGATCAGCAGCAGCTGCGCCTCTTTGCCGGCTTCGCGGAGCGTCGGGAGTTTCATCGCGACAACCGTTTCATCATGAAATAGACCAGCGGCAGCACGAACGGCATCGCGCAGACGATCGAGGCCATCGCGAGTGAGAGCTGGTCGAGTCTGAGATAGCGGATGCCGAGCGTGGAGAGCACGTGGGTGAGGTCGGCCGGCCCGCCGCCGGTCAAGAGATAGACGCTGTTGAAGTCGCCGAGCGTCCAGATCATCGAGAGCAGCGTGCAGGTAATGTAGAGCGTCTGCATCGACGGCCAGGTGATGTAGCGGAATTTCTGCCACCAGGTGGCGCCGTCGACGGAGGCCGCCTCGAACAGGTCATGAGAGATCGCAAGCCGCCCGGTGATCAGGATCAAGGTCCAGAACGGCAGCGATTTCCAGATATGCACGCCGATCGCCATGGTGAGCGCAATCTTCGGATCGTTGAGCCAGTTCGGGCCGTCATCGCCGGTGAGGCTGAAGATGATGTGGTTGACCATGCCCCATTCGGGATTGAGCATGAAGCGCACCGACAAAATCGTCGGGATCGACGGCACCGCCCAGGGCAGGATGAACAGCACCGACAGCCATTTGATCCACCTGCGCTGCTCGACAAAGAAGCCGGACAAAAACAGCGCGATCATCATTTTGATGTTGATGCCGATCAAGAGGAAGATCAGCGTGTTGATCGCCGCGCGCGCAAAGATCGGATCGTTGAACAGCGCGACATAGCTCGCCGGCTGGCGTGCGAGCCAGAGCCCGTAGCCGATCGGATAGATCACGAACGCCAGGAACACCAGGATATAAGGCGCAAGCATCACGATGCCCCACACCTGCGCAGGCGTGAGCCGGGCCGAGAGCGGCGCGCTGGGGACGTCGGATGCTGAGAGTGTGATCGCCATGATCTGTACTCTTAATTCTTAAACCTCTCCCCGCTTGCGGGGAGAGGTCGGATCGCCCTTGCGATCCGGGTGAGGGGGTACCGGACTTCTCCGCGCGCGTCACTCGCGGATGGAGCCCTCACCCCAGCCCTCTCCCCGCGAAGAGCGGGGAGAGGGGGAATTAAATCAGCCCGCGACTTCCTTGAGGCGGGCGATCAGCTCGTCGACGGCCTTGTCCACCGGGACCTTCTCGCTGACCACGCGGTTCATCGCCTTGGCCCAGACGTTCTCGTTGTTCAGGATCGTGAACTTCCAGTTCTTGGTGAAGTCGAACGGCGCGGTGCCGCCGGTGAACTGAGCATAGACCGCTTTGCGATGCCGGTCAGCCTGCCAGAACGGGCTCTGCTGGCTTGCGGTCGTTACCGGGAACCAGCGGCCGAGCGCACCCTCGACATACGGCCTCAGATTGTCCTCCTGCATCAGGAACTTGACGAACTCCTTGCCCTCCGCCTTGTTCTTGGCGGCGGCGAAGATCAGCCCGGTCTTGACGTCGGAGCGGTAGCGGATGGTCGAGCCATCCGGCGCCTTCGGGAAGGACGCGGTGATGATGTCCTGCTCGTAGGCCTGCTTGCCGGCGGCGCGCTGCGCGTCGGTCAGCGCCGGGTTGGTGGAATCCTCGAACCACTTCGCCGCGATCGAGATCGTGAAGTTATGGGTCATCACGATCGTCTTGTTGTGGAAGGCGACGTTGTTGTCGGGATCCTTCCAGGTGGTGGACGAGGGCGGCGTGCAGCCCTTGATGTAGGTGTCGGTGTAGTCCTTCAGCGCGTGGATCAGGCCGTCGCGCACCTTGGGATCGTCGACCAGCAGCTTGCCGTCATCGTCGACCAGCTTGACGTGGTAGGCGTCCATGAAGGTGTAGAACGACTGGAAGGAGTCGGTCGATTCCACGCCCATCGGCTGGCCGACGCCGTAGATGCGGCTGCTGGTCGCCTTACGGATCGCCGGCTGTACCTTGTCGCACCAGAAGGTCCAGTAGTCTTCCCACTTGGTCGGGATGTCTTCCTGCTTGTAGCCGGCCTTCTCCAGCAGGTCCTTCCAGATCTGGACATGCATGCTCTGCTGCTTCAGCGGGAAGCCGTAATAGGCCTTCTTCTTGGTGACGTCGTTATAGAGCAGCGCCGTCTCCAGCGTGTTCGGCGCGAACGCCGACTTCATCGGCAACAGGATGTCGGAGAGGTCCTCGAGCTTGCCCTCATAGGCCCACTTGCCCTGCGCCTGCACGTCGTAGCTATCGGAATAGGCGACGTCAGGCACGGTGCCGGAATCGAGCGCAGCCACCGTCTTCGGGATCATGTCCTGGATGGCGTATTGCGACAGCTCGACCTTGATGCCGGTCTTGGCTTCGAATTTCTTGATCGTGTCCAGAAGCGCGTCGTCCTCGGACTTGTAGAAGCCCTTGCCGAACCAGACCGTAATCGTCTTCTGCTGGGCCATCACGGGTGCGGCGATGGCAAACAGCCCGACCGCAGCGACCGCGAGTGAAAGCGCACCAATAACCTTGGATCTCACATCGTTCTCCCTGATTACCGATTTCTTTTAACCGGTTGGGTGAAAGACTAGCCCAGCCCGGTGATACGATCTAGCCGCTTGTTGTCCGACGTAGGTAGTGGGGTGGCGTGTATGCGAGCCCGCTGATGCAACCTTGCGGCTTGTTGCATCGACTGTAGGGCCAAAGCCTCCGCACGGGAAGGGCGGGCACCATTCCCTATCGTGTATCGATCAATGCTCGCTGCGCATCGATCCGCCGACCTCATTCCGGGGCTGGGCGTAGCGAGTTACGCACGAGAGCAGTTTTTCGTTGGGGATGGATGGACCGGTCATGCCAGGCCATGACGAGGTGACTCGTAGGATGGGTTTGGCTTCGCCCAACCCATCCTACGCATTACTGCTTTCCTATGGCCTTCCGAGCAGCCCAACGCGCTCGAACCTTCCTTAAGGCGCGAAGCATCGTGGGGGCGGCCGCTTGAAGCGCCAGCCAAACAGCTCCGGACTGCTTTCCTGCAGCCTTCCGAGCAGACCAACGCGCCCGAACCTCCCTTAAGGCACGCAGCATCGTGGGGGCGACCGCTTGAAGTGCCAGCGAAGCACCTCCGGCGACCAGTCCCTTGACAAAATCAAATGCAAAATCGGACCACAAGTACTGCCACATGACCCCTGTGTCCTTTCACAGGGGCACCGCCGGCAGCACTGGGCAGAAAAAGAAAACAGAAAAGCCCCGTCCGTCGCCGGCGGGGCCCAGAAAATCCTTGTACGCGGTATTCAGCGCACGCGAAACCTCTTTGGTTCACCCGCTCAAGGTGGACTCCAAAATAAGGGAGTCGCAGCACATGGCCGTGCGATTGAAACCGCGCATGACAATTCTCCTGAAATGCCGCTCGAAACGGCTCGGGCCCGATACAAGCAGACAGAACGGCTCCTGTCTGTGTGCCATTTCACACTTGTTGAGGCGTCGGCCAACATCAACGGCGTCGCAAGTGACGATGACCGTGGAAATCGCGCAACTGGTTTGCCCGTCGGGTTGAACCAGCGAGCCCTGTGAACACGCCCCCGCGGCGCAAATGGTTAGCGGGGTTCTAACAACCGATTGCGTGCTACCTGGCATTAACCCACCAGGCCGATTTGGTGCTTCCAGGAGCGGCCATGGCAAGGACCCGCAATTGTCCGGTGCGGGATTTGCAGCCTAAATTAACATGTCGGGATCAATGTCCGAGAACGTTAGATGAATACGTTTGTCCGACAGCGGGCCCCTATGCCGAATTTCTCGACCTTGATCGAAGGGCTGGTTCGCAGCTGGCGCGTCCGGGTCTCGCTGGCCTGTACGCTCCTCTTGGTCAGTGCCTGGGCGTTTTTCCCCCACATTGCCTATCGCATCGCGCCCGTTGCTTTCGTGAATGCCGAATTGATGCGGGTCACGGCACCGATACCTGGCCGTCTTGCGCCGGATTTGCCCCGCAAGGGCGACACCATCGACCACGCGATGACGGTAAATCTCGTCGATACGCTTTCTCTGGACAGACGGCACCTGTTCGATCTCGAACAGCAAGTTGCTGTCGCAAAGGATCGGGCCGAGCTTGCGAGGCGTCAGCTCGACGAAATTGCGCTGGTCGACCGTGAACTCGAGATTCGGACGAACAATTATCAGGACGGCATGACGGCGCGTCTTGGCAAGGAGATCGTCGAAGCGGAGGCGGAGCGGGCAGGCTGCCTCGCAGAGGTATCGCAGCGCCGCGACATCGAAGCGCGGATGGGCGAGCTGGTCAAATCCGGGTACGCATCACCGAATCCGCTCGGCTGAAGCGTCGGCCACGCAGGAGGCAAATGCGGCGCGTTGCGAAATGACCGATGCCAAGATACAGCGGCTCAAAGTCGAGCTATCTGCGGCGCAGAACAGGGTCTTCCTCAGAGATGGCGCAAATGACGTTCCGTACTCGCAGCAACAGCGCGATCGGCTGGTGCTGCGGCGTCAGGAACTGGAAACTGACCTGCTGCAGCAGCGATCGCGCGCACTTCAGATCGAGGCGGAAGTTCGGGAAGAGCGAGCTCGACTGGATCGGATCAGCCATTCCGATCTCGTCCTGCCCGCCAGCCACGTGGTTTGGTCGGTATCGGCCAGCCCGGGCTCATCCGTCACCGAGGGCCAGACCATCCTTGATCTCGCAGATTGCGCGCATCGCTTTGTCGTCGTCGAGCTTCCGGAGCGAGAGTTTGAACGGGCCAAGGCGGGCGATTTGCCTTCGGTGCGGCTCATCGGCAGCGACGAATGGAGAACAGGCAAGGTACGCCAGGTCCTGGGCTCGGCAGCACGAACGGACGACCGCCTGCTTGCGGCGCAAATTCCGCGTGTAGCGACCAACAGCGTCGCGGTCGAGGTGGAGCTGCCGCAGGACGCGGGTGGCGAAGATCGCAACAGCTTCTGCAACGTAGGTCGAATGGCCGAGGTTCGATTTAGCCGAGCCGGTTTTGCGTTTCTGAACTGGTTCTTCAAGACCGGTCCAAAGGATGGCGGCAACGTGACGCGCCAGGCGATGGTTGCGCGTCCGGATGGCGAATAGGCATGAATGCTGCTTCGCTTCCCTACTTTGAGCTGATGGCGCCGCTGACCTTCGTCTTCGGCGCAATTGTTTTGTTGGGCCCGACGCTGCCGCTCTCGCGATCCTGGGCGAGAGGCTTGATCTTTGGCGTTGTCTGGCTGGTCATCGCTCGCTACGTGGAGTGGCGGCTGTTCGAAACCGTGATCCCCGCCGACGGCGAATGGTACGAGGTCAGCTGGGTCTGGTTCTGTTTCACCATTGAAATCATGGCGCTGTTCGACGCGCTGATATTGTATCTGATGTTTTTGCGCACGAGCGATCGCAGTGCCGAGGCGGACCTCCATGAGGCCCGGCTGCGCTCCTTGCCGCCGGAAGAGTTGCCTTCGGTTGATGTCTTTATTCCAACCTACAACGAGTCCATCGAAGTTCTGGAAAAGACCATCACCGGTGCGCTCTGCATCGACTATCCAAATTTCAAGATATGGATCCTCGATGACGGCCGCCGTCCGTGGCTGCTCGATCTGTGCAAATCAAAGGGCGTGGGCTACCTGACACGCCCGGACAACAGCCACGCCAAGGCCGGCAATATCAACCATGCCCTGACCAGGACCAACGCCGAATTCTTCGCGATCTTTGACGCGGACTTTATTCCGCAGCGGAATTTTCTCATTCGCACCATGGGATTCTTCGCCGATCCCCGAATTGGAATCGTCCAGGTGCCGCACGCTTTCTATAATTACGATCCAACGCAATCCAGCCTGGCGCTGCAGAAGGCTCTCCCTGACGATCAGCGGTTCTTCTTCGAGGCCGTCATGCCAAGCCGCGATGGCTGGGACGCAGCCTTTTGCTGCGGATCCAATTCCGTGACGCGCCGAGATGCGTTGCGAACCGTTGGCGACGCTCTTCCGACCAACTTGATCACCGAGGATATGCTCCTCAGCCTTGCGCTGTTACGCAAAGGTTACATTACGCGATATCTGTGCGAGCGGTTGGCGTTCGGGCTTGCTCCCGAGGGCCTCAAGGCATTTTTCGTGCAGCGCAAGCGCTGGGCGCGTGGCGCCATGCAGATCCTGTACCTGGCGACCGGTCCCCTGGGCCGGCAGCTCTCCGTGATGCAGCGCCTGCTGTTCCTTCCCACTCATTGGCTGTCACAGAGTCTCGTACTCCTGCTAACCCTGATCGCGCCTATCGTTTATCTCTGGACTGGCGTGTTGCCGATGGTCAACGTAACTCCGGAAGCTGTCCTGTATTATCTGCTTCCCATGATACTGGCCGTCGCCGGTGGAATCTGGGCCTTTGCACCTCGGCACTATTTTCCATTTGCCGCACAAGTTCACGGCACCTTCCAGAGCTTCAAGATCCTGCCAACGGTCCTCATGACGATGGCCAGACCATTCGGTCATGTCTTCAAGGTGACCCCCAAGGGAGCAGGGGCAAGAGCCTCCGACTATGATCGACAAATATTTTGGACCGCGGCATCCCTGATGGGCCTCACCATACTTGGATTGCTGGTCAATTCTCAGCCGGATTTGCGAATTATCGGACAATCTGGCCTTCTCCTGATTGTCGCCGGTTGGGCGGCAATCAACATTGTCGTGCTCTTTCTCGTTTGCATGATGTCGTTGCAGGCGCCCGCGCGACGTGGAGAAGAACGCTTCAAGCTGGACGAGCCCGTCTGGATATTCGCGGCCAATGGCGCGCTGTCGACCGGCCGGATCATGGACATATCACTTTCAGGCGTCGCCATTGTCGCGGACGAAAACCGCGCACTCGCTACCAAGGCCGGTGAGAAAGCGCGTGTCTTCCTTACCGAAATCGGATTTGTCACCGCGACAGTCGTTCGGCAGTCGGGACGGTTCCTTGCCGTGCACTTTGATCTGCCTCCGTGCCTGGAGCGGGACCTTTTGGTCCGCAAGCTGTTCACGTCCGGGCTTGACGCGACGACCGTAAATGCCTCCGCACTCTCCACCACCAGCGCGATGCTCATGAGCATTTGGGCGATCGGTACAACCAAGCCCGAGCCCCAAGCCATCGCACAAGTGCCTGCTGCCCCCGCCGAGAGGCTCTCAGCGCAAAGCCGTGTTGTCGTACCCGTGAAACAGGCGCAGCGCCTGGCGGACGTCGCCGCCCAACGGAAAATTGCTGCCTAGAGCACGATCCGGAAAAGTGGGAACCAGTTTTTCCGAAAAGATCATGCTTAAACGCTAGGGATGCACGGTACTATTCCGCGGCAGCCGCCAGCGGCGCTTCGCGCGGCATGATGATCCGGATTTTCGTTCCGGCGCCAGGCTTGCTTTCGAGATTGATCCGGCCGCCCAGGCGATTGGTCACGATGTTGTAGACGATGTGCAGGCCGAGGCCAGTGCTGCCCTGGTCGCGCCGGGTCGTGAAAAACGGGTCGAACACCTGGCGCTTGACCTCCGCGCCCATGCCGCAGCCGTCGTCCGAAAACAGCACTTCGACATGGCCCTTGCCCGACGCCTGCGCCGCGATAAGGACGGTTCCCTGTGCGCCGTCAGGAAAGGCATGCACCGCCGAATTGAGCATCAGGTTGGTCAGCACCTGGCCGTAAGGTCCGGCATAGCTGTTCATGGCGAGGTCGGGCTCGCATTCGACGCTGACCTTGAGATTTTGATTGCGCAGCCCGAACCGCAATCCCTTGACGACCTGTTCGGTGACCTGGCCGAGATCGAAGCGTCTGCGGTCCGAAACGTTGCGATCGGTCGCAACCTGCTTGAACGACTGGATCAGATCGCCGGCATGACCAAGATTGATCGTGATTTGCGATGCCGCCTCTCGGCTTGCGGCAATGAATTCAGTCAGCCTCGACCGGCGCACATTGCCGCTCGCGACATCGGCTTCAAATCGATGGGTCTTGTCGATAAATGCCGAGGCGACGGTCAGGCTGGTACCGACGGGGGTATTGAGCTCGTGGGCTACTCCCGCCACCAGCCGTCCGAGCGCGGCCAGCTTCTCGGTCTGCACGAGACTGTCCTGCGCGGCGCGCAGGTCGTCGAGCGATTTTGACAATTGTCGGGTGCGTTCCTGCACCTCAGCGAACAGCCGCGTGTTCTCGATGGCGATGACGGCCTGACCGGCGAAGGTCTTCAGCAACTCGACCTGCGCCTTGGGAAACAATTTTGGCTCGAGCCGCATCACCGCGATGGCGCCGATCGCGGCCTCGTCGCGCAGCATGGGCACGATCAGGATGCTGCGATAGCCCGACGTCCGCTGCAGTTCGCTGTATCCGCCGGAGACGAGCACATCCGGCTCGTGCACGACCCGCCGCTCGCGGACGGCGACCGAGATCAGATTTTTGCTTGTGAGCGGGGCAGGATAGGCTTTCTGCACCGCCGCCACCGATTCCGGGGAGAAGCGATCGTGCGCGACCAGCTGCACATGGTCGCCATCCCTGCGATAGACGGCGCTCAGCACACTCTGGCAGAGCCGCGCCGCGTTCTTGACGATCCGGTCGAACACCGGCTGGAGATCGGTCGGCGAGTCCGAGATGAGGCTCAGAACCTCCGATGTCGCGGCCTGCCGCTCTCTGGCTTCCCCGAGCTCGCGGACAAGTTGAGCGAGTTCTGTTTCCGCAGCCGCAGGGCTCAAGACGCGCGCTGCCTTCGGCGCATTGCGGCGCTTCCGCTTCGCCGCCGTGCGGATCGGTCCGTCGCTTATTGCAGAGCGTCGCGGCATTTGCCTTCCCCGAGGTCGAGGATAGGGCATCATGCCGGCTTAATCCAGCAGCAGGACATGGGTGAGCGATGACCGGTTGCTGACGATACCGGGCCGGAAAAGTTCTCTTATGAACATCAGCCGCGCCGCGCCGCCTTGATCGCGGCGACGTCGATTTTCTTCATGCCCATCATGGCATTGAATGCGCGCTTTGCTTCGTCGCCGCCGGCCGCCATCGCTTCTGTCAGCACGCGCGGCGTGATTTGCCAGGAGACGCCCCACTTGTCCTTGCACCAGCCGCACGCACTCTCCTGGCCTCCATTGCCGACAATGGCGTTCCAGTAGCGGTCGGTCTCTTGCTGGTCATCGGTGGCGATCTGAAACGAGAAAGCTTCGTTGTGCTTGAATGCGGGACCGCCATTGAGGCCAAGACACGACCGGCGACTGTGAATTCCACTGTCAGCACATCGCCCTCCTTGCCGGAGGGATAGTCACCAGGTGCACGGTGCACGGCGCCCACAGCACTGTCGGGAAAGGTTTCGGCGTAGAAGCGGGCAGCAGCCTCCGCGTCCTTGTCGTACCACAGGCAAATCGTGTTCTTGGCCATTGCTTGTCCTTTCGCATTCCAAACCTCGTGTCGGGAGCCAACGCAAGAGGCGAAATCAGGTTCGGTGGGAACCCTCAGGCTGCCCGCAGATTCCGGCAACGAGACGGTGAACGCAGAAATTGTGCCTTCCTTGGGGCCGATGGACTCCTGATTTGCCGGATGGGATACTCATGCATTGTGCAAATGATATCTCCACCACTTCCCTACGTCGCGGTTGGCGAATGGTTCAAGCTGCCGCCGGGCATGAACTTCTGCGGCACATCGGGCGTTGCCTTCAATTCCAAAGGCAACGTCTTCGTCATCCATCGCGGGCCGATGCCGCTGATGGAATTCGATCCCGACGGCAATTTCATCCGCGGTTTCGGCGATGGGCTGTTCGAGCGGTCGCACGGCTTGCGGATCGACGCGCAGGACAACATTTGGGCGACTGACGTCGCGGCGAACCTCGTCTACAAGTTCAATCCATCCGGGCGTTTCGAAATGGTGCTGGGCGTCAAGGGTCACGCCGGCGAGTGGCATCCGTTCGGCCATCTGCGGCTGTTCCACGAACCGAACGAAGCGGTCGTCGGGCCAACCGGCGACATTTTCGTACTGCAGGGGCACGGCAAGGGCGAGCCGCGCGCGCTGAAGTTCGACAAGGACGGCAACTTCATCAAGACCTGGGGCGGTAAGGGCAAGGGGCCTGGCGAATTCGATCTGCCGCACTCGCTGGTTTTCGACGCGCAAGGGCTGCTCTACATCGCCGATCGCAACAACGCCCGCATCCAGGTGTTCGACGCCGACGGCACTTACATCCGCGAGTTGCAGCATCCCGGCACGCCTTGCGGGTTGTTCATGAGCACCGACCAGCACATCTGGCTGGCGCACGGTCACACCGGCCAGATCATGAAACTCGATCTGAACGGCAAGGTGGTGGGAATGATGGCCGCAGCGGGCCCGGGCAAGACATCAGGCAAATACGGCGAGGCCCACTACATCGCGGTCAGTCCCCGCGACGAGATTTTCGTCGCCGACACTCTGAACTGGCGCGTGCAGCGATATGTGAGGAAATAGCCGTGCTACTTCGCCGGCGCGGCCTGCGCCGGCTCGCTCGATGCCGCGGGCGCGGCGGCTTCGGGGCTTGCGGCCTTTTGTGCGCCGGTAAGGCGCTCCAGCACCGAGCGCACGGCATCGCGGGTGGTGCGGTCCTTCAGCGCATCGAGCAGCGGCGCGGTGACAGTCGAGCGTTTGATTAGCGCTTCGGCTTCCGGGAAGATCAAGGGATCGTCCCACGGGCCCTGCACCACGAAGGGCAGATCGAAACTAGAGGTGCCGTTCGAGACCAGGCTGGCGACGCCCTTGAGATCATATTCGCGCGTCGGCACGGAGGCTGTACCCGTCAGGGTGACGCTCGCGGCGGGGCCTTCCATCCTGACATCCTCGGTGGTGGCAATGCCGTCGGCGAATTTCACCGCGACTGTCAGGTTGGTATAGGGCGTCGAGCCGGAGCGAAAACTGCCGGCGCCCGACAGTGGCCGGCGCTCCAGCCGCCGCAGCAATTGCTCGACGTTGAATCCGCTGATCGCCCCATCATGTCCCGTCAGCGTCGCGGTGCCGTCGAGCGATTGCATCAGGCCGAACGGGCTCGAGCCGGAGGCTACCAGCGAGACGTTGAGATTGCCGCGGCCGGAAAGGCGGCTGATGCCGAACAATTCGCCGGCGCAGGCCTGCAGGTCGACATCGAGGAACTGGAATTGCGCCTTGACGTCGGCGATCGTGTCGGAACGCGCGACCCCGAATGAGCCCTTGGCGACGCCGCCGTAGACCTGCGCCTCGCCGACCGAGAGCGCCAGCGCGCCGCCGCGCAAATTGGCGCCGAACGCGGTGCGGCCGAGTTTCGTGGGGCCGACGGTGACCCGCGCCGCCGACAGGCGCATGTCGAGATCGGTGGTCGACAGCGCGTTCAGGTCGAACATCTGCCGGTTCCAGTCGCGCGCGCCGCTCGCAAGCAGCCGGAAGGTCGAGATGTAGGGCGTGAAGTCGAGCGTGTCGGCGGCAAGCGTCGCCTGCAGCGTCTGCCGGCCGTTATTGGCATAGGTCATCACGCCCTCGGCGACATTGCCGTCGAGCTCGACATTGACATTGGTGAGCGCGATCGAGGCGCCGACCACATTGGCGCGCGCCTTCAGCGCGAAGCGGCCAAAGCCGCCGGCGCCGGGCGGCTCCTGGCCGGTCCAGTGCAGGGCGTTGCGCAAGGACGGGCTGTCGACGGTCACCGTGCCTTCCATCAGCGCGCTGGTGCGGTTGGCAACCGTGCCGTCGAAGGCGAGCTTCAGCGGCGCGCTGGAGAGGCGGGCCTTCAGCCCGGAGCGATCGCCGGACAGGGCGGCGACGAAATCGGAGACGCTGATCGCGCCGTCGATGCGCTCGCTGCGCCAGTCGAATTGTCCGGTCACCGCGAAGGAGCGCGAGATCGACGGCCAGGCCAGCGAGAGGTCGATGTCGTCGAGCCGCTCATTGGCGTGATTGGCGGCGTCCTCATAGGTGAGGATGCCGTCCTGGATGCGGATCTCCGAGAACGACACCTGGTTGTCGGCGCCGGGCTTCATGGTGCGCGCGATGGTCTGGATGAACGGCGTCCAGTTGCTCTCGCCGTCCGGGGTGCGGGCGACATGGATCTGCGGGCGCAGCATCATCACGTCGGCGATCTCGAAGCGCTGCAGCAGCAGCGGCAACAGCCGCAGGTTTGCGGTCAGCACGTCGACGCGCAGCGCGGGATCGTCGGTGCCGCCCTTCAGCCCGACGTCATGGAACGAGACATAGCTGCCCGGGAATACGGAGATGTCGATCGACCCTTTGACGGTGAGGTCGAGGCCGGTCACGGCGTGGATCTGTGCTTCGACCGCCTCGCGCAGCGCGTCGCGGTTGATCAGCCAGGAACTCGCGATCAGGCCGACCAGCGCCACACCAAGCAACGCCGCGATCGGCGTGCCCAGGCGCTTCATTCCTTGGGCCATCGTCACTGCCATGTCCTGATCGGAAAGCCGGTCGGATCGCGATTGAACGGAGGGCGGGCAGGGGCGCGCCGGAACCCTTGCCAACATCAGCAACTTGAGGGGTTTTCTTGACGCTTTCAAGGCCGTGTCTTTGGGGGGGTAGGCCCTCATCCCAAGGTCCGGCAAGCGCCCGTCTGCCCGTCATTGACGCATTGCGAAGATTTCGCCTAATAATTCCGCTAACCACGCCCTTCCGGGCCGATTTCTCCCACCAGGTCCCATTTTCATGAACAAGGTTTACCCCGACGCGAAATCCGCCCTCGAGGGACTTCTCAAGGACGGCATGATGATCATGTCCGGCGGCTTTGGCCTCTGCGGCATCGCCGAGATCTTGTCGGATGCGATCCGCGACTCCGGCGTCAAGGGCCTGACGGTGGTCTCCAACAACGCCGGCGTCGACGGCATCGGGCTCAGCCGCCTGCTGGAGACGCGGCAGATCAAGAAGATGATTTCCTCCTATGTCGGCGAGAACAAGCTGTTCGCGCAGCAATATCTGGCCGGAGAGCTGGAGCTCGAATTCAATCCGCAGGGCACGCTGGCCGAGCGCATCCGCGCCGGCGGGGCGGGCATTCCGGCCTTCTTCACCAAGACCGGCGTCGGCACGCTGATCGCCGAAGGCAAGGAAGTGCGCGAATTCGACGGCGAGAAATACCTGATGGAGCGCGGGCTGTTCGGCGACCTCGCCATCGTCCATGCCTGGAAGGGCGATACCGCCGGCAACCTGATTTACCGCAAGACCGCGCGCAATTTTAACCCGATGATGGCGACCGCCGCGAAGATCACGGTCGCCGAGGTCGAGCATCTCGTGCCGGCCGGCGAGCTCAATCCCGACCACATCCACACGCCCGGCATTTTTGTAAAGCGCATCGTCGAAATCGGCACCGGCAAGAAACGTATCGAGTTCCGCAACACCCGCCCGCGTTCCGCGGCGTAACCACTTCAGGATCAGGAGAACCACGATGGCCTGGACCCGCGAACAGATGGCCGCCCGCGCCGCCAAGGAGTTGCAGGACGGATTCTACGTCAATCTCGGCATCGGCATTCCGACGCTGGTGTCGAACTACATTCCGCACGGCATCGACGTGCAGCTGCAGAGCGAGAACGGCATGCTCGGCATGGGACCGTTTCCCTATGAGGGCGAGGAAGACGCCGATCTCATCAACGCCGGCAAGCAGACCGTGAGCGAGCTGCCGACCACGAGCTATTTCTCCTCGGCCGACTCCTTCGGCATGGTGCGCGGCGGGCATATCGATCTGTCGATCCTCGGCGCAATGCAGGTGGCGCAGAACGGCGACCTCGCCAACTGGATGATCCCCGGCAAGATGGTCAAGGGCATGGGCGGCGCGATGGATCTCGTCGCCGGCGTCAAGCGCGTGGTCGTGGTGATGGAGCATTCCGCCAAGGACGGCCCGAAGCTGCTCAAGACGTGCAACCTGCCGCTGACCGGCGAGAAGGTGGTCGACATGGTCGTGACCGATCTTGCCGTGTTCACCATCGACAAGCACGGCAAGGGCGGCATGGCGCTGATCGAGCTCGCCGACGGCGTCACGCTCGACGAGGTCAAGTCCAAGACCGAAGCCGAATTCCGCGTCGCGCTGAAGAACGCGTGAGCCATGAAGACGATGGGCGGTCGCGGCCATGATACCGGAGATTCGCCCAGGGCGCGCCGAGACGCCGACTTCATTGCGCGCACGATCCTGCTGGCGCAGCGCGGCCCTGTCCCGCGCGGCTGGTTCGACATCGCACTCGCGCAAGCTGAGCCGCAGGTGCTGGATTTCATCCGCGCCCTGGTGGTCGCGAAGCAGCGATCCTGGTGGCATGCCTCGCAGTTCTGGATCGCTGAAGTCGAAGGAGACCCGCGGCCGCGCTTTGCGGCATGCCCTCGCGCGGATCACTGGCGATGGCGCGGCCTGCGATCGAAGAAGCCGCGCGGGACACCGGCATGAGCGCGTCCGACCTCGCCGCGATGTTTGCGCGCGGTGCCTATACCGATCGCTGCTGGATCCAGGGCGGCGACGAAGACTGGCTGATCGAGCATGTGGCGTCGCAGCCTGCCTATCGCGGACGCGGATTGATGCTAGGCGCTGATCGCGCACGGGTTTGCCGCAGGCCGAGCGGCCGGTTTCTCACGCGCCTCGATCACCTTCGTGATCGGCAACGACCCGGCCGAGCGCTGCTACGCCAAAGCCGGCTTCACCTTCGCCGAGGAGAAACGTGACGCCAATTTCGAGGCACTCACCGGCACACCCGGCTTCCGCCGCTTCGCGCGGGCAATCTTTAGATCTTTTTCCGCGCTAGAGCTGCTTCAGATATTCCAGCAGCGCCTTCGCTGGTCGTCGTTGAGATCCTTGGTGTAATCGTGCCCCGCATTGCTGTTGCCGGGCGCAGCACCCGCGCCCACCACCAGCGTGCCGTCCTTGTACGGCGACTTCGTCGTGACGTAGCCCACCTTGTCGGTATCATACTTCCTGCTGCCGACCATGAACGAGGCCGAGCGCCGCCCGGGCGGCAGCAGCAATTCCCACAAGTTCGGCACCGAGCCGTTGTGCAGAGTACGGCGCGGTCGCCCAGATGCCGTGCAGCACCCGCGATTTATAGGCCCCGACTTCTCGCCCGGCCCTTGTACATGTTGCCGAGCCGGCTCTCGATCATGCGAGCGCACGTTCTCGCGCACCGACGGCTCGAGCAGGGACAGCAGGTTCGGCGCTCTCTCGCAATCCGAGAACAGAGTCGCGAGGTCCTTCCTTATCGCGAGCCAGACGCCACCGTCTTCGGATCGGGCAATCGTCGGTAGCGGCGGGAAGGCATTGCCCGCCAGCGCGCATCGACCACGGAGGTCGCGAGCATGTCGTTGGTCGCCGCTTCTTCGCCCAGTTTCGAGCCCGGCGGGCTCAGCGTCAGCGCGCCCGCCAAGATGCCCGTCTGCGACCGGCGTCAGCGCATTGTCGAACATCTTTGGATCGGTGCCGACGGCGACTGACCGGCGTGAGCCATGTGCCCTCCGGCAGCCGCTTCTCCTCGTGGCAGCTGCCGCATATTGCGCGATACAGCACGCGGCCCTTGTCGACCAGATCCTGATCGAGGGAAATGGCCACGGCGGCGGCCGCAGCGCCGCGATCTTCTCCTCAACGAACTGCAGATTGGTGAAATTCACCGAGCTGTTGCGGAAATTATAATGCGGCGGCAGCAATTGCTTTCTCGGCGCGAAGTCGGCGAACACACCAAACACCTCGCCGGTGTTGCGGCCGATCGCGTTGATGTAGAGGCCGTTGGGAACGCCGCCGTTCCATTGCGTCTTGTCCTGCCGCGACGCGTTCCACAGGAAGGGATAGCTGACCGGCGCGTCGGCGATCTTGATGTTGTCGGGAATATTGAGGTCCTTGCCGGCGACGCGGTTGAAGATCATGCCGAACGCATCGAGCCGGGCCGGTCCCCAGGGCGAGGCCGGCAGGCTCTTGTCCATGAAGTCGCCGAACTGCTTCACCCAGGCGGCAAAGTCCGTCTTCAGCTCGTTGGTGCGCGTCGGCGAATAGCGCGAGCCGAGCACCGCGTGAGCGAAATTCTGGAAGCGGTCGGCATCGTTCAGCGTCGCACGACTCGCCGCGGTCAGCTCAGTGAGAAAGAGCTGGAAATTCGCGGTCGCAGGCGCCCCGTCGATGCGAAGCCGCTGCGTGGCGCCATCCTTCTGGTACTCGATCTCCGCGGTGTGGCACGCCGCGCAGGTCATGCCGAAATAGCCGGTTGAGGCATCGCCATCGATGACAAAGCCGACCGGCAGCCCTTCCGGGTTCTGCTTGGATTTCTCGTTGGACAGATAGCCGTAGCGCTGCAACTGGTCGCCGCCGAACGGTTCGTCGGCGTCGAGCCGCCGCAGCGCCTTGAACCAGAGATAAGGCATCATGTGCGATCCCTGGCTCGTGGTGTAGAAGGCCTGGCGTTCGTCCGCGGTCCAGCCCTGCTTGGCGTATTGCAGCGGCGGCGCGGCGGTGGTCTGGGCGAGGGCCGGACTCGCCGCCGCGGTGAGTACAAACGAGGACAGCAGGACCTTGAATGACACGCTCATGAATTCGCCTCGCAGAATTGCCGCAAAAGATTCTGGCGTGCGCTTATAGCGCGGCAAACCGGCCAAATGAATGACGACCAAAAAACTACCCTAAGTTGTATGATGGGCAAGGCGGTTTGTAGGCGTCATTGCGACCCGTTGGCTCCTCGCAATGACGGGTGGTTGCGGCGATGCCCGCCCTCACGCTTTCGCCGCGACGTCCTCCAGCCCGCGATTGCGCGGCTCGACGCCCCAGGCCCACACCACCAGGATCTGGATGACCACGAGGCCGATCATCAGCCAGATCACGCCGGGCAGCGCGAGGAAGCCATCAGGGCACCGACGATGAACGGCGAGACCACGGTGGCGCCGCGGCCGAACATGTTGCAGATGCCGTTGGCGCGCAGCCTGATCTCGGTCGGGAACAGTTCCGGCGTATAGACGCCGTAGAGGATCGCGGTCTGCACATAGATGGCGACGATCAGGATGAATCCGACCGTCAGCACGATCGCCGCATCGGCCGAGGCATCGAAGCGGGCATAGATATAGCCCGCGAGAATGGTCACGATCGACGCACCGATGATGCTGACGCGTCGTCCGATGGCGTCGGACGTGTAGGCGCCGAGCGCGCAACCGACCAGCGATGCTGCGGACAGCACCACGGTATAGGCCAGCGAGTTGGCGATGGTCAGTCCCTGGCGCAGGAAGAACTGCGGCAGGAACAGCACGAAACCAAAGATCAGCGTGTTGATCGTGATCAGGACCCAGCTGCCGACGATCATTCGCTGCAGCAGCGGCGGCTTTATCAGATCGGTCGCTGCGACCTGCGGGACTGGCGCCGGCACCACGACAGGCGGCAGCGGCTTGCCGCCAGAGGCCTCGGTTTCGATCGCCTGCATCAGGGATTCGGCTTCCTCGCTGCGGCCCTGCGCTTCAAGCCAGCGCGGCGATTCCGGCAGGTTCTTGCGCAGATACCAGACGATCAGGGAGCCGATGCCGGCGATGACGAACATCGGACGCCAACCGAAGTTCGGAATGATGAGATAGCCGAGCAGCGCAGTTGCCGGAAATCCGGCCACCACGATGAATGCCATCATCGACAGCCAGCGGCCGCGCGTCTTCGGCGGAACGAATTCGGTCATGGTCGAATAACCGACCACGATTTCGGCGCCGAGGCCTAAGCCCTGCACGAAGCGGCAGGCGATGAGCTGGGTCATGTCCTGCGCGAAGGCGGCCGCAAGCGAGGCCAGGCCGAAGATCAAGAGATTGATCTGATAGGTGAACCGCCGGCCGAATTTGTCGCCGACAAATCCGGTGATCAGCGATCCCAGCGTCATGCCGACAAAGGTCAGCGAGATGAATTGCAGGTTCTGCGGCAGCGTCGAGAACTTGGTCTGGATGGCCGACGCCAGCACGCCGCCGGCGACATAGAGATCGTATCCGTCAAAAAACATCCCGGCGCCGACCAGCCAGAAGATCCGGTAGTGGAACGATGAGATCGGCAGCCGGTCGAGCCGCGCGCCGGCGTTTACTGCGTGAGTCATGTGAAGTTTCCCCCTTTGATTTTCGATGCGGCGCCAGCTTCGCTGGTCGTCGCGATGTCAGTGCTAATTCAATCGGCGCTGTCCGGCCGTGTCGCGGTACCAGTCGAACGGCGCGTCATTGGTCGCGACCATCACGCTCTTGGTGTGGAAATGGTCGTCAAAGCTTTCGGTGCCGCATTCGCGGCCCACGCCGGAATCGCCGACGCCGCCCCAGGGCGAGGCCGGATCGAGCCGGTGATGGTCGTTGATCCAGACGATGCCGGCCTTGACCTTGGCGGCCACGCGATGGGCGCGCGCGACATCCCTGGTGCGCACCGCGGCGGCGAGGCCAAACGGCGAGTTGTTCGCGAGCCTGCAGCGCGTCTGCCTCGTCCTTGAACGGCGTCACCGAGGTGAAGGGACCGAACACTTCCTCCTGGAAGATGCGCATGTCGCTTTTGACATCGGCGAACACCGTCGGCTCGACGAAATAGCCGTTCTCGTGGCCGGCGATTTTTGCAGCTACACCGCCGGTGACGAGCCGCGCGCCCTGCTCGTGGCCGAAGCCGCAATAGGACATCACGCGGTCGCGCTGCCTGGCCGAGATCACCGGGCCGAGTTGGGTGGCGGGATCGAAGGGATCGCCGATGCGGATGGTTTCCGCCTTGGCTTTCAGTTTCTCGACGAACTCGTCATAGATCGAGGCCTGCACCAGGTGGCGCGAGGCGCAGATGCAGGTCTGGCCTGCGCCGATGAAGGCGCCGAAGGCGGCATAGTTGACGGCGCGGTCGATGTCGTAATCGTCGAACACCATGACCGGCGTCTTGCCGCCGAGCTCCATGGTCTGGTGCGCGAACACCTTTGCCGCGGCAGCTGCCGGCGATGCGGCCCGCCTCGGTGCCGCCGGTCAACACCAGCTTGTCGATATCGGGATGCTCGGCCAGCATTTTCCCGGCGCTGTGGCCGAGGCCGAGCACGATGTTGAACACGCCGGGCGGCAAGCCCGCATCGGTGAAGATCTTTGCGAGCTTCAGCGTCGTCAGCGGCGTGTATTCCGACGGCTTCACCACGGTGACGCAGCCCGACGCCAGCACGGCGGCGAGCGACTTGCACAGGATCATCAGCGGATGATTGAACGGCGTGCAATTGGCGACGACGCCGATCGGCGTGCGCAGGGTGTAATTGAGATAGGAACCTTCGACCGGGATCACCGCGTCGCGGCGCGACAGCGCAAGCCCTGCGAAATAGCGGAAGAAGTCCGGCAGCCGCGAAAGCTGCGCGCGGGTCTCGTTCACCGGACGGCCGTTGTTCAGTGTCTCCAGCCGGTAGAGCGCATCAAGATTAGCCTCGAACGCGTCCGCCAGCTTGTTGACCAGCCTGGCGCGTGCGCGGATGTCCATGCCGCCCCACGCCTTGCCCTCGAAGGCGGCGCGGGCGCTTTTCATGGCGCGGTCGATATCGGCGGCGGTCGAATTGGGAATCCGCGCGATCACGTCGCCGGTCGCGGGATTGCGGACGTCGAGCATCTCGCCGTTTCCGGCCTCGATCTCGCGCCCGTCGACGAAATTGCCATGAATTTCGACGTCGATGGCTTTGGCCGGAATATTCATGTCTCTTACCCTTCGACAATCACGGCGTTGCGCTTCAACGCCGGCAACACGCGTTTTTCGGTGGCGCCGATATGGGCCTTGATCAGCCGCGCAGCGGTGCGGCGGTCGCGCTTCTGCATCGCCTCGATCAGCGCGACATGTTCGGCGACCAGCTTCTTCGGGTCATGGCCTTTGAGATTGGCGACGCTGACCCGCACCAGGCGATCGGCCTGTCCGATCAGGTCGCACAGCGAAGCCGCCATGCGGCGGTTGCCGGAGGCATGCGCGAGCGCGAAGTGGAAGCCGCGGTTATAGGTGATGAAGTCCTCATGGTTGCCGGAGAAGCGGCGGAACTTGTCCAGCGCCTTTAGCGTCGCGTCGGTCGCATTCTCGATCGCCTCGTCGACGCAGGCCGGCTCCAGCGCGAGGCGAAAGCGCAGCAGATCGCGCGCATCGGCCAGCGAGATCGGATTGACGCGATAGCCCTGGCGCGGCTGCACCGTGACGAGATGCTCGCGCTCGAGCCGCAGCAAGCGCCTCGCGCACCGGCTGGCGGCTCACCGCATAGCGCTCGGCGAGCTCCTGCTCGCGCATATCATCGCCCGGCGCCAGACGACAAGCCAGGATATCAGAGCGAAGGCTCTCATAGACATTTTCCCGCAAAAGCATGGATCTTTCCGTGATCTGCTGGCTATAATTTGGCATTCGTGAAATATCACGTCAAGCAGAGGCTTGAAATGCATGAGATTTGATCTATCAATCGGCACGCTGAAGCAGCTTGCCGCGGGCTTTTGAAGGGGAAACGGCATGTACAGGCTCTATGCCAACGGCACCGTCAACGCGGCGGAGATCGGCTACGGCCCGCCGCTGTTCCTGTTCCACTCGCTGCTGTCGGACCGCGCGAGTTTTGATGCCATCGCACCGGAGCTGTCGCGCTCGTTTCGCGTCATCGTTCCGGAACTGCCCGGCTTTGGCCGCTCGCAAGCGGTGCATGGCGGGCTCGCTGACATCGCTGACCGCATGGCGGAGGCGGTGAAGGATGCCTCGGGCGGACAAGCGCCGATCGTGCTCGGCAACGGCTATGGCGGCTTTGTCGCGTTGCAGATGGCGATCCGCCATCCCGGCATCGCGTCGCGATTTATCTTCGCCGATTGCGGCGCGGCTTTTTCGGAGCCAGGCCGCGAGGCCTTCCGCAACATGGCCGCAGCCTCAAGGGCCAAGGGCCTCGCCGCGATCACCGATGTCGCGATGCGGCGGCTGTTCGCGCCGGAGTTCCAGGCACAGCATCCGGACCTGATGGCCGATCGCCGCGCGGCGTTTCTCAAGACCGAATGAAGACGTGTTTCGCGCGGCCTGCGCTCAGCTCGCCGAACTCGACCTGCGCCGCGAGCTCACCAAGGTGAAGGTGCCGGCGCTGGTCGTGGTCGGCGAGCAGGACGAGGCCACGCCGCCGCCGATGTCGCATGAGCTCGCGGCGCTGCTGCCCAACGCGCGGCTGAAGATCATCCCGGGCTGCGCCCATGTCCCGCAATTGCAGGCGCCGAGACTCTTCCTGGACACGATCGCCGATTTCCTCCCCGCAGCGCAGGCGGCGAAGTAGCTCGCGATCTTCCTTCTCCCCCTGGGAGAGGGTGGCGCGGACGAAGCGTGGCGACAATTTAAGCAACCCCGGTCATATTATCCGTTCGACGTGGCCGGTCCTCGCGCCTAGTCTGGAAGCGAGGAGCATCGATGCGCGCGATACTGGATTACTGCAAGGGAGCGGTGCGGCGGCAGGTGCCGGCGGGTACCGTTCTGATCAGCGAAGGCAGCACGAGCGGGCATCTGTTCGTGCTGGTCGACGGACAGCTCGAGGTGCTGCGTGGCGACAGCGTCGTCGCGGTCCTGAGCGAGCCCGGCGCCGTCACCGGTGAAATGAGTGTGCTGCTCGACCGGCCGCACACCGCGACGGTGCGCACGTCCGCTCCTTCGACGCTCTATGAGTTCGAGAACGCGGCGGCGTTCCTGAACGAGCAGCCCGCGGTCGCACTCCTGCTCGCGCGGCTGCTCGCGCAGCGCCTCAATGTCGCAACGACCTATCTCGCCGACCTCATGAAGCAATATGCCGGCCATGGCACGCATCTGGAGATGGTCGGCGAGATCCTTCAGAACATGATCAACCTGCCGCCGCAGCAGGTCTCGCCAGGATCGGATCGGCAATCCGATCCAAGGATGTGAGCCAGGCCGGCGGTTCTGACACCGGCATGGCCGGCCGCCGCAGCGGCGCGTTGAGGTCGATCCATTGCGCTTCGCCCGCCGCAAGCCAGAACGCCTGACTTTTATCTTGGCCCGCATCGATGTCGAGCACGATATAGGTCGGTGGCCGCCCCGGCTGCAGCCCGGTGTTGAACACCCAGGTCTCGCCGAGCCGGTCGTACCACGAACCGTCGTGGATGAAGGGCGACTGATGCACATGCCCCGAGATCACGATCGAAGGCTGGTGACGCTCGATCCATCGCACCAGCTCGACATCGCCGAAATAGCGCTTGCCGCCCCAGCTGGTCGGCGAGTTCGCGGGCGGGGCGTGATGAACCCAGACCCAGCGCGACGCCCGCATCGCCGCCGCTTCGCGCAGCTGCGCATCGAGGCGCTGTTTCACCAGCGGCCCGTCCCACCACGGGCAGACCGTAAACAGCGTGTCGCCGATGACGAGGCTGTCGCCGTCGCAGGCGATACCGAGCTCTCGCACCTCGCCAATCCAGCGCGAAACCTTCTCGCCCTCGGCGTTGCGCTCGTCGAGATCGTGATTGCCGGAGCAGAGGATGACGCGGGTCAGACCGGAGAGCCGCGCAAGGTATTTTTTCACCACCAGATCTGCGCGCGGAAGTCGACGGCGGAAGAGATGTCGAGCGCATCGCCGGCAAAGATCACGAGATCGAATTGCGCAGCCGCGCTGATCAGCCAGTCGAACTGAGGCAGCGAATAATGCAGATCCGCGACGACCAGACAGCGCATGGAGCGGCGATTCCGAAGGACGAGACAATCGCGCCGGGAACAAGCGCGGCCAATTCGGAGCAAGAAATATACCGGAAGACGAGCGCCTGACGCGACATAGTCGCGCAGAGGTGCCAGATTTCAGCAATGGCAGACCAGACTTGCCGCTACGACCGCGCCATGGCGCGGGAAAACACCACTTCAACCAGCGTGCCCGTATGCGCCGCGCTCTTGAGGTTGAACTGCGCGCGGTTGGCTTCGACCAGCGCCTTGGTCAGCGACAGGCTGACACCGGACGCTTCCGAGGCCTGGTCCGACGGGGCCGGGGTACGGAATGGCTCGAGCGCCGCGGCGACCTCGTTGTCATTGAGCCCGGGGCCGGTATCGCGCACGCGCAGCACTACCTCGCCGAAATCCGACAGCGCGGTCGAGACGATGACCTGGCCGGCTGGATTGGCGAGATGAATCGAATTGCCGATCAGGTTCATGGTGATCTGGCGCAGCGAGCGGCCGTCGGCGACGACCGGCGGCAGCGCATGCGCGAGCGAGGTACGGATGATGATGCGCTCGCGGTTGGCCTGCGCCTGCATGACCGCGACGCAGCTCTCCACCATCTCGTTGAGGTTCTGGTTGGTGAAGGCGAGATCGAGCTTGCCGGTCTCGATCCGCGACAATTCGGTGAGGTCGTTGATGATGGCGATCACGCGCTCGCCGGAGGCGCGGATGTCCTTCATGTATTCGACATAGCGCTCATTGCCGAGCGCACCGAAACGTTCGGCGGTCATCACCTCCGAAAAGCCGATGATGGCGTTGAGCGGCGTGCGCACCTCGTGGCTGATGCGCGCCAGCATGTCGGCCTTGGCATTTGCGGCACGATCAGCAAGCCGCCGGGCCTGCTGCACTTCGCTTTCGCCCTTTCTGCTCTGCGAGAGGTCGCGGAACACGGCGAAGAAATTCGGTCCTTCCGGCCGGGTCCGGCCCATGGTCATGGACAGCGGAATGATGCCGCCCTTGGCGACGCGGCCAAGCACGTCGCGGCCGTGATCGAGCAGGCTTGCGACACCGGCGCCCTTGACGCCATCAAAATATTCGACGACTGCGCGCTGGCTTTCCGGCGCGAAGAGCTCGCCAAGATTGCGCTGCAGGAAATTCTCTCCGTCATAGCCGAACAGGGCTTCGGCACTGCGGTTGCAGGCGTGGATGATGCCATCGGCGTCGAACATCACGATGCCCTCGGCGGTGGTGTCGAGGATGGCTGCGAGATCCTCGGCATAGGCATAGCCGACGGCGGGCGGCGGCGCGCTGACGACGGGAGCGGGGGCCGGCGGCGGAGGGGCAACAGCCGCGTCCTCAACCGGCGGCATGCCTTGCGTCGGCGTGAACATCAACGCCAGCGCGGATTCGCCGTCCCATGAAATCGTGAACAGCCGCCCTTGGGTTGCGGGCTGATCCTCGCTTGCCGCAATCGTCACGGGCGTCCCGGCTTCCGACGTGCTGCTGGCCTGCGAGAGGCCGGCCTCGACATAGAGTGCGTCGAGCCCGCCGGCCTGCTCCAGCGCATGCACGCTGTCATAGCCGATGCGCTGCAGGAACGCCGGGTTGGCATAGAGCAGGCGGTCGAGCCGGTAGATCAGGACGCCGGTCGGCAACAGGTCGAGCAGCGTGCGGTCGCGTCGTCCTTCCCCACGCGCCGGCGGATCGGGCGGCGCCAACCATTCGGGACTTGCTGCAGCCTGCTCGCGCGGTGGCTCGGACGAGGGCGGCTCGGCTACCGGCTCGCTCGCTTGGCCGGTCATTGCGGGTCCGCCGGCTGCGGGCGGGTCGGTATCAAGCCGCGCGGAAAGTTGGCGGGCGAGTTCGTTGAAAGCGTGGTTTTCGACCGGCGACAGCCCCGGCGATTGTGATTTTGCGTCGCCGACCGGGCGGAATGGCACAACGTTTGGGGGCGTTTCCACGGGCTCATCCAAATCGGTTGGAGATGAATGCGATACGTCATTGGCAATCGAGGGAGGCGGTCCGGGAAGCGTGGGCCGCATCTCAACGATATCGCCGGGCGGATGTGCGGCGCCAGCGTGCCCCGACTTTGCCGGAACAATGTCCGCAGCAAGGGTGCGCGCCGTCGCTTCATCCATTTCGCCCGACAATTCGAGCCGCCGCAGCTCGGCGAGAAACTGCAGGCTGTCGAGATCGCGGCACACGCCAAGACCGCGGTAGCCGGCAAACTCCTTGTTGTCGTCATAAACAGGCAATCCCGACAGCTCGACCGCCAGGCGGCCGCCACCATCGACCGGCCAATACAGCGTGATGCCGCTCCAGGTGTCGCGGCTCGCGATCGCCTCCCGCACGCGGTCCCGTGGATCGAGCCCGAAAGCTTCCGTGATTTCGCCCCACGGCCGGCCAAAGCCCGCGGCGGTGCGCGCGCCGATCAGATGGGTGAACTGATCGGAGCCGAGCGAGAAGCGGCCGTCGGCATCCATCTGCCAAGTGAAGCGGAGGGGCAAGCGGCGCGGGATGGGAGCGTGCATGGGTTGCGATGGTTCCTTGATCGGGATGGGCGCCTCAACCGGCGGCGGAGCGATTGTCTCTTCGGCTGCGGTCGCAGGCCGCATCACGACCGGCGCAGGCTCCGCGGCCAGCGGCTCGGCAAACTCGTCGATCAGCGCGAACTCGGCCGGAGCCTCGTTCGACAGCGCGGGCTGTTCGTAAGCGGGCACGGGCATTTCTGCGGCCGGAGCCACCGGTCGAACTGCGTCTTCGGCCGCCATCGTATCCGATTCGGCCGCTTCGGTGACGGGCGGCGGCGTGATCACGCCGACCAGGCCGAGTTCGGCGCCACTGCCCACGCGCTGCAGCACCATCTTGCCGCCCTCGATCTCGACCTCGGCGCGGCCATGGCTCAGCGCGTCTGCGCGCGCCTGCTCAAAGCCGGCCTCCGTGAGATGGTGAAAGTCGAGCAACGGACGCGCCGCCTCGCTCGCGCCGATCAAGAGACCGTCGCGCGCAAAGGCAGCAAGCGGCGTCTCCTGGCCTTCGACCAGATGCTGCAGCCGCTCGACCAGCGGCAGGCTGCGCGGCAGTGTCTCGACCACATTGATCAAAATGCCGTGGCTGCCGTCGGGAAAATCGAGCCGCGCGCAGCCGCAGGTCATGAGCACGCCGAGCCCCGCGCCGAATCCGCGCAGCCGCTCCAGCCGCGTCGCGCCGTCAAGCGGCAGGCGGTTGGCGAGCTGCACGACCTGGCGCCGGTGCGCGTCCGCCGGACCGAAGTTTTTCCTGGAAAGCTCGACGCTGTTGGCCGCGCCGAACACGCGGGCCCCGACCGGATTGGCCCAGAGCACATGTCGACCGTCGACCGACCACAGCCAAACCGGGCGCGCGCTTGTCGCATGGACAGCCAGCCGCCGATCGCCGAACGCCTGCAACTGTAATTCCGTTTTGGTCATATTGGCGCGTTCGGCTACCAGGGCTCGGGTCGGGCGAAAGGCAGCTGCCAGATGAATGGCAGCCTTAACGAAGCATTAATATCGCCCGGCGGGAACGGCAGGTCCACCTTGGGGCCAGCCAAAGCCGGGGTAAACCTTAATTCGTCGGCTCTGCCGAACCCTTCTGCTCCCGTTGCGTTGAGAGGATTTAAACCACCGCCACCAGGGGTTCACGACGGGGAACCTGCAAGGCTCTACGTCATCACCGCGATGTCTGTTGCCGCTATGATTCCCGTTGTGGACGCGCGGCAGGCCAACGCCAGCCTTTCACGACCGAAACGCCAGGAGAGGGACCATGAGCATCAATGAAGAAGTGCGGGACCGTTTCGAGATTCCGAAGGAGATGCGCTCGATGGCCGAAGCGAGCGTCGAACAGACGCGCAAGACCTTTGAGAAAATCCTCGATAGCGCCCAGGCGACCGCAGGCTCGATCGAAGAGCGCGGCGCCACCGTGCGCGCCGGCGCCAAGCACATCAACGCCAAGGCGTTTTCCTATGCCGAGAAGAACCTGCAGGCCTCGCTCGACTATGCGCAGGCACTGGTGCACGCCAAGGATCTGACCGAAGTGATGCGGCTGCATAGCGAGTATGTCCAGGCGCAGATGCGCTCGCTTGCCGAGCAGGCGAGCGAGATGGGCCAGATCATGGGAAAGGCGGCGATGGAAGCTGCCAAGCCCAAGACCTAAGGCCAAGAGCTAAGCCCAAGACCTGACAGGGGAATTGCCGGCCGCACCTTTATCGGTGCGCCTGATGGTCGCAACATCAGGAGCAAGCTGTATCCATGCGCCTGTTCCTGGTATCTGGCATTGCAACAAATTAGCGGTTGCAATGCACAAAATTGACATTATAGGTGTGTATGCAAGTCAAGCCCGATGAGGGCATCCCCACTGTGTAGTCGACGTCGACGTACCCAGCTTCCTTGAAGGCCGGGCGCGCCCAGGGGACCATTCCATTCCCACCTCCGCCGCGAAGGACACATGCACGATGACCAACGATCCATTCTCCGCCTCCGTCATTCCCTTTGAAGTTCCCGAGCAGATGCGCGCGTTCGCCGAGAAGGGCGTGTCGCAGGCCCGCGACAACTACGCCAAGTTCAAGGATGCCGCCGAGACCCACAACGGCACCATGGAGGCGGTGTTCACCTCCGCCAGCAAGGGCGCGAGCGCTTACTCCGCCAAGCTGGTGGAGTTCATGAAATCCAACACCACCTCGGCGCTCGACTTCGCCCAGGAGCTGCTCGGTGTGAAGTCGCCCTCGGAAGCGCTTGAGCTCTGGACCACGCATACCCGCAAGCAGTTCGAGACCTTCACCGCCCAGGCCAAGGAGCTCACCGAGCTGTCGCAGAAGGTTGCGTCCGAGACCGTCGAGCCGATCAAGGCCAGCGCCACCAAGTACTACAAGCCCGCCGCCTGATCGCCGGACTTTTGCGATGAGCGTGGCCCGGGCCGGTTGCCCGGGCTTTTGCTTTGAAGCAGGTTTTTTTACCTTGAAAATGGCTGCTGTCGGGCGTCGCTGCGGCCTTGCCAAAGCGGGTCGTTGCACCTAGTTTCCGCCCCGTTCGGCGCCCCTTTTTGAGGGCGCGCCCGGGATGCAGTTGTAGCTCAGTTGGTTAGAGCGCCTGTCTGTGGAACAGGAGGTCGGTGGTTCGAGCCCACCCAACTGTACCACTACAGTTGAATTGCCCCGCATCTCCAGCATCTTACTGATAAGCCTGACGTATTCGCGCCTCAAAAAATACAAAAGGCGCTACAAATGGCATTGCGGATGGTCGCGTTAAATCGGCTTCCTGATAACAGGTGGTTTGCTCGAAAAGTTATCCCCGAGGACATCCGCGAGGAGTATGCACGCCTCTACGGTATGAGACGCGAAGCACACCTAAAGCTGCCAGCGGACACACCGAGACATGAAGCAAAGGCGCGCCTCGGAGAATGGGAAGCCGAGGTCGAAACTCGTATCGCTACCTTGCGTGCCCAGCGGAACGGTCAAGGTCAGCCACTCACCAAGCTCAACGCGATTGCACTCGCGGGCCGGTGGTACACTTGGTTCGTTGGCCAACACGAAAGCGATCCGGGGCCGCCGAAGCGTTGGCGGGAGCTGAGCGATCACCTCGTGTGGAATGTGATCCACCCCGAGGCGCCCGACAGCTACCACGAGAATCCTGACTCTTACTGAGTCAGAAAAAGCGTCTGATTTAAAAGGTCGCGGGCGAGGTCCTGTCAGAATCAGTTACGGGTTGAGATTCAGGCATCGGCAACGGGGGGCTGATATGGATCTCCGGACATCAGACGGCAGTGAATTGCGATTTTCGGCTTTTGTCGAGCGACTTGTGAGTGTGATCGGACATGCGGACCGGGCCCGGCCGTTGTTTGATTATTGCATCGGCTTAATCATGCCTGGGGAGCGTAAGAGCGTTGAGCCGATGGCAGCGGTGACGGCACCTGGTCGGACGGCGGCACAGCATCAGTCGCTGCTGCACTTCGTCGGCCAATCGCCTTGGTCCGACGAGGGTGTTTTGGCCAAAGTGGGTGAGATGGTACTGCCGGCGATAGAGCGCCATGGACCGATCGAAGCGTGGATCATCGATGACACCGGTTTTCCCAAGAAGGGAGCGCACTCGATCGGTGTGGCGCGTCAATATTGCGGGCAGCTCGGCAAGCAGGATAACTGCCAAGTCGCGGTGTCCCTATCGCTTGCCAATCACCACGCCAGTCTGCCGGCGAAGTATCGTCTCTATCTGCCGCAGGAATGGGCGGCAGATAAGAAACGTCGGCGCAAAGCGGGCGTGCCCAAGGAGATCAGCTTTAAGACCAAGCCAGAGATCGCGCTTGAGCAGATCGAAGCGGCTTGCAGAGCCGGGCTTCCTCGCGGCGTGGTGCTGATGGATGCCGGATATGGCTGCAACACGGACCTGCGGACCAGCATCAGCGCGTTAGCGTTGACCTATGTGGCCGGTATCTTGCCAAACACCACGGTGTGGACGTCCGACACCGCGCCGCTGCCGCCGAAAAAATGGTCGGGCAAAGGGCGACCACCAAAGCGGCTGCGCCGCGACCACAAGCATAAACCGATTTCGGTCAAGGAGCTCGCTCTTTGCCTTCCCAAGCGGGCCTGGCGCACGATCAAGTGGCGAGAGGGTGCGGCCGAGCGGTTATCGTCGCGCTTCGCTCGCGCGCGTGTTTGCGTCGCGCATCGAGATTACCAGCTCACTGAAAGCCGACCCGAAGAATGGCTCTTGATCGAATGGCCAGAAGGGGAGAACGAGCCGACCAAATACTGGCTTTCAACGTTGCCGGAAACGATTACTTTCGGAAGGCTAGTCGATCTAACCAAGCTGCGCTGGCGCATCGAGCGCGATTATCAGGATCTCAAACAAGAGGTCGGGCTCGGGCATTTCGAAGGGCGAGGTTGGCGTGGCTTCCACCACCACGCCACGCTGTGCATCGCGGCCTACGGGTTCCTGGTCTCCGAGAGGGAGACGATTCCCCCCTCGGGATCTCGTTCCTCCAGGCCGTTCAAGAAACTTGCGGTTCCCAACGGTTACCGACCCAGAGGCTCCGCCGCTGCGACCCGAACGTCACATCCCGAACTCGATTGCGACGATGCGGCGAAGACTGATTGTTGCCATCGCCCGGCAGCTCTCACGCTGTCCCTGTTGCACCCGGCAGATCAAACAGACCAAGCGTCTTCTTTTGTGACGCAGTAAGACTAAGAGTTTGTCCGGAAAGATCATGTTGGATTGCATAGCTTTCTCAGCATGAGCCTGATCGACGCGAGACGCAAGAATGCGAGGCCTCGGCGGTTGAGATTTTCCCAATCCTTGGCCAGGCGCCTGCATCGTCCAAGCCACGCGAACGTGCGCTCGACGACCCATCGCTTGGGCAAGACGATGAAGCCCTTCGCGTGATCGGATCGCTTGACGATTTCGACATTTACTTGCGCCATTATTTTTGCCATAGCGCGGCGAAACAAGGGGCCTTGATAGCCACCATCGGCGTAGAGCCTCAGCAGGAATGGATAAAGACCGAATAGCGTCGCCATGACGAGTTCGCCGCCATCGCGATCCTGAATGTCGGCGGCGTGCACGATGGCGTGGATCAGCAGGCCTTGCGTATCGACGAGAATGTGGCGCTTCTTGCCCTTGATCTTTTTTCCCGCATCGTAACCCGGCGGATCGATCGAAGACCCCCTTTTTCAGCGCTTTTGACGCTCTGGCTGTCGATGACGGCGGCGGTGGGACTGGCTTCCCGGCCAAGCGCTTCGCGACATTTCACATAGAGCATGTGATGGATGCGTTCGAGCGTGCCATCCCAGTTCCACAGGTCGAAATATCCATGGACGGTCGAACGCGGCGGCAGGTCTTTCGGAATCGCACGCCACTGGCAACCTGTCGACAGAATATACATGAGGCCGTTTACCACCTCGCGCATGATCACCGTGCGCTTGTCACCTCCGCGTTTGGCGGGCGGGATCAGCGGCTCAACAAGCGCCCATTCGTCATCAGTCAGATCGCTGGGATAGCGCAAGAAGCTGCGATCATAACGAGCGCGGTTGTTCGTCGTCCACATGGGCAGCTCCTACGAATTAGGCCAACCACCCTTGAATCACAAATGATTTATCCGATTCAAGAACTTCCAGGACAGACACTAAGGCCCCGCGCTGGGCAGCTCATCTCAGAGGTTAGACCGTTCCCGTTCAGCTCGGGCAAGTGTCTTGGCCGCCTGCTCAGCCTGGTCACCGGTCAGCAGATCCGGCCTCAGCGCCCCGGCAGATCGTCCCAGTAGAAATACCTGGATGGCCGGCCGTCCGAAAAACGGACCTCGAAGCTCCCGCATTTCGGCACCGCTTCGTGCTTGATCAGTCTGATCGGCATGCCCCAGGATTCCGCCGTCGGGACCAGGGCGAGGCGGCTATAGCTACAGATTTTGCCAAATCACGAGCGCCATCCCGAAAAGGATGATGCCCACACTGACGGCCAGAAGCTCGATTGTTTCTCGATCTGCTCGCATCGTCGTATCTGCTGGCGGACCGGTCACGCAAATTGCCCGGGGGGATCTCATAAGGGGACGTGGCAGCCGGTGCGGAAACCGGCGTTCGGGAGCTACCCTAGCCACGTCTTTCGTGAGTTGAATTGCTTCGTCGCCTCACCGCTAGAGTCTAAGCGAAAGTTTTGCATTCTTATTCACAAAAGGCCGACGCCCGCGTGATAGTGCGGTTCCCAAACCCCAGTGAAATCAAGCTTTCTCCTAAATCGTGGCGGTGATTGTCGCTTTTAGACCTCGCTAGCTGGGTACTGGTCGACAAGAGCAATAATAAGAGGAGGCATCACCCAATGCCAACGGAAGACGGCTTTCCTTCATACCATCCTTTGCCTCTCTTTCTCTCTAGTGAACGGGCCTCATTGCTACTCCTCAATGCGATTATTTTGGTTATAACGGCGATACTGGTTGGTATGGCGATTACCCTATCGTTGGGAAATCCGCTGAAGGTCTATACGGACATCAAAGCTTCGCCGAGCGCCATTTCGACTCTTCAGCCTGGCACCCAGTCGACGCCAACCATTCAATCAACTGAGGCCTTGCCGACGACTGCAACGGATGCGCCGACGGTTAACCCCGGCGCTAACCCCGAGTTAGCGCCGCCATCAGACGGCAAGACCACCGCAGGGGACGTACCGACGCGCGACGAAATTGCTGCCGCTCCTGAACCTGCCGATCAGAGTCAGACCGAGATCCGCGAGCCATCAGCCGAAGCCTTGTTTAAGCAATTCCAAGCTTGGGTGGCCGAGGAAGATGCGCGGGCACAGACCGCCGGGTCTGTACAGCCCGTACAAGATGCCCAAGAAAAGGTTGTGCAAAATGCCTGGGCACAGGTCCGGCCCATGCAAAAGCACCGACACGTCCAGCCCGTGCAAAATGCGCAGGCCGAGATCCGGCCCGAGCGAAAGCCTCGAGCAAAGGTCCGGGGGGAGCAAAATGCACGGGTACAGGTCCGGCCCCTACAAGATGCACCAGCACAGAATGGGCGCAATTAGACCTTGCAGGACGTAACGCTGTCCAACCCTAATGGCGGTTCTAGAGCAAACCTGTCCCCGCATGATCCGCGTCGCGAACATAACCCCGCAAGGAGTTCGACCGACTTGTGGCGGGATACGTCCATCATCTTGAAGATTGATGCGCCATTGCCTGCCGCGGACGTAAGGAAGCCAGCCCGCAGGGAATGGCCCGAAAATGTACTAGCATCGAACCCGGCCCGTTCGGCATATGCCTTGACGATATTAGCCACAGATCGATCGGTAAGCCGCGAGGTCCGCACCGTGCCGCCCTTGTCGATCGGGCGGAAGATCGGCCCCGCTTCGATACCAGCCGCGTCCAGCCATTCCCGCAGCGCCTTGGCTGGACAAGCAACATCACCTCGAGCATCGCGATGGTCACGCCCGCACGCTCCTGGTCGGTCTTGCTGCCGCGGATCTTCACCAACAGCCCGGTTTCGGTCGCCTCGATGTCAGCAACGTCCAAAGCGACAAGCTCCGAACGGCGCAGCGCACCACCAAACCCAATCAAGAGTAATGCCCGGTCCCGCAGTCCTGCCAGCTTGTCTGGCGCCGTGGCGACCATGCCAAGCATCTTTCCCGCCAACGCTGGAGCCTTGCGAAGCCTAGCGCTGTCATAGGTCCGGCGGATACCGCGCATGGTCGCCTTCACGCCTTCCGTATCAGTGGGCAGGGGGAGGTCCGCCAACTTGTGAGCATAGCGGATCGCGGGCGACGCGCCGGCCGAGGCTTGATGCTTTGGAGGTGCTGGCATGGGCGGCCAGATAGGACGCCACGGTTTCAGGGGCCGCGGGCAGGGCAGGGACGCCCCGCGAGTCGCACCACTCGCTGAATAGGCGAAAGTCGGTCCCGTATGCCTTGCGCGTGCTGGCCGCCTTCTCTGCCTTGGCAAGGTCCGCTGCCGCCAGTCACCGAGAGCCTTTGTGCCAAGCGATTTGGGATGAAGAAGGAAACGTGACTATTCGCTCATCCGTCTGATGCCTGGGTCGGCGAACCGCAGCCTTACTTCGCCGTTGATCGGTGGTGTCCTTGTTGCCACTACACCGATCTGAGCCCAATTTGTCATAAAGTAGTCGAGCGCTGCCTCTGCGGTCATGTTGAGAACCTTGAATGAACCGGCCTGCTTGACGTTGCCTTTCCAAAATTCAAAGAAAACGGTCTGTAGCGCCGGCTCATAATTTGGCTTGCTAGCAAGCGGCGGTGGCCTTTCCTTTGGGGACATCGTCGAGTTTTCCTTGGTGGAGCGCCAGCCGCGATATGGGGAGGGCGAAAATGACGCAATCGCATCAGTCAGGATCGTCCCTCATTTCGCAGGAACATTTCCATGATATCGGGAATGCGAACCGGCTTCTCCCGCGGCCCTTGATATTCCCGGAGCACGTGCATCTGCCTGCCGGCGATCTCGTCACGCTTGATGGGATTCGACTCCGCGTAGAACGCGCGGCGGGCGACCGCGGGTGGTAGTTCTGTCGGCTTGCGGGCAAGGGCCCGATAAGGCGGACAGGCCAGGAATTACGAATGGTAAGAACCCGCGAACAGACCCACCGTCAATCGCGCGCTTGGTGATGGGCCGTTCCGGGTGGATGGCGCGAGGTAGTCGCGCCACAGACCAGTGGCCCAACCGGGCACATAGGATGTGGTTCCAAAAATATTAGTTGATCTGTCGGCATCGGAGGACGCGCGCTAACACGGTATTGCGACAATGGGCGCTAGCTTCGGACTGATGCTTAAAAATGAAAACCCCGGCGTTTCAGCCGGGGCTTCGCGGAACCTGTTAGCGTACATCCGGCCAGAAAATTCCAAACGCGATCCTGCATTAGGTTCTTGAACAAACTATGACGAGTTACGGGAGGCCCAAACTCCGTACCGGCGAATGGGGGACCATTCCAACGCGGCTGATGAGCCGCATTGTTGGATTCAAAGTGGCGTTCTTCCATCACCGATAAAAGCCGTGGGCCGAGCGGTGATAGTGTCTAACGGTTCACCCGAGCGCTCTGTTCCAATATGTTCCTGGCGGCCCCTGTTATGGCCCTTGCTCTGGATGAAGCGCAGCCTTTTCGGCTGTCATCCGCGTGACGAGATCATTGATCCGCTCGAGCGTGAGCCGGTCCGTTATGGAACCTGCAATTCGCTTGTAGTGCTCGATCGTCGCTTCGAGCTCCGCACACCGTTCACACATCGCCGCAGACCGCATTCGCGCGTTGGCAGACAAAATAGACTGCTGCCTAATAGACCGCCGAGCCGAAGATTAGTTCAAAGCGAACGGGGAATTTAGTCAGAGCCTCGCATCAGGACACTTCATTGCGGTCTTTTCTCGCGAACGCCTTCGCCTGCCGAGAGCCTCTTCACCGGTGAGTTGTTCCCGTCGAGTTGGGGGCCAAAGAGAAGGGCCGTCCGGACTTGGAAACGGCTCATTTCACAACTGCGGGTTCGCAATCGGCTTCAGCTTGGGGTCGTCCTCGGGTCGGTATATTGCCACCGCCTTCCTGCCTATCCCATGCCAACTCGTGGGCCACGTACATGAGGACCGAGCTGATGGCCGCGATCCCGGCCGTGTGGCTGGCCGTGGCGATGTGGCCAGTGGTCCAGAAAGAGATCGCAAAAATCTCGGCGGTTCCGATGAGCCGCCACGTGACGGCCTTCGCAATCGTCTTGCGCATTGCGATGCTCTCCTCAGTTTCCCACTGGCCCGAATCCGGTAGACCCTCGCGGGTCGTGCGCTGCGCTGAATTTCGGCGAGGTCCGTGGAGCTACGCCAACTGGACCTCTCATTAAGCGGGGTCCACACACCGCTCATGTGCTGATGATCCTAATCGATAAAATTTTATCGACAATCGAAAGCAATTGTTAACGTTACCGCCCTGCGGCGGGTCACACGATTGAAACGGCAGGCAGGCGTGCTCCCTCATCAGCACGAAGGTGTCTTCATGTCGTCAGAGAAGCGGTGCTCCCGGTTCTTCACCTTGATCCAAGTGAGCGACCGACCGCCCCGTCAACTTGATTTCGTGGATCCAACAGGCGCCCAAGGGGCCGTGATTTGCCAATTACCGAATGGCAGGAAGCACGAAAGCACGGCTCCATCCGATTGGGCGCATGCGAGACCGTGCCCGGCCACACGGGAGGCAGTTTGTGTGACCCGGCACAAAAAAACTGCGACCACAAATGCGTTAAGCAAAAAGGCCGCTGGCACTACGACCAGCGGCCTTCCGGGATCAAAATCTATTCGCGCTTCAAGCGGCCCGTTCCTGTTCCGAGTGTTCCTTGACAGCGGAACTAGCCGCCTTTTCCACCCCGTTCTCGTAGTTGTTCTCGTAGTCCGCGAACCCCTCGATACTCTTAGCCCACAGCCTTAGCATCGAGACCTGAAACTGCATAACTGGTTTTAAAGCGTTCAAGCCGATTGCTGTCGAGGCAGTGACCCGCCTTTGTTGTTCGCGCGCGAGATGATGTGCGTCCAAAGTCCGGTCAGTGTTTTCAGCCATATTTTAACTCCTTTCTGCTCTGGTATTTTTGCCAAAACGCCTAGCCAAAACTTCATCTGCTGCGAGTCTCGCATCCTGTTCCTCAAGCAACTCGTCCAGTTTCTTTAGGTACGCGACGGCCGCTACTTGCAAGACTTCGAAGTCATAATCACCGGCTTCGACAACACTCGTGACATAACGAGACATTGCGGCACGCCGATCATCATTCTCGCTGACGCCGGCGTGAAGCAGCAGATAGTTTCGCCAAGCGAATGCACACGCACCTTCTGCAACCTGCGTATTCATAGCATCCTCCCCAGGCTAGAACCCAAGGCGAGGCAAAGATTGGCGAGCTGTTTCGTTCCGCACATTTCTCAGATGTAACGTTGTTCCATCGATGCGCCGCAAAGGTACTTCGGTCACGCATCGAACGTCACTCAACTAGGGTAGAGTACGATTATTCGACGGGGACGCCGCGACCGGGCCAAAAGTCGTTTCGGAGCCGCAGGACGACGACGATGATGATGACGAATTTCACCTCGCCGACCACGAGGTGCCGCAGCAAGCCGACATTCTCCAACCATCGCGGTGGAGCATGATGGTGCGGAAGTGACACCGGCAACACGCAAACCAGGTCCGCACAACCGCCTGCGATCGCGAGGAATATCGATCCGGCCGGAACGCTGTCGGAACGCTGCCGACTCCTGGGCTTTATCGGGGTTAACCCCCTTAGCACCGCAGAGAGCGAACGTGAAACCAAACGAAATCACCATCGAACGTCTTGAGCGCGCGCTTGCCATCTTGACATATTGTATCGTGCTAGATGGCCCCAAATTGGTGCCCGATGTTCGAGCGCTTAGAACGCGAGCTGGCGGCGATGTGGCAAACCCAGGACACTGTGGAACGCGCGAAGCGGTTTCGCCGTCTTCTCTCAGGTAGCATCGTCGGGGAGTCGCCGCAGCAAGTCGGCCATCTCGCCTGCCTCCTCTTTCCGCGGTTCCGTTTCCTCGTTTGTCCGCGATCCCCGCGAGGCCGACGACCATCAATGAAATGCCAAGAGCGCGCATGTGCGAGCCCGCAAATACAGGTACTTATTTTATAAAGCGAATCCGCCCCAGCAAAATGCGCCAATTTGTTCCGAAAAAGCGAAAAACGGCCGACATATCGAAACGGAGGGTGCCTTCGGAAAAAATCCCGCGGGCGCAGGCGTGCCTTACCGCTGGAACAGGAACGCTGCTCGCCCGCCGATGTTAATCCCAGCGCGGCGCGAGCCTCGCTCCGTCGTCGCCATACCCCACATTGCCCGAAGCGGCGATCGGGGCTCGTCGCCCAGCCTTGTACTCAAGGAAGGACTGCACATGATCAAGATTGCTCTAGGCGCGGCGATAGCCGCAACCGCTCTATCGGCCCCGCTCGCCGTTCCAGCCAACGCCGCCAAGGGCGTTCAGATGGCCCAAGGCGTCGACGTTCAGGTCGGACCGGACCGCGACCGCTATTATCGCGACGATTACTACCGGGAACGTCGCGACCGCGACGTCACGGTTGGCATCGGCCCGGGTGGCGTCAGAGTCGGCCCGGGAGAGCGCTGCCGCACGGTGACCACGAGGGTCGAGGGTGACGACGGCCGGACGGTTACGCGCACGGAGCGTCGCTGCGATTAGCTTCAGCCGGCCGCGGGCGTGCACTTTTTTGTACTTTCGCTACGGAACCGAATCGTGTTCCTTCGCCTAACGGCGGTAACGTTCTGTAGGCTGTGCTGTGTACCAGAACCGTTTCCATACACGGCAGGCAGCATTGGCGCTGCTTAAAGACGACGACCGATCGTCGCGTGGCCGCTGGCTTCGTTGAGGCCGCCGCCGATCTGAAGGAACAGGCTGGCGAGCTTCCGCTGCCCGCGAGCGTCAAGCCACATGATGTTTTGGAGGAGTGAAGGGCGAGGCCGCCTCAGTTGGCGGCCTCTTTCATTAGCCCTTTTCCTCGTCCTTATGTCGGTTTCACGTCAGAACCCACCTAGCCTGGGATCGGCGCGGTCCTAAGCGCCTCTTTTGTTCACGCTACCCAAATGGGTAGGTGGTTCCTTTTGGTATTTGAGGTGGCCCCTTTTCGTTCCTGTGCTATAAGCCTCTCGCTGAGGTTATGGCGTCACACGGGATTGGGGCGATGCCAATCAATCGCTTGCTGATGGGCAGCAAGCTGGGACCGGAAGAAATCAAGAGGCTGAACGCGGCATATGCCTATGCCCTCCGGTCGTTGAGCGTGGTTGACCGTAACGATCCCCTCACCGAAATGCTTGCTCGCAAAATCATCGAAGTCGGCGCGACTGAGAACGATCCGGCGAAAATTTCTGAGATCGCGATAAAGCGGCTCAGAGTGTAAGGCCGCCTCAGTTGGCGGCCTCTTCGCCCGCGACACGGTGGCATGGCCAGGCAGGGGTTTACCGGACCTGTCTCAATTCAGCGCGGAGCGCTCGCCGGCCACGCATGCCTATTGTCTCGAATGCACAAGGTCTGGCTCGGCCTCCTCATCGTTGGCGTTGTCACGCTCGTAGCGGCGCTCGCAGCGGCGCTGAAGTTTTTCCTGTAGCGCGAAGCGCTCGCCGGGCGGGGCGGCTACGCGACCACCCGATACACGGAATAGCATCCGAGCGCGAACAGGCACACGGCGCCGACGATGCCGTAGGCAAACCGCCATCACCTCCCAATTCACCGCGGCATTCTTTTCGAGGGTACCCGCACAATCCACACCCGCCGCTCCGGTGCGCCCGCGCGCGGCGGAACGCTCGCCATCGCAGCGCCGATCAAGTTTTCAAACTTGAACAGGTTTTCCGGAACGTTCGGGCATTTGCGGTTTTGAATTTTTAGGCCCAAGGTTCCACCCAACCTACTTGGGCCGGCACGGTCCCGCCCTCAAAGACCCACCAATTGCCCTAGGGACGGGATCGTGCTTTCAGGCGCGGCCGGTCTGGTAGCGGTAACAACTTGATTTTCTAAAATCTGGAAGACCGTTTGCTCCAGCGCGCGCATGACACAGCGCACCGGTGACGGCGGCCTCACGTTCCAACAAACGTCCAACATTTACGCGGCGGTGACGGTGGTTACCGCTGGCGTCATTCGCGCATTGCTCCCGGATTGAAGTAGCGCTCCGACACACTGGACCATATACGTCGGAGCGCTGATTGCGGCGAGTACATCCCTCGCCGCAAAAGGAAAGCCGACCGCCAAGGGACATTGGCGATCGGCTCACACGGAGAGTGCAACGATCACATCACGGAGATCAAGCGCGACGATCATAAACATGCGCGCTGAGAAAGCCACCTACGCGATAACAAGCGGCTATCCAAAGCCAAGCGTGCGCGCGCACGAGACTTGCTGTAAGTTCGAAGGACACGGGACGAACCACCCAACCCACACTCAGGCGGTCGTCATCGGCGGCGGTCTTGCCGCCGGTGGCCTTGTTTGGGACTTCCATGACAGATGCAGGCGAGCCGCGAAAATACGCGACGAAAGCGCGGGGTCGGCCATTCGCGCGGGGCAATCCCGGTAAACCACCGGGTGCGAGGCACAAGACCACGCTGGCGGTTGAGAACCTGCTTGATGGCGAGGCCGAGCGGTTGACCAGGAGGGCTATTAAGCTTGCGTTGGCGGGCGACAGCACCGCGCTAAAGCTTTGCATGGACCGCATCTCGCCGCCGCGCAAAGGCCGCGCCGCGCCCTTTGCGCTGCCACCTATCAAGACCCTGGCCGACGTGTTGCTGCCCTGGCCGCCATCACAGCGGCCATGGCGGCCGGTCAACTGTCGCCGACCGAGGCTTGTGAGGTCGCCGCCGTCATCGAGCTGCAGCGGCGCGCCGTCGAAACGCAGGAGCTGGAGGCCAGAGCTCCATGCACTGGAGGATAGGGTTAAATGACCAACGAACTAATCCGCCGCCTCGAAGCTTTGGAGAGACGCATGAATTCTGTATGGCCCTCGGGCACGTTGCCGCCCGGCGGCCCGCTCCAGGTCGTGATCATCACCGGCTGTTCGCCCCTGGCGAACCGATTTTCGCCAACGCGGGCTCTAACCAGTGGCCTTGCCTTCCGGACGAGTCCATCGAACATTTTCCGACAGAGCGGCCCGCGGCGCGCGCGGAGCCGGCAAGGTTCTGTTGGTGGTGGGCGGCTTGCCGATGTCGGAAGCGCAGAACGAAGCGGCGCTGGCTGCCTTTGATGCTGGCTGTCGACCGACGATGGCGTTCCGCCGGTGGAGACCCGGGCGCCGGCCCGCTCACGCCTTGGCTTCGTCCATTGAGAGGGCGCCATGTCCACCGAAAAATACCGATAAATCTCTGCGGAGGCCCGGGCGCGGCGATCGCTGAAGCCGATTACCAGCCGCGCCCTTCGTCCGAATCCGGAGACTCAGCTGGCTGTACTCTTCAAAAAGATGGGCCGCGATTTCGGCGGCCCGATTTCACCGCTCGACGTGCTCGCTTGGCGCAGGGACGAGTCAACGCCGAAAAGGCATCGCGCTGTGGATAGGCGGTGGAGACGCAGAGAGTGTCTCCGATTAGCCACTATCTGAGCAATAGTCGTCAACGGTTACCGATCATCGCGACCGGCTTTCCCTCCAATGGAAATCCGGCCGTACGTTGGCGCCACGCTTGCCAAAAACCGTGCACACAAACCGCGGCTCGATGTCCGACAGCCGGACGTCATCGGGCCAGGCATCGCCGCTGATCGCAAGCGAGTGGCTGCAGCGGTAGTCACAGCAATAGACGAGGATTCCGCGCACCCCGGAAGCGCGCATTGCGGCGAAGGTGATGTTCTGCGGGCGATCGGTCATCGCCCATGATTCCGCCGATCTGGCCACAAGTGAAGCCACAAGAACGGTTAGTGGACCAACAGGGTTACCACCGCACAGACGAAGCCGACCGCTAGGATGTTAGCAGCCGTTACGGCGACCAAATCAACTGACCAGTCTCGACCAAATCGAAATGTCTGGAGCGGTTTTCGTCCCGGTACGTGTGAAGGTGCATGGCAGCCTCCTTGCATTGGCGCCATAATTCAATGGCGATTGCCAAACAGTCCCCTTTCTCCGATTGTGCGCCAAGTGGAACCGCCACCCCGTCTTTGGTCATTGCCAGCAAACATCGCGCAGATCGCGTTTGACACGTTTCTCGCCGCCCGCTACTCCCCCGCCCGCCGCGCGAAAACGCATGTGCGCCGCTACGGCGCGGCGGCGCGATGCCGCCCGTCTTGAACTGAAGGAGCCGCGCGGCGCTAATGTCGCTGAGATTTGCTGGTGGTGTTTCGGGGCGCTGTCGGCAACACGATGCTCGCCGGCGCCGGATGTACCCGCGGCGAGCACCTTCAGTCATTCCTGATCGAGACTTGTCAGGTGTTCCAGCATCGCCTTGCAGGCTTCTTCGGCTTCAGCGAGTGTTTTGAGGGGCGAGCCGCCGATCTTGATGGCGCATAATGGAAACGGCTTCAGTTCCGGGGAGGAAGGCTGAAACTGTCGGTGTACCGACGGGGCTGGCGCACCGGCACCGCCACCAAACATTGCACAAGGCAAATCGTACCCAAAAAAAAGAAGGGTGCCCAAAAGTTCTCCTCCAAATTTCCGGTCTTTGGACCGGA
>CAVUCB010000034.1:0-53602 GCA_963739755.1 uncultured Alphaproteobacteria bacterium | reverse complement strand
ACAAGGGGGGACGTCGCTGGGTCCGTAACGCCATCTACATGCCCTGTGTTGGCGCAGCCAGCCGAACAATCCCGTCCTGAAGGCCTACTATCAGCGCCTGATTGCCAAAGGAAAAGAGCCGAAGGTTGCCCTCATTGCCTGCATGCGCAAGCTGATCGTCATCCTGAACTCCATGATCGCACGACGGCAGAAAGTGGCATCCCGGCCGTTATGCGCTGAGCTGAGCGATCGCAGCCTCGGCGCTCGGTCCTCGGCCGAGCGCTTGCAAAGCCAACAGACCGGCGAGCGGGCGGGGTCAAGGCCGTAGCCGCCGCAGGCGGGGGCGCGCCAGCGCCAGCCTTGAGGCCGCCTGATCACCGGGCTACTTCGCCACAGTTGCTCTGATTTCCGAGGGACACGCAAGACGCACAACTCGGACATGTCGTGCCGCGAGAATGCTGAGTCACATCCCCTCCGCTGTCATGCCCCGCTTCAAGCGGGGCATCCAGTATTCCAGAGGCGTCGAATATGAGCACTAGCGCCTCTGGAATACTGGATCGCCCGGTCAAGCCGGGCGATGACGTCGAGTAGCTGTTTGACAGTTGAATCGGAAAATCATCTGAACCGGGACAAGCCCGGCCACGACGACAGCGAGAGTACTCTATCCCGCCCCCACGGCCTTCTTCCGCCACGCCAGGTGCACCGCGCAGGCGCAGCCCGGCGGGTGCGAGGCCAGATCCTTCGAAGCAACGTCGTTGGCGGGCGAGGCGGCGGGCACGGCCTTGGGCATCGCCTCTTTCACGGCGCGCTCCTGCACCGACTGGTCCTGCGCAGGGATGTAGTTGAGGATCGGCGCGAGCCAGCGCTCGACCTCGGCCACGCTCATGTTCTTGCGCGCGGCATAATCCTCGACCTGGTCGCGCTCGATCTTGCCGACGCCGAAATAGAAGCTTTCAGCATTGCTGAAGTAGAGACCGGACACCGACGAGCCCGGCCACATCGCATAGCTCTCGGTCAGTTTCACGCCGGCGTTGTTCTCGGCGTCGAGCAGCTCGAACAGCGTCTTCTTCTCGGTGTGATCGGGTTGCGCGGGATAGCCAGGCGCGGGACGGATGCCCTGATATTTCTCCAGGATCAGATCGTCCGGCGCCAGTTGCTCATCCGGCGCATAGGCCCAGAACTCGCGGCGCACGCGCGCATGCATGCGCTCGGCAAAGGCTTCGGCCAGGCGATCGGCCAGCGCCTTGCACAGGATCGAGGAATAATCGTCATTGGCGTGCTTGAAGCGGTCGGCGATCACATCCTCGCCAATGCCGGCCGTGACCGCGAAGCCGCCGATATAGTCGGGCACGCCAGAAGAGACGGGCGCGATGAAGTCGGAAAGCGCGGCGTTAAAGCGGCCTTCGCGCTTTTCGAGCTGCTGGCGCAGCGTGTGCAAGGTCGCGATCTTCTTCTTCCGCGTGTCGTCGGCATAGAGCACGATGTCGTCGCCCTCGGCGCCGGCCGGCCAGAAGCCGATCACGGCGCGGGCGGTGAACCACTTCTCCTTGACGATGCGATCGAGCATCTTGCGCGCATCGTCATAGAGCGAGCGCGCGGCCTCGCCGACTTTTGCGTCGTCGAGGATCGCGGGGAAGCGCCCGGCCAGCTCCCAGGTCTGGAAGAACGGGGTCCAGTCGATGTACTGGGCGAGCTCGGCGAGGTCGTAGGCGTCAAACCTCCGGATGCCGAGGAAGGTCGGCTTCTTCGGCGGCGCCTTGGCGAAATCGATCTTGACCGCATTGGCCCGCGCGTTGGCCAGCTTCAGGCGCTTCTTGTCGGCCTGCGCCCGGAAATGCGCCGCGGAGATCTTTGCGTATTCGGCGCGGATGTCGGCGGCATAGGCCTCGCGCTTGTCGCGCGACAGCAACGAGGAGGCCACGCCGACCGCGCGGCTGGCGTCGTTGACATGCACCACCGGGCCGGAGCGGTAGTTCGGATCGATCTTCACGGCGGTGTGGACGCGGCTGGTTGTAGCGCCGCCGATCAGGAGCGGCATCTGCAGGCCTTCGCGCTGCATCTCGCCGGCGAGGAAGGCCATCTCGTCGAGCGAGGGCGTGATCAGGCCGGACAGCCCGATGATATCGGCGCCTTCGGCCTTCGCCGTCTCGATGATTTTCGCGGCCGGCACCATCACGCCGAGGTCGATGACCTCGAAATTGTTGCACTGGAGCACGATGCCGACGATGTTCTTGCCGATATCGTGGACGTCGCCTTTCACGGTCGCGAGCACGATCTTGCCGGCGGCGTTGCGGCCATCGCCGGTGATGCCATTGGCGAGATTGCGGGCCTTCTCTTCCTCCATGAACGGCATCAAGTACGCCACCGCCTGCTTCATCACGCGCGCGGACTTCACGACCTGCGGCAGGAACATTTTTCCATCGCCGAAGAGGTCGCCGACCACGTTCATGCCGGCCATCAGCGGGCCTTCGATCACGTTGAGCGGACGCTCCACCGTTTGGCGAACGGCTTCAGTGTCCTCTTCGATGAACTCGGTGATGCCGTGGACCAGAGCATGGGACAGCCGCTTCTCGACCGGCCATTCGCGCCAGGCCAGATCAGCTTCCTTGCTCTGTGTCTGCTTGCCGCGGAATTTCTCGGCCAGCGCGAGCAGCCGCTCGGAGGCGCCGGGGTCGCGGTTGAGGATGACGTCCTCGCAGACCTGGCGCAGCTCGGGATCGATGTCGTCATAGACGACCATCTGTCCGGCATTGACGATGCCCATGTCCATGCCGGCCTTGATGGCGTGATAGAGGAACACCGAATGCATGGCTTCGCGCACCGGCTCGTTGCCGCGGAACGAGAAGGAGAGATTGGAGACGCCGCCGGAGATATGCGCGCCCGGCAGGTTCTGGCGGATCCAGCGCGTCGCCTCGATGAAGTCGACGCCGTAATTGTTGTGCTCCTCGAGGCCGGTGGCGATCGCAAAAATATTCGGATCGAAGATGATGTCTTCCGGCGGGAAATCGAGCTTGCTAACCAGCAGATCGTAGGCGCGCTTGCAGATTTCGGTCTTGCGCGCAAAGGTGTCGGCCTGGCCCTTCTCGTCGAAGGCCATCACCACGACAGCGGCGCCATGGCGTTTCGCGATCGTCGCCTCGTGGATGAATTTTTCCTCGCCTTCCTTCATCGAGATCGAGTTCACCACCGGCTTGCCCTGAATGCATTTCAGGCCGGCTTCGATGACGTGGAATTTCGAGGAATCGACCATCACGGGGACGCGGGCGATGTCGGGCTCGGCGGCGACGAGGTTGAGGAAGGTCCTCATGGCGGCTTCGGAATCAAGAAGCCCCTCGTCCATGTTGACATCGATGATCTGCGCGCCGTTCTCGACCTGGTCGCGCGCGACCTGAAGGGCGGCGGTGTAATCGCCGTTGGTGATCAGCTTGCGGAAGCGCGCGGAACCGGTGACGTTGGTGCGCTCGCCGATATTGACGAAGGGAATGGCTTGCGTCAGCGCAAACGGCTCGAGGCCGGAAAGCCGCAAGCGCGGCTCGATCTCGGGCACCACGCGCGGCTTGTGCGGGGCGACGGCAGCCGCAATCGCCGCGATATGGTCCGGCGTGGTGCCGCAGCAGCCGCCAACAATGTTGACGAGGCCGTCGCGGGCGAACTCGCCGATCAAGCCGGCCATGTATTCCGGGCTCTCGTCATACTGCCCAAATTCGTTGGGCAGGCCGGCATTGGGATAGGCGCAGACCAGCGTATCGGCGACGCGGCCGATATCGGCGATATGCGCGCGCAGATCCTCGGCGCCGAGCGCGCAGTTGAAACCGATGGTGATGGGCTTGGCATGCCGCATCGAATTCCAGAACGCTTCCGGCAATTGGCCCGACAACAGGCGGCCGGACTTGTCGGTGATGGTGCCCGAGATCATCACGGGCACGTCGATGCCGCGCGCTCCGGTGATTTCGGAGATCGCGTAAAGCGCCGCCTTGGCGTTCAGCGTGTCAAAAATGGTTTCGACCAGCAGCAGGTCGGCGCCGCCGTCCAGGAGCCCGTTGATCTGCTCGCCATAGGCTTTGCGCAGATCGTCAAACGTGACGGCGCGGTAGCCGGGATTGGAGACGTCGGGCGAGATCGAGGCGGTGCGGTTGGTCGGGCCCAGGGCGCCCGCGACAAAGCGCGGCTTGCCGTCCTCGGCGCTCACGCGTTCGGCGGCGGCACGCGCGAGTTTTGCGCCCTCGAGGTTCAGCTCGTAAGCGAGGTCCGACATGTCGTAGTCGGCCTGCGCAATCGAGGTGGAGGAAAAGGTGTTGGTCGCGACGATATCGGCGCCGGCGCGCAGATAGGCGGCGTGGATGTCCTCGATCGCCTTCGGCTGGGTGAGGATCAACAGATCGTTGTTGCCCCTGACGTCACGATGGAAGTCCTTGAAGCGGTCGCTGCGGAACGCCGCTTCATCGAATGCGAGGCCCTGGATCATGGTGCCCATGGCGCCGTCGAGCACGAGGATGCGGTCGCGGGTCGCGGCCAGCAGGGCGGTGCGCTTGGGAGAAACGGGAGTGGACATCAGGCGGCCTTCTGCGCGCCGTTCGGACGAATGCCGAGCAGGTGGCTGATCGCGAACACGAGATCGGCGCGGTTCATGGTGTAGAAATGGAAGGTATCGACGCCATGCTTGGCGAGTTTTTGCACCTGGCCGGCCGCAACGGTGGCGGCGACCAGTTTCCGGGTCTCGACGTCGTCGTCGAGCCCTTCGAATTTTTCCGCAAGCCAGTTCGGCACCGTGGTGCCGGCGCGGGTGACGAAGTTGCGCGCCTGCTTGAAATTATGCATCGGCATGATGCCGGGCACGATCGGGATGGTGATGCCGCGGGCGCGAACGCGGTCGAGGTAGCGGAAGTAGAGGTCGTTATCGAAGAAGACTTGCGTGATCGCGCGCGTGGCGCCGGCATCGACCTTGGCTTTCAGCGTGTCGATATCGGTGTCGAAGTCGCGAGCTTCGGGATGCTTCTCGGGATAGGCCGACACCGAAATCTCGATGTCGCCATGGCGCTTCTTGATGCCGGCGATGAGAGCGGGCGAGGTTTGGTAGCCGTCGGGATGCGCGACATAGGGCGTACCGATGCCGGTCGCGGGATCGCCGCGCAGCGCCACGATGTGGCGGACGCCGACGTCATGATAGCGATCGACAATCTCGTCGATCTCGCCGCGCGCGGCGCCGACGCAGGTCAGATGCGCGGCCGGCAGCAGCTCGGTCTCGCGCAGGATGCGGGCAATGGTGGAATGGGTGCGCTCGCGGGTCGATCCGCCCGCGCCATAGGTCACGGAGACGAAGTTCGGCGACAGCGGCGCCAGGCGGTTGATGGTGTCCCAGAGATTCTTCTCCATCTCCGCGGTCTTTGGCGGGAAGAATTCGAAGGAGATCCTTGGCCGTCGCGGCGAATGGGGCCCGTCGGAATGGGACGGCGGTACCTCGGTCATGTCTGCAGCAACTCCGCGTCTCTCAGCCTGGAAGGCGTCAGGTTTAGCTTGGGAAGCGCTAAAATAGGCCAAACGGGGCTTCTCAAACAGCCCATCAATGGTGGGAAATGGCCCAATTTTTGGTAACGGGTCTCAAGAAAAATCCACTAATATCGTCGGTGGGCTAGAATTTATAATATGATATACAAGATATTTCAATATGTTAATTGGAAAGAAATGTTGGGCAAGATGCCAATCAGTTGTAAAAATGATCCATCTATCCCACCAAGAGGTGTCGCCGAGCCGTCGTTCGCGCGCGCCTGCTCTGCACGACAATCCCCATTGTCCGTTCGCTCCAGGGCACTAGCTTAACCGCCATGATCCCGCTCTCCGTCCTCGACCTCTCCGTCGTCACCACCGACACCCGACCCGCCGCAGCGCTGCGCAACAGCATCGATCTGGCGCGCCATGTCGATGGGCTCGGCTATGTCCGCTACTGGCTCGCCGAGCACCATAACCTCGCTTCCGTGGCAAGCCCCGCGCCTGACGTCATGATCGGGCAGATCGCCGCGGTGACCCAGAATATTCGCGTGGGCTCTGGCGGCGTCATGCTGCCCAATCACGCGCCGCTTGTCGTGGCCGAGCGCTTCAAGATGCTGGAGGCGCTATTTCCGGGCCGCATCGATCTCGGCCTTGGCCGCGCGCCCGGCACCGACGGCGCCACCGCGCACGCACTCCGCAGCCGGCTCGATCGCCGCGAGGGCGACGATTTCCTCGAACGGCTGCATGAGCTGACGCTCTGGGAGACACGCGATTTTCCGCCCGGCCATCCCTACAACAATGTGGTGGCGATGCCCGACGACACGCCGCTGCCGCCGATCTGGCTGCTCGGCTCGAGCGACTATTCGTCCGAGCTCGCAGCCCAAGTCGGGATGGGCTTTGCCTTCGCGCATCATTTCGCCATGCACGACGCGGTCGATGTGATGGTTAATTACCGAACTCACTTCAAGCCGTCGGGCTGGCGCGCCACGCCGCACGCGATCCTGGCGGTCGCGATCGTGACGGCCGAGACCGATGCGGAAGCCGAGCGGCTGGCGTCCTCGATGGACTTGAATCGCCTGCGTCGCGACCGCGGGCAGTATTCACCGCTGCCGAGCCCCGAAGAGGCGCTGGCCTATCCCTACACCGACGCGGAGCGCGCCTCGATCGCGCGCAACCGCTCGCGGCTGTTCGTCGGCAGTCCTTCGACCGTGATGCAAAAGCTGCAGCCGATGATCGACGCGAGCAAGCCGGATGAATTGATGATCATCACCGCGGTCTATGACCATGAGGCGCGGAAGAAGTCGTATTCGCTGCTCGCGGAGGCGTTCGGCCTGGCGAAGAAGGAGGCAGCGTAAGCGCTACTCCATCTTCTCGCTGAACGTCGCGCGGAAGGGATGGCCGGGATAGACGCCGACAATGCGGAATTCGCGCGAGAAGAATTTCAGCTCTTCGAGTGCAAAGGCGAGCCCCTTGTCGTCGGGATGGCCGTCGACATCGGCATAGAATTGTGTGGCGAAGAAATTGCCGTCGACCATGTAGCTCTCGAGCTTGGTCATGTTGACGCTATTGGTCGCAAAGCCGCCCAGCGCCTTGTACAGCGCGGCGGGGAGGTTGCGGACGCGGAAGACAAAAGTGGTGACCAGCGGCCCCGAGCCTTGGCTGGCCCATTTTTCCTCCCGCGCCAGCACCACGAAGCGCGTGGTGTTGTGGCTCTCGTCCTCGACGTCTTCAGACAAAATGTCGAGGCCGTAGATGTCGGCGGCGAGCTTGGAGGCAAGCGCGGCGACGCTTTTGTCGCCGCGCTCGGCGATATCGCGGGCACTGCCGGCGGTATCGGCCGCGACGATCGGCTTGATGCCGAGCTTGCGGATGATGCGCCGGCACTGTCCGAGCGCATGGACGTGGCTCTCCACGCTCCTGACGTCGGCGAGCTTCGCCCCGCGCACCGCCATCAATTGGTGATGGACCGGCAGGAACCATTCGCCGACGATATGGAGGCCGGAGGCGGGCAGGAGATGATGGATATCGGCGACGCGGCCGGCAACCGAGTTCTCGATCGGGATCATGCCGAGGTCGGCCTCGCCTGAGGAGATCGCGGCCAGCGCGTCCTCGAAGGTCGGGCAGGGCAAGGGCTCGGCGTCGGGATAGGCTTCGACGATGGCGATGTGGGAATTGGCGCCGGGCTCGCCCTGGAACGCGATTTTCAGCTTCTGGGTCATGGTGTTGGGTAACCGTGTTTCTGGGGCGCCTTGTAGCAGCCGCCTAGTTTTTCGCCAGTATCTGGCGGGTGGTTTCGAGGTCGGTCGGGGTGTCGACCCCGCGCGGTACGGTGTCGACCACGGTGATATCGATCCGCATGCCGGCTTCCAGCGCGCGCAGCTGTTCCAGCCGCTCCTGGAGCTCCAGCGGCGAGGGCGGCAGTTTCACGAACCGCTCCAGCGCCGCGCGGCGATAGGCGTAGAGGCCGATATGGTGGTAGCGCGGTCCGTTGCCGTGCGGGGCGGTGGCGCGGGTGAAATACAAGGCCCGCATGCGCCGCCCGCCGAGCGGAGAGCCCACCGCCTTCACCACGTTCGGGTTGAGGCTCTCCTCCTCGGTGTGGATTTGGGCCGCCAGCGTCGCGATATCGACTGCGGGATCGGCAAGCGGCGGCAGCACGTCGCGGATGTTTTGCGGCGAAATGGTCGGGAAATCGCCCTGCAGGTTGATCACGATCTCGGCCTCCCGGCGCGGGTCGAGCGTCTCGCAGGCCTCGAAAATCCGGTCCGATCCGGAAGGGTGTTCGGGGCGGGTCATGACGGCCTCGCCGCCATGGGCCTTCACCACGCTGGCGATATCGGGCGTGTCGGTGGCAACCGCGACGCGGCCGATTTTAGCCTCCTCCGCCCGGCGCAGCACATGCACGATCATGGGCAGACCGGCGATGTCGAGCAGCGGCTTGTTCGGCAGCCGGGTCGAGGCCATGCGGGCGGGAATCAGCACCAAGGTGCGGTGATCGGTCATCAGGGGCAAGGTCAGAGACTGTTCGGCAACAAGCGGGAAATGATGGGGAAATTGACGTCAATTCCGTCCCACCGGCGCGCTTATACGGGTTGCCAGAGCCTGGGCAAACCGATATCTCCTCCCTGCTTGGGGTGCGCTGCGAAAGTGCGATTGAGTTCAAAGTGCGATTCCCGGGCTGTTCCCGCGGCCGGTGAGGCCGCGCCCCTCGATCCTTTCCGGCCTGGAGCCTGATCCGAAATGGACTCCTTCGAACTCAACAAGATCATCGGCGCCGTGCTCGCCTCCTGTATCCTCCTGTTGGTGACGAGCTTTACCGCCAGCGCGCTGTTCGCCCCCAAGCCGCTGGAAAAGCCGGGCTTTGCCATTGCCGCCAAGGAGGCCGAAGGCGCCGGCAAGGAGGCTGCGAAGGCCGAGCCGTCCGAGCCGATCGAAAAACTCCTGCAGACGGCTTCCGCCGAGAAGGGCCAGGCGGCGGCGAAAGTTTGCACCACCTGCCACACCTTCGAAAAGAACGGCCCCAACCGCGTTGGTCCCAACCTCTACGGCATTCTCGGCGACCACAAGGGCGAAGGCCGCAACGGATTCAATTTCTCGGCCGCCATCAAGGCCAAGGGTGGCGAGTGGACCTATGACGACCTCAACAAGTTCCTCACCAACCCCAAGGGCTTCATCCCGGGCACGGCGATGGGCTTTGCCGGCATCCAGAAGGACGGCCAGCGCGCTGACGTGATCGCCTATCTGCGCTCACTGTCGGACAGTCCGCAGCCGCTGCCGACCGCGGCGAAATAGGGCGCCGGATGACGGCCCTCGCTGCCTTGTGAACATCAGTTCCGAAACGGCCAGGCTTGCCTGGCCGTTTTTGTTTGCTAATGGCGTCTCGCGGGCTTGTTATCGGGACGTTTCGCCGCACAACGGCCGGCTTACATGAGGAAAATGCAACGTTAGCGGTCGAATCCTTGCCTTATATTGCCCCCTAATGGTGGGGCGATCGCTAAGAGGAATTTCTGATTTGGCTATTACCCGACGACAGCTCCTCCAGAGCGGCAGCCTTGCCGTAATGACCCCTGTACTCGGAACGCTTGCCGGCGTCCCGATCATCGAAACCGCCAAAGCGCAAACCGAGAGCGAACTGAAATGGCGGCACGCGCTGTCGCTGTTCGGCGACATCAAATACCCGGCCGACTTCAAGCGCTTCGATTATGTCAATCCCGACGCGCCCAAGGGCGGCACGGTGCGCCAGTTCCAGATCGGCACGTTCGATAATTTCAACATTGTCGTTACCGGCTTCAAGGGCAACACCGCCGACGTCGTCGCCTTGATCTACGAAACCCTCACCACCCAATCGTTCGACGAGCCCGACGCTAACTACGGTGTCCTGGCGGAGGCGGCGGCCTATCCCGACGACCGTTCCCATGTGATTTACCGGCTGCGCGCCGGAGCGCGCTGGCACGACGGCAAGCCGGTCACGCCGGGCGATGTCATCTTCTCCTTTGAGGCGCTGAAGAAGAACAGCCCGATGTACAGCGCGTATTACCGGCATATCGTCAAGTGCGAGCAGGTCGGCGAGCGCGACGTCAAGTTCACTTTCGACGGACCAGGCAACCGCGAGCTGCCGACCATCGCAGGCCAGGTCGTCGTTATGCCGAAACATTGGTGGGAAGGCACCGATGCGCAGGGCAAGAAGCGCGACATCACGGCGACTACGCTGGAGATTCCGCTGGGCTCGGGACCTTATCGCGTCAAGGAATTCGTGGCTGGCCGTACGCTCGTGCTCGAACGCGTGAAGGACCATTGGGGCAAGGATCTGCCGGTCTATATCGGCCAGAATAATTTCGACGAGCTGCGCTGGGAGTACTTCCGCGATGACCTGCCGGCCCGCGAGGCTTTCAAGGCTGATGCGATTGACTGGATGAGCGAGCGCAGCGCCAAGGAATGGGCGGTCTCCTACGACTTTCCCGCGGTCCAGGAAAAGCGCGTCATCAAACAGCTGTTTCCAACCCGCAATCTCGGGCGGATGCAGGGGTGGGCCTTCAATCTGCGCAAGCCGCTGTTTCAGGACCTCAGGCTGCGGCGCGCCTTCAATCTCGCCTTCGATTGGGAGGAAGAGGACCGGGTGCTGTCGACCGGCGTGTATCACCGCGATTCCAGCTATTTTGACGGCATTCCCGAGCTGATGTCCTCCGGCCTGCCGGAAGGCAAGGAGCTGGAGATACTCGAGACCGTGCGCGACAAGGTGCCGCCCGAGGTCTTCACGACACCGTACAAGGATCCCGTCAACGGCAATCCGGAAAATGTGCGCAACAATCTGCGCGAGGCCGCGCGCCTCCTGAAGGAAGCAGGTTTCGAGAACAAGGACCGCAAGCTGGTCGATTCCAAAGGCCAGCCGATCAGTGTCGAAATCCTCTGCAGGGACCCGGCCGACGAACGCATCGCGCTGTTTTACAAACCCTCGCTGGAGCGACTTGGCGTCACTACCAGCGTACGCACCGTCGACGACGTGCAATATCAGAACCGCCTGCGCAGTTTCGATTTCGATCTCGTCACCACCTCGTGGACGCAGTCGATCTCACCAGGTAACGAGCAGCGCGAATTCTTCGGCTCTTCCGCAGCCGACCGTCCCGGCAGCCGCAATCGCCCTGGCATTAAGAATCCTGCGGTTGACACCCTGATCGACCGCGTCATCTTCGCCAAGGACCGTGCGGGACTGGTGGCCGCCTGCAAGGCGCTCGACCGCGTGCTGCTCTGGAATTGCTATGTGGTGCCGCACTTCAATTACGACTTTGATCGCGACGCCTATTGGGATCGCTTCAGTCATCCCGAGCCGCTGCCCACCTATGGCGTTTCCGGCTTCCCCACGTTGTGGTGGTGGGATGCCGAGAAGGCGGCCAAGACGGGCAAACGATCTTGAGCCGGCCCTCCCGTCCGTCTCTCCTGTCGCGCCGGCATGCGCTCGGCCTCGGGATCGGTGCGCTGTCGACGCCCTGGCTGCGGCCTGCCCTGGCCGCAGATTCGGATGGCGGCGCCAGTGCAGAAAATCACGGAATGTCGTCCTTTGGTGATCTGAAATATCCGGCCGACTTCCACCACTTCGATTATGTCAACCCGAACGCCCCCAAGGGTGGTTTCTTTTCGCTGATCCCGTCGGTCCGCGCCTACAACCAGTCCTTTTTTACCTTCAATTCGCTCAACGCCTATGTGCTGAAAGGCGAGGGCGCGCAGGGCATGGATATGACCTTTGCGACACTTATGGCGCGTGCGAACGACGAGCCGGACGCGGTCTACGGCTACGCGGCGAAATCGGTGCAGATTTCGCCGGACAAACTCACCTATCGCTTTACCATGCGCCCCGAAGCGCACTTTCACGATGGTTCGAAAATCACGGCGCAAGATGTCGTTTTTTCGCTGAACACGTTGAAGGAAAAAGGCCACCCTCTGATTGTGGTCCAGCTCCGCGACTTCGTGAAGGCGGAAGCGCCTGACGACGCCACTGTCGTCGTGACCTTTGCGCCAAAGCGCGCGCGGGATGTGCCGCTCTACGTCGCAGGTCTGCCGATCTTCTCGAAGGCCTATTATGCCAACCGCTCGTTCGAAGAAACCACGCTTGATGCTCCACTGGGCTCGGGGCCGTACAAGGTTGGCAATTACGAGATCAACCGCTTCATTGAATATAGCCGGTTGAAGGATTGGTGGGCAGCCGATCTGCCGATCAACCGCGGCAGCTACAATTTCGATACGGTGCGTTACGAGTTCTATCGAGACCGCGACGTTGCCTTCGAGGGCTTTACCGCGAAGAGCTATCTGTTTCGCGAGGAATTCACCTCGCGCATATGGGCGACCCGTTACGACTTTCCTGCGGCCAAGGACGGACGCGTCAAGCTGGAAACCTTGCCGGACGAGACGCCGTCAGGCGGGCAGGGCTGGATGATCAATACCCGCCGTGAGCAGTTCAAGGACCCGCGGGTGCGCGAGGCGCTGATCAATGCCTTCGATTTTGAGTGGACCAATCGGAACGTGATGTATGGCGCCTATGCGCGCGCTGTTTCTCCGTTCCAGAACTCCGACATGGTGGCGGAAGGTGCGCCGTCACCGGAAGAATTGAAGTTGCTCGAACCGTTCCGCGGCCAGGTGCCGGACGAAGTGTTCGGCAACCCCTACGTTCCTCCAGTCTCGGACGGATCGGGGCAAGACCGGACCCTGCTGCGCAAATCGCAGCAATTGCTCCAGGAAGCCGGTTTGCAGGTCAAGGATGGCAAGCGCGTTCTGCCGAGCGGCGACGTCCTGAAAATCGAGTTTCTGATCGATGAGCCTTCCTTTCAGCCGCATCATGGGACCTTCATCAAAAATCTCGCTCTTGTCGGCGTTGAAGCCCAGATTCGTCTCATCGACGCGGTGCAGTACCGCGCGCGGGTCGAGGCCTTCGACTTCGACGTGACGATCCAGCGAATGAATTTCTCGCCGACGCCGGGCGACAGCCTGCGTCCGTATTTTTCGTCGCAGTCTGCCGCCACAAAGGGCTCTTACAACCTGTCTGGCATCACGAGCCCGGCCATCGATGCACTTATTGAAAAAGCAATCGCAGCCGAAACGCGACACGACTTGACCATCGCATGCAGGGCGCTCGACCGTGTGTTTCGCGCCGGTCGCTATTGGGTGCCGCAATGGTATCGATCCACTCACCCGATCGCCTATTGGGATCAATTCAGTCATCCGGCGAAGCCGGCCAAATATGCGCAAGGGGTAGGGGCGCCGGAAAACTGGTGGTTTGATGCCGACAAGGCCGCCAAGCTCGATCAGGCGAAATAATTCATGAGCGCCTATATCGCCCGCCGTATCCTGCTGATGCTGCCGACATTGCTCGGCATCCTTTTCGTGTCCTTCCTGGTCGTGCAGTTCGCGCCCGGCGGGCCGGTCGATCGCGTCATCGCGCAACTCTCCGGCGCGGATACCGGCGGCCTGTCGCGCGTGTCCGGCGGTGGCGGCGATTTCGCGGCGCGTGGCCCCGCCAACGCCGCGGCAGGGGATGCCGTCAATTCGAAATATCGCGGGGCGCAGGGGCTCGATCCCGAGTTCATCAAGAAGCTCGAGAAGCAGTTCGGCTTCGACAAGCCGGCACCGGAGCGTTTCGCGCTGATGGTGTGGAACTACGCGCGCTTCGATTTCGGCAGGAGCTATTTCCGTGACATCAACGTGGTCGATCTGATCAAGGAGAAGCTGCCGGTCTCGATGTCGCTCGGCATCTGGATGACGCTCTTGAGCTATCTGATCTCGATCCCGCTCGGCATCCGCAAGGCGGTCAAGGACGGAACGCCGTTCGACACATGGACTTCGGGGGTCATCATTGTCGGCTTCGCGATCCCGGGGTTCCTGTTCGCCATCCTGTTGATCATCCTGTTTGCGGGTGGTTCGTTCTTCAACTGGTTTCCGTTGCGTGGATTGACCTCGGACGGCTGGTCGCAATTTCCCTGGTATTGGAAGATCATCGACTATTTCTGGCACCTTACGCTGCCGCTGATCGCGATGGGGATCTCGGCATTTGCCACCATGACGCTACTGACCAAGAACTCGTTTCTCGACGAGATCCGCAAGCAATATGTGATGACGGCGCGCGCCAAGGGCTGCAGCGAGCGGCAGGTGCTCTATAACCACATCTTCCGCAACGCCATGCTGATCGTCGTCGCGGGCTTTCCCGGCGCCTTCATTCATGCTTTTTTCTCCGGCTCGCTCCTGATCGAGACCATCTTCTCGCTCGACGGCCTTGGCCTGCTTTCGTTTGAGAGCGTGCTCAACCGCGACTATCCCGTGGTGTTCGGGACGCTCTACATTTTTGGACTGCTGGGTCTTGTGGTCAATTTGATCTCCGATCTCACCTACATGTGGATCGATCCGCGGATCGATTTCGAGGCGCGGGAGGTCTGATGACGCTCACCGCTCCCCAGCCGGTCGAAACCACCACCGCCTCGCCGCTCGGCGAAGCTGTCCCGATCACCCGCCATCCCTTCGTGCCGTCGCCGCTGAACCGCCGGCGCTGGGAGAATTTCAAGGCAAACAAGCGCGGCTACTGGTCGTTCTGGATTTTCATGGTCCTGTTCGTGATGTCACTGCTTGCGAACGTGATCGCCAACGACAAGCCGCTGATGATCAAATATGACGGCCATCTGTATTGGCCAGTGCTCTTCGGTTATGCCGAAACCACCTTTGGTGGCGATTTCGAGACCGCGGCCGATTATCGCGATCCCTACATCCAGAAGCAGATCGCGGCCAAGGGCGGCAGCATCATCTGGCCGCCGATCCGCTACTCCTACAGCACCATCAATCGCGACACGCCGACTCCGGCGCCATCGCCGCCGACCTGGATGCTGACCGAAGCGCAGTGCAAGGATATGGTGCAGCAGAAGGGGCTGAAGAGCTGTGGCGATCTAGAGACGAATTGGCTCGGCACCGACGCCAATGGCCGCGACGTGGTGGCGCGGCTGATCTACGGCTTCCGCATCTCGGTGCTATTCGGCCTCAGCCTGACCATCATCTCCTCCGTCGTCGGCGTCATCGCCGGCGGCGTGCAGGGCTATTTCGGCGGCTGGATCGATCTCGGCTTCCAGCGCTTCATCGAGATCTGGAATTCGATTCCCTATCTCTATTTGCTGCTGATCATCTCGGCGGTGCTGCCGCCCGGCTTCTTCGTGCTGCTCGGCATCATGGCGCTGTTCTCCTGGGTGTCGCTGGTGGGCCTGGTGCGCGCGGAATTTCTGCGCGGTCGCAATTTCGAATACATCCAGGCCGCGCGCGCGCTCGGCGTGTCCAACGCGGTCATCATGTTCCGTCATCTGTTGCCGAACGCGATGGTGGCGACCATGACCTTCCTGCCCTTCATCGTGTCGTCGTCGGTGATGACGCTGACCGCGCTGGACTTCCTCGGGTTCGGCCTGCCGCCCGGCTCCCCGTCGCTCGGCGAATTGCTGTCGCAAGCCAAGGCCAATATCCAGGCGCCGTGGCTTGGTTTTGCCGGCTTCTTCTCCGTCGCCATCATGCTCTCGCTGCTGATCTTCATCGGTGAAGCGGTGCGCGACGCCTTCGATCCGCGCAAGACGTTTACGTGAGGATCGCATGGACGCCATCAACCAGCCGCTGCTCAGTGTTCGCGATCTCTCGGTGGCCTTCCGCCAGCAGGGCAAGGTTTCGATCGCGGTCGACCGCATCTCGTTCGAGATCAAGCGCGGCGAATGCGTGGCGTTGGTCGGCGAATCCGGCTCGGGTAAATCGGTCAGCGCACTTTCGGTCCTGAAGCTGTTGCCCTATCCGGCGGCGTCGCACCCGACAGGCAGCATCCGCTTCAAGGGACGCGAATTGCTGTCGTTGTCGGAGAGCGCAATCCGCGGCATCCGCGGCAACGACATCTCGATCATTTTCCAGGAGCCGATGACGTCCCTCAATCCGTTGCACACGATTGAGTCCCAGATCACCGAAATTATCCAGCTCCACAATCCCGTCAGCAACGCCGTGGGGCGGGCCCGCGTGCTCGAATTGTTACGGCAGGTCGGCATTCCCGAACCGGAGACACGGCTCAAGAGTTACCCGCATCAATTATCCGGCGGGCAGCGGCAGCGCGTGATGATCGCGATGGCGCTTGCCAACGAACCCGATCTGTTGATCGCAGACGAGCCGACCACGGCGCTCGACGTCACCGTGCAGGCGCAGATTCTCACGCTGCTCGCGGAAATCCGCGCGCGGCTCGGCATGAGCCTGTTGTTCATCACCCATGACCTCGGCATTGTGCGCCGCATTGCCGATCGCGTCTGCGTCATGAACAATGGCGAGATCGTGGAGCAGGGGCCGGTCGAGCAGGTCTTCAATGCACCGAAACATCCCTATACCCGTGACCTTCTCGCCGCCGAACCGAGACCCGACCCCGCGCCGCCGCGCCCCGAACAGCCGGTGGTGATGTCCGCCGATAATCTGAAGGTCTGGTTTCCGATCAAGCGCGGGCTCCTGCGCTCGACGGTCGGGCACATCAAGGCGGTCGATGGCGTCAGCTTCGCCGTGCGCAAGGGCGAGACCCTGGGCGTAGTCGGCGAATCCGGCTCCGGCAAGACCACGCTTGGACTGGCACTGTTGCGGCTGATCTCGTCCGACGGACCCATTGTATTCCTGGGTAAAAATATCCAGGGACTGAAGTTCAAGGAGATGCGTCCGTTCCGCCGCGACATGCAGATCGTGTTCCAGGATCCGTTCGGCTCCTTGAGTTCCGCGCATGTCGGTCGGCGACATCATCGCCGAGGGCTTCTCCGTGCATCAGAAACACCTGTCGCCCGAGGAGCGTGATGCGCGGGTGGTCAAGGCGATGGAGGATGTCGGCCTCAACCCGGAATGGCGTTCCCGCTACCCGCATGAATTTTCCGGTGGCCAGCGCCAGCGCATCGCGATTGCGCGCGCCGCGGTGCTTGAGCCGAATTTCGTGGTGCTGGATGAGCCGACCAGCGCGCTCGACATGCTGTTGCAGGCGCAGATGGTCGACCTTCTGCGCGATTTGCAGCGCAAGCGCGACCTGACCTACATGTTCATTTCGCACGATCTGCGCGTGGTGGCCTCGCTTGCGAGCCATCTGATCGTGATGCGCGAGGGCAAGGTAGTGGAGGAAGGGCCGGCCTCGGAACTGTTCAAGGCGCCAAAGACCGATTACACCCGCGCGCTGTTCGCCGCCGCCTTCCGCAACGAGGCCGCTGGCGATGATGCCGTTGCGACCTAAATTCGCTTGATTGCGACCAGTTCGCTGCCCGCCGCCTTGATGCGCGCGATCGCAGCTGGCGTATTCTCGATCACGGTCGCCATGTGATGCGCATTGGCATGCACGATGGTCTCGGCATCGCGCGCGATCGCCACGTGCCCCTTCCAGAACAGGAGGTCGCCGCGTTGCAGGTTGCTTGCTTTCGCGGGATCAAGCGGCTGGCCCAGCGAAACCTCCTGCATGTCGCTGTCGCGCGGGCAGCCGATGCCGGCGGCATTGAGGGAGATTTGCACGAGGCCCGAGCAGTCGATGCCGAGGCTGCTCTTGCCGCCCCAGAGATAGGGCGTGCCGACAAAACGCTCGGCAACCGCGACGAAGTCGGTTTCACGGTGGCCAATCGCAGCAAGATGTAACTTCGGCAGATGCCAGCCCTCGCCGGTGACGGCGAAGGCGCCATCCTCTCGCGTCACCGTCACCGCCGATCCCATCACCAGCGTCTCGACAGGCGGCAGCTTGATCGATGGTCCGCCAAAGGCGAATGTCCTGATCGCGGTGATGCGATGGGTCGGCGCCGCGCCCGGCTTTGCGAGCGCCGCGTCAGGAAGCCAGCCGACATAGCCGTCGCTGTCGAGCTGGCCCCAGGCCCACCCCTCTGCGTTGCGGTCGTAAATCGTAACCCGCTCACCCCGCAGCGCCTGCGTCATCAGCTCGGCATCGGAGCCCGGCGCTCGCCGCAGCGGCGCCAATGCGTCGACTACCTCGAACGGCTCGCCCTCGACAAAGCGCTCCGCCTCGACCTTGCCTTCGAGATATTTCGCGGCGATATCGCCGCGGGCGGCTGTCAGGCGCGGGTCATGCATAGCGTTCGCCCAGCAGCTTGTAGATTGCGCGCGCGGCCTGGCATTCGCCGCCCTCGGGCCGCCCTGGCTTTGCGGAGGGCGTCCAGGCGTAGATATCGAGGTGCAGCCAGCTTTTGGCGTGTTCGACAAAGCGCTGCAGGAACAGCGCGCAGGTGATCGAGCCCGCAAACGTGCCGGACGGCGCGTTGGTAATGGTGGCGACCTTGGAGTTGAGCCAGCCGTCGTAGGGCGGCCACAGCGGCATGCGCCATAACGGATCGTTCTGTTCTTTGGCATGGCGGGCAATTTCGAGCGCCAGCGTCTCATCATTGGTGTAAAAGGGCGGTAAATCCGGCCCCAATGCGACCCGCGCCGCGCCGGTTAGCGTGCCCATGTCGATCAGGAGGTCCGGCTTCTCTTCATCCGCCAGCGCCAGCGCGTCGGCAAGTATCAGCCGGCCCTCCGCGTCAGTATTGCCGATCTCGACGGTGATGCCCTTGCGCGATGTGAAGATGTCGAGCGGGCGGAAAGCGTTGCCGGCCACCGCGTTTTCGACCGCGGGGATCAGGACGCGCAGCCGCACCTTCAGCTTCGCATCCATCACCATCTGTGCCAGCGCCAGGACGTTGGCGGCGCCGCCCATGTCCTTCTTCATGATCAGCATGCCGCTCGATGGTTTCAGGTCGAGCCCGCCGGTATCGAAGCAGACGCCCTTGCCGACCAGCGTTACCTTGGGATGCGCTGGATCGCCCCACGAAAAGTCGATCAGCCGCGGCGCGCGGGTCGAGGCCATGCCGACCACATGGATCAGCGGGAAATTCTCTCTCACGAGCTCATCGCCTGTGATGCAATTGAAACTCGCACCGAACCGTTCGGCGAGGCGCCGCGCGGCGAGCTCCAGCTCGGCCGGCCCCATATCGTTCGAGGGTGTATTGACGAGGTCGCGCGCCAGCATCGCCGCGTCGGCCATGCGCGCGATATCGGCGGCGTCGACACCGTCGGGCGGCACCAGCTTCGCGTCGGGCGTCTCCGCCTTGCGGTAGCGGCCGAAGCGATAGGAGCCGAGCGCGAAGGCGAGCGCGGCCAGGCGCGCATCATGCGGCGCATTGGCGAAGCGATAGACGCCCGGCGGCAGCAGGCCGGGCAGGGCCCCGGGCCTGAACAGATCGCGGGATTTGGTGCCGTCGTCCTCCAGGCCGAACAGCACCTGATCGATCTGTCCGTCGGCCCTGGGCAGCACCAGGCAAGCGCCGGGCTTTGCGGCAAAGCCGTTCGCGAGCGCAAATTGCGCGGCCTGCGGCGGCAGCGAGCCGCGGACCGCCTCCCAGCTCGACTTGGTCACGAAGGTGATGGGGATGGCCGGCGTGGCGGGGGCGCTCTCGAACGCGGATGGCATGCTTGGCTCGTGTTCCGTGATGTGCGTCTCAGATATGTGATCAGACTTCGCAGAGTTTTTGGCGAGCCGCAATCGTCATGGCCGCTACACGAGGCTCGGCCGGCCGTGATAGGTTTCGGTTCGCTGCCGTAATGCCGGGGAAATCAGATGGACGTTGTTTGGGGCATCCTTGCTTTCACAGGCCACGCAATCGAAGCGGTGCTGGCTTATGTCGAGACCCACCACTGGATTTTCGGGTTCCTGGTCGCCGGCTACATCTTCTACCTGCATGACCGCGCCGTGCATGCGAGATTCGACGACCTCGAAAAGCAGATCCAGGAGATCAGGAAGCGGCTCGCGCTGGAGTACTGACGGACCTCGCACTCCCGGGACGGCCGCCGAATTAACCGGCCGTTAGGGTTAACGGTTTATTGCTGGCGCGTTCGGCTCGGTCCAGCGCGAGAGTCTAAGTGCAGAGGCAGTCAGGTTTGGCCCGGTTCCTTGCGACCGCGGCGATAACGGCGATGTTAGCCGCAAGCCTTGGCGGCTGCCAGACCATGGGCGACGTCGCGGGCGCGCTGACGTCCAGCGCCGATCCCCCGAGCAGAGAGGCCGACCCGCAGCGCGCCATCGAATATTATGGCGACCGCTATCGCGCCAACCCCAAGGATGCCGACGCCGCGCTCGCCTACGGCCAGGCGTTGCGCGCCAACGGCCAGCGGGCCCAGGCCGCCGCCGTATTCGAGCAGGCCTGCATCGCCAGTCCCGGCAACAAGGCGCTGCTCGCCGGCTGGGGCCGGGCGCTCGCCGACAACGGCAATTTCCAGCAGGCCTTCGACGTGCTGTCGCGGGCGCATTCGCCCGACAATCCCGACTGGCGCATCCTGTCGGTGCAGGGCACCACGCTCGACCAGCTCGGCCGCCATGACGAGGCGCGCAGCTACTATGTGAGCGCGCTCAAGATCGTGCCGGGCGAGCCGTCGGTGCTCTCCAACCTCGGCCTGTCCTACATGCTGACGCGGGAGTTGCCGAAGGCGGAGGAGGCGCTGCGCCAGGCCTATGCCAGCCCGAAGGCGGACGCGCGGGTGCGGCAGAACCTCGGCCTCGTGATCGGCCTGCAGGGCCGCTTTGCCGAGGCCGAGCAGATCGTGAAGGCCGACCTGCCGCCGGACGAGGCGGCCGCCAATGTCGCCTATCTGAAAACGATGCTGAAGGGCAAGGACAAGGACAATTCCCGCCCCTCCAGCCGCGGCAACAACAGCGTCCCCATGGCCGAACTCAACCGGCCGGATTGAACACAGAGCCTGCTCAGCCCCACTGCGTCAAAATCCTGATGGTGAGGAGGCGCGGGCGCGCCCAGCAGGCCGAGCGAAAGCGAGGCCGTCGCAAACGGCGCTACAAGGTAGCGCGCCCTGTCCGGACCATGCTTCGCCATCGCCGGGAGAACCATGAGGTCCCACAGCAGCCTCAACCTTCGAGACGCTTGCTCGCGCAAGCCCCTCGGGATGAGGGATAGCGCCGCTTGTGACGCAAGTAGGACTGGCCTGGACGGCGCGGGCCTTCGGCCGAAGGCTCAATGCATTTGCGAGATCTTGATGTAGGTCGGCCCGAGAATCACGACGAACAGCACCGGCAGGAAGAACAGGATCATCGGCACCGTCAGTTTCGGCGGCAGTGCGGCGGCCTTCTTCTCGGCTTCGGTCATGCGCATGTCGCGGTTTTCCTGCGCCATCACGCGCAGGCTCTGGCCGAGCGGCGTGCCGTAGCGTTCCGACTGCTGCAGCGCGAGGCAGACCGATTTCACGCCTTCGAGGCCGGTGCGCTTGGCGAGGTTCTCATAGGCGACCTTGCGGTCCTGCAGATAGGACAATTCGGCCGTGGTCAGCGTGAACTCCTCCGACAGCGCGATCGACTGGGTCACGATCTCGCTGGAAACCTTGCGGAAGGCGGCTTCGATCGACATGCCGGACTCGATGCAGATCAGCAGCAGATCGAGCGCATCGGGGAAGGCGCGCTTGATCTGCAGCTGGCGCTTGGTGATGCGGTTCTTCAGGAACAGCATCGGCGCCTGCAGGCCGAGATAGGCACAACCGACGCAGATGCCGATCTTGACCGGCAGCGACTTCTCCATGTTGGAGATCACGAAGACATAGAGCACCGAAGCGACAAGCATCAGGATCGGCGCCACCAGGCGGAAGAACAGGAAGGTGACGTAGGGCGCCTGGCCGCGATAGCCGGCAAGCGTCAGCTTGCACGCGCGCCGATTCCTGCGCCAGGTATTTGGTCAGGTTGAAGTCTTCAACGATCCTGGAGATGAATTGCTTCGGCGTCTGGCGCAGCGCGACCTTCTCGTTCTTGTTCAGCCGTTCGCGCTCGCGCGCACGGATGCGTTCGCGCTCGCTCGCCACCGCCTTCATGCGCTTGTCGAGGCTGTCGCCCGCAAGCAGCGGCATGACCAGGGTGTAGGCCGTGGCGCTCGCCGCGATCGCGGCGAGCAGCATGGTCACGAAGCGCGGGTTGTGGATAAACTCGATAAGGAAATCAAACATGCCGCACCATCAGAAGTCGAAGTTGATCATTTTCTTCATCACCATGATGCCGATCGACATCCAGAGCACGCAGCCGACCAGCATGAGCTGGCCGGTGGGTCCGTCCACAGCAGTGAGATGTAGCCGGGGGTGGTGATGTAGACCAGGATCATCACGATCGGCGGCAGCGAGCCGATGATGCCGGCGGAAGCCTTGGCTTCCATCGACATCGCCTGGATCTTCTCGGCCATCTTCTTGCGATCGCGCAGCACCTTGGACAGGTTGCCGAGCGCTTCCGACAGGTTGCCGCCGGATTTCTGCTGGATCGCCACCACGATGCCGAAGAAGTTTGCTTCCGGCACCGGCATCCGCTCATAGAGCCGCTGGCAGGCTTCGCCCAGCGGGATACCGATCGCCTGCGTCTCGATGATCGCCAGGAATTCGCTGCGCAGCGGATCCGGCGCGTCGGCGGCGACGACCTTGATCGATTCGAACAGTGGCAGGCCGGCCTTGATGCCGCGCACGATGACGTCGACGGCATCCGGCAGCGCTTCCAGGAACGCCTTCTCGCGGCGCTTCTTCAGGAAGCTCAGGCCCCAGCGCGGCAGGCCGAAGCCGCCGGCAAAGCCGAGCCCGGCGGCGCCGAGCAGACCGCCGCCCGCGATCGAGGCCGCGGCGAAGAACACGGCGCCGAGTATCGCCGAAACGACATAGAATTTCTGCGGTCGACCAGGCGAGGCCGGCCTGGCGTCAGGCGGACGCTGAGCGGGACCTTGCTCTGCCTTCTGCGCGGCGGGCCTCCAGCTCCTTCAGCGAGCCCTCGACCTGCTCGCGGCGCGAGCGCTGCGTCTTTTCGGTCTGCCGCTTGGCCGCAGGCTCCGGCTTGGCGACGGAGGCGCGGCGGCTCTCGGCCTGTTTCTCCCCCGAAATGAGCGGATAGATGAACACCCACGCCACGCCGCCGATCGCGATGGCGGCGAGGAAGGCCAGAGCCAAAAGTTGCATGTTCATGGCGGCTCCTTATGATTGGCGGGGCGACTTCGGCGGCATCGAGCGCCGCGGCAAGCCGCTTCTCTTCGCTGTAATAGCGGGCGCGCTCCCAGAAGCGCGGCCGGCCGATGCCGGTGGAACGGTGCCGGCCGATGATCTTGCCGTTGGCGTCCTCACCGACCAGGTCGTAGAGGAAGACGTCCTGGGTGATGATGGTGTCGCCTTCCATGCCCATCACCTCGGTGATGTGGGTGATGCGGCGCGAGCCGTCGCGCAGGCGCGCGGCCTGGATGATGACGTCGATCGAGGCGCAGATCATCTCGCGAATGGTACGCGACGGAAGCGAGAAGCCGCCCATGGTGATCATGGATTCGCAGCGCGACAGCGCCTCGCGGGGATTGTTGGCGTGCAGCGTGCCCATCGAGCCGTCGTGGCCGGTGTTCATGGCCTGCAGCAGGTCGAACGCTTCGGGTCCGCGGACTTCGCCGACGATGATCCGCTCGGGGCGCATACGCAGGCAGTTGCGGACCAGCTCGCGCATGGTGACCTGGCCTTCGCCCTCGATGTTGGGGGGCCGGGTTTCCAGACGCACCACATGCGGCTGCTGCAGTTGCAAGTTCGGCGGCGTCCTCGCAGGTGATCACGCGCTCGTCGTGCTCGATATAGTTGGTGAGGCAGTTGAGCAGCGTGGTCTTGCCCGAGCCGGTACCGCCGGAGATCAGCACGTTGCAGCGGACGCGGCCGATGATCTGCAGGATCTCCGCGCCCTCCGGCGAGATCGCGCCGAATTTGACCAGCTGATCGAGCGTCAGCTTGTCCTTCTTGAATTTGCGGATGGTGAGCGCGGGGCCGTCAATCGCCAGCGGCGGCACGATGGCGTTGACGCGGGAGCCGTCGGCAAGGCGCGCGTCGCAGATCGGCGAGGATTCGTCGACGCGCCGGCCGACCTGGCTGACGATGCGCTGGCAGATGTTGAGCAGCTGCTGGTTGTCGCGGAAGCGGATGCCGGTGCGCTGGATCTTGCCGGCGACTTCGATAAAGACCGTGCCGGCGCCGTTCACCATGATGTCGGCGATGTCGTCGCGCGCGAGCAGCGGCTCGAGCGGACCGTAGCCGAGCACGTCGTTGCAGATGTCGTCGAGCAGCTCTTCCTGCTCGGCGATCGACATCACGATGTTCTTGATCGCGATGATCTCGTTGACGATGTCGCGGATTTCCTCGCGCGCGGACTCGCCGTCGAGCTTGGCGAGCTGGGCAAGGTCGATCGCCTCGATCAGCGCGCCGAAGATCGTCGCCTTGACCTGGTAGTAGTTGTCGGAGCGGCGCGCTTCGGCCGGAGGCGGGGGCGGCGGCGCCCTCGCCGGTGCGATCGGCGGCGCGGAAACGACCGGCGGCGCCGCGGCGCGCGCGGGAGCGGCCGGAGCCGCGGTGGCAGCCGGTTCCGGCGCGCTGCGCCGCGGGCTTCATCGCCCTCGTGTCGTTCTCTGTTCCGCTACGCTTACCAAACACGACGATACTCCGGACGGGGGCTTACTTGCCCCGCAGCTTGTCGATCAGGGGTGACAGGAAGAACCCCCGCGGCTTCTTGGTTTCGCTGCGGCCTGTCAGCCGCTGCGCGATCTGCAGAAACATCTCGGTGGTGCGATGATTGGCGGCGACTTCCGCGATCATCTGGCCGTTGTTGGCGGCCGAGCCGAACATCTGCGGATCGAAGGGGATCGAGGCGATCGGCTGGCTTTCGATCGCCTTGGCGAACTCGGTCGGCGCTGATCTCCGGCCGCTTCGGCACGCCGACCTGGTTCAGGCAGATACAGCGGCGGCCGGTCGTTGGGCCGCGAGGCCTTCAGCAGGTCGAAGATGTTCTTGGTGTTGCGCAGATTGGCAAGATCGGGCGCGGCGACGATCAGGATGTCGTCGGCGCTCACCAGCGCGCGCTTGGTCCAGCCCGACCATTGATGCGGGATGTCGAGCACGATGCAGGGCATGGTGGTGCGCAGCGTGTCGAAGATCGCATCGAACGCGTCGGCGCCGAAATCATAGACCTTGTCCAGCGTCGCCGGCGCGGCCAGCAGGCTCAGATGGTCGGTGCATTTCGACAGCAGGCGGTCGATGAAGGCGGTGTCGACGCGGTCGGGCGAGAACACGGCGTCCGCAATGCCTTGCGGCGGATCCTGGTTGTAGTCGAGACCGGCGGTGCCGAAGGCAAGGTCGAGATCGGCCACGACGGAATCCATGGCGAGATCGCGCGCGATCGCCCAGGCGACGTTGTGGGCGACGGTGGAGGCGCCGACGCCGCCCTTTGCGCCGACGACGGCGATGATGCGGCCGACCGACTTCGCCTCGGGCGCCGAGAACAGGTTGCAGATCGAGCGCACGACGTCGATCGTGGTGACCGGCGCGATGATATAGTCGCTGACGCCGCGGCGCACCAGCTCGCGATACAGCGTGACGTCGTTGACGCGGCCGATCACCACGACGCGCGTGCCGGGGTCGCAAACGGTGGCGAGCTGATCGAGGCCGCCCAGGATGTCAGTGCGGACATCGGCTTCAAGCACGATCACGTTCGGGGTCGGCGCAGAGCGATAGGCCTCGATGGCGGCAGCCATGCCGCCCATCTGGATCTTCAGATGCGCCTTGCCGAGCCGGCGGTCTTCACCGGCCGATTGCACGGCAGCAGCCGTTTCCACGGTCTCGCAGAAGGCCTGCACCGACACCCGCGGCGCGGGCGCGATGTGATCCTCCGCGGGCGGCGTCGCGACGTCCGGCTTTTCTTCGGAGTTTTGGCGGGCGTAGCTGATCATTTGCCTGTGTCGCTGAGTTTGGCCTTTTCGGCGTCGGGATATTGGGTCGCGGTCGCAGTACCCTTGCGATATTTCTCGAACCCTTCAGTCCGCCGCATGGTGTAGGCCGGCGTCTCAGGGCGCGGCTGCACGAGGTCGGAGGGGTTGTCGATCATCGCGGCCATGTTGCGCTGATAGGCGCAGCCGTAATTGTAGTAGTCCTTGTTGTCGTAGTAGCCCTTGTTCTTGACCGAGGGGCCGAGATCCTCGGGCCACAGTCCGCAGGGGCCGGCCTCCGCCGGAGCTTTGGATAGCTCAGGCGGATCGCAGCCATGTGGCGCGGATTGTCCGGATGATAGTGGCGCACCACGACGCCGTGCGGCGGCACGCCGGCGGCCGCGAGCAGCGACTGGATTTCCCGGAACGCGTCCGCAGCCGCCCGCGCATTTGGCGTATCGACCGGCACGTCGGCACTGATTGCGCCAGTGGCTTCATGGTGCCAGCTCTGTGCAAGGCCCATCACGTCGGTGCGCTGTTCGGCGGAAAGCCCGCCGCGGCCCTGGCCGACAAAGACCACGATGGAGTGATTGGCTTCCTCGATCGCGATCGGATGGCGCAGCCGGTAGTCGTCGGGGGCGGCCGCGATCTGGACCCTGTCATCATGGACGCAGGCACCGAGCGAAAGGCCGAGGCCGACCAGCGCCACCGCCATGCGGACGGCGCGGCTGCGCTTATGGGATATTGTGGCTGTCATCGTCGAAATCCCACTCCGCCTCAGTCGGTGATAAAGCCGTAAGTGCCACGATAATTCCGCGCCGGCTCGGTGCGGCTGGGCACGCCGTAGATGCGATTGATGCTGCCGAGCAACTGGGCCTGCGGATCGGAAGCCGCGGCAAATCCGTCGTCCGGACGCGACAGGTCCTTCTGCGCCACCGCGCGCACCACATAGGGCGTCACGATCACGGCGAGCTCAGTCTGGTTGTTGATGAAGTCGCGGCTGCGGAATAGCGATCCCAGCACCGGCAGTTCCATCATCCCGGGCAGGCCGTTGACCGCCTGCTTGGTTTGCTGCTGGATCAGGCCGGCCAATGCCATCGAGCCGCCCGAGGGAATCTCGAGCGTAGTCTCCGCCCGGCGCGTCTTGATCGAGGGAATCGTCGTTCCGCCGGTGCCGCCCTGCAGTGAGTTCTCGGTCGAGATCTCGGACACTTCGGTCATTACCCGCACGCTGATCCGGCCTTCGGTGAGGACGATGGGCGTGAAGTTGAGCGAGATGCCGAACTTCTTGAAGCTGACCGTCTGGACGCACTGTCCGATGGCGCCCGACGTGGAGGTTTGGCAGGTCACGCCGGTCGGAATCGGAAATTCGCCGCCGGAAATGAAGGTCGCGGACTCGCCGGAAATCGCCGTCAGATTGGGTTCGGCGAGCGTCCGTACGACACCCGCGCTCTCCATGGCGCGCAGCGTGGCCTGCACCGAGGAACCGAACGTCGTCGTGATCCCATTGTTGTTGACGAGCGGCGCGTTGTTGGCGGTGAACGGGTTGGCGTTGTTGAAACTCACCACGGTGCTGCCGTAGCTGAGATTGGCGCTGAGATCGATGCCCAGCTGCTTGATGATCGAGCGCTGGACCTCGGCGACGGTGACCTTCAGCATCACCTGGTCGCGGCTGCGGACGCTAATCGAGTTGACGACCTTCTCGGCGCCGCCCGCGAGGCGCGCGGCCATGTCGCCGGCCTGCTGCGCCTCCAGCGGGTTGGCCGCCGAGCCCGTCAGCACGATGCCGTCGCCGACGCCTTCGATACGGATGTCGGAGTTCGGAAAAACCTGCCGCAAGGCGGCGCGAAGGCCGTTGAGGTCGCGCGTCACTGCGATGTCGTAGGCGGCGATCTGCTGGCCGCTCGCGTCAAAGAACACGATATTGGTCTGGCCGACCGCAGCGCCGATGATGTAGGCGCGCTGCGCCGAGCGAACCACGGCGTTGGCGATCTTGGGATCGGCGACCAGCACATCCTTGATGTCGCGCGGCAGGTCGACGACCATCGATTTGCCGATGCCGAGCGAGACCGGAGCGCGCATTGTTCTGGCCGTCGGCCGCCATCGGCGCGGGGACTCGATAGTCGCTCGCCACCACCGGCGTCAGTGCCGGGTTGAGCGTCAGCGCGGCGACGCCCGCAAACGACAGGGCGCGGACCGTGAAGGCTCGCAGCATCCGCTTGTTAACCCCGCACTTCATCTCAAATCCTCATCGTCACTTCGTTGCCACGCTTGGAATGCCGAAGCGAATGATGTTGACGCTTTCGGTCTGCTTGACAGTGGCTTCCACGGTATTCTCGACCATCTTGACGTCGGCGATGCTGCGCAGCGCCAGCGACAGCGTGCCGGCCTGGCGCGCGGCGGCCAGCGTCGGGATCTGTTCGGGCTTCAATTCCAGCGTGACGGTCTTGCCGACGACGGCGTTCTGGCCGTCCTTCTCTTTCGGCGCCTGGTCGATCGCGAGCACACGGAGATTGGAGAGGATGACCTGGGACTGGACAATGTCGGGCTGGTTGGGATGTTCGGCATTCTTGATGCGCTGGGTCAGGATCACGTCAATGCGGTCGTTCGGCAGGATGAAGCCGCCGGCGCCGGTTTCCGGCGAGATTTCGGTTGAGATCGCGCGCATGCCGCTCGGCAGGATCGCGGCCATGAAGCCGGAACCGTCGGCCTTGATGAGTTTCTGGTCGCGGATCGGCTCGCCGGCGATGAAGGGTGAGCGCGCGATCGACCCCGTCACCTGGTTGGTGGCGTCAGGGCGATCGGTGCGCTTGATGAAGCTCGAACTAGCGGTCGCCGTGGGCCAGGTCTGCCATTGCAGATCCTCTTGCTTGACGGTCTGGCCGAGGCCGATGTCGGACTTTGCCACGAGCACGTCGACCGTCGGCAGCTGTGCGACGGGCGCGGCGGGCGCTGGCCTGTCGTCTGATCCAGCCGCTAGATATGCGGCAACGCCGCCGGCGCCGAGGGCGATAGCCAGGACCACTATGCGTGCCCGATTCATACGCTTCACTTTCCACATTACGCTGCGACGCGCGCGCCGCCGTGAAGTGGAGTTGACCAGCTATTCGTCAAAGCATGGTTAATGAGGCGTGAGTAAATTGCCTTAACGGTGAGTTACTTGCGCGGTCAACCGAACCTGAAATGCGCGGGGTCGACCGCCTTCACCCATTCCGTGTCCGGATAGATCATCAACGCGCCGATCGCGAGCGCGATGCCGTAGGGGATGCCGCTCTCCTTGGCGTGCAGCCGGAGCAGCCAGGCCTGGCCCGTGAGCAAGGCGGGCAGCGGCCACTGCCGGAACTGCAGCAGCAGCAGCGTCAGCGCGCCACCGAACACGGAGGCATAGAGCAGATATTCCATCAGATGACCGAATCCGAACCAAAGCCCCGCGGCCGCGGCGACCTTGGCGTCGCCGCCGCCGACCCAGCCCATCGCGAAGCAGAAGAAGGCGACCACCAGCACCAGAGCGCCGGCGCCGACATGGGAGAGGATTTCGGCAGGGGCCATGCCGGTCGTTGCCGCGAGCACCAGGAAGCCCGCGCCCAGCGCCAGCGAGACGCGGTTCGAGATCGTCATGGTGAAGAGATCGCTCGCAGCCGCGAACGCCATCAGGGCCGGGAACAGCAGGAGGCGTACGAGATCGAGGATCATGAGCAAACCGACGGGCGCGGAGGATCGGATCACCAAGCCTAGCGGCGAGTGGTGAACAATTCGGAAAACGGCGGCAGCCGTTACCAGACGCTGAAGATCCGGCCGGCGAGCGTGACGAGCGAAAGCGCCAGCGCCAGGCATACGAGCTGCACCGAGACTTCGTTCCGGCCGGCGGCCGCTGACTTCTTCGCCGCGAGGACCGCAGCATCACTCTTACGCATGCGCAACGCCACAACAAGGGGAACTCAAACAACAAGAGGCCCCGGACTTTCCGGGGCCTCCGTTGCCGGCTGACAACCGATTACTTCAGCGAAGTGCTGATCGAGGTGAACTGGGTGTTGAGCTTGGTGCCGAGGCCGTTGACCACAGCAATGATCGCGAGCGAGATGCCGGCAGCGATCAGGCCGTATTCGATGGCGGTGGCGCCGGACTCATCCTTCACGAAACGCGCAATCAGGTTCTTCATCAGTAAACTCCATGTACACGTGGCTGGTCGAACTAGGGTTAGGTCTCGCCGGCGTTCTCAGCACCGTGACCATGGGGTCACCCTAAGGTCGGAGAATTGCGGCGCAGTTAATTCGATTGAGCAAACACCGAAGCAATTAGCTGTTCTTTTGCAGAGTAAATTTCACATTAAGCGGTTGGCTAGAATTTTACCGTGGTTTCGATCGGGTATATTTATGGAGACGGCATCAGCCACATCGGCGCAGGTTTCACGTCTCCTTAAGTCCGCCGGAGTACGCCTGATCATCTGATTTGATGAGGCGTCCATGTCCACTCTGCCGATGGAAGTCGTGTTGATGCTCGGCACGACCGTCGAGAAGGTAGTTCCGATCACGATCGCTCTTGGGCTGGTGTTCTCGCTGCTCACCCATTTCTGGGCCTGCAACGATGCGGTGCCTTGGTGGAAGAAGCGCGAGCTCGTCACCGACATCGTGTACTGGTTCTTCGTGCCGGTGTTCGCGCGCGTGATACGGATCGGGCTGTTGGTGCTCGGCGCCGGCGTCGTCTTCAACATCCATGAGGCCGACGAGCTGATCGCTTTCTACGACAACGGCCATGGACCGCTGTCGCAGCTGCCGTTGTGGACCCAGGCGCTGTTGTTCCTCGTGCTGTCGGACTTCATGCTGTACTGGTTGCACCGCATGTTCCACGGCGGCGAATTCTGGAAGTATCACGCGGTTCACCACTCTTCCGAGGAACTGGATTGGATCTCGGCTGCGCGTTTCCATCCCGTGAACCTGATCCTGGGGACCATTAGCGTAGACGTGATTCTGCTGATGGCGGGCATTTCGCCGAACGTCATGCTCTGGGTCGGACCGTTCACCACCCTCCATTCGGCTTTCGTGCACGCCAACCTGAACTGGACATTTGGGCCGTTCAAATACGTGCTGGCGACGCCGGTCTTCCACCGTTGGCATCACACCGCGCTGGAAGCGGGCGGCAACACCAATTTCGCCGGCACCTTTCCGATCTGGGACATCCTGTTCGGGAGCTTCCGGATGCCGGAAAACGAGCTTCCCGATCACTACGGCAAGGACGAGGCGGCCATGCCTTCCGAAGTCGTCGGGCAACTCGCCTTTCCGTTTCGGCGCTAACAGCCAGTGCCCGGCCCGCGGGTTTTCTTGACCAGCGTGCTGACGCCCGCGACAACGCCCTGGTCCATGTTCGCGCGGCCAGCCGACCCCGCGCGGCGGGCGGTCGATTCACCCATGCATCAGGCCGGTTCGGTAAATTTGTCAGGGTTAATTTGCGCTTCCTTCATGAATTACCAGCACACTCGCCGTATCGGGCGCCGGTTCCGCTGCGTATCGCTTTTACCGGCTTGTTGCTGCCCCGGGGTTGAGGATGTCATTGAGTATCTTGCGTAATCTTGCACGTCCCCTGTTCGGCCTGGCGCTCGCCGCGCTGCCCGGACCGTTCGTGGCATTGGCGGAAGCCGCTCCCGACGCCATCGCCGTCAATGTCGATCAGGCGCGCCTCGTCAAGCTGCCGAGCCGCGTCACCACCATCGTGGTCGGAAATCCCCTGATTGCCGACGTCACCCTGCAGAGCGGTGGCATCCTGGTGGTGACCGGCAAGGGCTATGGTGCGACCAATTTCATCGCGATGGACCGCACCGGCGAGGTGCTGGTGGACCGCCAGATCCAGGTCGAGGGACCCACAGAAGAAGTCGTGACCGTCTATCGCGGCGTCGACCGCGAGACCTATAGCTGCAAGCCGACCTGCCAGCGCCGCATGACGCTCGGCGATGGCGACGGCTATTTCAAATCAGTCGCCGACCAGGCCAACAGCCTCAACAGCCAGGCGAGCGGCACGGCTTCTGCGACGGCGAACAAGGCGCCGTAGACCCGGCGCGCCGCCGCGGCGTTGAGCTTGCAAACCGCGCGTTCGGTTAACGGAGCGTTAACAAGGCGGGTCGCTCTATTTGAATCTTGCGCAACACTTCAACAATCTGTTTCAGCTTATGCTGGCGCGAACATGATCGCTGCCCGGTGCAAGGGCCCGATCCGGGGATTGTCCGATGTCTGCGCCCGCCACTTCCTCCGCTTCGTTCATGCGCCTGTTGCGCCGGTTCCGGCGCAACCGCGCCGCGGCGGCCGCACTCGAATTCGCTCTCGTCGCGCCGGTGTTCCTCGTGCTGCTGTTTGCGATCCTCGAGACCGCGCTGATGTTCTTCGCAGGCCAGGTGCTCGAAACCGTCACGCAGCAGGCCGCACGCTTGGTCCTGACCGGACAGGCGCAGAACAGCGGCGATGATATGACGAAATTTCACAAGTCCGTTTGCGATCAGATTCCCGCGCTGTTCAGCTGCGCCGCCATTTCTGTCGACGTGAGAAGCTATTCGTCGTTCTCGACGATCACCTTCAGCAACGAGATCGACAACACAGGCCATTTCATCAACGACGTGCAATACAATCCTGGTGGCCCAAGCTGCATCGTGGTCGTGCGGGTGTTCTATCCGTGGCAGCTCTTTGTCACGGGGCTCGGCTACAACATCTCCAACATGGCGAACAGTCAGCGCCTGCTGGTAGCGACCGCAGCGTTCAGGAACGAACCCTTCCCGGGTAACGCCGGGACTCCGGCTCCGTGTTCGTAAGAGGCGCGATGAAAGCAATGATCAGGATCTCGATGCTGCCTTTCAGATGGCGCCCGGCCCATTTTTTGCGTGATCGGCGCGGCATCGCCGCGACCGAATTTGCGATAATCGCGCCATTCATGCTGGTGGCGTTCTTCGGCACGGTTGAGTTCTGCTCCGCGGTGGCGATCGACCGCAAAGTGACGCTGATCGCGCGGACGTTGTCCGACCTGACGTCACAACAAACGCCGCCCAGCATTACCGTTGACTGGGCGACCATAGCCGATTCCGACCTTCAGAACATCTTCACTGCCAGCATCTCGATCATGGCGTCCTATGATGCGACGCCGACCCAGGCCAGCATTACCGAGGTCTATGTCGACAAGAACGGGAAAGCCACCGTGCAGTGGAGCAAGTCGGCTGTCATCGCAGCCGGCGCCACCCAGGCGACGCTGACGGCATCAACGGCGCCGCTCACACAGGGAAACGATGTCAGCACTCTCGTGGCGCCTGAAATCCTGGTCCCGAAGACCTACGTGATCTTCAGCCAGGTCTCATACAAGTACGTGCCGACAATTGGCTATGTGCTGAAGACCGGGGTGACTATGAAGCGACAACTCCTACACGAGGCCGCGTCAAGCGACTTGCATCGTCTATAGCGTTACCAATTTTCCGGATGTCAGTACGAATGGCGGCAACTGTCCGAAGACCTGACTTCGCTCATGCGCCCCGGGAAATGAAAAGGCCGCGCTTGGGGCGCGGCCTTTTTATTTGCTTATTTGCTCCAGGTATTCTCAGGCGCGATTTTCGGAGAGGGCCTTGGCCCCCCGCGGAAATCGTTCAGTTGGCGGCGCGCAGATTGTCGGCCGACGACTTGCCAGAGCGGCGGTCCGCCACGATCTCGTAGGAGATCTTCTGGCCTTCACGCAACGTACCGAGCCCGGCCCGTTCAACGGCAGAGATATGCACGAACACATCGTTGCCGCCGTCATCCGGCTGGATGAAGCCATAGCCCTTGGTTGCGTTAAACCACTTCACGGTTCCCATGCTCACGGGATAGTCCCTTCTCAGATATAGATAGTCGAAACCCACTCATCGTGGGCTGGCGAGATCGAATTTTTGGAAGGGTCGTCAGCGTCTAAACCGGCTGTACCGGTGGATAGCTAATGTCGTCCGGCCGAAAATCGATTGCCCCACATATTATGGGAAGCAGGCTTTCAAAACAATCCTGAGGTGCGCGATTTTTTGCGCGCAAGCCTTGTCACGGATCGGCCGCGCAATGACACGATGTTGTCATGCGCGGCCTTAAGTCCGTGCGAAAGGGGCCTTTATCGGCGGCGAAACTGCCCGCCGCCGCGCTGCGGTGCGCCGCGCGATGCGCCTGGCGGCCCGGAGCTGGGACGCTCGTCCTTGTGGCGGAATATCAGCCGGCCCTTCTCGAGGTCGTAGGGCGACATCTCGATCGTCACGCGGTCGCCCGCCAGCGTCTTGATGCGGTTCTTCTTCATCTTGCCGGCGGTGTAGGCGACGATCTCGTGGCCGGCGTCGAGCTGCACGCGATAGCGTGCGTCGGGCAGGATTTCGGTGACCAGTCCTTCGAACTGGATCAGCTCTTCTTTAGCCATGGTTCTCTCCAGATCGATGGACGGCTAGTTGGGGCGCTGGTTGCGGTTGTTGGGTCGTTGGTTCGGTCGGCTTTCGCGGTGCAAAAACGCCACGCCTTGCAATCCCTCGGCCTTGCCGCCGCCTTGCGGCGAACGGTGCGGCTCACGATTGGTTTGCTGAGCCGCCTTATTACCACCTCCACGGCGGCGACGGCGAGGGCCTTTCGCCGGCGGTACACTATCATGTGAGCGGCCGGCATGGGGCCGCGGCGCCGGCCTGCCGCCGCGATGATGCTGCTGTTGCTGGGCGGGGGCTGGCGGCGGCCTCGCGCTGGCCGGGGGTGCGGCGGTCTTCGCGCGGCAATGCCATGCGGATCAGCCGTTCGATGTCGCGCAGATAGCCCATCTCCTCGCCGCCCGCGACCAGCGAGATCGCGATGCCGTCGGCGCCGGCGCGCGCGGTGCGGCCGATGCGGTGGACATAGGTCTCGGGCACGTTGGGAAGGTCGAAATTGACGACATGGCTGATGCCGTCGACGTCGATGCCGCGGGCGGCGATGTCGGTGGCGACAAGCGTGCGGACCTCGCCGGAGCGGAAGGCCGCCAGCACGCGCTCGCGATGGTTCTGCGACTTGTTGCCGTGAATGGCGGCGGCACGGATGCCGGCCCTCTCGAGGCCCTTCACCACCTTGTCCGCGCCGTGCTTGGTGCGGGTGAAGACCAGCGCGCGATCGACCGGCTCCTGCTTCAGCAATTGGGCCAGAAAGGCCGGCTTGTTGGAGTGATCGACCTGGATGATGCGCTGGGTGATGCGGTCGGCGGTCGTGGCAACCGGAGTGACCGCGACGCGCGCGGGATCGCGCAGCATCGCTTCCGCGAGCTCGGCGATGTCCTTGGGCATGGTCGCCGAGAAGAACAGCGTCTGCCGCTTGATCGGCAGCTTGGCGACGATCTTCCGGATGTCGTTGATGAAGCCCATGTCGAGCATGCGGTCGGCTTCATCGAGCACCAGGAACTCGACCTGGTCGAGCTTCAAGCCGTTGCTCTGCACGAGGTCGAGCAGGCGGCCGGGGGTCGCGACCAGGACTTCGACGCCCGGCATGAGCGCGCGGACCTGGCGGCCCATCGGCACGCCGCCGATCGCGAGCGCGGAGGTCAGGCGGATGATGGCGGCCATAGGCATTGAAGCTGTCGAGGATCTGTCCCGACAGTTCCCGGGTCGGGCTCAGCACCAGCACGCGGGCGGTCTTGGGCTGCGGCTTGATGCGGTTCTGCGAGCAGGCGGTGCAGGATCGGCAGCGCAAAGGCGGCGGTCTTGCCGGTGCCGGTCTGGGCGATGCCGACGACGTCGCGGCCGGCAAGGGCTAGCGGAATGGTCTGGGCCTGGATCGGGGTGGGGGTGACGTAGTTCTCTTCTCGAAGCGCTCGCGCGATCGGGTCGGCGAGGCCGAATTCCTGAAAGGAAGTCAAAAGCTGGTTCTTTCCATGTAAACGAGATGCGCGCCGGCTTTGCCGCCGGGCGCTGCGCGTGGTGTCAGAAAACACCCGCGTGTGGGGGCGTCGGTTTGTTGGCTGAAAGGGCAAGCCAGAAGCCGCCAGAAGGGGCTTAAGAACACGCGGCTCGCAATGACCCGACGATTCGTCAGGTTCTTCGCGCCATATGGCCCAGGAACGCGGCGCTTTCAAGGTGCATTGTTGCATTGCGCTTAACAGGTCGATTTATCGCAGGTTGCACCGCCGAAATAGTTATGCCGGAAATTTAGCCAATGCGTCATATTTGCACAAAAAATAAACAGTTTGCCGCTTAGGCATACATTTTTATCGCCTAATTATTAGGCGTTACCCCGGTGCGATAGGCGCCAGATTCCCCAATTATTCCATCACCTTACGGTGATCTTCGTCGATGGCATGGTTCTTGCGATTCGCTTAACGCAGGCGGCCGTGGGGCCGTTTCGCAGCGTTTTTCACGCCTGCGTCAGGGAGATGACATTTCATGCTTACTCACACCACTCAAATCGCGGCGCCCCTCAGCCGCCGCCGCTGGCTGGCAGCTGCCGCCGGCGTCGTGCTCGGCCTGGCCGGCTTCGGCTCGGCCAAGGCGGCGGACGACACCATCAAGGTCGGCGTTCTGCATTCGCTTTCGGGCACCATGGCGATCAGCGAAACCACGCTGAAGGACACCATCCTGTTCCTGATCGACGAGCAGAACAAGAAGGGCGGCGTGCTCGGCAAGAAGCTTGAGGCCGTCGTCGTCGATCCCGCCTCGAACTGGCCGCTGTTTGCCGAAAAGGCGCGCGAGCTCATCACCAAGGACAAGGTCGCGGTCGTGTTCGGCTGCTGGACCTCGGTGTCGCGCAAATCCGTGCTGCCGGTGTTCAAGGAGCTGAACAGCATCCTGTTCTATCCGGTGCAGTACGAGGGCGAGGAGAGCGAGCGGAACGTGTTCTACACCGGCGCTGCGCCGAACCAGCAGGCGATCCCGGCCGTCGACTACCTGATGAAGGAAGAGAAGGTGAAGCGCTGGGTGCTCGCGGGCACTGACTACGTCTATCCGCGCACCACCAACAAGATCCTGGAAGCCTATCTGAAGTCGAAGGGCGTCGCCCAGGACGACATCATGATCAACTACACGCCGTTCGGTCATTGCGACTGGCAGACCATCGTCGCCGACATCAAGAAGTTCGGCTCGGCCGGCAAGAAGACCGCGGTGGTTTCGACCATCAACGGCGACGCCAACGTTCCCTTCTACAAGGAACTCGGCAACCAGGGCATCAAGGCGACCGACATTCCGGTGGTCGCGTTCTCGGTGGGCGAGGAAGAACTCGCCGGCCTCGACACCAAGCCGCTGGTCGGCCATCTCGCCGCCTGGAACTACTTCGAGTCGATCAAGACCCCGGCGAACGAGAAGTTCATCAAGGAATGGCAGGCCTACACCAAGAACCCGAAGCGCACCACCAACGACCCGATGGAAGCCCACGTGATCGGCTTCAACATGTGGGTGAAGGCGGTCGAGAAGGTGAAGTCGACCGATGCCGACAAGGTAATCGATGCGCTGCCCGGCACCGAAGCGCCGAACCTGACCGGCGGCATTTCGAAGATGCTGCCGAACCATCACATCACCAAGCCGGTGTTCATCGGTGAAATCAAGGCCAATGGCCAGTTCGACGTGGTGTAGAAGACCAAGGACCTCGTCCCCGGCGATGCATGGTCGAAGGAGCTCGAAGGCTCCAAGGACCTGATCGGCGACTGGGTCGGCAAGAAGTGCGGCAACTACAACGTCAAGACCAACAAGTGCCTGGGTTCGGGTACCTGATCCGAACCTGATCCAACATATCCGGAAACCCTACCGCTTTTCCTCTCGATCATGCGCTACAAGAGATAACGAAGAAGGCGGCGGCCGTCGCCGCCTTCTTTACCTTCTGCCGGGGTGGTCCAGTGGTGGCTAACGTCTTTGATCGTCTGCGCGCGCTTGCGCTCGCCGTCTTCCTGATCGCCTTCGCAGTGCCGGCCCTTGCCGGTCCGTTCGAGGACGCGGTCGGCAAATTCACCACCGACGATTTCTCCGATACCGAGGAAGCGATCGGCGTGGTGGCCTCGTCCGGCAACCCGCTCGCCTATCCCATCATCAGCGCGCTGCAGGACGAGCGGCTGATGTTCGATGCCGACAGCAAGAAAGTCTATATCAAGCAGACCGACGGCAAGGCGATCGACGCGGCGACCGGCGCCGCGGTCGACAGCATTCCCGACAGCGCCTCCGTCGTGCGCCTCAACAACCGCCTGCGCCGCACGGTCGAGGCCGCGCTCGGCGGCCTGACCCTGCTGTCGCCGGATGCCGCGCACGCGCATCGCGGCCGCGCAGTCCGTCTTCAAGTCGCATGAGGAGGCGCTGCTGCCGACCGTCGAAAGCGCGCTCGCCAAGGAAACCAACAAGACCGCGAAGCAGGCGCTTTCCGAAGCGCGCGCGGCGATCGTGCTGTTCAAGTCCGATGCCAGCGAAGTCGACAAGCTCGATGCAATCGCCACCATCAAGGCGCGCGGCGACCAGGATGCGCTGGCGATGCTGAGCGACATCGGCAGCGACCAGCCGCCATCGGTCGCGAAAGCCGCGGCGGCCGCGATCGCCTCGATCCAGAGCAGTCTTGCGATGTGGTCGGCGGTGCAGAATGCCTGGTACGGGCTTTCGCTCGGCTCGGTGCTGCTGCTCGCCGCGATCGGGCTTGCCATCACCTTCGGCGTGATGGGCGTCATCAACATGGCCCATGGCGAGATGGTGATGCTCGGGGCCTACACCACCTTCGTGGTGCAGGAAGTGATCCGCACCCGCTATCCCGCGGCGTTCGATTATTCGCTGCTGATCGCGGTGCCGCTCGCCTTCCTTGTTTCCGGCGCGATCGGCGTCCTGATCGAGCGCTCGATCATCCGCTTCCTCTATGGCCGCCCGCTGGAGACGCTGCTCGCGACCTGGGGCCTGTCGCTGGTGCTGCAGCAGGTGGTGCGCACCATCTTCGGGCCGACCAACCGCGAGGTCGGCAACCCCTCCTGGATGAGCGGCGCGTTCGAGCTCGGCCAGATCACCATCACCTATAACCGGCTCTGGATCCTCTGCTTCACGCTGGCGGTGTTCGCGATCCTGCTGGCGATGCTGCGCTTCACCGCGCTCGGGCTCGAAATGCGCGCGGTGACGCAGAACCGCCGCATGGCGGCCTCGATGGGCATCGCCACCTCGCGCGTCGACGCGCTGACCTTCGGCCTCGGCTCCGGCATTGCCGGCATCGCCGGCGTCGCGCTGTCGCAGATCGACAATGTCAGCCCCAATCTCGGCCAGAGCTACATCATCGACAGCTTCATGGTCGTGGTGTTCGGCGGCGTCGGCAATCTCTGGGGCACCCTGGTCGGCGCCTTCACGCTCGGCATCGCCAACAAATTCCTGGAGCCGGTCGCCGGCGCCGTGCTCGGCAAGATCGCGATCCTGGTGCTGATCATCCTGTTCATCCAGAAGCGCCCGCGCGGCCTGTTCGCGCTCAAGGGGCGGGCGGTGGAAGCATGACGCCACATGTGCTCACGCGCTCGCTCGACCGCGCCGCGACCATCTTCATCCTGGTGGTCGCGGCCTGCGGGATCCTGATCCCGCTCTCCAACCTGCTGCTGCCGGCGGGCTCGGTGTTCCAGGTGCCGACCTATCTGGTGGCGCTGTGGGGCAAATATGTCTGCTACGCCATCCTCGCGCTCTCGATCGACCTGATCTGGGGCTATTGCGGCATCCTCTCGCTCGGCCATGGCGCGTTCTTCGCGCTCGGCGGCTACGCCATGGGCATGTATCTGATGCGCCAGATCGGCACCCGCGGCGTCTACGGCAATCCGATCCTGCCCGACTTCATGGTGTTCCTGAACTATCCGAAGCTGCCCTGGTACTGGTACGGCTTCGACATGTTCTGGTTCGCCGCGCTGATGGTCCTGCTGGTGCCCGGCCTGCTCGCCTTCTGCTTCGGCTGGCTCGCGTTCCGCTCCCGCGTCACCGGCGTCTATCTCTCGATCATCACGCAGGCGATGACCTATGCGCTGCTGCTGGCCTTCTTCCGCAACGATTTCGGCTTCGGCGGCAACAACGGCCTGACCGATTTCAAGGACATTCTCGGCTTCAACGTGCAGGCCGACGGCACCCGCGCCGCGCTGTTCCTGCTGAGCTGCCTGGCGCTGATCATCGCCTTCCTGATCTGCCGGGCGATCGTGACCTCCAAGCTCGGCAAGGTGCTGATTGCGATCCGCGACGCCGAATTGCGCACGCGCTTCCTCGGCTACCGCGTCGAATCCTACAAGCTGTTCGTGTTCACGCTGTCGGCCTGCATGGCCGGCGTCGCCGGCGCGCTCTATGTGCCGCAGGTCGGCATCATCAACCCGTCCGAATTCGCGCCGGGCAATTCGATCGAGGCGGTGATCTGGGTCGCGGTCGGCGGCCGCGGCACGCTGGTCGGCGCGGCGCTGGGCGCGATCGTCGTCAACTACGCCAAGACGTTCTTCACCTCCGGCGTGCTCGCGCCCTACTGGCTGTTCATGCTGGGCGCGATGTTCATCCTGGTGACGCTGCTGCTGCCGAAGGGCATCGTCGGCACCTTCAACAGCTGGTGGCAGCCGTTCAGGGCGCAGCGCGCGACCGCGGCGGCCAAGGCGAGCGCGGCGCGCGAAGACGGCGTCAGCGAACCCAAGATGGCGGAGTAGGCACATGAACGTCATGGACGCCCGCGCGACCTCCGCACTGCTCTATCTCGACGGCGTGCACGTCTCCTTCGACGGCTTCCACGCCATCAACAATCTCTCGCTGACGCTCGCGCCCGGCGAGATGCGCGCCATCATCGGCCCGAACGGCGCCGGCAAGACCACGATGATGGACATCATCACCGGCAAGACCAAGCCGGACGAAGGCACGGTGCTGTTCGACGGCGTCACCGACCTGACGCGGCTCGACGAGACCCGGATCGCCGAGCTCGGCATCGGCCGCAAATTCCAGAAGCCGACGGTGTTCGAGAGCCAGACCGTCGAGGACAATCTGCTGCTTGCGCTCAATGTCGACCACAGCGTCAGGGGCACGCTGTTCTGGCGCGGCAGCAAGCCCGAGACCGAGCGCATCGAGAAGGTGCTGGAGACCATCCGCCTGACCGACGCGCGCAACCGCCTCGCCGGCAGCCTCTCGCACGGCCAGAAGCAATGGCTCGAGATCGGCATGCTGCTGGCGCAGGACCCCAAGCTGCTGCTGGTCGACGAGCCGGTCGCCGGGATGACCGACGTCGAAACGCATCTGACCGCGGAGCTGTTGAAAGAGATCAACAAGGACCACACCGTGATGGTGGTCGAGCACGACATGACCTTTGTCCGCGAACTCGGCGTCAAGGTCACCTGCCTGCATGAAGGCACGGTGCTTGCCGAAGGCACCATCGACCAGGTGTCGTCGAACGAGCGGGTGATCGAAGTGTATCTGGGACGGTAGAGCCATGCTCGAGGTCAAGGACATCAATCTCTTTTACGGCGCGGCGCAGGCGCTGCGCGGCGTCTCGATCTCGGCCGAGCCGGGCAAGGTCACCTGCGTGCTGGGCCGCAACGGCGTCGGCAAGACCTCGCTGCTGCGCGCGATGGTCGGCCAATATCCGATCGCATCCGGCTCGATCAGGTTCGACGGCGCCGACATCACCGCGCTGAAGCCATATGAACGGGCGCGGCGCGGCATCGGCTTCGTGCCGCAGGGCCGCGAGATCTTTCCGCTGCTCACGGTGGAAGAGAACCTCAAGACCGGCTTCGGCCCGCTCAAGCGCGAGGACCGCCATATCCCGGACGACGTGTTCTCGCTGTTTCCGGTGCTGCATTCGATGCTCGGTCGCCGCGGCGGCGACCTCTCCGGCGGCCAGCAGCAGCAGCTCGCGATCGGCCGCGCGCTGGTGATGCGGCCGAAACTGCTTCTGCTGGACGAGCCGACCGAGGGCATCCAGCCCTCGATCATCAAGGACATCGGCCGCGCGATCTCCTATCTGCGCAACCTCGGCAACATCGCGATCGTGCTGGTCGAACAATATCTCGACTTTGCCTGCGAGCTCGGCGACAATTTCGCGGTCATGGACCGGGGCGCGGTCAAATATTCCTGCGACCGCGCGAGCCTCGATCCGAGCGAAATCAGCCGCCAGATGGCGCTGTAAGTCCAGACGCGGCCGCGGGGACGCGGGATCGATGCGGAGCGAAATCTCCAGCGCAGCTTCAGCGGTGTTTGCCGCCAACCGCGCGCGGGGCGCGGTGCGTTCGATGTGCATGCAGCCGACGGCGTCACCCGGCGCGGCGACTTGCATGAATCCGGCTCGCTCCGTGTGCGTTTCCCTCGCCGGAAGACGAGGGGCTTTCGGCGGTGTTCGTCAACACGGCCGGCGGTGTTGCCGGCGGCGATCGCTTCGACGTCGAGATCGCCGCGCGCGAAGGCGCGCGGCTGACGCTGACCACGGCTGCCGCCGAAAAAATCTACCGCGCGACGGGCAAGCCGGCTGAGCTCAATATCTCGCTCAAGGCCGACGATGGCGCGCATCTCGCCTGGCTGCCGCAGGAGACGATCCTGTTCGACCGCGCACGCGTCACGCGCCGGATCGACATCGAGCTCGCTGAGAGCTGCGTCGCTCCTGCTTTGCGAAATTGTCGTATTCGGCCGCACCGCGATGGGCGAGACGCATGCGGCATGGCGAATTTGTCGACCGCTGGCGCCTGCGGCGTGGCGGCAAGCTGGTGTTCGCCGAAACCGTGCGGCTCGACGGCGATATCGGCGCGAAGCTGGCCGGCCAGCCATCGCGAACGGCGGCGTCGCGATCGGCACCGCGCTGATCGTGCCGGGCGACGAGGCGCTGGTGGAGCGCATCCGCGAGGCTTCGGAATCCTTCGGCGGCGAGGTCGGCATCTCCGCCTGGAATGGATTTGCAATGGCGCGTTTCTGTGCCCAAGATGCGGCGCGGCTGCGCGCCGACATGATGGCGGTGCTCGGCGCGCGCCTCGAGCGTCGCCGCTGCCGCGGCTGTGGCTCAATTAGGTCTCGATAAATCGATTAAGAGATCCCGCATGAATCTGTCTCCCCGCGAAAAGGACAAGCTTCTGATTTCGATGGCGGCCATGGTGGCGCGGCGCCGGCTCGAGCGCGGCGTCAAGCTCAACCATCCGGAGGCGATCGCCATCATCTCCGACTTCATCGTCGAGGGCGCGCGCGACGGCCGCACCGTCGCCGAGCTGATGCAGGCCGGCGCGCAGGTCCTGACCCGCGCCCAGGTGATGGACGGCATCCCCGAGATGATCCACGACATCCAGGTCGAGGCGACGTTTCCGGACGGCACCAAGCTCGTCACCGTGCACGAGCCGATCCAGGTGAGGAGCGATGAGCGATCGAGCTGATCCCCGGGCGAGGAGATGATCCCCGAATCTTCATCCAGGACGGCGAGATCGAGCTCAATGCCGGCCGCAAGACCGTGACGCTCACGGTCGCCAACACCGGCGACCGGCCGATCCAGGTCGGCTCGCACTACCATTTCTTCGAGACCAACCCGGCGCTGAAGTTCGACCGCAAGAAGGCCCGCGGCATGCGGCTCGACATCGCCGCCGGCACCGCCGTGCGCTTCGAGCCCGGCCAGACCCGCGACGTCCAGCTCGTCGCGCTTGCCGGCAAGAAGACCGTCTACGGCTTCCGTGGCGACGTGATGGGGAAGCTGTGAGCGCATGCTGACGCGGCACGCTCCGCCTCGTCTCCGAAGCTGCCGAGCTTGCTGCGCGCCGCCATAATGGCATGGCGCGCAAGGGGCGGGGCGAACGAGCCTCTATATCAACCATCTTCGCCGAGGTCGCGAACCTGCTGGCGGCCGCGACCGACGGCGCGGACGCCGAGCTCGTCGCGGCCGGCTGGCTGCATGACACGATCGAGGACACCGAGACCACGCGCGAGGAGTTGGCGCAGAAATTCTCCGATGCGCGTCGCTGCGCTGGTTGTCGAATGCACCGACGACATGAGCTTGCCGCAAGGCGGAGCGCCGGCGCCTGCAGGTCGGCAACGACTGTCGACATGAAATCGCCGAGCGCCAGGCTGATCAAGATCGCCGACAAGATCAGCAATATCGGCGCGCGCATTCTGCCGGATCGAAGCGCGGAGCGCGTCGACCTCGATTACACCTGGGCCGAGCAGGTCGTCGCGGGTTGTCGCGGCGCATCGTGGCCAACGACACTTTTGACGAAACCGGGGCAAGGATGTCCGTCAAAATCAAACGTTCCGTCTATGCCGACATGTTCGGCCCACCACCGGCGACAAGGTGCGGCTGGCCGACACCGATCTCATCATCGAGGTGGAGAAGGATTTCACCACCTATGGCGAGGAGGTGAAGTTCGGCGGCGGCAAGGTGATCCGCGACGGCATGGGCCAGTCGCAGGTGACCAACAAGCAGGGCGCGGCCGACACCGTCATCACCAACGCGCTGATCGTCGATCACTGGGGCATCGTCAAAGCCGACGTCGCGATCAAGGAAGGCATGATCAGCGCTATCGGCAAGGCCGGCAATCCCGACATCCAGCCCGGCGTCACCATCGTGATCGGCCCCGGCACCGACGTCATCGCGGGCGAAGGCAAGATCCTCACCGCCGGCGGCTTCGACAGCCACATCCATTTCATCTGCCCGCAGCAGATCGAGCATGCGCTGATGTCGCGGCGTCACCTCGATGCTCGGCGGCGGCACCGGCCCCTCGCACGGCACCTTCGCGACCACCTGCACGCCGGGCCCCTGGCACATGGGACGGATGATCCAGTCGTTCGATGCCTTCCCGGTCAATCTCGGCATTTCCGGCAAGGGCAATGCGTCGCGCCCGGCCGCGCTGGTCGAGATGATCAAGGCCGGCGCCTGCGCGCTGAAGCTGCACGAGGATTGGGGCACCACGCCGGCCGCGATCGACAACTGCCTGTCGGTCGCCGACGATTACGACGTCCAGGTCATGCTGCACTCCGACACGCTGAACGAATCGGGCTTTGTCGAGGATACGATCAAGGCCTTCAAGGGCCGCACCATCCATGCCTTCCACACCGAAGGCGCCGGCGGCGGCCATGCGCCCGACATCATCAAGATCGCCGGCCTGAAGAACGTGCTGCCGTCCTCGACCAATCCGACGCGGCCGTTCACCCGCAACACCATCGACGAGCATCTGGACATGCTGATGGTGTGCCACCATCTCGATCCCTCGATCGCGGAAGATCTGGCCTTCGCCGAAAGCCGCATCCGCAAGGAGACCATCGCGGCCGAAGACATCCTGCACGATCTCGGCGCGCTCTCGATGATGTCCTCGGATTCGCAGGCCATGGGCCGGCTCGGCGAAGTCATCATCCGCACCTGGCAGACCGCCGACAAGATGAAGAAGCAGCGCGGCTCGTTGCCGGAGGACAAGGGCAAGACAACGACAATTTCCGCGTCAAGCGCTACATCGCCAAATACACCATCAATCCCGCGATCGCGCATGGCGTGTCGAAGCTGATCGGCTCGGTGGAGAAGGGCAAGCTCGCCGATCTCGTGCTGTGGTCGCCGGCCTTCTTCGGCGTCAAGCCGGACTGCATCATCAAGGGCGGCTCGATCGTGGCGGCTCCGATGGGCGATCCCAACGCCTCGATCCCGACGCCGCAGCCGGTGCATTACCAGCCGATGTTCGCCGCCTTCGGCAAGTCGCTGACGGCGTCCTCCGTGGTGTTCACCTCGAAGGCCGCGGTCACCGGCGGGCTGGCGCGCAAGCTCGGCATCGCCAAGAAGCTCTATGCGGTGCAGAACACCCGCGGCAGGATCTCCAAGAAGAGCATGATCCACAACGGCGCCACGCCCAAGATCGAGGTCGATCCGGAGACCTACGAGGTGCGCGCCGACGGCGAACTTCTGACCTGCGCGCCGGCCGAGGTGCTGCCCATGGCGCAGCGCTATTTCATGTTCTAAGGCTCGTTCCCGGCACTCAAAGCCAGAACAAAAGTCCGGGAGGATTTACGTGATTTACGTCGTTGCCACGCTGACCATGAAGCCCGAAACGCGCGCCGAATTCATTGCCGCCGCCACCGCCTGCATCAAGGAAACCCGCAAGGAGCCCGGCAATATCGCCTATGATCTGCACGAGAGCGTGACCGATCCAAGCCAAGATGGTGTTCGTCGAGCAGTGGGAAAATGCCGAGGCGCTGGTGCCGCACCGCGCCGCCGAGCACATGAAGACGTTCGGCCGCGTCGCCGTGAAATGCATGACGGCGCCGCCGAAGATCGAGGTCATCACGCCCGAGAAGGTCGACGTCCGCTAAGCAAGAAACAACGGGAGAACAATCCATGATTTATGTCATCGCCACCACGCCAGGTGAAGCCGGAATCGCGGGACGCCTTCATCAAGGGCGCCAAGGAATGCATCGCCGCGACGCTGCAAGGAGAAGGGCTGCCTCTCCTATGAGGGCCACACCAGCATCAACGATCCCAATCTGTTCGTGGTGGTCGAGCGCTGGGAGACCCGCGAGATCTCAATGCGCATGGCAAGGCGCCGCACATGAAGGTCTGGCGCGAATATTCCGCGCCGATGAAGGTGTCGCCGACGGTGATCGAGATCATCAGCGACGGCAAGGTCGAGAAGTTCTGAGTCAGTGAGCATGCTGCGCATGATCCGCGCGACGCAGGTCAGCGGAGCAGCATCGCTGGACGCGAAGCCGCCGGCCGATACCGTCGTGCTCGATTTCGACGATCGGCACCGGCGGCGGATGGCGATGACCGGCACGCGCGGGCTCGAATTCCTGCTCGATCTGGAGAACGCCGTCGCGCTGCGCGGCGGCGATGCGCTGGTGCTCGAGGACGGCCGGCTGGTCGAGGTGGTCGCGGCGCCGGAGCCGCTGATCGAGATCCGCGGCAGCGATCCGCAGCATCTGGTTCGGGTCGCCTGGCATCTCGGCAACCGCCATCTGCCGACCCAGATCATGCCCAAGGCCCTGCGGATCCGGCGCGACCATGTCATCGAGGCGATGGTGAAGGGCCTCGGCGCCCGCGTGATCGAGATCGAGGCGCCGTTCGATCCCGAAGGCGGCGCCTATGCCGGCGGCGGCGCAGCGCCACGCGCATGGACACGACGGCCACGCGCATCATGACCACGCGCGCACGATCATGCGGCGCACGATCACGGCCATGATCATGACCATCACGCATCATGGCCATGACCATCATCACCATGACGAGCATTGCGACCACGACCATCATCACGGCCACTCCCATGCTCATGACCACAAATAGAGCGCCGCGCCGGCCGACGACGGCGCGGCGATGACGGAGCGCTGAGGCGGCGGCGCTGTACCGGCTGATGACCTGGCTGTCGCCGGCGTTTCCGGTCGGCGCGTTCTCCTATTCCAGCGGCATCGAATGGGCGGTCGAGGCCGGCGATATCGTCGATGCCGCGTCGCTTGCGCGACTGGCTCGCCGCGATGCTCGCGGACGGCTCCGGGTTTTGCGACGGCGTGTTTCTGGCGCATGCGCACCGCGCGGCGGAGGCAGGCGATGATGCCGCGTTGCGCGAGGTCGCCGAGCTTGCCGCGGCCTTCGTGCCGTCGCGCGAGCGGCAGCTCGAGACCTCGTCGCAGGGCCGCGCCTTCATCGAGATCGCGCGTGCGGCATGGAATTGCGACGGGCTGGATGCAGGCGGTCGCGGCATGCGACGGCGCCATGGTCTATCCGGTCGCGGTCGGCGTCGTCGCGCCGCGCATGGGATTCCGCTTGCGCCGACGCTGCACGCCTTCCTGCATGCGCTGATGTCGAACTGGATTTCGGCCGGCAGCCGGCTCATTCCGCTCGGACAAACCGACAGCCAGCGCGTGCTGGCGGCGCTGGAGCCGGTTGTCGCCGCGACCGCCAGCCGCGCCCTGCGCGCGACGCTCGACGATCTCGGCAGCGCAACCTTTCGCGCCGATCTCGCCAGCCTGCGCCACGAGACGCAATATACGCGGCTGTTCAGGTCATGATGGCGCTCTCTCCATCCGTCGTCCCGGCGAAGGCCGGGACCCATACGCACAGGCCTTTGTTGCTGCGCAGGGCGTCTGCCAATCCTTGCTATTGAAACGATCACGCGGTTATGGGTCCCGGCCTTCGCCGGGACGACGATCAAGCGAAGAGACTGCTCCATGTCGAATTCTCACGGCCCGCTTCGGGTCGGCGTCGGCGGCCCGGTCGGATCGGGCAAGACCGCGCTGATGGACCTGCTCTGCAAGTCGATGCGCGAGCGCTACGACATCGCCGCGATCACCAACGACATCTACACCAAATGGGATGCGGAATTCCTGGTGCGCTCGGGATCGCTGACGCCGGACCGCATCGCCGGCGTCGAGACCGGCGGCTGCCCGCATACCGCGATCCGCGAGGACGCCTCGATGAATCTCGCCGCGGTCGCCGACATGCGCGCGAAATTCCCCGATCTCGACCTGGTGCTGATCGAATCCGGCGGCGACAATCTCGCCGCGACCTTCTCGCCGGAACTCGCCGACCTCACCATCTATGTCATCGACGTCGCCGCCGGCGACAAGATCCCCTCCAAGGGCGGCCCCGGCATCACCCGCTCCGACCTCCTCGTCATCAACAAGATCGACCTCGCGCCCCATGTCGGCGCCTCACTGGAGAAGATGGATACCGACGCAAAGCGGATGCGCGGCGAGCGGCCCTTCGTCATGACCAATCTGAAGAAGAGCGAGGGGCTCGACCGCATCATCGGCTTCATCGAGGCCAAAGGCGGCCTGAGCGCTAGGGCGGGCTAAAGCCGCTACGCGATGCGTTAACCTTTGGCGCGCGAGCCACGTCGACCCTGGTGCTCGTGAACGACTCGAAGGCTGACGGCGGTCGCGGAACCAAATCGCGCCGACGCCGATTAGCATCCTCCGGGCCTGACGGCAAAGCCGCTTGCGTGGCAGGCGATTGCCAGCCGATTCAGCTTCGGCACCGCAGTTGCGTACCGATATCGCTCTTCATTATCGCCGCATTGCTGGCGATCATCCTGATCATTCGCCTGTTGCCGCTCCCTGCGGCGTGCAGATGTTCCGCGATTTCTTCGCCAACCTCCGCATCCCCGAGTAAGCGAGTGGTTCGGCTGGGTTTCATCATCGGCTTCATCGCGCTGATCGGAGTCCTGCTCTCCGGGCTTGCGGCCTATCGCGTCCACGATCAGGAGCTGGCGATCGACAGTATCGCGCTGGCGCGCGCGATCGACGTTCATGCGAGCCTGGTGCAGGACCGGCTGACCGAGCGCGAACTGCTGGCGCGCGTCGCCTCCGGCCTGTTCCGCGCGCCCTCGGTGGTCAAGGCCAATATGCTGGAGCCGTTGCGGTCGTCGATCTACGCCTTCAAGACCGATTTCGTGGTCGCGGGCTGGGTCGCGCGGCTCAAGCCGAACGAGCTCGATGCCGCCCGCAAGCGAGCTGCGCGCGCCGGCTTTCCCAATCCGACGATCCGCACTTTCGATGACAAGCCGCTCGACACGCAATCGCTCGACACAGCCGATCGACGTGCTGATGGACCTCGAACCGCGCAACGCCCAGACCATGGCCTTCCCGGGCCGCAGCTACGACCATCACCGGTTCTCGGACCGATGCTCGCGCGCGCCATGGCCGAGGGCAAGCCGTTCGCCTCCGATCCCTTGCCGCTGTTGCGCCCGGACGGGCCGATCGGCCTCGTGCTCGCGGCCCCCGTGGCTGCAGGACGGCGGCTCGCGCCGGCGGGCTTCGTGACATTCTCCTACGAGCTCGCTCGCTGATGCTGACCAACGACGATCTGTCGCTGTTCTCGGTCGCGCTGAAGGATCCGCGCAGCGCCGATGGCGAACTGTCGCCAACGACCAGGGCGTCGTCACCGCGCGGACGGTGAAGCCGGACGGGCCCGCGCCGTCGGTCGACGCGCACCGTCACGCTTCGGCAATCGCGACTGGTCGCTCGGCTATTACGCCAAGACCAATGCGGCCAGGCGCGCCGAGCAGACCGCGGCCATCGTCGGCAGCGATCGGCCTTGCGTTGACCGGCATCGTCTGCGGCCTGTTCGGCTATGTCGCCTACAACAATCTGCGGCTCAGCCGCGAAATCCAGGTGCGGATCGGCTTCGAGCGCCGGCTGACCGCCGTGATCGACGAGCTCAATCATCGCGTCAAGAACATCCTGGCGGTGATCCAGTCGATCGTGACCCGCACGCTGCGCCACGGCGCCGACATCGATGTCGCGCGCGAACTCCTGATCGGCCGCATCCACGCCATGTCGAACGTGGTCTCGCTGCTCAGCGAAAGCCAGTGGCAGGGCGTCAAGCTGAAGGGCCTGTTCGAAGCGCGCGCCATTCCGCATGCCGACCGCATCGCGGTCAGCGGGCCGGACATCGCGGTCAGCGCGCGTGCGGCGCAAAGCCTGTCGCTGTTGTTCTTCGAGCTGGCGTCGCATTCCGATGAAGGGCTTTCGCTGGTCGGCAAGCACCCGCACATCGTCGCGCAATTGGGAAGTCACCGGCGAAGAGCCCGATGACGTCTTTCATTTCCGCTGGGAGGAGTTCAACACCAGCGAGGCGACGCGCCGGCGCGGATCAGCGATTTCGGCCTGATCCTGCTCGACCGCGTCGCGCCGGAGGCGCTGGGCGGCACGTCGAAGCGCTATTTCACCGATGTGAGCTATGTCTACGAACTGACCGCGCCGATGGAGACCGTCGTCGACATGACCGAGCGCGACCGCACCGAACAATTCTCGGCGCCGGTGAAGCCGAAGCGTAGAACGTCGACGGCGGCAAACTCGATCGTCGTCCCGGCGGAGCCGAGACCATACCGCGAATTTCCGTACCATCGTCTGGCGACGATCTTCGCGCAACCGTCCTGAGTCACGCTCGCGGCCTGCGCACGGGACGAGTGCCGTCGTCGATTCACCGACGACATCAGCCGCCATTGCCGCCGATCACGGCGCGCACCGTCTCGTCGGGACCGAAATCCTCGGCGCCGTCGACATAGAGCAGCGCGGCGAGCTTCGAGCGCGCGCGATTGACGCGGCTCTTGATGGTGCCGACCGCGCAGCCGCAGATCGTCGCGGCGTCCTCGTAGGAGAAGCCGGAGGCGCCGACCAGGATCAACGCTTCGCGCTGGTCCTGCGGAAGCTTTTCGAGCGCGGCGCGGAACTCCTCGAACTCCAGATGCGCGCTCTGCGCCGGCTGGGTCTTCAGCGTCTTGGCATAGTTGCCGTCGGCGTCCTCGACCTCGCGCCGCCGCTTGCGGTAGTCGGAGCGGAACAGGTTGCGCAGGATCGTGAACAGCCACGCCGGCAGATTGGAGCCGGGCTGGAACGAGTCGATATTGGCAATCGCGCGCAACAGCGTCTCCTGCACCAGATCGTCGGCGCGGTCGCCGTTGCCGCTGAGCGAGATCGCGAACGCGCGCAGGCTCGGCACCGCCGCCAGAATGTCGTCTCGAAGCGAGTCGGTGAGAGGCATTATCCCTCCCGTCGTTTTTGCCGATGGTCGCCCGCGTCTTCCATTGGGGACGTGCGCTCGGGCGCATCCAGCTTCCGGATCAGTTCCGCGAAACGGTCGGGAACGCCTTGGCGCACGACATCGTCGTACATCGCGCGGAGTTGATGACCGATTCTGGACTGAATCTCGGCGTTGAGGCCGCCCTGCTTGCCGGTGGGCACTCTTGCGACTTTCATCTTTCATGACCTGTTCCACGTTTCCCCGAGAGTTAAGTCCCTGAGTTTCAAGGAATTTTTCTCGTAGCTTGGAGGCGTTCTCGCGTATCGGGAGCCTAATGCGGAGCCGCGCCGAAAGTTCCGCGAATCCGGGAACTTTTCTCTGGTCGGGCGTAGATCAGCACGACAGGGGAAACCGGGCCAGCCCCGGCATCGGACGTTTGGCCCAAGATAAGGATGGAGTGGGGATGTCCCGATCACAGCTTGTTGCTGAACATTTGCCGCTGTTGCGGCGCTATGCCCGGGCCCTGACGGGAAACCAGGCATCGGGCGACGCCTATGTCGGCGCCATGCTCGAGGCCTTGCTGCAGGACCCCTCGCTGCTCGACGAGCAGCACGGGCCGCGGGCCGGCTTGTTCCGCCTGTTCACCCAGATCTGGAACTCGGTCTCGCTCAACGACGATCCCGATGTGACGACGCTGCCGATGCCGCCGGAGCGCCGGCTGTCCAACATCACGCCGCTGCCGCGCCAGGCCTTCCTGCTGCTGTCGCTGGAGGGTTTTTCGGAGGAGGAAGTGGCCTTCATTCTCGGCACTGACGTCGCCGAGACCCGCCAGCTCGCCGACGCCGCCGGCCGCGAAATGGCCGCCGAGATCGCGACCGACGTCCTGATCATCGAGGACGAGACCTTCATCGCGATGGATCTGGAAAGCCTGGTGAGGAATCTCGGCCACAATGTCATCGGCGTCGCGCGCACCCATTCCGACGCGGTGGCGCTCGCCAAGAACAAGAAGCCGGGCCTGATCCTGGCCGACATCCAGCTCGCCGACGGCAGTTCCGGCCTCGATGCGGTCAACGAGCTGCTGCAGACCTTCGAGGTCCCGGTGGTGTTCATCACCGCCTATCCCGAGCGCTTCCTGACCGGCGAGCGGCCGGAACCGGCGTTCCTGATCTCCAAGCCGTTCCAGCCGGCGATGGTCTCGGCGGTCGCCAGCCAGGCGCTGTTCTTCCAGCGCAACTCGCGGAACCGCGCGCCAAGGGCGGCGGCGTCCTGAGTTACGTCGGATGTCGGATAGAGTGACGTGGTGTCCACGTACGGACCGGCGCGCGATGAGCGCGCCGGTTTTTTCGGTGGTCGGGGCCAGCGCGTAGCTGTTGGGTTGCGGAATCAAAAAAGCAGGGCGCGGCTGGCATCACCGCAGCCGCGCCCTACGTCGCCGGTCAATGGGGCAGGGGGGAATAACCGGCTGGCAAAATGACTCTCTGGCGGCTGAAGTCGTTCCGCATGCGTGAATTTTTTCATAATTTTTTTTGCACACGGTTAAGTGATCGCCCGACCAAGAACCCGGTTCCCGCGACCAACGTTGAGGAGCTGTTGTTAGTGACTATCCGCCATGGGTCGGGGGACTTTCGCCATGCAAGGTCTGATGAAAGTCATTATTGCTGCCGCCGCCGTTTCGTTGACGCTGGGTGCGATGCAGTTCGCCTCCGGTCACGATCTCGCCATGTCGCTCCTGTCCGGCACGCCGGGCGAGACCGTCAACCGCGCCGCCAAGGCCGACCGCGGCATCGTCGCTGCACCCGTGACGCGGCTCCAGACGATTGCCTTCAGGCCCGTGGATCTTCCCGATACCTCGTTCGCATTCCCCTGACCAGGGAAGCGCGCGGGACCGCGCATCCGTCGCTTTCTGCTTCCGATGAAGTCGGGCCAAGAGCAAGCCGATGGTCGCCTGCGAGCCCGTGGTCAGCGTCCTGACTGAAGTAGCACGCAAGCTGGCTCCCGGCCGCTGCGTGACCTGAGCACCGCTCCATGTCGTCGTTCACCGCTTTATGTTGTCCCGGCGAAAGCCGGGACCCATACCGCGGAATCTGTCCTGTAGCGAAAACTGCGGGACGACGTCCTTCGCAACCACATCGGCCTGGGGCTATGGGTCAGGGCTTTCGCCGGGACGACAGTGTGCTTAAGAGCTTGAGACTAGTCCTATTCCGCCTGCGCCTCGTCCTGCGCGGCGCTCCGGCTCGCCAAAAATCCGAGCGCCACGCCGCCGATGGCGAGCAGCGGGATCAGCCGCTTACGCCGATGGCCCGGATGATCTGCGAGCCTGTTGCCAACACCACGGGGTCGGCGAAGAGCTGCGCCGTTGTGCTGGCACGCTGCCGGGCGCGCGCCGCGATCTGCCGCTTGCGGACGGCGTAGATTGCTCCGGCGATTGCCGCCACGAGCAGGGATATACCAGCGCCCGCAAGACAGGCCGCGACCGGGCCGTAATTCTCCAGCACGAAACGAACGCTGCGGCGCAAACAAAGCCGGCGGTGATGAAAAGCGCCAGCGTCACGGCGGCTAAGCAATCAGTTG
>CAVUCB010000033.1:0-40361 GCA_963739755.1 uncultured Alphaproteobacteria bacterium | reverse complement strand
GGCGGCTGTCGCCGCCAGTACCGACGCGCCGGAGGAGAGCAGCGGCCTGATCGTGCTCGCCATGGGCAAGATGGGCGCGGGCGAACTGAACTATTCCAGCGACATCGATCTGATCGTGTTTTTCGATCCGGCGGCGCCGACGCTTGCGCGCGACATCGAGCCGCAGCCGTTCTTCGTGCGCGTCACGCAGGCGCTGGCGCGGCTGCTGCAGCAGCGCACCGGCGACGGCTACGTGTTCCGCGTCGATCTGCGGCTGCGGCCGGATCCGGCCTCGACGCAGGTCGCGATCTCGACCGACGCGGCGCTGCATTATTACGAGCGGGAAGGCCGGACCTGGGAGCGCGCCGCCATGATCAAGGCGCGGCCCTGCGCCGGCGACCTGCAAGGCCGGCGAGGCGCTGATCGCCGAGCTCGCGCCGTTCGTCTGGCGCAAGCATCTCGACTTCGCCGCGCTCGCCGACGTCCACGACATGAAGCGGCAGATGCAGACCTATCGCGGCCAGAGCGAGATCGCGGTCGAGGGCCACAACGTCAAGATCGGGCGCGGCGGCATCCGCGAGATCGAGTTCTTCGCGCAGACCCAGCAATTGATCGCCGGCGGCCGGCATCCCGAATTGCGGGTGCGGCCGACGCTCGAGGCGCTGATCGTGCTGGCCTCGAGCAACTGGATCACCTTCGCAGGCGCGCGACGAACTGACCGCGGCCTACCAGTTCCTGCGCCGGGTCGAGCACCGGCTGCAGATGGTCGCCGACGAGCAGACCCATTCGCTGCCCGACGAGCGCCGAGGCGGTGGAGCGCTTTGCGCGCTTCTTTGGCTATGACGAGCCGCGCGGCGTTCGCCGAGGATCTGCTGCGGCATCTCAACATCGTGCAGGGGCATTACGCCAAGCTGTTCGAGGGCGATCCGGCCGGCACCGCGAAACTGCCGGAGATCGACTACGGCGCCGGCCCTGACGATCCGCGGCTGCTCGACACATCTGACCACGCTCGGCTTCAAGAAGCCGATCACGGTGGCGGAGACGGTGCAGCATTGGATGGCCGGCGACTATCGCGTGTTCCGGACGGAAACGACCCGGAGCTGCCTTCGTCGAGTTCGTGCCGGCGCTGATCGATGGCCTCGCGCATGCCGAGGAGCCCGACCGCGCGGTTGTGGCCTTCGACCACTTTCTGCAGGCGCTGCAACGCGGCGGTCGGCTGATCACGCTGCTCAGCCAGAACCGCGACCTCGTCGCGCTGGTGGCGCTGATGCTGGGCGCGGCGCCACGGCTCGGCGACATGCTGGCGCGGCAGCCGCAGATCATGGACGGCCTGATCGATCCGCGCTTCTTCGGCGCGATGCCGGACCAGCGCGAACTGTCCGCGCGGCTGGCGGCGACGCTGAAGGATGCGGATTCCTACGAGGAGTTTCTCGATCGGCTGCGGCTGTTCGGTCAGGAGAGCCTGTTCCTGATCGGCACGCGGATCCTGTCCGGCACCGTCTCGGCGCAGCAGGCGGGCACCGCCTTTGCCGACGTCGCCGAAGGCATCGTCCACACCGTGCATGGCCTCGTCACCGAGCGCTTCGCGGCCCAGCACGGCCGCATCAAGGGGCAGGAGACCGCGATCCTGGCGATGGGCCGGCTCGGCAGCCGCGAGATGACCGCGTCCTCCGATCTCGATCTGATCCTGCTGTATGATTTCGATGCCGAGCATCCGGATTCCGACGGCGAACGGCCGCTGCAGGGCGCGCAATATTTCGCGCGCTTCACCCAGCGGCTGATCAGCGCGTTCACGACGCGGACCAATTACGGCGTGCTTTATGACATCGACATGCGGCTGCGGCCCTCGGGCCGAGCGGGCCCGGTGGCGTCGCACATCGATTCCTTTGCCGAATATCAGGAAAGCGAGGCCTGGACCTGGGAGCACATGGCGCTGACGCGGGCGCGGGTGATTTCGGCGTCGCCGGAGTTTCGCGACGCGGATCGAAAAGGTCATTCGCGAGGTGCTGACGCGGCCGCGCGATGCCGTCGGCATCGCCACCGATGTCGCCGACATGCGCCGCGCGATCGCGCAGGAGAAGGGCGAGGACGATCCCTGGGACCTGAAATATGCCGCCGGCGGCCTCGTCGATATCGATTTCATCGCGCAATATCTGCAACTCGTTCATGCCGCCGAGAAGCCGGATATTCTCGACGTCAACACGCTCGATGTGCTCGACAATGCCGCGCGGCTCGGCGTGCTGCCGCCGCCGAGGCGGAAATTCTGCGCTCGGCGGCGCGGCTCTATCACGACCTGACGCAGATCCTGCGGCTCTGCGTCAGCGACAAGTTCAATCCGGAAACCGCGGGCGAAGATCTCCTGCAGGTCATGGCGCGCGCCGGCGACGCCCCGGACTTCTCGTCGCTGCAGGCGCGGTGAAGGAAACCCAGGCCGAGGTGCGGCGGGTGTTTCAGGAAGCGCGCTATGGTAGGAGGGTCGCGAGCCTAGCTCGCATATCTCGCCGGTGTCAGTCGCTCTCCCCGCCAGCTCTTCAGCGTCTCGAGCGCTTCGCGGACGTTCGGGTCGAGGCCCGCGCCGCCGGCGTCGAGATGCGCGAAGATCGCCTTGCGCATCCGCGGATCCCAGAACTTCCTGATGTGTTCGGCGATGCCCGGCACCGCCTTGTCGTGGCCCTGGCTCTGGAAGAACTTGCCGATCTGGTTGGCCATGTAGACCAGGCGGTCAGGCGACGATCGACATCTGCGGCCTCCTGTGGCTGCGACGCATCCGCGCGCGATGCGCTCGGGATGGGTGAAGACTTCAAAGCCGTCGGCGCGGGCGATGGCGACAAGCGTGATGCCGGCGGCCTCCGCCATCCGCACCGCGAGCGCGGTCGGCGCCGAGACCGCGACCATCAGCGGCGCGCCGATCGCGGCGGTCTTCTGCACCATCTCGACCGAGACGCGGCTGGTCAGCAGCACCATGCCTTCGCTTGCCGTGATCCTCTGCGTGCGCCAGCGCGCCGGCCAGCTTGTCCAGCGCGTTGTGGCGGCCGACGTCCTCGCGCAGCGCGACGATGCCGCGCGCCGGCGTCCAGAACGCCGCGGCATGCACCGCGCGGGTTTCGATGTTGATCGTCTGCAGCGGCGCGATGCGCCGCCATCGCCGCCATGATCTCGCGCGGCGAGAAGCGAACGGCCCGTTGCGCACGATGGCGGCGGGGCGCACGGCCTCGGCGATCGAATTCGATGCCGCAGATGCCGCAGCCGGTCGGGCCCGCGATATGCCGCCGCCGCTCGCTCAGACGAGTGCGGCCTTGTCCGGCGACGAGCCACATCCGCAGCTCGATGCCGTCGTCGAGCTCGACGATGTCGAGCGAGAGATCTCATCGGGCGATTGCACGATGCCTTCGCTGAGGCTGAAGCCGACCGCGAAATCCTCGCAGATCCTGCGGCGTGCCCATCATCACGGCGTAGGTGCCGCCGTTATAGGTCAGCGCCAGCGCGGTCTCTTCCGGGATCAGCCGCGTGCCCTCGCTGAGACGGCCATCGCGCCAGGCCTGGCGATCGACGGTGCGGACCGGATCGTGCATCGGCTACTCCGCGGCCTCCAGCCGGGCGCGATGCGGCGCGAGTGGCGGGCCTGCTCGTCATAGGCCTTCTGCCATTCGGACGGGCCGTTCGACGGCGAGATCTGCACCGCCGTGACCTTGTATTCCGGGCAGTTGGTGGCCCAGTCGGAGATACTCCGTGGTGATGACGTTGGCCTGGGTGTCCGGGTGGTGGAAGGTGGTGTAGACCACGCCCGGCGCGACGCGATCGGTGATCAGCGCGCGCAAGGTGGTCTCGCCGGCGCGGCTCTGCGAGCCTGACCCAGTCGCCGTCGCGCACGCCGCGCTGCTCGGCATCGTGGGGATGGATTTCGAGCCGGTCCTCGTCGTGCCAGACGACGTTTTCGGTGCGGCGGGTCTGCGCGCCGACATTGTACTGGCTGAGGATGCGCCCGGTGGTCAGCAGCAGCGGGAAGCGCGGCCCGGTGCGCTCGTCGGTCGGGACATATTCGGTGATGACGAACTTGCCCTTGCCGCGCACGAAGCCGCCGATATGCATGACCGGCGTGCCCTCCGGCGCCTTCTCGTTGCAGGGCCATTGCACCGAGCCGAGTTCATCGAGCTTGGCGTAGGAGACGCCGGCGAAGGTCGGCGTCAGCGCCGCGATCTCGTCCATGATCTCGGACGGGTGGTTGTAGTTCATCTCGAAGCCCATCGCCTTGGCGAGGCCGATGGTGACTTCCCAGTCGGCGTAGCCGTTGCGCGGCGTCATCACCTTGCGCACGCGCTGGATGCGCCGCTCGGCGTTGGTGAAGGTGCCGTCCTTCTCCAGGAAGGTCGAGCCCGGCAGGAACACGTGGGCGTAGTTCGCGGTCTCGTTGAGGAAGAGGTCGTGGACGATGACGCATTCCATCGCCGACAGCGCCGCCACCACATGCTTGGTGTTGGGATCGGACTGCAGGATGTCCTCGCCCTGCACGTAGAGGCCCATGAAGGTGCCTTCGATCGCGGCGTCGAACATGTTGGGAATGCGCAGGCCCGGCTCCGGGTTGAGCTTGACGTTCCACATCGCCTCGAACTGCTCGCGCACCGCATCGCCCGAGATGTGGCGATAGCCCGGCAGTTCGTGCGGGAACGAGCCCATGTCGCAGGAGCCCTGCACGTTGTTCTGGCCGCGCAGCGGGTTCACGCCGACGCCGGGGCGGCCGATATTGCCGGTCGCCATCGCGAGGTTGGCGATCGCGATCACCGTGGTCGAGCCCTGGCTGTGCTCGGTGACGCCGAGGCCGTAATAGATCGCGCCGTTGCCGCCGGTGGCGAACAGCCGCGCCGCTTCGCGCAGTTCCTTCGGATCGACGCCGGTCATGATCGCGGTCGCTTCCGGGCTGTTCTTCGGCAGCGCGACGAAGGCCGCCCAGTCCTCGAACTCGCTCCAGTCGCAGCGCTCGCGCACGAAGGCTTCGTCGACGAGGCCCTCGGTGACGATGACATGGGCCATGCGCGGTGAGCACGGCGACGTTGGTGCCGGGCATCAGCGGCAGGTGCAGCGCCTTGACATGCGGCGATTCCACCATTTCGGTGCGGCGCGGATCGATCACGATCAGCTTGGCGCCCTGGCGCAGCCGCTTCTTCAGGCGCGAGGCGAACACCGGATGGGCGGCGGCCGGATTGGCGCCGATCATCATGACGACGTCGGTATGTTCGACCGAGTCGAAATCCTGGGTGCCGGCCGAGGTGCCGAAGGTGGTCGACAGGCCGTAGCCGGTCGGCGAATGGCAGACGCGGGCGCAGGTATCGACATTGTTGTTGCCGAAGCCGGCGCGGATCAGCTTCTGCACCAGATAGGTTTCTTCATTGGTGCAGCGGGACGAGGTGATGCCGCCGATGGCGTCGCGGCCATATTTGGCCTGGATGCGCTTGAACTTCGGCAGCGGCGAAGTTGAACGCTTCGTCCCACGACACTTCGCGCCAGGGATCGCTGATCTTCTCGCGGATCATCGGCTTGAGGATGCGCTCCTTGTGGGTGGTGTAGCCCCAGGCGAAGCGGCCCTTGACGCAGGAATGGCCGCGATTGGCCTTGCCGTCCTTGTACGGCACCATGCGCACGACTTCCTCGCCGCGCATCTCCGCCTTGAAGGCGCAGCCGACGCCGCAATAGGCGCAGGTCGTGACCACCGAATGCTCGGGCTGGCCGATCTCGATCACGGATTTTTCGGTCAGCGTCGCGGTCGGGCAGGCCTGCACGCAGGCGCCGCAGGAGACGCATTCGGAGCCGAGGAAGCTCTCGCTCATGCCGGGCGAGACGCGGCTGTCGAAACCGCGGCCGGAAATCGTCAGCGCAAAGGTGCCCTGCACTTCCTCGCAGGCGCGGACGCAGCGCGAGCAGACGATGCATTTCGAGGGATCGTAGGTGAAATAGGGATTGGATTCGTCCTTCGGCATCCAGGCCGCATTGGCCTGCGCCGTGCGGACTTGGCGAACACGTGGTTCTCGCCTTCATAGCCGTAGCGCACGTCGCGCAGGCCGACCGCGCCCGCCATGTCCTGCAATTCGCAATCGCCATTGGCGGCGCAGGTCAGGCAGTCCAGCGGATGGTCGGAGATGTAGAGCTCCATCACGCCCTTGCGCAGCTTCTTCAGCCGTTCGGTCTGGGTGTGGACCACGAGGCCCGGCATGGCCGGCGTGGTGCAGGAGGCCGGCGTGCCGGCGCGGCCCTCGATCTCGACCAGGCACAGCCGGCAGGAGCCGAACGCGTCGACCATGTCGGTGGCGCAGAGTTTCGGGATCTGCGTGCCGGCTTCCATCGCCGCGCGCATGATCGAGGTGCCTTCGGGCACGCGTGACGCTCTTGCCGTCGATGGTGAGCGTGACCATCGTCTCGGATTTGGAGCGCGGGGTTCCGAAATCGGTTTCCTGGATCAGCGACATGGCGATTCTCCTTTATTCCGCGGCCTGCAGGCGCGTCGGCGCCGGGCCGAAATCTTCCCGGAAATGTTTCAGCGCGCTCATCACGGGGTAGGGCGTGAAACCGCCGAGCGCGCAGAGCGAGCCGAATTTCATGGTGTTGCAGAGGTCTTCGACCACGGCGAGGTTTTCCGCGACGCGTTCGCCGCGGCGGATCTTGTCGATGGTCTCGACGCCGCGGGTCGAGCCGATCCGGCAGGGCGTGCACTTGCCGCAGGATTCGATGGCGCAGAATTCCATCGCAAAGCGCGCCTGCTTCGCCATGTCGACGCTGTCGTCGAACACCACGATGCCGCCATGGCCGATCAGGCCGTCGCGCGCCGCAAAGGCCTCGTAGTCGAACGGCGTATCGAACAGCGCGCGCGGGAAATAGGCGCCGAGCGGACCGCCGACCTGCACCGCGCGCACCGGGCGGCCGGTGAAGGTGCCGCCGCCGATGTCGTCGACGAGTTCGCCGAGCGTGACGCCGAAGGCGGTCTCGAACAGGCCGCCATATCTGATGTTGCCGGCGAGCTGGATCGGCATCGTGCCGCGCGAGCGGCCCATGCCGAAATCGGCATAGGCCTTGGCGCCGCCGGCGAGGATGAAGGGGATCGCGGCGAACGACAGCACGTTGTTGATCACGGTCGGCTTGCCGAACAGGCCCTTATGCGCCGGCAGCGGCGGCTTGGCGCGGACGAGGCCGCGGCGGCCTTCGAGGCTTTCCAGCAGCGAGGTCTCTTCGCCGCAGACATAGGCGCCGGCGCCGACGCGGACTTCGAGATCGAAGCTGTGGGCCGAGCCGCCGATGCGTGCGCCGAGATAGCCGCGCGCGCTTGGCCGCAGCGATCGCCGCGTTCATCGCCTCGACGGCATGCGGATATTCCGAGCGGATGTAGATGTAGCCCTTGGTGGCGCCGACGGTGATGCCGGCGATCGTCATGCCTTCGATCACGACGAAGGGATCGCCTTCCATGATCATGCGGTCGGCGAAGGTGCCGCTGTCGCCTTCGTCGGCGTTGCAGACGATGTATTTGCGGTCGGCGCTGGTCTGCGCCACCGTCTTCCATTTGATGCCGGTCGGAAAACCGGCGCCGCCGCGGCCGCGCAGTCCCGATGCCGTGACGTCGGCGAGGATCGCGTCCGAGGTCAGCGTCAGCGCGCGCTCCAGGCCCTTGTAGCCGCCATGGGCGCGGTAGTCGTCGACCGAGCGCGGATCGATGACGCCGCAGCGCGCGAAGGTCAGGCGGGTCTGCCGCTTCAGCCAGGGAATTTCTTCGGCGAGGCCGAGCCGCAGCGGATGCGGGCCATTGGACGCCATCGCGTCGAGCAGGGAAGGCACGTCAGCCGGGCTTACCGGGCCGAACGCCACGCGGCCCTTCAGCGTCGCCACCTCGACCATCGGCTCCAGCCAATAAAGCCCGCGCGATCCGGTTCGGATGATCTCGATCGGCAGGTCGCGCTTTGTCGGCGGCCTGCTCGAGCGCCAACGACATCGTCGGCGCCGACCGCGACCGCGCCGGCATCGCGAGGAACGAAAATCCGCATTTTCATCGCTGCGCCTCCGCGACCAGCGCGTCGATGCGCGCTTCGTCAAGCCGCCCGACCAGGCGGCCGTCCAGCATCGCCGACGGCGCGGTGGCGCAAAGACCGAGGCAATAGATCGGCTCCAGCGTGACGCGCTCATCGGCCGTGGTGTTGCCGATGGCGATGCCGAGCTTGGCTTCCGCGCGCGCCGCGAGCGCATCGCCGCCCGCGGCCTGGCAGGCTTCGGCGCGGCACAGTTTCAGCACATGCCGGCCGGCCGGCTGCTTGCGGAAATCATGGTAGAAGGTGAAGACGCCATGGACCTCGGCGCGCGACAGATTGAGCGCGGACGCGACCATCGGAATGGCGGGCTCCGGCACGTAGCCGAACGCTTCCTGCAGCGCGTGCAGGATCACCAGCGTCGCGCCTTCGAGTCCGCTATGCTCGGCGATGATCTCGGCGCCGCGCTGCTCATCCCACGGTTCGTAAGGCGACGATCATCTACTTTCTCGATCAGGAGTTTTGCGCTCTCCGATAAGTATTGGAATCGTTCTAAACATCAATAAAGCTGTCTCATGCTGCGATAGCGGAATGGCGATTAATTGGATAGTGAAATCGCACGATAGGAAAATGCTATGAGCGTCAAAAGCACGCGCCTCGTCTGCGTCTTTTGGCGGTATTGGCCGCACTGGTGCCGTGATATTCGTGACAATTCGCTAACCGGAAATCCCGAAAAGGCTCGCCGTTTGATCGACAAGCTTGAACTTCTGCTGGCGCTGGCCAAGGAGCGGCATTTCGGGCGGGCCGCGGAGGCCTGCGGCGTCACGCAGCCGACCATGTCGACCAGCCTCAAGCAGCTCGAGGAAATTCTCGGCGTGATGCTGGTGCAGCGCGGCTCGCGCTTCCAGGGCTTTACGCCCGAAGGCGAGCGGGCGCTGGACTGGGCGCGGCGCATCGTCGGCGACACCCGCGCGATGCGCCAGGAGATCAACTCGACTCAAGGACAAGCTTTCCGGCGAAATCGCGATCGCGGCGATCCCCACCGTGCTCGGCATGGTCGCCTCGCTGACGACGCCGTTTCGCGCGCGGCATCCGGACGTGCGTTTCCGCATCGTGTCCTGCACCTCGGTCCGACGTGCTCGGCCTGCTGGAAAATCTCGAGGTCGATGCCGGGCTGACCTATATCGAGAACGAGCCGATCGGCAAGGTGCGCACCATCCCGCTCTACAATGAGAGCTATCGCCTGCTGACCTCGCCGGACGGCATGTTCGGCGATCGCGAGCAGGTGACCTGGAAGGAAGTGGGGCAGGTGCCGCTGTGCCTGCTGACGCCGGACATGCAGAACCGGCGCATCATCGATCGCGCGCTGAACTCGGTCGGCGCCGAAGCGACGCCGACGCTGACGTCGAATTCGCTGCTCGTGCTGTATACCCATGTGAAGACCGGGCGCTGGGCCAGCGTGATGCCGGCAAAGCTCGCGGAAACGCTGGGGCTTTCGGACGTGGTCCGCAGCATCCCGATCGTCGATCCCGTCGTGAGCTACAGTATCGGGATGGTGATTCCGCAGCGCGACCCGATGACGCCGCTGATCGCAGCGCTGGTGCAGATCGCGCGCGAAGTCGCGCCGACGCTGCAGACGTGAGATCAGTTGATCGGACACCGTGGAGAGCACGAACGGGCGTTAGATTGTAGGGTGGCAAAGCCGTTCGCCGTGCCCACCATCGACGGCATCGTCCTGAATGGTGGGCACCTTTGCCCACCCCGATTCTGTTTGAAATCTAATCAGTCTGCGGCGACCGCGTCAGGCGGCCGCCGCTGGAATTTCCGGGCGGCTGTCGCGCGGATCGCGCGGCAGCGAGACGCAGACCACGGTGCCGGCGCCGAGCTTCGAGCGCAGCCGCATCGATCCGCCGTGCAGCTGGGTCAGCGAGCGCGCGATCGCAAGTCCCAGGCCCGAGCCGTGATAGGTCTTGGTGAGCTGGCTCTCGACCTGCTCGAACGGCCGGCCGAGCCGCTCCAGCGAATGCGGCGCGATGCCGATGCCGGTGTCGGCGATCAGCAGCACGATCGATCGGCGAGTCAGCCGGCTGCGCACCACGACCTTGCCGCCGTCGGGCGTGAATTTCACGGCGTTGGAAAGCAGGTTGACCAGGATCTGCTTGGTGGCGCGGCGATCGGCCACCACGGAGATGGTCTGCTCGATGTCCGCGTCGAGCACCAGCTTCTTGTCGTCGGCGCGGCCGGAGACCACGCGCAGCGATTCCGCGAGCGTCCTGGAGAGATCGAGCGGCTCCATGTCGAGCTTCATGCGGCCGGCCTCGATCTTGGACATGTCGAGGATGTCGTTGATCACCTCGAGCAGATAGTGCCCGCTGGTCAGGATGTCGTGGCAATATTCCTGGTATTTCTCCGAGCCGAGCGCGCCGAACATGCCGCTCTCCATGATCTCGGAGAAGCCGATGATGGCGTTGAGCGGCGTGCGCAGCTCGTGGCTCATATTGGCGAGGAATTTCGATTTGGTCTGGTTGGCTTCCTCGGCGCGGGTCTTTTCCCTGGAGTATTTCTCGGCGAGGTCGGCGAGTTCGATCGCCTGGCGTTCCAGCGCGGCCTGCGAGCGCTTCAGATCGATCACGGTGGCGCGCAGGCGCAGATCGTTGTCGACCAGCTTCTGCTCGTGTTCCTTGATGCGGGTGATGTCGGTGCCGACCGAAACGTAGCCGCCGTCCTTGGTGCGGCGCTCGCTGATATGCAGCCAGCTGCCGTCGTCGAGCTGCGCCTCGAAGGTGCGCGCGCCCGGCGCCTGGTTGGCGGCTTCGTGCAGCCGGGTGCGCACCTCCGGCATGCTGCCGACCTCGATCACGGTCTCGTAGGAGGTGCCGGGAATGACCGCCGAGTCTCCGGCAGCTTGTGCAGCCGCTGGAAGTGCGAATTGCAGAGCACCAGGCGGTTGCTCGCGTCCCAGAGCACGAAGGCTTCCGGGATGGTCTCGATCGCGTCGCGCAGCCGCAGGTCGGCCTCGACGGTCTTCTCCGCGAGGCTCTTCTGCTCGGTGATGTCGACGGCGATGCCGATCAGGTGCAAGCCGGCATCGCTCGCGCCGTGGCTGAGCTCGCAGCGCACGCGCAGCCAGATCCAGTGGCCGTCGGTGTGCTGCATGCGGAAGGTCTGGTCGATGTAATCGATCTCGCCGGAGATCAGACTGGTCGGCGATCTCGAACAGATCGATGTCGTCGGACTTCACCAGCGCGTTGACCTCGCCGAAGGTGAGGAGGTCGCTGCGGTTCTCGAGCCCGAGCATGGTGAACATCGAGTGCGACCAGAAGATCCGGCCGCGCGACAGGTCCCAGTCCCACAGTCCGCAGCGGCCGCGGTTGAGCGCGGTATCGATGCGGCCGCGCACGGCGTCGTTGATCAGATCGCCCTCGCGGGCGCGGGTCGATTGCCAGTGGAATGCGAAGCCGAGGATCAGCACGACAAAGCCGGTGGTGGCCGACAGCGTCACCGACAGCGCCGCATCCGATCCCCAGATCGGCTCGAGCCTTTCCTGGATCACGATGACCTGGCCCGGCAGCGCCTTGATGAGTTGCGAGGTCGCCAGCGCGCCGTTGCCGTTCGGCAGCGTCATGTCGGCGATCTTGCCCTGCAGGCTGGGCGCGGCAATCAACTGCGCCGAGCTGATCGCGTCGAGAATGCCGATCGGTCTCGCCGAGGCTCGACTTCGATCGGGAGGCGGGCGAGAATGTGGCGGTCGGGCGCCGATGACGATGATGTGCCGGCCGGCGCAGATGCCCCATGACGGCATGAGATCGGGCAGCAGGCATTGCAGGCGCTCGATATTGGTCGAGGCGCTCCTGCCGGGCCGAGGCGAGGCGATCGATCCGCTCGGCCAGCATAGTCGGCCAGCGCCGCCAGGTCGCGCTTGGTGGCGGCGCGCTTCTGCCGGTCTGGTCGACCACCTGCACGAAGGCGCCGAGGCAGATCGTGATCAGGAAGGCGATGATCAGTGTGGGCACGGCGCGGCGGAGCGCCGGCTCCGCGATCAACAGCCTGTGGTAGGCTGGCTTCGCGATCGATTGCGCCAATCCCTTGATCGAATCGGATTGGACGCACGCGTTCGCCGCATGCGCACGCGCCATGCCTTAGTCCCCCACGGAAATTCATTACACGCCGTTCGGAAGAACCCCACGCAGCTTCCGAATCACAGTGATTTGAATCCAGTTTTTGCGGGCTGTCGAGAGTCAACAATTCGTTAACGCGAATAAATCTTGTCCAACGAGAATCGGTCGCGTGAAATCACGGAAGAATTTGAGTCCGAAACAGGAACGCGGCGCGTCGCTGTCGCGTCAGGCGTGCGGCGGCTCGGCGTGACTGATGACGCGCTTCACGGTCGGGAAGGCGCGGCGCAGCGCGCGCTCGATCTCGTCGACATTCTCGTGCACCTTGATCACGCTCATCGACGGCGCGGCGCGGCAATGGAAGTTGACGATTTCGCCGGCGTCGGTATCGCGCACCCGCACGTTATGGATGTCATGGATCGCGGTGTCGGCGGCAAAGCGCGACAGCGCCGCCCGGATGGTCTCGACGCGGTCGGGTGCGGCGTCGGTGCCGACAGGCAATTCCGGCTCCAGCGGCTCGATATGGGTGTCGACCTCGACGTCCTCGCCGAACTCGTCGCGGATGTTGCGTTCCAGGGCGTGGGCGATGTCGTGCGCCGCCGTCAGCGTCATCTCGCCGTCGACCTCGAGGTCGATGCTGACGATGAGCTTGCCGCCGAGGTCGTGCACGGTGACATGGTGCACGGCGAGGCCGGAATTGCGCGCGATCACCATGATGCGCTCGCGCACGCTCTCATTGTCGCGCGCGACCGGCACCGCGGTGAAGGTCACATCGGCATCGCCGAGCGCGGCGCTGACCGCCGCCTGCACCTTGCGCTTGATCTCGTCGACGCGGTCGATCGGATAGGTGCGCGGCACCTGGACGATGGCGTCGATGAAATGCGTCGATCCGACCATGCGGACCCGCAGGCGTTCGACGCCGACCACGCCGGGCACCTGCTCGATCGCGTCGCGGGCTTTCTCCGAGGCGCCTTCCGGCGCGCGGTCGAGCAGGGTTTCGACGGTGGAGCGCGCCAGCCGCAGGCCAAGGAGCGGCGATCATGATGGCGACCGCGATCGCGGCGGCAGCGTCGCCCCACCGATAGCCGAGGCCGGCGAGCGCAAGCCCGATGATGACGGCGATCGAGCCAAGCACGTCGGAGGCGAAATGCAGCGCGTCGGCGGCCAGCGCCTGGCTTCTGGTCTCGCGCGCGGCCCGATGCAGCGCGCGCGCCCGCCAGAAATTCACGGCGATGTCGACCAGCAGCACGATGAAGGGGATGGCCGAGACGGTCGGCGGCGGCGTGCCTTCGCGCAGGCGGCTGTAGGATTCGACCAGAATGCCGCCGGCCAGCACGTAGAGCATCGCGATGACGCCGAGCGCGGAGACGCTCTCGAGCTTGCCGTGGCCGTAATGATGCTCCTCGTCCGCGGGTCGGTCGGAAACCCGCACCACCATCCAGGTGATGATGGTCGCGACCACGTCGACCGAACAGTGCAGGGCTTCGGAAATCAGCGCCAGACAGCCGATGGGGATGCCGACCACGAATTTGGCCGCGGCCATGCCGGCGCTGGCGAAGATCGAAATCGCCGCGACGCGGGTTTTGATGGTGTGGGCATGTTCGCTCATGGGCGTTCGTTTATCAGCCCATCCGTTAACATCAAGGCGCCGATCTCAGGCGCAATCGCCAGTCACTTGCAGGAGCGGTCTGTTGCGAATTGTTCCGAATTAAGAGCAATCGACGCTGATTGCCCTCTTTTTTTTTTTTTTTTTTTTTTTTCCCCCCATTAGAGCAATCGTGATTGCCACCAACCGAATGTGTTCTCGCGATCTCGCGGCACGAAGCGCCCGAGGTTTGATCCTAATTTCCGCACCTCTCGAATAAAGAGGGCGCAGGGAATGCCGGGTGCGCGCTGCACCCGCGGTCTCGTGTGCAAAGGAGTGTGGAGACGCACACGAGCATACAGGGCAGCGGAGAGCATCCGACATTCCCTGCGCAATGGTTTTACGGCTTATGCCGAGCTCTCCCCGGAGACGAATTCGTTTTGCCTCCGTCGCCGGCGGATTGAAGGATTGTTCGGACCCGGTCGGGTCGACGCACCTCAGCCGGCTTGACACCAGCAACGGGTGCCGGGACCACACGGTTTTGCCGTACGCAGCCGGCGCCGGTCGTCTGCGCGCTGTGTTCGCTCACGGACGATAAGCCCGCCCTGCGACCACCACACGCGCCCGACGCTGCCGCGTCCACCGCAACCCGTCCCTCGTTCGTGACGATGGCCAACGCCCCTCTTGGTGGGACGGGATGGGGAAGGGATGTAGAGGTGATTTGGGGGTGGCGTCAAGAAAATTTCTGTAAATCGGAAATTCTGGTGGGCTGAGAGGTGGCATCACGTTGATGTGGTTGTGGATTTGAACGAACACGCGCAGGGCGAATCGCCAGCAGCCTGACCGGAGTCCCGGCCAGAATCCTTGACAGGAAATTATAGGTATATTACCATAATTCCGTGAATGATCGACTGCGCGCAATCAAACCCGCTGTTTTCGTGGGTTCGAGCCAAAAGGACCTCAGGGCCTTTCCTGCGGCCGTTCGGAGCGAAATCGGCCAGTCCCTTTTTGAAGCGCAGCTCGGCGAGCACCCACGCAATACTAAACCTCTAAAGGGCTTTGCCGGGGTTCTGGAGATTCGCGACAACTTCGACGGCGACACCTATCGGGCCGTCTACACAACGCGGCTTGAGGGCGTTCTATACGTCCTGCACGCGTTCCAAAAGAAATCGACGAGGGGGATAGCTACCCCGCAAAGACACGTGGACCTGATCCGGCAGCGTCTCCGCGATGCCGAGGCCATCCACAAAGCAACAGAAGGAGACCGATGATGAGCACCAAGAAGAAGCTGCCTGCCCATACCAAGGGCTCGGGCAATATTTTTGCTGATCTCGGCCTGCCTAACGCCGAGGAACATCAGCTCAAAGCTGTGCTCGTGGTGCAGTTGAAACATCTGATCGCCGAACGCGGACTATCCCAAGTCGCAACGGCCAAGCTCGTCGAAATGAAACAGCCAGACCTATCCAAACTTCTGCGGGGCCAGTTGAAGCTGGTTTCGGTGGAAAAGCTGCTGCGGATGCTCACAGCATTCGACCAGGATGTGGAGATCACGGTAAAGCCGCATCGTAAGCGCGGCGAGACTGGCCGAATTACCTTCATTCCGGCTGCATAGCCAACGCCGAGTAGCTTCGAGCCTCAAGAGGCTGGCGGCGTGATGCGCTGCTGATCCGGGGCCCATCCGTGTGGGAAAAGTGGGTCCCGGCTCTGCGGAGCACGCGTGAAGAACGCTGCGCCGCGTCCGGGACACGAGAGCGCTACAGCGTCACGACGATCTTGCCGAGATGCTTGTTGGCTTCCATGTGCGCGAAGGCCTGGCCGATGTCGTCGAACTTGTAGACCTTGTCGATCGGCAGTTGCAGCTTGCGCAATTCGACGGCGCCCCAGATGTCCTTGCGGACCTCGTCGAAAATCTCGCGGATTTCGTCGATGCTGCGGGTGCGGAAGGTGACGCCGACATAGGTGATGCGGCGCGCGGCATGCAGGTCGAAATTGAACTCGGCCCGGGTGCCACCCAGCCGGCCGACATTGATGATGCGGCCCTTGATTTTGGTGGCGGCGAGGTTCTGGCTCGCGACCTTGCCCGACACCTGGTCGACGATGAGGTCGACGCCTTCGCCATTGGTTGCCTTCAGGACCTGATCGACCCAGCCGGGATCGGAGGAATCGACCGCGAGGTCGGCGCCGAACTCCTTCAGGCGACCGCGGCGGGTGGCATCGGTCGAGGAGCCGACCACGAACTTGGCGCCCTTGAGCTTGGCGATCTGCATCGCCATCAGGCCGACGCCGGAGCTCGCGCCCTGGATCATCACGCTCTGGCCCGGCTGCAGCGCGCCGTTGGTGACGACGGCGTTGTGCATGGTGGCGAGCGCGACGGGGAGGGTGGCGGCCTCGTCGAAATTCATGTTCGAGGGCGTGCGAAACAGCCGGCCGTGGTCGGCCAGCGCATATTCGGCGAAGGCGGCGCCGCCCGAGCCCATGATCTTGTCGCCGACCTTGACGCCCTTGGCATCAGGCCCGAGCTCGGCGACCTCGCCGGCCCATTCCATGCCGAGCACGGTGCCGACGCCACCGGCCGCGCCATGGGCGTGGCCCTTGGTCATGCCGAGGTCGGCGCGGTTGAGGCCGCAGGCATGGACCTTGACCAGCACCTGCGTGCCCTTCGGCGCCGGCTTGGGAACGTCGGATATGGCGGCGCCGCCGGCGCCATAGACATAGGCTTTCATGGGAATGCTCCTTTATTCCGCGGGATTTATTTCGCGGTCGTAGGGTGGGCAAAGGCGCTTAGCGCCGTGCCCACCATTGGTCCGCAGACGTCTTCGCGATTGGTGGGCACGCTTCCGCCTTCGCTCGTTGAGCTACGGCGGACGTGGTCGCTTTGCCCACCCTAGAGTGCAGCCGACTATTCCGCAGCCTGGCGCTGGCCGCCGGACATCATGGCTTCGAACCGCTCGCGCATGATCGCCTCGGCATCGCGGATGATGCGCGAGACGAGCTCGGCGCAGGAGGGGATGTCGTGGATCAGGCCCTGCACCTGACCGGCTGACCAGATGCCTTCGTCGGCATCGCCGGTCGCATACACCATCTTGCCGCGGGCGCCGGCGACGAGTTCGCGGATGTCCTCGAATTTGGCGCCTTCCTTCTCCATGGCGACGACCTTGGTCGAGACCGCGTTCCTGGCGACGCGCGAGGTGTTGCGCATGGTGCGGAAGATCAGCTCGGTCTCGCGCTCGTCATTGGCGACGATCTTTTCCTTGATGAGCTGGTGGATCGGGCTCTCCTTGGTACACATGAAGCGCGTGCCCATGTTGATGCCCTCGGCGCCGAGCGCCAGTGCCGCGACCAGGCCGCGGCCGTCGCCGAAATCCGCCCGAGGCGATCATCGGGATCTTCACCTTGTCGGCGGCGGTCGGGATCAGGATCAGGCCGGGCGTGTCGTCCTCGCCGGGATGGCCGGCGCATTCAAAACCGTCGATCGAGATCGCATCGACACCCATGCGCTCGGCCGACAGCGCGTGGCGCACGCTGGTGCATTTGTGCACGACCTTGATGCCGTGCTTCTTGAACTCGGTGACATGCTCCTGCGGCTTGTTGCCAGCGGTCTCGACGACCTTGACGCCGCTTTCGATGATGGCCTGGCGGTATTCCGCGTAAGGCGGCGGCTTGATCGAGGGCAGGATCGTGAGGTTCACGCCGAACGGCTTGTCGGTCATGCCGCGGCAGCGCGCGATTTCCCTGGTGAGATCTTCCGGCGTCGGCTGGGTCAGCGCGGTGATGAAGCCGAGCGCGCCGGCATTGGCCACGGCGGCAACCAGCTCGGCACGGCCGACCCACTGCATGCCGCCCTGCACGATCGGGTGGTCGACGCCGACGAGTTCCGTGAAACGCGTTTTGATCATTCTGCCCTCTGTTTCCCTGGCCGCCGAGATGCGGCTTATGTTCTGAGGGCAGGATGGCGTCGGGGCTGGCAAAAGTCTACCGGGCGCGACAAGCGTTCAGGCCGCGTCCTTATGCAAAAGCGGGGGCTTTTGTTTCCGCGGGGCGGACATTTCCCTCATATAGCCCGGCGATCTTGCCGCGCTGGGCGATCAGCGCCAGCACCATGTCGAGGGTGGGGGTCGGCGCGCCGGTGAGGCGGCCCATTTCCTGCACCACCGTCACCAGCGGATCGATCTCCATGGGCCGGCCGCGCTCGAGATCCTGCAGCATCGAGGTCTTGTGCGCGCCGACCTTGCGGGCGCCTTCGATGCGGCGCTCGACATCGACGCGGAATTTGACGCCAAAGCGTTCGGCGATCGCCTGGGTCTCCAGCATGATCGCCTTCGACAGCGCGCGGGTGTCGGGATCGGAGCAGATCACGTCCAGCGTCGCATGGGTGAGTGCGCTGATCGGGTTGAGGCAGACATTGCCCCAGAGTTTCAGCCAGATTTCGTCACGGATGCGATCGAGCACTGGCGACTTCAGGCCGGCGGCGGTGAACAGCGCCGACAGCCGCCGGATGTCGTCGCTCAATTCACCCGAAGGCTCGCCGAGCGGGAAGTGATTGCCATAGACATGCCTGATGACGCCGGGCGCTTCGATCTCGGTGGCGGGATAGACGATGCAGCCGATGGCGCGCTCGGGCCCAAGCTCGCGCCATTGCCGTCCGCCGGGGTCGATGCTCTCCAGCGTCGAGCCCTCATAGGCGCCGCCATGCTTGTAGAAATACCAGTAGGGGATGCCGTTGACCGCAGTGACGATGCGGGTGCGCTCCCCGAGCAGCGGCTGCATCCGGCCGATCACGGCGGGAATGGAGTGCGCCTTCAGGCAGATGATGACGACATCCTGTACGCCGAGTTCGGCCGGATTATCGGTGCAGCGTGGGTGGACCACATGCGTTTCATCGCCGATCAGAAGCTTCAAACCGTTGGCGCGCATGGCGGCCAAATGCGGCCCGCGGGCGACGAGGCTGATGTCCGCGCCGGCGCGCATCAACTGCACGCCGAGATATCCGCCGATCGCACCGGCGCCGTAGATGCAGATCTTCATCGCTCTCTCTGAGGTTAAGCGTGTCGCGCGCGGGCTCCGAGCGCGAGCTCAAAGCCCGTTGTTTGTGGCTGGCAGGGAAGGCGATGCTTCAGGCGGCGGTTTGCGCCGCGCCGGTTGCCGCCTCGTCAAACGCGCTCGAGACGTCGCGCATGCTGATGACGCCGGCGAGCGCGAAATTGTCGATGACGGGAAGATGCCGGATGTGATGCACGTTCATGAGATGACGCACGTGTTCCAGCGTGTCAGCGGAGGTGCAGGAGACCAGCCGCTGCACGGAGACGAACTGCGAGACCTTCATGGCGACGCCGGCCGCACCATGCTCGGCAATCGCACGCACCACGTCGCGCTCGGTGAACATGCCGACCGCGGTATTGCCCTCGGTGCGAACCACATCTTTCACGACCAGCGCGCTGATATTGCTGGTACGCATCAGTTGAGCGGCGACGCCCACCGTCTCGTTCATGCGAACGGTGACGACGCGGGCCGATGTCTTCTTGCGCAGGATGTCTCCGACTTTCATCGCAACCTCCATGAGGGTGAACCGATGGCGACCTAATGGTTAGATATTGGTATACATTATGCCAACTGTCAATTCAGTTGTCGAAGCAATCACAGCATATAAATAGGCAATAACACTGACATTTTTGGCTGTGGATGACGCAGTCGCTTGAGACGGGACGACGGCCCGGAGTGTCGCTTGCATCTGGCATGCAAGGAGCCGAAGCTCGCTGGGCGCTTGCCCAAAAGAAAAAGGGCGCAGCCTGCGCTGCGCCCCCTTCGATGGAAGTGTTGCCTGATCAGGCGGCCCTGACGTCGCGCGCGTTGGCCTCAGTCGCGACGTTCTCATGGCCGAGGATGAAGGCGCGACGCAGCGGCTTGATGACGAAGACAGCCATCAGCGCCGCGGTAGCGTTGAGCGCAACCGCAATCACGAATACGGCCTGCCAGCCATATTTGGCAGAGACCAGGCTTGCGACCGGAACCAGCAGCGCCGCCGTGCCCTTCGCGGTGTAGAGCATGCCGTTATTGGTGGTGGCGAATTTCGCACCGAACGTGTCGCCGCTGGTCGCCGGGAACAGGCTGTAGATTTCGCCGAACACGCCGAAATACACCGCGCTCGCCAGCACGAACACGATCGGAACGTGGCCGTAGGTCGACAGCGTCAGCAGCATCAGTGCCGCCGTGCCGAACGCGATGAACATGGTGTTCTCGCGGCCGATATTGTCGGAGATGAAGCCGAACAGCGGGCGACCGAAACCGTCGAAGATGCGATCGAGCGAGATCGCGAAGGTCAGCGCCGCCATCTGGAAGCCGGCGAGACTCACCGGCTCGTTGGCGATCTTGAAATCATGCGCAATCGGCGCGATCTGCGCCGCGGCCATCAGCCCGCCGGAGGCGACCATCACGAACACCAGATACATGATCCAGAAGATCGGCGCGCGCAGCACCTGCGGCGGCGTGAAGTCGACCTTGGTCTGCGGCAGATTGAGCTGCTTCTTCTTGACCGGCATCGCCACGCTCGGCGGACGCAGGAAGAAGGCGAGGATGAACACGATCAGCCCTTGCCCGATGCCGAAGGTGAGGAACGCGCTCTGATACCCGGTCGAGGCGATCATGTTCGCGATCGGCACCACCGTAAGCGCGGCGCCCGCACCAAAGCCGGCAGCGGTCGCGCCCGCAGCAAGGCCGCGGCGATCGGGAAACCATTTCAGCGCATTTCCGACGCAGGTGCCGTACACCGCGCCGGCGCCGATGCCGCCGATGATGGCGCCGGCATAGAGCATCACCAGCGAGTTGGCATAGGAGTTGAGTACCCAAGCGAGCGCGATCATGACGCCGCCGAACGCGATCACGAGGCGAGGGCCATATTTATCGACGAACCAGGCTTCGACCGGCACGAGCCAGGTCTCGGTTACCACGAAGAGCGTGAAGGCGAGCTGGATCGCCGCGCGTCCCCAGTGGTATTTCGCATCGATCGGATCGACGAACAGCGTCCAGCCATATTGCAGGTTGGCGATCATCGCCATGCAGACGATGCCCATAACTAGCTGCATCCAGCGGAAGCCGCTGGATGGGATTTCGGCTGGCGCAGCCTCGTTTGAACTGGAAACCATGGAGATCCTCCCAAGCGGCGCTTTTTTAAAAGTTGTGTGACCTGGTGTCGCAAACTTGTGACTTAAGGTCGCTAGCGTCGTCTCGGAAGCTTGGTATATTATATTCCAACATGCAAGGCGCTTCTTCTGGTGCGCCGCAACATCCGATCTACGCATTTCGAATGAGGCGGCGCTGTGAGGTCGGGTTCCCATCGACGATCGAATGGGGACTTTCAGTGAACCCCGGCGAACCGTAAAAATTCAAAAAAGAAAGCGCCCGGGCCGAAGGGACCGAGCGCGTTGTGCAAGGTGGATGGAAGGTGGAGCGGCTAGGCGGTTGCTTGTTCCACTACCGCCTTGCGCCAGGGTTTCAGGACGACGATCGCAATCAGCGACGCCAGAATATTGGCGCCGGCTGCAATGATGAACACGTTATCCCAATGGCCTGACGACTGCTGCATGTAGTTCGCGATGGGAACCAGCAGCGCGGCCGTTCCCTTCGCGGTGTAGAGCAGGCCCGCATTGGTGGTCGCGAATTTCGCGCCGAAGGTATCGGTGCAGGTCGAGGGGAACAGCGAGTAGATCTCACCCCAGGCAAAGAACACCAGGCCCGACAGGATCACGAACCAGACCGGATCGTGGCCGAACATGTACAGCGCCCAGATGCCGAGACCCTCGAGGCCGAAGGCGATGAACATCGTGTTCTCGCGGCCGATCATGTCGGAGATCCAGCCGAAGAACGGTCGCGTGAGGCCGTTGAGGATGCGGTCGATGGTCGCCGCGAACGTCACCGCCGTCATGGTCATGCCAACCAGCGTCACCGGGATGCTGTCGACCTTCCAGTCGACCGCGATCGGCTTCAGGTTGGCCGTCACCATCAATCCTCCGGCGCCGACGATCACGAACATGAAGTACATCAGCCAGAAGATCGGCTGGCGCAGCACTTCGGTCGGCAGGTAGTTGCGCCGGGTCTGGAACACGTTGAGATTCTGGACGGCTGCGGGGACCTGTCCCAGCTTTGGCGCGAACAGGAAGAAGGCGAGGATCACGATGATGATTCCCTGTCCGAGGCCGAAGTAAAGAAACGTGGTCTGGAAGCCGGAATCCTTGATCATCGCCTGGATCGGCGCCACCGTGAGCGCGGAGCCCGCGCCAAATCCGGCCGCGGTGATGCCGGCGGCCAGCCCGCGCTTGTCCGGAAACCATTTCAGCGCGTTGCCGACACAGGTGCCGTAGACGGCGCCCGCGCCGATGCCGGCAATGATCATGCCGAGGTAAAAGCCGTTGAGCGATGTCGCCTTGGCATTGATCGCCCATCCGATCGCGCAAAGAATGCCGCCGACGAGAACGACGAGACGCGGACCGTATTTGTCGACGAACCAGCCTTCGACCGGCACCAGCCAGGTCTCGAACAGAACGAACAGCGTGAACGCCCACTGAATCGAGGCGCGATCCCAGCCGAAGGTCTTCTGGATGTCGGGGACGAAGAACGTCCAGCCATATTGATAGTTGGCGATCATCACCATCGCGACGACGCCGATCGCCAGTTGGGTCCAGCGATAGGTATCGCTGACGCGTGCGGCAGTGGGAGCCGTCGCCTGAACCATATCCGTCATTGAACCTCCCAAAGATTCTCCCAAGAGCGCGCGCTTCTGATGATTTTTATGACGCGCGCTCTGCGCCATTTTTGTATCCGGTATGCCAACGCTCAAGCGGCACACCGTCGCAGTGGGCGCAAATGACGCACCGACTTTTGTCTGCGACAATTTGAATCGCGCGCACAAAAAAATGGCTCCGAAAAAATTCGGAGCCATTTTTCAAACTCTGCAACGTCAGAGGCGGCTGCACGTCGGCAAACGAAAGCCGCGACTTCAGGGACCCGTGTTCCTACGGATCAGAGGCCGAAGTACGGAACGTCGCCGTTGCGGACTGCAATCCGTGCGTTCGCCATCAGCAGCCGGTCGATGGCGGCGAGGAAGCGGCCGAACAGGGTGGCGCGGGGCGAAAGGGCGATGGTAGCAGTCTTGGGCATAGTAGCTCTCTGGTTGCCGGGTGGCAGTGGCCGTCCCGTCGTTTCCAACGCTGATTTAATGTATACCAGATACCAAGACAACGCCCCTGTTTGCATAGCAGCATTTTGACCAGTGCAATGCAGCATGGGAAGGTTCCCACGCCAAAATCCGCCCAGAAAAAAAGAAAAGGCCGCCGGAAACGGCGGCCTTGGGGTCTCTGCCGGGGCAACCAGCTATTCAGCCGCCTGCTTGCGCGGCGGGTCGAGCGCACCGGAGCCGTGGATTTCCGCGATCTGGTGATCGCTGAAGCCGAGCACGGTGCGCAGGATCTCGTCGGTGTGCTCGCCGAGCAGCGGCGAGCGCTGCACGTCGCTCGGGCTGTCCGACAGCTTGATGGGATTGCCGACCGAAAAATATTTGCCGCGGGTGGGGTGGTCTACTTCGACCACGGTGCCGGTGGCGCGCAACGACTGATCCTCGATCAACTCCTTCATCGACAGGATCGGTCCGCAGGGAATGTCGTCCTTGTTGAGGATGTCCATCGCCTCGAACTTGGTCTTGGTCATGGTCCACTGCTCGATGCGCGCGAAGATCTCGTTCAGCCGCGACAGCCGGGCGGGCGGCTTGGCGTAATCGGGATGGGTCTTCCAGCCGGGCTCGCCGATCACGTCGCAGATCTTCTCCCACACCGGCGCCTGGGTGATGAAATAGATGTAGGCGTTGGGATCGGTCTCCCAGCCCTTGCACTTGAGGATGCGGCCGGGCTGGCCGCCGCCGGAATCATTGCCGGCGCGCGGCACGGCATCGCCGAACGGAACGCCTTCGCCAAACTGGCTGTATTCTTTCAACGGTCCATGGGCGAGACGCTGCTGGTCGCGCAGCTTCACGCGAGCGAGATTCAGCACACCGTCCTGCATCGCCACCGCGACGCGCTGGCCCTGGCCAGTCATCGTGCGCTGGTAGAGCGCGGCGACGATGCCGAGCCCAAGATGCAGCCCGGTGCCGCTGTCGCCGATCTGCGCGCCAGTGACGAGCGGCAGGCCGTCGCGGAAGCCCGTGGTCGACGCCGAACCGCCGGTGCACTGCGCGACGTTCTCATAGACCTTGCAATCCTCGTAAGGTCCGGGACCAAAACCCTTGATCGAGGCCACGATCATCTTGGGATTGATGCTGTGGATCTTCTCCCAGGGAAAGCCCATGCGATCGAGCACGCCGGGGCCGAAGTTTTCGACCAGCACGTCGCACTTCTTGATCAACTCTGTCAGAACCTCCTTGCCCTTCGGGTTCTTGGTGTCGAGCGTGATCGAGCGCTTGTTGTGGTTCAGCATGGTGAAATACAGGCTGTCCACGTTCGGGACGTCCTGCAGCTGACCGCGGGTGATGTCGCCGACGCCGGGGCGCTCGACCTTGATCACGTCGGCGCCGAACCAGGCCAGCAATTGCGTACAGGTCGGTCCGGACTGGACGTGAGTGAAATCGAGGATGCGAACGCCCGTCAGCGCCTTGGTCATTGCTAAAACTCCGTCTCGTATCTGTCACCGCGCCTGGCGCGGAAAGGATGAGGTCGGGCCCGCCGCGGCTCGACCGGGTTAACTTACTTCTTCTTCAAAACGCTCTGCGGATTGAGGTTGCCGATGCGGCCGCTCTCGGAGCCCGCCGCCGGATCGATCACCGCGTTGATCAGGGTCGGCTTGCCGGAATCCATCGCCGCGTTGACTGCGCGCTTCAGTTCATCCGGTGAGGTCGCGTTGATGCCGACGCCGCCGAAGGCTTCCATCATCTTGTCGTAGCGCGAGCCCTTGACGAACACGGTGGTCGCGGGATCGGCACCTGCCGAATTGACGTCGGTGCCGCGATAGATGCCGTCATTGTTGAAGATGACGATGCAGACCGGCAGTCTGTAGCGGCAGATGGTCTCGACCTCCATGCCGGAGAAGCCGAACGCGCTGTCGCCTTCGACCGCGAGCACCGGCTTGCCGGTCTCCACGGCTGCCGCGATCGCATAGCCCATGCCGATGCCCATCACGCCCCAGGTGCCGACATCGAGCCGCTTGCGCGGCTGATGCATGTCGATGATGCCGCGTGCCAGATCGAGCGTGTTCGCGCCTTCGTTGACCAGGACGGCGTCGGGCCGCTCCTTGATGATGGCGCGGAGCACACCGAGCGCGCCGTGATAATCCATCGGCGAATTGTTGTTCATCAGCCGCGGCGCCATCTTGGCGACGTTGTCGTCGCGCTTGGTCTTCACCGCATAGAGCCAGTCGGCGGGCGGGCCGGTCCAGCCGCTGCCCATCGCCTCTAACAGCGCGTTGACGCAGGAGCCGATGTCGCCGACCACGGGTGCGACGATCTCGACGTTGGAGTCCATTTCCTTCGGCTCGATGTCGACCTGGATGAATTTCTTGGGTTGATCGCCCCAGGTCTTGCCCTTGCCGTGCGAGAGCAGCCAGTTGAGGCGCGCGCCGATCAGCATCACCACATCGGCGTCCTTGAGCACGGTCGAGCGCGCTGCACCCGCGCATTGCGGATGCAAGTCGGGCAGCAGGCCCTTGGCCATGCTCATGGGCAGGAATGGCGCGCCGCTCTTTTCCACAAAATTCCTGATGGCGTCGTCGGCCTGCGCGTAAGCCGCGCCCTTGCCAAGGATGATCAGCGGACGCTTTGCGCTCTTGAGCACATCGAGCGCGCGCTTGATCGAGGCGGGGGCGGGGATCTGCGCCGGCGCCGCGTCGATCACCTTCACCAGTGATTTCGCGCCGGCATCGGCATTCATCACCTGGCCGAACAGTTTGGCGGGGAGGTCGAGATAGACGCCGCCCGGACGGCCCGACACCGCGGCGCGGATCGCGCGCGCGAGACCAATGCCGATATCCTGGGCGTGCAGCACGCGGAAGGCCGCCTTGCACAAGGGCTTTGCGATCGCAAGCTGATCCATCTCTTCATAGTCGCCCTGCTGCAGGTCGACGATCTCGCGCTCGGAGGAGCCCGAGATCAGGATCATCGGGAAGCAGTTGGTCGTGGCGTGCGCGAGCGCATTCAACCCGTTGAGGAAGCCAGGCGCCGACACCGTCAGGCACACACCCGGCTTCTTGGTGAGAAAGCCCGCGATCGACGCGGCATAGCCCGCATTCTGCTCGTGGCGGAAGGAAAGCACGCGGATGCCGGCGGCCTGCGCCATGCGGCCGAAATCAGTGATCGGAATGCCCGGTACGCCGTAAATCGTGTTCAGGCCATTGAGCTTCAGTGCGTCGATGATGAGGTGGAAGCCGTCGGTCAGTTCCTGCTCGGCGCCCGATGCTTCGGTCTTGGCAGCGGTATTCAGCATGGGCTTCTTCTCCCTGATCTTCTGCGTTGAGGACGAGTTGATCGTCTTCTGTTGTAAATATCTTCGGCTAGACCAGTTCCTGGCCGTGTGCCTCGACAAAGGAAGCAAGGCCAAGCGTGTGATCCCTGGCGCGCTTCTCGGCGAGCTCGGTGTTGCGCTCTTCCAGCGCTTCGATGATGGCGAGATGTTCGGGCAGCGAGGCCGCGATGCGCTCGGTGCGCCCGATCGTGAGCTGGCGATAGCCGCGCACGTGCAACAGGATATCGTTGGTCATGTCGACCAGCACCGGCGATTCCGACAGCGAGATCAGCGCCTGGTGGAAGGCGATGTTGGCCTTCGAATATTCGTCGACATGATCCTGGGGCAGGCGATCCCTCAGATTAATCCTTGAAGAAGTCGCGCAGCGCCGAAATGTCCTTCTTGCGCGCGGTGGTCGTGATCAGGCGTGCCGCCATGCTCTCGAGCGCCGCCCAGGCTCGGATCATGTCGACGATTTCCGCCTTGGTCCGGCGCACCACGATGATGCCGCGTCGCGGCACGGTCTTCACAAAGCCGTCCTGCTCCAGCATCGCGATCGCTTCGCGGATCGGCGTGCGGCTGACGCCGAGACGTTCGGAAAGTGCGCGCTCGTCGAGCATCACCGGCTCGGGCGTCGCGTAGATGTCCATCTTGAGGATCGCTTCTTTCAAGGCTTCATAGGCCTTGTTCTTGAAGCTGGTCTCCGGGGCAATCCGGACAATTGCAATATCTGCCTCGGCCATGGGTAGGGATGCCTTGGTTGGTTTCCGATTGTCACGACGATCTCCTTCTGGGGAGTTGTCTTTTACCTCAAAATGCGTGGGCTGATTTTTGGCATGCCAGATGCCAGAATGTCAAGCAGCCAAGCATTTTCAGCGTTTGGCGCTAAGTGGTTGCTTGACAATTTCGTCGCTGGCATACCAAATGCCATAAAATAGACTGTCCCCCAGGAGGAAGCCAATGTCGAATTCAAAAGATGCGGTCCGCAAAGTTCTGGATCAGGCCAAAGCGGACAAACGCACCAGCCTGACGGCCCCCGAAGGCAAGCTCGTCTGCGACGCCTACGGCATTCCGGTTCCCAAAGAGGGCGTGGCCAAATCTGCCGCCGAAGCCGCCAGAGATCGCGACCGACATGGGCTTCCCGGTGGTGATGAAGATCGTCTCGCCGGACATTCTGCACAAGACCGAGGCCGGCGGCGTCATGGTTGGCGTGAAGACCGCCGCCGATGCCGAAAAGGCCTACGACACCATCCTCGCCAACGCCAAGAAATATAAGGCCGACGCCAAGATCGAGGGCATCCAGATGCAGCAGATGCTGGCGGGCGGCACCGAAGTCATCGTCGGCTCCATCACCGACGGCTCGTTCGGCAAGCTCGTCGCCTTTGGCCTCGGCGGCGTGCTGGTCGAAGTGCTGAAGGACGTCACCTTCCGCCTGGCGCCCGCGACCAAGGCGGATGCGCTGTCGATGCTCGACGGCATCCAGGCACACGAAATGTTGAAGGGCGTGCGCGGCGGCGATCCCGTCAACCGCGACGCTCTCGCAGATGTGATCGTCAAGGTTTCGCAGCTCGTCAGCGATTTCCCCGAAATCGTCGAGCTCGACCTCAACCCGGTTTTCGCCACCAAGAAGGACGCGATCGCCGCCGACGTGCGCATCGTCGTCGACTTCGATTACAAGCCGCGGCCCGAAGCCGCGCCCGACCGAAGAGATCGTGGCTGCGATGAACCGCATCATGCAGCCGAAGGCGGTCGCGGTGATCGGCGCCTCCGCCGAGGACGGCAAGATCGGCAACTCCGTGATGAAGAACCTCATCAACGGCGGCTACAAGGGCGAGATCTATCCGATCCATCCGAAGGCGGCCGACATCCTCGGCTACAAGGCCTACAAGAGCGTCAAGGATGTGCCTGGTGTGATCGACGTGGCGGTGTTCGCGATCCCCGCGAAATTCGTGGCCGCCGCGCTCATCGAATGCGGCGAGAAGAAAATCCCGGGCGCGGTGCTGATCCCGTCGGGCTTCGCGGAAGCCGGCCATCCCGAATTGCAGGCCGAGATCGTCGAAGTCGGCAAGAAATACGATGTCCGTCTGATGGGGCCGAACATCTACGGCTTTTATTATACGCCCGCCAATCTCTGCGCGACCTTCTGCACCGCCTATGACGTCAAGGGCCATGCGGCGCTGTCGTCGCAGTCCGGCGGCATCGGCATGGCGATCATCGGCTTCTCGCGCTCGGCCAAGATGGGCGTCTCCGCCATCGTCGGCCTCGGCAACAAGTCCGATATCGATGAGGACGATCTGCTCGCCTTCTTCGAGCAGGACCCGAACACCAATCTGATCGCGCAGCACTGCGAAGACCTGAAAGACGGCCGCGCCTTTGCTGAAGCCGCCAAGCGCGTCTCCAAGAAGAAGCCGGTGGTCGTGCTCAAGGCCGGCCGCACCTCGGCGGGCGCCAAGGCGGCGTCCTCGCATACCGGCGCGCTCGCCGGCAACGACAAGATCTATGAGGACGTGTTCAAGCAGTCCGGCGTGATCCGCGCCCGCTCACTGCGGCAATTGCTTGAATTCGCGCGCGGCGTGCCGGTGCTGCCGACGCCGAAGGGCGAGAACGTGCTGATCATCACCGGCGCGGGCGGTTCGGGCGTGCTGCTTTCGGACTCCGTGGTCGACAACGGCTTGTCGCTGATGGCGATGCCGCCGGATCTCGATGCGGCCTTCCGCAAGTTCATCCCGCCGTTCGGTGCTGCCGGCAACCCCGTCGACATCACCGGCGGCGAGCCGCCGATCACCTATGTCAACACGGTGAAGCTCGGCCTGTCGGATGAGCGCATCCATTCGCTGATCCTGGGCTACTGGCACACCATCGTGACGCCGCCGATGGTGTTCGCCCGCAACATGGTCGAAGTGAAGAAGGAGATGGAGGCGAAGGGTTTCGTGAAGCCGATCGTCGCCTCGCTCGCCGGCGACGTCGAGGTCGAGGAAGCCGCCGAATATCTCTACCAGAACGGCATCCCGGCCTATGCCTATTCGACCGAACTTCCGGTCGAGGTGCTGGCCGCCAAGTACAAATGGGCGCGCGGCGCGGGGCTGCTGTGACGACCGACGAATGCCGCTCCGCAGAACCGGAGCGGCATCTTTACATGTGTTGGCGGAATTGAATTGCAGAGTGAGCAGCAGCTTCACCCGGGGATGAAAGCGGATCGCGATGGAGCGACAAGTGATCCGGCGCAGGGCCGCCAGCGGAGCGAAGTCCGACCACGATGGCGAGGTGAGGGACGGCGGCGTGCAGTCCGTCGATCGCGCGCTGCTGATCATCGAGACGCTGGCCGAAGACGACGAAGGCTATCGCCTCAGCGATCTTGCCGTCCGCACCGGCCTGTCGACCTCGACCGCCCATCGCCTGCTGGCGACGCTGGAAAAGCGCCGTTTCGTGCATTTCGACCGCACCGAATTCAAATGGCATGTCGGCGCGCAGAGCTTTACGGTCGGCGCGACCTTCAGCCGCCGCCGCAATTTCGTGGCGCAGGCCATTCCTTATCTGCGCAAGCTGCGCGACCAGACCCGCGAGACCGCCAATCTCGCTGTCGTCGACGACGAATCCATCATCGTGCTGACGCGCATGGAAAGCCGCGAGATCATGCGCTCGCTGACCAAGGTCGGCGGCCGCGTCGCGATGGTGGCCTCCGGTGTCGGCAAGGCGGTGCTCGCGACCTATTCCGAAGAGGACGTCAACGCCATCATCCGCCGTCAGGGCATGCCGCGGCTGACGGAAAAGTCGATCGTGCGGCCGGGCGAGTTGTTCAGGGAGCTCGAGACCATCCGCCGCCAGGGTTATGCGGTCGATGACGAGGAAGCGCGCATGGGGCTGCGCTGCGTCGCCGCCGTGGTCTACAATGACCATGCGAGCCGCTGGCGGCGATTTCCGTGTCCGGCATGACCAGCCGCGTGACGGAGGAGCGATTGCCTGATCTCGGCAGGGCGGTGCGCGAAGTGGCTGCCGAACTGACGGCGGCGCTCGGCGGCGTGATGCCTGAGGCGAAGTCCGCCTAGGCCGGGTTTGCAGTCGGTCGCGAGCTCTTTGAAAGAAATTAGGTCTGGCGGCGAGAGCCCTGAAGTCGGATTATCCATCCGTGCCGCGGCGTCGAGGGCCGTGTTCCCCGATTTCGGCAGCTGACCGGTACCGTCGCCGTCGTCAGGAGTTCTTGCGTCCGTCGCCTCCTATTGGGGAAAGTCATGGCTTCCGAACTCCGCTCGCCCCGTCTCGCGGTTCTGATTGACGCCGACAACGCTTCCGCAAAGATTGCGGATGGACTGTTTGAGGAGATCGCCAAAATCGGCGAGGCCAGCGTTCGTCGCATCTACGGCGACTTCTCCAATCCTCGATCCAAGGGCTGGGCCGACATTCTGTCGAAACATGCCATCATACCCCAGCAGCAGTTCGCCTATACGACGGGAAAGAATGCCTCCGACATAACCTTGGTCATCGATGCAATGGATCTGCTTCACAGTGGCCGGTTCGACGGATTCTGCCTGGTGTCTTCCGATAGTGATTTCACGCGTCTTGCCGCCCGCATCCGGGAGCACGGGGTCGATGTGTTCGGGTTCGGCGAACAGAAGACACCGGAAAGCTTTCGGCAGGCCTGTCGAAAGTTCGTATATACCGAGAACTTGCTTGCCGGCGCGGCGAACAATCGGGATGCCGCCGCGGCGTCGAAGCCCCTTCAAGCCCTGGACGCAGCGACCCCGATCATCAACAAGATCATCACCCAAATGGAAAGCGAAGACGGCTGGGTGGCGCTCGGCGAAGTCGGGAGACAGCTTGCCAACCTGGCATCCGATTTCGATCCCAGGACCTATGGCTTCCGCAAGCTGAGCGACCTGGTGCGAAGGACGAATTCCTTCGAGATCGATCAGCCAAAGGGCGGGTCCATGCGCATTCGCATCAAGTCGACCGCGGAGTCACCTCCGAGAAGGCGAACCTCGCGAAAGCCCGCGGAATGAGAAACGCCATGATGCGTTTCCACGCGACGATGCTTCCAAGCGATTGAATTTGGATACCTTTCACGCTCCTTTCCACTCCGCGGGAAATAAAATCTGCTGCATTGAGATCACCCCTTGCTGCCGTGATGATCGCGTCCAGGCCAACAAGCTTGAGCGAGGTGCGACATGGCGAAGATGCGGGCAATCGATGCGGCCGTGCGTATTCTGGAAAAGGAAGGCGTGGTTTGCGCCTTCGGCGTTCCCGGCGCCGCGATCAATCCGCTTTATTCCGCGCTGAAGAAGCGCGGCTCGATCCGCCATATCCTCGCGCGCCATGTCGAGGGCGCCTCGCACATGGCGGAGGGCTACACGCGCGCCAAGGCCGGCAATATCGGCGTCTGCATCGGCACGTCGGGCCCGGCCGGCACCGACATGATCACGGGACTCTATTCGGCGATCGCGGATTCGATCCCGATCCTCTGCATCACCGGCCAGGCGCCGCGCGCGCGGCTCTACAAGGAAGACTTTCAGGCCGTCGATATCGAATCGATCGCAAAGCCGGTGACCAAATGGGCGGTGACCGTGCGCGAGCCGGCGCTGGTGCCGCGCGTCTTCAGCCAGGCCTTCCATGTCATGCGTTCGGGGCGTCCCGGTCCGGTGCTGATCGATCTGCCGTTCGACGTGCAGCTCGCCGAGATCGAATTCGACGATGAGACCTATGAGCCGCTAGCCGGTCTACAAGCCCACGGCGACGCGCAAGCAGATCGAGAAGGCGCTGGAGATGCTCAATGCCGCCGAGCGCCCGCTGATCGTCGCAGGCGGCGGCGTCATCAATGCCGATGCCTGCGATCTGCTGGTCGAGTTCGCCGAGACCGCAACGTGCCGGTCGTGCCGACGCTGATGGGCTGGGGCGCGATCCCGGACGATCACGTGCTGATGGCGGGCATGGTCGGCCTGCAGACCAGCCACCGTTACGGCAACGCCACGATGCTGGAATCGGATTTCGTGCTCGGCATCGGCAACCGCTGGGCCAACCGGCACACCGGCTCGATCGAGACCTACACCAAGGGCCGCAACTTCGTGCATGTCGATATCGAGCCGACGCAAATCGGACGCGTCTTCAATCCCGATCTCGGCATCGTCTCCGATGCCAAGGCCGCGCTCGAACTGTTCGTGACGGTCGCGAAGGAATGGCAGCGAGGCCGGCAAACTGAAGTAGCGGCAGGCATGGCCGGCGGCGTGCCAGGACCGCAAGCGCTCGATGCTGCGCAAGAGCCATTTCGACGACGTGCCGATCAAGCCGCAGCGCGTCTATGAGGAGATGAACAAGGCGTTCGGCCGCGACACCTGCTACGTCAGCGTCATCGGGCTGTCGCAGATCGCCGGCGCGCAATTCCTCCGCGTCTATCAGCCGCGCAACTGGATCAATGCCGGGCAGGCGGGGCCGCTCGGCTGGACGCTGCCGGCGGCGCTCGGCGTGCGCGCCGCCGATCCAGCCCGCGAGATCGTGGCGCTGTCGGGCGACTACGATTTCCAGTTCCTGATCGAGGAGCTCGCGGTCGGCGCGCAATTCAAGCTGCCCTACATCCATGTCGTCGTGAACAACTCCTATCTCGGCCTGATCCGCCAGGCGCAGCGCGGCTTCGACATGGACTACCAGGTGCAGTTGTCGTTCGAGAACATCAACGCGCCGGAGCTCGGCGCCTATGGTGTCGACCATGTCGCGGTTGCCGAAGGCCTCGGCTGCAAGGCGATCCGCGTCACCGATCCGCATGACGCGCAGGCGGCGTTTGCGACCGCGCGCGAATTGATGAAGGAATATCAGGTGCCGGTCGTGGTCGAGTTCATCCTCGAGCGCGTCACCAACATCGCGATGGGGACCGAGATCGACAACATCGTCGAGTTCGAGGAGACGCTCGATCTGCCGCTGGATGAAGTGCCAGGCGGCCGGGAATTATTGCTTCCGGTCTGATTAACTTTGCGACAGGTGGAACCGGAACCTCATTCGGCTTCCCGCGGTTGAAGGTCATCTTCAAACCACTGGAGGAAAGAATGAAGAATCGTGTTGCTGTTTCGTTGATCGCCGCTTCGCTGTTGGCGTCGGGCGCGGCCGTTTGCGCAATCCACCACCGAGCAGGGTGCCCGCAATGGTGCGCGCGCCGGCGGCGATGTCGGCGGGCCGATCGGCGCGATGGTCGGCGGCACTGTTGGTGCGGCCGTGGGCGCGGGCCTCGAAATTCCGAACGCGGTGATCACCTCGGTCCAGGGCGAGCGTGCGCCATCGGTCGTGGTGCGTGAGCGCGTGATCGTGGGCGAGCCCTTGCCGCCGGAGGTCGAGCTGCGGCCGGTGCCGAACTACACCGAATACCGCTACGCCGTCGTCAACGATCGCCGCGTGATCGTCGAGCCGCGCACGCGCAAGGTGATCAAGATCATCGAGTGACGTGGAACAGGTGAGCTGAACGCGTCCTCGCGGCGACCGTCGCCGCGGGGACGTCGTGTCAGGTGGTGCTCGGGCTCGAGCGACGCGCACGAATCCATTCGATGGCCGTGACAAGCAGCAGGCCGGCGCTGGCTGCCAGCGCATCGACCACAAAATCCTCCAGCCGCGCGTGCCGTCCCGGCACCCAGAGCTGCAGGATTTCGAGCACGCCGATCAACACGATAGTGCCGGCGGCGGTGAGGCGGGCGATTGCGCCTGTAGGCCAATCCGAACGCCAGCCCGACAAGGACGAAGGCGAACGCATGCTCGCCGTTCTGGCCGAAGTCGGAATGCGGTCGGTAGCTTGGCCGGGCCAAGGGTTGCAAACGTGACCGCAGCGGCTAGTAGCCAGGCAAATAGCTTAAGAATGGCATCTCATGCCTACCGCCTAGCACGAATTGCTCAATCACCGGCAGTTACACCGCTTTGAGATCAGCGTGTGGTTAATGCGGGAAATCCCTACAGCGGCTGCCGGACGCCCAGTCCGTGCATGAATCGCTCCCTGATCTGGACGGGGTCGCGCCGCGTGGTTCCGACGCCCGGCTTGTCGTCGATGCGCACGCCGATCAGGGTCGGGCCGGACGCGCGTCATCGACTGCTCGATCAGGCGCTCGAAATCCTCTTCGTCCGCCGCCCAGGCGCTGTTGGCAAGCCCGCACCCGATCGCGATCGCGACGATGTCAGTCATGGCCGCGGCCGGCGTCGGCTGCGCGCCGGTGATCTGGTAGATGCCGTTGTCCATCACCACCATGGTGAGGTTTTTCGGCGCGAGCGTCGCAATCGTCGAGAGCGAGCCGAGCTGCATCAGGAGCGAGCCGTCGCCTTCGAGCGCAAAAACGCGCCGCTTCGGCTGCGCCAGCGCGACGCCGAGCGCGATCGGGAAGGCGAGCCCCATGCTGCCGAGCATGTAGAAATTCTGCGGGCGATGGCCGGCGGCCCACAGGTCGAAATTGGTGTTGCCGATGCCGCCGATCACGGCCTCTTCGTTCTTCAGCTTTGCGACGAGGCGCGAGGTGAGATCGAACCGGTTCATCACCTTGGTGTTGCGGGCGGGCGGTTTGGTTTGTGCGTTCATGGCGGCGCTCACTTGTCGAAGACTTTGCCGCCGGTCAGAAGCGGCGACAGGATCAGCGCCACCGGCGCCTGCGTGGTGATGGCCTGCTTGATCGAGCGGTCGACGATGAACTCGAACTCGTCGAGCCGCGTTGCGGTGTGGTGCTCCATCGCGAGCGAATCCAGCACCGGCCGCATGGTGCGGCACACCAGCGACTGGCCGTAGTTGAATTCGCCGAGCGTGCCGCGCTCGGACACGAACATGATCAGCGGGATCTGGTAGGGCACGGCGAGCGAGGCCAGCACGTTGGCAAGCGTCGCAAAGCCGGAGGTCTGCATCAGCACGGCGCCGCGCATGCCGCCCATCCAGGCGCCGGAGACGATGCCGACGGCTTCTTCCTCGCGCGCGGTCGGAAAGGTGGTGAAATAGGGATCGGCGTGCAGGTTCTTGATCAGCGTGGTCAGCACGCGATCGGGAACATAGGGCACCAGCCGGATTTCGTTGCGCTTCAGCGTTTGCTGCACGATGCCGTGCCAGGTCTTTTCGGCGCCTGTTCTTGGAGAAGCCTGGGGCGAAGTTTTCTGCTCCGCAACTGCCATCCTGTTCTCCCTTTCTCATGCGACCATGCGTCGAGTGTCAGGCCGTGCGTGCCGAAACTTGACGCGAACGAGCGGGATTGTCAACATGCCCCGGCGTTACGTGGTCTGCGCTGCGCGACGATGCGAAGGCAGTCGCCGGCATGCGATAAGGGCCAAAAATCGGGAGGAAAGCATGGGCAGGTCGGTTCTGGGTTGGCTGCCGTCGCGGCGGCGATGCTCGCGAGCGGCGGCATGGCGTCCGCCCAGTCGGCATTTCCTTCCAAGCCCGTGCATATTTTTGTGCCTTATGCGGCCGGCGGCGGCGTCGACATCCTGGCGCGCACGCTCGGCGACGTGGTGTCGCGGCAATGGGGCCAGCCGGTCGTGGTCGAAAACCGGCCGGGCGCGGGCGGCGTGGTCGCGTCGCAGGCGCTGGTGCCATCGCCGCCCGACGGCTACACGCTGATCATGGTCGCGAGCGGCCATGCCACCAATCCGTTCCTGTATCCGAAAATTCCCTACGACACCTTCAAGGATTTCACGCCGATCTCGCTGCTGGCGTCGTCGCCGAATATTCTGCTGGTGCGCGCGGATTCGCCGTTCAAGACGCTCGCCGACGTGATCGCAGAGGCGAAGGCAAAGCCGGGCAGCCTGTCCTTTGCGCATGCAGGCACGGGCACGTCGACCCATCTCGCGGGCGAGCTTCTGAAGAGTCTTGCCAAGATCGACATCAAGGCCATTCCCTACAAGGGCGGCGCGCCCGCGATCAACGATCTGCTCGGCGGGCAAATTCCGCTGTCCTTCAACAACGGACCGGAATCGGTCGGCCAGCTCCAGGCCGGCACGGTGCGCGCGCTTGCGGTAACGACCGCCAAGCGCGCGGCGTTCCTGCCCGACGTGCCGAGCATGGGCGAGACCGTGCCGGGCTACGACACCGAAGTGTGGTGGGGCCTGCTCGGGCCTGGCGGCATGCCGCCCGATCTCGTCGAGAAACTCTCGCATGATTTCGTCGCGGCCTTGAACACCGATGCGGTCAAGGAGCGGCTGGCCAAGCTCGGCGCTCAGCCGATCGGCAGCACGCCGCAGGCATTCGACAAGAAAATCCACGCCGACTACGACAAATGGGGGCCGATCATCAAGGCCGCCGGCATCAAGGCCGACTGATGGCTCGGCCCCGCCCTGCCTGCCGCCACGCGAAGTCACGCGGCCCAAAGTGCCGCCGCCGCCGAATGCCTGCGATACCCATGCCCATGTGTTCGGCCCGGCGGACCGGTTTCCCTATGCGGAGGACCGCAGCTACACGCCGCCGGACGCGCCGCTCGAAAATATCTGGGCATGCTGGATGCGATCGGCTTTGCGCGCGGCGTGCTCGTGCAGGGCAGTGCGCATGGCCGCGACAATTCGGCGATGCTCGATGCTCTGGAACGCCGGCCGGATCGGCTGCGCGGTGTCGCGGTGGCGGACGCCAATGTGGCGCCGCAAACCTTGCGCGAATGGAACAGGCTTGGCGTCCGCGGCCTGCGCTTCAACCATTTCTTCCGCGACGGGCAGTTGCATTATCGCGGCGGCGTGCCGCTGACGGCGGCAGCCAAACTTGCGCCGGTCATGGCCGAGCTCGGCTGGCATTTGCAGCTCTGGATCGACGTCAAGGATTTGCCCGAGACCGATCCCGGTTTTGAAAACGCTCGGCCTGCCGGTCGTGATCGATCACATGGGCCGCACCGATGCCCGCGCCGGCACCGGCACGCCCGGCTTCCAGAGCCTGTTGCGCGCGGTCGGCGACGGCTGGTGCTGGTCCAAAGCTGTCGGGCGCGCATCGTCTGAGCCGGAAGGCGCCCGATTATCCCGACGCGCGGCCGTTTCACGAGGCGCTGGTCAGGGCCAACCCGGAAGCGTTGGTCTGGGGCGGCGACTGGCCGCATCCGCGCGTCGAGGGCGAGATGCCCGATGCCGGGCATCTGTTCGAATTGTTTCAGAAATGGACGCCGGATCGCCACGCGCGAGCGCATCCTCGTTAGCAATCCCGCCAAGCTCTATGGATTTTACGGAACTGAAAGCCGATCGATGACCGTCAACAACAAGCGCGTGTTCTACGTCAAATATCTCGCCCACCAGATCTATGCCGACATCCTCAAAGCCCGGCCCGATGTGCGGCTCGACCGGCTCGAGAACGAAAGCCCGGAAGGCGATTTCGCGCCGATCCTTTCCGCGGCGCATGCCTATCAGATCGGCGCCGCGCGCGACGAGCTGGCGCCGCACTTTCATGTCCATGACGATTCCTGCGCCGCACGCCGAACCTTCTGATCGTCTCCACCAACGGCGCGGGCTTCGACCCCGTCGATGTCGAGGCCTGCACCAGGGCGGGCGTGCTGGTCGTCAACCAATCCGGCGGCAATGCGCATTCGGTCGCCGAGCATGCGCTCGGCATGCTGCTCACGCTGTCCAAGCGCATCATCGAGGCCGATCGCGCGCTGCGGCGCGAACGCGACGTCAACCGCAACGCGCTGATGGGCACCGAAGCGCAGGGCAGCACCATCGGCATTGTCGGCATCGGCAATGTCGGCCGCCGCATCGCCGAGCTGTGCAGGGGCCTGCTCGGCATGAATGTGCTGGCCTATGATCCCTATCTGTCGAAATCCGGAGATCGCGGCGCGGGGAGCGCAGAAGGTCGAACTCGACGATCTCCTGCGCCGCTCCGACTATGTCTCGATCAACTGCCCGCTGACCAAGGAAAGCCGCGGCATGATCGGCGCCAGCAATTCTCGCTGATGCAGCCGCACGCCTATTTCATCACCACCGCGCGCGGCTTCATCCATGATGAGGATGCGCTGCTGGAAGCGCTGCGCGGGAAGAAGATCGCCGGCGCCGGCCTCGATGTCTGGTCCAAGGAGCCGCCGCCGCCCGAGCATCCGCTGCTGCAGTTCGACAATGTGCTGGCGAGCCCGCACACCGCAGGCGTCACCAGGGAGGCGCGCGAGAACATGGGCCGCATCGCCGCCGAGCAGATTCTCGGCGCGCTCGACGGCAAGCGGCCGCCGCGCATCATCAATCCCGAGGTCTGGCCGCATTACAGCGAGCGGTTTGCGCAGACCTTCGGGGTGACCCCGAAATAGCGGAGAAGATTTCCGCCAAAATATGCGAAACGCTTTATATTTCTGCACTTTGGCACTTTTTACCCACACATAAACCCACGTGTATGATCACTTTGATGGAGCGCGGGACCGAAGCCTTTTGCCGAACTCTAGGAGCGCCGCTGGTGCGGGTTTGCTTTGCGGGCTTTGATGGCCCCCCCGGGCTTGTCTCGGCTATCGCATAGGCGACGCGGCGCCGACGACTGACCGAGCGGACGAGATTGTGGAGTCGCCGGCGATCCCCCGGCCCCCCAAAACCACAAGCAGTGCTTGCCGAAAGCAAAACCGCAAATCACTGCAAGGAGCAGCCGCCGCAACCCGTTGGCGCTGCATTGGTGGCGATTGCTGGACAGCCTCTCGCCGGGCTTGTCAAGTCCGCCGGTGCGGGTTCGGGCCGCGCGGGCATGGCGGCCGTTAGTCGATCGATTTAGCGAGATGGTTGGAGTTTACGCGGGGGCGTTTGGCGTGCTTGTCTGTCATTCGCCTTCCGCAATCCTCTGCCTGCCAGCGGTCGTTCACTCGAAGTTCGCCCGGCAATTCCAGTGTGTATCCTAGTCGGATCAGTCGGTCTTTGTGTTCGGGCGGGATTGTGCGGTACATCGGACCCTTGGCGCAGCTCCGCAGCGATGCGAAATTCCTCGGGGGTTAATGGCGGTTAAAACGCGTGTTCCGAAAAAATTTCTTCGTCGCCCTTGGTGTCCGGAAATATTCAAACCGCCGCTGACGTGCGCTGTCGTACGCGAGCGCCCTCGGATGTTCGCATTGACGTTGCTCGTCGCACAATCAGACTACTTCTCATATCGAGCTTTGTGCGAATAGGAGGGCCACGTGAGATACAATCGACGAGAGAAAACTGGCGGACAACAGTCACAAGTCAGTCTATCCGCTCCGAAAGCCGCAGAACCGAGCACGATGCCATTCGCCCAGCGGCTCACCTGCACGATTGACGATGCATGCGAAGTGAGCAGACTCGGGACGCACAAAGAGCTTGACGAGTTGATAGGAGCAGGGTGTATCGTCACGACAACGATCGGACGTCGGCGACTGGTGAGTGGTGCGCTCACTTCTGGCGCTCCTTGACACCAACATGTCGAACTAATGGACTTGCGACTTGAGGGAGCAACCCCACTTTGAACGCGCTTTTCCTCGAGACACTCATTTTGATGACACGACCGTGCTCCCTTAGCCGGTCGAACTCGTCCGCCCACCACCGCATCATCCGCACGGCGCTCCTGCCAGAATTCGGCGGCGCATGGGTATAGCCGGCGCCAAAACATACTTCGAGCGTTCCGACATGGCTCGACCGGTGAAGTTCTAGAAATTGTGATCGGCGGTCCCGAAACCTCTGGGCATTTTCTTCATTACTTCAAATAATTCTAGATGATGTTTATCTCCAAGACCAAACGGCGGATAAGCTTGCTTTAGCTCCGGATTTCGGATGCATCCGAGCGCTCGTTTCGATTCATTGAGTATATGGTGCTGTTGAGATGGATTTGCCGGCTGTCACTTCCGCCTCCAGTCGTCGCCGGATAGAGCGTGCACGCGCCTGGTTGGAGAGGCGGGAGCGAGATGAGGAATTTCTTGTCGTCGGCGCCACCGTCGACGCCGCCAATGAATTGGCCCGCCAAGTTGCAGCTCGACGCGGAGCGACGTTCGGTTGGCATCGAGTTGGTCTTTCGCAGCTCATCTCCATCGTCGCGGCTCGAGAGCTCGCGCACCGCGGAGTGGTGCCGCTCACCAGAATTGGGGCGGACGCGATCACGACGCGGTTGGTCCATCGTTTGAGGGTCGAGGGCAAGCTGGGCCGCTCCTTCGTAAGCGAGACGCCCGGTTTTCCGCGAGCGATAGCCGGCGTGATAGCGGAGTTGCGCTCCGCCGGCGTCCGTTCGAGTGAGCTCGAGACAGTCGTTCCGGATCTAGCGCCGATCGTTCGCGAGTATGAGCGTGAATTGGCCGAGGGTGGTTTCAATTCCCGACTGACCGCTGTT
>CAVUCB010000032.1:0-7317 GCA_963739755.1 uncultured Alphaproteobacteria bacterium | reverse complement strand
GTGAGCAACCGCACAGTCCTTACGCAAGCAGCGCGCCATCATCCCGTAGCCCAAAGCTTTTACTCCGGGACCGGATTCCCAATGACGCGCGACGGCTGGTTGTTCGCGATATCGATCGCCTGGCTCTGTATTCTGCTCTACGTAGCCATCTCTGTGATGTTCCTGCGCTAAGCCGACGGAGCATCGCATCCGACCGGTGTGCCGCAAGTTCCGCGTCAGCTTGCGGACCGAGCGGCGCCGCCCCGGCTCTCTCTCGGGAACCCTCGCACATGCGAAATTTTAATGTTCCGCGTTGGAACAAAATTGCCTGTTCCCGCATGATGGAGTTGCTGGGGTGAACGAGGGTGCATCACCGTGTTAGGTCGATTGTATTTTGCGCGTCAGGCGAAAACGCTCCTGCAATTCGCCAGGTCCACCTCCAATCCGGAACTTGCGGCGTCACTGGTCGAGCGGGCCGCCAGGCTCAAGGCACAGATCGATGCCGACAAGCGGCCGAGCCCTTCTCTGCAGGCACCAGATGTCGAGCCGGAGGAGTTGAAGTAGCTGCTGCCGTGCGGCCAGTCAGCATCGCGCCCCGATGTTGCCAAACTTCGGCACGCCTGCCCAACCCGACGCGCTGCAGGCGCGGCGCCGGGCCAATGATCATGCTCCCGCCTAGTCCCCAAATGAAAAGGCCGCTGACAGTATGGATCAGCGGCCTTCCGGGTCAAAATCGCTTCGAGATAAAAAGCGCCCCCTGCCCCGGTGCTGGCAAAAACATGACGCGGCCTGCCTTCTTTGTGGAGTCCAAAATGCGGTTCCGGGAATTGGAACAGCGGCGCCGTTGCCGTCGCGACACGCCGGCGCGCGCGCCGTTAATCGTGATTCCGACTTTCATCTTCGGTGGGGCGCTGCGTCGTGGAACGGTCATTGTCGTTCGACATAGTGCCGCGCCATGAAACGAGGCGATGTCATCTGTCCCGAATGCCATGCCGGCTTCCGCCGGATCGAGCTCGCGTCGCGGCCCGGCGCGAAGGGCGAATTTCGCTGCCCGCTCTGTCAACATCTGCTGGAAGCTTCCGACGGCTCGACCGACATCGCCTACCGCCTGACGGTGGCGCCGGAGAAGCTGTTCGAATAGCGCCCGCGCATTTACGTGAACGCCGGAACGCGCTTAAATCCCGCTCGTTCTCGAGTGGAGCGTGCGGGATGACTGTCCATACACCCAAGCTTTTGACACCGGAAGAATTCGCGTCCCTGATCGAGGTCGCCGTCCACGCGCCCGAGCCCAACATTCCCGCAGCCCATCTGGCGAAGCTCGTGAGCCTTGGCTTTGTCGTCCTGACCGACAGAGGTCCGCTCGTCACCGGCGACGGACTGATCCGGATCACGGAGAGCGAATGACGGAGATGACGCCCGCCGGTGGCAAGTCGGGCGAAGCGCCCGAGGAAGTCCGGCCTCCCTGCGGCCCGCCGACGCGGAGCTGCTGCAGCATCTCGGCGCCGCTCTGCTGGAACGAATTATCGTTCCAGTCGCAGGTCAAGATCCTGGCTCAGGCCAATGACGTCATCGGCACGAGGCCGATTCCGGGCGCGCGCGACGAGATCGTCAAGCCGTTGCTACGCCACACCAAAATGTAGCCCCCTCGCCCGATTGCAACCGGATTGCGAAAGGGGCCGTATTTTCCCGGAATTGATCTCGCTATCCTTTAGGAATCCACTCCTCGCGTTTTCTTGCAGCTTTTAGCCGGCTCGGGGCGGCCATCACGCATCGGTTTCTGCCATGCCGCTCTATTTCTTCCGTATCAAAAACGGCCGCTACTCGGGGTCTTCCGATCAGGGCACCGAATGTGCCGATCGCAATGCCGCCTGGAAGGAACTGACCAGCGTCTGCGCCGACATGGCGAGCGGCATATCGCGCAAGCTCGCTGAAAACTCCGAATGGCACATGGAGATGCTGGACGAGAAAAGGCAGCCGATCTTCCGCATCCGGATCGTGGCGGAGTCGCTGGACTGACGTAGCCAGCCGTAGCCGAGCCGCGCATTCGAAACCTCAATCGGCGCTGGGCAGCCGGCGCATGGTGAACTCGATCGCGCCATCGGGCAGTTCGCGCCAGCTCTCGACCGCGCTCATGTAACCCCCCTTCGGATAGCGGCTGAGGAAGTCGCGCGCCTTCGCCCTCGCCTTCTCGCGCGGCAGCGTGAAGGTCTCGCGCAGGTAACCGTCCGCCGGCTTGCGCTGGCGGGCCATCCGATCGGCAAGATCGCGCGGCGAGCCCATGCCGTAACTCCACTACGTCAGTAGCGCGATGAGATTGGGTTAATCGTCATCGCGCTCTGGATTCTTGTTTGCGCATGATCTCCGCGCAAACGCCACGCGTTTGTCGCGAGAGAAAACCGCTGCACACTTTTCCGGATGCGCTCGACCCGGCCGATACAGTGCCCGCTCAGGCCTGGCGCATCAGTTCGGCGTGTTGCTGCCGGTCTTGGTCTTCGCCTTGGCCGCGCTGGTCGATTTCGTCGGCGGGCTCTTCGGCGCATCGCTACGCACGGCGCCCCAGGGATCGTTGCCACCCTTGGCGTCCGGAATCTTCTTCAGCAATTCCTTGTAGGCTTTTTCCTTTGCCTGATCCGCTTCGATTTCGTCAGGCGACTTGGAGGGCGCATCGGACAGCAGGTTCATGTGCGGCCCTTCCGATCCGCCACCGCCACCGCCGCCGCCCATCTGCGCCTGCGCGGGCATCGCCAGCGCTATTCCAATCAATGCGGTCACCGCCGCCACACCTACAACTCGCATCGAGTGCTCCCTGTATATTCTCCCAACATAACCGGCACCGGGCGGGCCGCCAAGAGCGTGAAAGGCCCGTGCAAGCCTGCGGCAAAACGCGCTTTCGGCCTAAAGGTGATCCGACCGGCAGGCTTTCGACGGCTGCATCCAGTCTTCCCAGAACGGGCCGCATTTGCTGCAGCCGCTGAGCAACAGCCCAAGGCCGAGCACGCCGATGATCAAAGCCGGACGCCACCACATGGCCGATCTACTCCACCCGCCCCGATCTTAGGGCTGCGGCTTTGGCTTTTTCAAGCGGCTGCGGCTAGTTTGGGGCGGCCAAACATTAAATTGCGGCAAGGAAGCATCGTTCATGCAACAAGAGCAGGATCAACAGTTCGGCATTGCCGAGGCGCGGCGCGTGCTCGGCGACGTGTTTGCGCCATGGGTCAGGGACCTCGACCTGTCGGTCGAAGGTTTTGACTTCGAGCCTCCGGCCAAGACTACGGCCAAGACTACGGTCAAGACGGCCGACTGGCAGCCCGGCGCGATCCTGCGCATGCCGTTCTCCGTAAAACTGTGCCGCAACGGCGGCATGGTCTGCGGCCAGGCGCTGATGGCGTTTGCCGACACCGCGATGGTGATCGCCAATCTCGCGGCCAACCGCGGCTATCGGCCGATGACGACCGTGGACCAGACCACCCACTTCATGCGCGCCGTGATATCCTGCGACGTGCTGGCGGACGCGCGCGTCGTCCGGCTTGGCCGCACCATGAGCTTTGGCCGCGTCACGCTGCTCAATGCCGCCGACAACAAGCCGGTCGCGATGGTCTCGAGCGCATTTGCGATGCTGTCGTAGGCTTTCAAACAAAAAGCCCATCCCGCCTTGCGCGGGACGGGCTCTCTCAATGAACGCGTCAAATCAAACGGGCTGAAATGCGGCCTGATTACTTGCCGAATTACTTGCCGAGAATCTCTTCGGCGGCGTTGACGATGCTCACCGTGGGATTGGCGGCGCAATAGGCGCCGAACTTCTTGGCGTTCTCGACAAACACGGTGGTGTCGATGATGGCCTTGTCCTCATCGCCCTTGTACCAGCCATCCATCCAGGTCAGCACCATCTTGATCTCGTCGTCGCCGCCTGCGAGGAACTGCTTGCAGCTCATGGTGGAGAGGTCGAGCACCTCGGCATGGGCCGGGACCGATGACAGCGCAAGCGCGGCAGCAAACAGGATCGAAACGGTTGTTCTCATGAGTTTCTCCATTGGGGGTGAGAGGCGCGCAGATGAGCAGATTTCGTAAACCCGTTCCAGCGCGTTCCACGCGAGCGGTTAACCGCCGCATGTCAACCAGCCGCGCCATCCTGCACGGTTAACGACAAGCCGGCGTTTCGAATTTATGACGCTTATGTAGACGCGCTTCTCAAGGCGCTCCTGCGCCGCCAGCGCCAGAGCCCGACGGCAAGCAGGACGACTGCGAGCAAAACCGCGCCCGCACCAGCCAGAAACCGTCCGCCGGGCCTGTCGATGCTGCGCGACCACAGCGAAGGCGCCTCGCCGGCGTGGGCCAAGCGAAACGCCACCACGCTGTCGCCGATCGAGGTGCCGGCTTCGGAATGGCCGCCGGCGGCGATCGCGACATATTGCTCGCCCTTCCAGAGATAGGTCATGGGATTGGCGACGCCCGGTACCGGCAGCCGGCCCTGCCACAGCTCTTCGCCGGACGTGGCGTCGAAGGCGCGCAAATAGGCGTCCAGCGCGCCGCTGAAGACGAGTCCGCCCGCGGTGATGGCGACGCCATTGAACAGCGGGGTGCCCCAATGGAACGCGATGCCGAGCGGCGCGAGATCCTCTGATGTGCCGACGACCGAGCGCCACAGGATCTTTCCGGCCTTCAGATCCAGTGCAACCATCATGCCCCAGGGCGGCTTGTTGCAGAGCAGACCAAGCTTCGACAGCGCCACCACGCGCGTCATCGCAAAGGGCGCACCACGCTGCCGGCCGAAATCATGACCGGGCGGCGGGTTGTAGCCCTCGGCTTCCGCCGTGGGCATCAGCTTGATCAGATGTATGGCGTAAGTCGTGTTGGCGTAGAGGATCTGATGGACCGGATCGAATGCCGCGCTGCCCCAGTTCACACCGCCGCCGGTCATTGGAAACATCAGCGTGCCCTGCGTCGAGGGCGGCGTGTAGAGCCCGTCATTGCGCGCGCCTGAAAGCAGTGCATGGCAGGACGGGTTACCGGTCACAGGCGGAAATTTGAACTCGTCGTCGAGCGAAAACTGCTGTGGCATCAGCGGCGGCACATGGGTCGGGAACGGCTGCGTCGGCGACAGCTTTTCGCCCTCGGCGCCGCCTTGCGGCACGGCGCGCTCCTCGACCGGCCACACCGGTTTTCCGGTGTCGCGATCGAGCACGAATACGAAGCCCTGCTTGGTCGGCTGGATCACGACGTCGCGCATGCCCTCGCCGGTGTCGATGCGCGCCAGCGTCGGCTGCGCCGGCAGATCGTAATCCCAGACATCGTGATGCACGGTCTGGAACGACCAGGCGAGCTCACCGGTCTCGCTTTTCAGCGCCACCACGGAATTGGCGTGCTCGTTGTTGCCTACGCGTTTGCCGCCCCAAAAATCCGGGCTCGGCGAAGTCGTCGGCAGGAATATCAGCCCGCGCTCGTCGTCGGCCGACATCGGCGCCCAGACATTGGCGTGGCCGGCATCGATGCCGTCGTGAATCAGCGGATCGAAACTCCAGCGCGGCTTGCCGCTCTTGGCATCGAACGCGCGCACCGTGCCGAGCGGCGCCTCGACGCGGACATTGTCCGAGATCGCGGAGCCGACCACGACCACGCCATGCGTCACCACCGGCGCCGAGGTGATCTGAAACTCGCCCGGCCACAGCAGGTCCTTGCCGATATCGATCTTGACCTCGCCCTGCTCGCCGAAATCGGCGCAAAGGCTGCCCGTTTTCGCATCGACTGCAATGATGCGGGCATCGTTGGTGCCCATGAAGATCCGGCTGCGGCAGACCGCGCCCTCGGCGGCCTGGCTGTCGACCCAGTAAGCGACGCCGCGGCAATTGTAGCGATTGCCGGGACGCTGGGCGTTGGAGATTTTTGGGTCAAAGCGCCATTTTAGCGCGCCCGTGCCGGGATCGAGCGCGATCACCTCGTTGAAGGGCGAGCAGAAGATGAGGCTGTCTTCGACAAACAGCGGCGTCGACTTCGAATTTCGTCCGCTTCATCGCCACAGGGGGACGGCTTTCCAGATCGCCGGTGCGATACTCCCAGGCGCGCACGAGATTGCCGACGTTGGCCGGCGTAATCTGGTCGAGTTTTGAGAACCGCGTGCCACCCTGGTCGCCGCCCCAATGGTCCCAAGAATCCCAAGCCGCCACTGCGGGCCCCGTCACAAGGCTGCCGACCAGCAGCAAAAACGCTGATATCCGAACAAGTTCAGAGAACATTGTGACAGATCGCTTGCACCGCTTTTCCGTCGCGCTCGCCCGATATAGGCTGTCCATGTTCGTCAACCCGCCTGTCGTGAAGTCCTGCCCATGCTGAGATCGCTGATCCAACTGGCTGCGCCTGCATCTGTCCAGCCGCGATGGGGCGGATGGTTGCGCCGGCGGGACGAAACGCCGGCCGCGAAAACGAGCGGCACGGCCGCGCAGCCGAGCGGCGTGGACCTGCGGCTCCCGTCTTCGGCGGTTTACGCCATCGTGACTGTACTGATCGCGCTTTCCTGCACGGTGAACATGTTCTCCCATGCGCGCGATATTTCGTGGCGGCTGGGTACGCCCCATAATCTCTGGGAACCGGCGTTGTGGGAGTTCACCAGCGGCCTTATCGTCGTGGCGCTGGTGCCGCTGGCTCGGCGCGGCGCCATGTTCGTTCACACCGCAACGGGCCGCCCCGTTCGCGCAGCCTTCGCAATTGCGGCGCTATTGCTGGCCTTTTCGGCGCTTCACCTGGCCGGGATGGGGCTGCTTCGGGAGTTCGCCTATCACCTTGCCGGTTGGAACTATTCCTTTCCGTTTGCGCGCGAAGCGCTCTACGAATTCCGCAAGGACCTGTTCGTCTACCCGGCGATTGCCGTGTCATTCTGGCTCGCCGAACGGCCGGCCCTCGCGGCGCCAGTTCAGTCCGAAGCGGTTGCGGCAAACGTCGCCGAACTTCCAGCAGCTCCCCCCGAATTATGGCTGCGCGACGGCCGCATCAGCTTCCTGATCAACTCCTGCGAAATCACCTCGGTGAGTTCGGCCGGCAACTATATCGAGTTCCAGTTGACCGACCGCCGCAGCCATCTGATCCGCACCACGCTGCAGGCACAGGAGGCGCGGCTGGCGCCGTTCGGGATTGCGCGCGTGCATCGCAGCCGCCTGGTCAATCTCAAACGCGTCGTCGCACTGGAGTGCCGCGCGTCCGGCGATTTCGAGCTGCGTCTCGACAGCGGCCAGACAGTCGCCGGCAGCCGCCGCTTCAAGGCCGCGGTGGCGGGGATCGCGGCCTGATCATTGCCGGCAACTTACTTGGTCTTCTGATCCCCCGCCGGCCGTGCCCCGCTCCAGGGGT
>CAVUCB010000031.1:0-29099 GCA_963739755.1 uncultured Alphaproteobacteria bacterium | reverse complement strand
CTGCAAGGTCGACGATGCCATGCGGAATGGCCAACTGGCTCTGCCGCACGGCTACGGTCAGGCCTATCCCACGTCGGGCGGAGAGCGCCTGATCAACGGGCCGCGCATCAATCTGCTCACCGAGAGCGGCAACCGCGATCCTATTGCGGGCACGCCCTACCACAAGAACGTCGCGGTTCGCCTCGCCCTGGTGTCCGCGCACGAGGCTGCCACCTATCAATCGCAGTCCGAGCGAATTCATATGAGAGCGGCTGGATAATAGCTCGCAGGGAGCATCAAATGACCGAGAAACCGATCGCGATCGTCACTGGGGTAGGGCCGGGCACGGGAGCTGCCATCGTCAAGCGGTTCTCTGCTGGCGGGTTCCGTATCATCGCGCTTGCCCGCTCAGCCGAGCTCACCAATCGCCTTGCGCAAGAGCTTCCCGATGTGCACGCGGTGACCTGCGACGTGTCCGACGAGAGCCAGGTGCGGACCGTCGTCAATGACGTAAAGCGCCGTTTTGGAGCGGCCGAAGTTCTCATCCACAACGCGGTCGGAGGAGGCTGGGGAAGCTTTTGCGAGATCGATCCGAAGATGCTGAAGGGCAATTTCGAGGTCAACGTGATGGGCTTATTGTACCTGGCCCGCGAAGTGGCTCCTGACATGATCGATCGAGGCAAGGGCGCGATCCTGGTGACCGGAAACACGTCTTCGATCCGGGGCAAGGCCAATTTCGCCGGCTTCGCTCCGACAAAGGCGGCGCAGCGCATTTTGACCGAGTCGATCGCACGTGACTTGGGGCCTCTCGGCGTCCACGTCGCCTATGTTCTCATCGACGCCGTGATCGATACGCCCCGGATGCGCGCGCGGATGAGCGACAAACCGGATGAATTCTTCATCAAGCCTGCCGCCATCGCCGACGAACTGTACCATCTCTATGGTCAGGACCGATCGGCCTGGTCATTCCTCGCGGAACTGCGGCCATTCCGCGAAAATTGGTGATGCCGGCCGGTGAGAAACGCTCATAGCAGTATAACGCGCTTGCTCACTACAGAGACCCGACGCAGGACTTGAAAGGTCGAACCATGACTGATGGGTCAATCTCGATTGATACAGGGACGGACGAACTGCTGTGTGCGATTCGGGATCGTGTCGCCGTGATCACTTTGAACCGACCCGAGGCACGAAATTCGCTGTCCGACCATCTCACGCCGGCGTTGCGCCGGATGATCAAGCGCAACGGCGACGATCCGGACGTCGGCGCATTGCTGATTACCGGCGCAGGTACTGCTTTCTGTTCGGGTGGCGACGTCAAGGGGATGGGCGGCAACCCTGCCGCACCGGCCATGTCATTTGACGACAAGGTTGCGCGATTGCAGGAACGTCAGCGAACCCTGACCGGCGTGCTTGTCTCGGTGCGTAAACCCACCATCGCGGCCTTGCCGGGACCGGCGGCTGGCGCTGGGCTTGCGATCGCGCTCGCCTGCGACATTCGTATCGCAGCCGAATCCACCATCATGACGACAGGTTATGCCAGGATTGGGCTCACCGGCGATTACGGCATTTCGTGGCTGTTGACCCGGCTGGCCGGGACGGCGCGTGCCCGTGAACTGATGTTCTTTTCCGAACGGATCGATGCACGGCGCTGCGAAGCGCTGGGGCTGGTAAATCGCGTGGTGCCTGACATTGACCTGCAGAAGGAAGCGTTCGCATTGGCGAGGATGTTGGCGAACGGTCCGGTGAGTGCCTATGCCGCCATCAAGGATAATCTCGATCTTGCTCTGTCGGCCGACTTCCTGACGTCATTGGATCACGAGGCCGAGAAGATGGTCGTTGCGGCGGGTACGGCGCAGCACGCCGAAGCCGTCCGGGCCTTCATCGAGAAACGGGTTCCCAATTACAGGTGAGGCTGATCGAATCACTTTGAAATGATTTCCGGCCACCAAACGCATCCAAGGAAGCAACATGACTCAATCCAACCGCGACACCCAACCTTCCGTACAGGACGTTGCACTCATTGTCGGCGGCGGCCCGGGCATCAGCTCGAGTTGCGCCAGGCTGTTCGCGGAAAACGGCATGCGTGTCGGCGTCGCAGCCAGGAATCCCGAAAAAGCGGTCCTTGAGACCCTCGAGAAGACGCATGGCGTGCGTCGATACGCCTGCGACGCCAGCGAACCGGCGGCCGTGGCACAGCTGTTCGGGATGTCGTTCAAGACGTCGGGACGCCGAGGCTTGTCGTGCACAACATCGATGGCCGGGTTCCCGGCATTTTCCGCAAGAGCGTTATCGAAGCCGACCCGGTCATGGCGTTCGAAACGCTTCGAAACTCGGCGTTCAGCGCGTTTCTGGTCGGTCAACAGGCCGCTCGGCTCATGCTCGGAAACGAACCCGACGCCAATGGCGCGAGAGGAACGATCATCTTCACGAACGCCAGCGCAGCGCTCAAAGGCTTCCCGTCAAGTGGCGCCTTTGCGATGGCATGTCATGCCAAGTCCGGGCTCGCGCAAAGCATGGCAAGAGAACTGATGCCGCAGGGTATCCACGTCGCGAATGTGCCGATCGACGCCGCGATCGGCTGGACCCAGGAGGACGGGACCCGCGCGCACCGGCTGGCGGGAACAACTGTCGACGACAATATGGCCGACCCCGTCCATATCGCGAAAACCTATCTTCAGCTTCATCACCAGCATCGGTCGACCTGGGCGTTCGAAGTCGTGCTCCGACCGTGGGCCGAGAAATGGTGACTGCCAGCTTTGCCAGTGTCCGCTTGGCGTTAATGCCGCAGTGGTATAGCGACGACGCGATTTTTGAGAGCCGCTAACGGACTATGCCCGTGCCGTTCTTCGTTGCCTGAACGTACGAACTCTTCGGCCCGCCGAACGTACGCCATGCCTCAACAGGAACTTCTCGAACCTGCGCACGCGAAGCAAGCATTCACGCGGATCAGCAGACTCTAACGAGCGCCGATTACCGCGACTGTGCGTTCCAACGAGCACTGCGCTTCCTCAAGTGAGTCTTATCTCACTGATTTCTCCGAACGATTTGCGTCTATGTATTCAATTCCAAATAGGAATTGATGATCAGTGCCGGGATATCCATATTTTAAGATAGGTGGATATCCATCCGACTTGACAGTTCTATTTTAGAACTATTTACTTGACCGGCCGATGGAAGTGAAGGGGCGGACTGCCGGTTTGAAGGGGGCCGCGCAGCGCTCCCGAAAACAAGGCGCGAGGAGGATGGCATGAGGAGCGTGGACGACATCACTGCGGCCGAATTGCTGGACGGCCTGCCGTCCAGGGTGCACGAGGTCTACGCGCCGTTCGTGCGGGACATCCCGGATCATCCGGCGTTCGTGGAAGGGGGGCGTTCGTGGAGCTACCGGCAGTTCTCGGAAGCTGTCGACGCCGCGACGAAGGATCTCGCCGATTTGGGGATCAGGCCCGGCGATCGCGTGATGATTGCGAGCGAGAACAGCGTGGCTCTGGGGGCGATGCTATTTGCGGCGAGCAAGCTCGATGCATGGGGCATTGCGGTTAATCCCCGCCTCTCGGCCAGGGAGATCGACCTGATCGGGACGCACAGCGGCGCAAGACGCCTGCTGTTCAACGCGGCGCTTTCGAAGGAAGCGGCCGATCACGCCAGCCGCGTCGGCGCCAAAATAGGCGCTGTGGGGCCGTTCGGTGGAATTGGCATTGGTCCTCTCAATGCGGATGCGCAAGCCGGAGCCCGTCGAGAAGGATGGCGCCCGCCAGGTCGCGGGCCTTTTGTACACCTCGGGCACGACCGGTGCTCCGAAGGGGGTCATGCTGAGCCACCGCAACCTCCTCTTTACCGCAAAGACTTCGGGAATCCTTCGCCAAAGCGGTCCGGCCGACCGCATCTACGGCGTGCTGCCGATGTCCCACATCGTCGGGTATTCGATCCTGCTGATCGCCACGCTGATGCACGGCGGCACATTGTATGTTGTGGCCAAGGCCGATCCCGCTGCGCTGGCCCATGCCATAGCCGAGGAGGGGATTACGAGCCTGTTCGGTGTGCCTGCCACATATCAGCGTCTGCTCGAACACAAGGCGGTCAAGGGCATCCAACGGCTCGAGCGAGGCAAGCTGCGGATCATGGCCGTCGCCGGCGCTCCGCTCGACCTCGATCTCAAGAAGCGGATCGAGGACGAATTCGGAATCCCGCTATTGAACAATTACGGCATAACCGAATGTTCGCCGGGCCTGTCGGGTGTCCGTTCAGAACACCCTGTCTCAGACGAGTCGGTCGGTCCCTTTCTTCCCGGTATTGAGCACCGGATCGTGGACAGGCAGGGCAAGAAGGTGGCGACCGGCGAAGTGGGCGAATTGCACGTCCGAGGCCCCAACGTGATGCTGGGCTACTATCGCGCTCCCGAGCAGACGGCCGCGGCGATCGATGACCAGGGATGGTTCAACACAGGGGATCTCGCCCGGGTGAACGGCGAGGGCCATCTCTACATCGCTGGCCGAACCAAAGAACTGATCATCCGCTCCGGCTTCAACGTTTACCCCGCCGAGGTGGAGGCGGTGCTGAACGCGCACGACCAAGTCGTGCAATCAGCTGTGGTGGGACGACCGGTTGATGGCAACGAGGAGGTCGTCGCGTTCGTGCAGCTTCTCCCCGGCGCCAGCGTCAGCGCCGAAGACCTGAAGGCGTACACGGCCCAACTGCTCACTTCGTACAAGCGTCCGACTGAATTGATCGTGCTCGACGCTCTGCCCTCAGCCTCCACCGGCAAGATACTCAAACACAAGCTGCGAGAGATGGCGATCGAACGGGCGAGCCGCGAAGGCGTCCGATGCGGCAGCCGCGGGCTGACCGAAGCCGTTGAGAATGGACAAGCCGCGCCAGGAGCAGAAAATCTCGGAGCTTACCGAATAGTGCGCGACGCATTTGTCGCCGGACAAGGGAGATGTCGATGTTCAAGAAGTCTATACTTGCAGCCGCGATCGGCGTGACGATTGCCGGCGCGCAGGCGCGTGCGGAGACGCCCGGCGTCACGAGCGCCGAGGTGAAGATAGGGGCGACGTTCCCGTTTAGCGGCCCCGCGTCGCCGCTCAGCAATACCGGAAAGGGTCTGATCGCCTACGTCAATTCGATCAACGATCGCGGCGGCATCAACGGCCGCAAGATAAACCTCATCACCTACGACGATGCTTACAGCCCGCCCAAGACGGTGGAGCAGACCAGGAAGCTTATCGAGAGCGATGAAGTGGCCTTCCTGTTCGGCCCGCTGGGTACGCCCGGGATCGGCGCCACCATCAAGTACGTCAACGCGAAGAAAGTGCCGCATCTGTTTGTGGTGAGCGGCGTCACCAAGTTCACGAACTTCGCCGAATTTCCCATGACCACGACGGGATTGCCCAGCTACGACACGGAAGGCCGAATCTACGCGAAATACATCACCCAGACCCGGCCGGACGCAAAGATAGCAATCCTGTATCAGAACGACGATCTGGGAAAGGACTTCGTCAATGCATTCAAGGGCTATCTGAAGGACGATTTCGACAAGAAAGTTGTCATCGTCCTCCTACGAGGTGACCGAGCCGACGATCGATTCCCACGTGGTGTAGCTGAAATCGTCTGGCGCAGAGGCGTTTCTGGTCGCCGGCACGCCGAAGTTCGCGGCTCAGGCCATCAAGAAGGCCGACGAGATCGGCTGGAAGCCGCTGTTCCTGATCAATTTCGTGTCGACCTCGGTCTCTTCAACTATCGTCCCCGCTGGGCCGGAGAAGGCTGTGGGCATCGTCGCCGCGACGATCTTCAAGGACCCGGACGACAAGAAGTGGGCCGATGACCCCGGCATCAAATGGTACCGCGAGCATTTCGCGAAATACCTGCCGGGCGCCGACATCGGTGATGCCAATTATATGTTCGGTACGCAGCAGGGACAGATCCTGGAGCAGGTGCTCAAGCAGTGCGGTGACGATCTCTCGCGCGAGAACATTGTCAAGCAATCGCGGAGCATACGCGGACTGTCGCTGCCCACTCTCGTACCGGGTGTTACGATCAACACGGGCCCGGAAAGCAGTATGGCATACACGCAGCTGCAGCTGCAGCGCTGGAACGGCAGCACATGGGATCAATTCGGCAACGTTCTCAGCGCCGAGGAAAAGTGAACTTATCGTTTGAACGAGCAATGCGGGTGATCGAACCCCGCAAAGCTACCAACTGAATCAGGGAGCATAAATGTCCAGCGACGCACTTTTCCGGCCTTTCAAGCTGAAAGGGTTGAATTTGCCGAACCGGGTGGTGATGGCGCCGATGACGCGCTCATTCTCTCCGGACGGAATTCCGACCGAAGACGTCGCGCGGTACTACCGCCGCCGTGCCGAAGGAGCGGTCGGATTCATCATATCGGAGGGGACGGGCGTAGATCGTCCGGCATCCCTGAACGATCCGAATGTTCCTCGCTTTCATGGCGATAAGGAACTGGCGGGGTGGCGGCGTGTGGTTGACGAGGTACACGCCGCGGGTGGCCTGATGGCGCCGCAGCTATGGCATGTCGGAGCCGTTCGCACGCGCGCGCAGAATTGGTCTCCTCCCGGTGCCTACGATAGTCCATCCGGCCTGTCGCGACCGGAGAAGAAGTTCGGCGAGCCGATGAGCGAAGAGGACATCGCAGACGCCATTCGCGCTTTCGCCGACGCGGCATTTGCCGCGAAGCGTTTGGGATTCGATGCCGTCGAATTGCACGGCGCGCACGGCTATCTGATCGATCAGTTCTTCTGGGAGGGTACCAATCGCCGCGAGGATAGGTATGGAGGCAAGGACCTGCCCGGCCGGGCCCGGTTTGCCGCTGATATCGTCCACGCGGTGCGCAAGTCGGTCGGACCGGATTTTCCGATATTGCTCCGCATCAGCCAATGGAAGCAGCAGGACTATGAAGTGAAGCTGGCCGATACGCCTCGCGCATTGGAAGCCTGGCTCAAGCCTTTGGTCGACGCGGGAGTCGACATCTTGCATTGCTCACAACGACGCTTCTGGGAGCCGGAGTTCGATGGCTCCGATTTGAATTTCGCCGGATGGGCGAAAAAGGTGACGGGAGTGCCGACGATTTCGGTCGGGTCGGTCGGTCTGACCGGCGAATTCATCGCCGCATACGGCGGAGAGAGCTCCCGTCCGGCGTCCCTCGACGAGTTGATCCGCCGCCTCGATCGCGAGGAGTTCGATCTCGTCGCGGTGGGCCGGGCGCTGCTTCAGGATCCGCAGTGGCTGCTCAAGGTACGTGATGGTCGGACGGAAGAACTGATGGCTTTCGAGCGGACCGCGTTCGCGGCGCTGAGCTGAGCGATGGAAGGTCTAGGGGCGGCCCGCATGCCACTGAACAGGAGCTATCCAAAGGTTTTGTAACTGGTGTTTCTGCGACCGTTCCAAGTTGGTTGGCAAAGAATAGTCGGTTGCAGCCTCCATGTCTTTGCGCAGTCGCCTAGAAACAATTCGGAGTAGCAAATGAACGAGACGAAAACCCAAGGCGGCCAGATCCGGACCGAGGTACACGGACACGTTTTCAAGATCATCATCGACAATGTGGCGAAGAAGAACTCGTTCAGCCCGCAGATGATGGCGCAGATGTCGGATGCGATGACGCTTCTCGACCGAACGGACGATTACTGGGTCGGGGTGCTCTGTGCCGAAGGCCCGGATTTCACGGCCGGACTTGATATGCCGAAATTCTTTGGACCCAAGGCCGAGAATACCGAGATCAAGGCCGGCAACATCGATGCGTTCGCGCTGAAGAGCCGATGCCGCAAGCCGATTGTGACGGCGGTGCAGGGGATCTGTTTTACGATCGGCATCGAAATGATGCTGGCTGGCGATATCGTTGTCGCGGCGGATGACACCCGGTTCTGCCAGATGGAGTCAAAGCGCGGGATCGCGCCACTTGGTGGTGCCCATTTCCGGTATTTGACGCGGGCCAGCTGGGGAGATGCAATGTATCATCTGTTCTTGTGCGACGAGTTCAATGCGGCCCGGGCGCATAAAATCGGGTTTGTTCAGGAAGTTGTCGCTCCCGGCCAGCAGATTGCCCGCGCAATGGAGATTGCGGACCTGATCGCCAGGAACGCGCCGATCGGCATTCAGGTAACCAAGGAAGCCGCGCTGAAATACATCGAGGCCGGCGAAAAAGCTGCGATCGATTACATCCCAAAGATCAAAGATCGCGTTTTCAGCAGCGAAGACATGAAAGAAGGCATCCAGTCTTTCGTGGAACGTCGCTCGGCAGTGTTCCGCGGCAAATAGGGATTCCGCGGATCCCCACGTAACCGCGCAGCAGAACTTCGCCCACAAGCTTGAGGATTTGACTATGGGAAGCATCAAGAAGGCATTCGATCTCACCGGCAAGAATGCTCTTGTTACAGGCGGCTCCCGCGGCCTTGGGCTGCAAATCGCCGAGGCGCTCGGCGAGCAAGGGGCGCGGGTCGTGATTTCCTCTCGCAAGGCGCCGGATCTGGAAAAGGCCCAGGCGCATCTTGCCGGTCTCGGCGTCAAGGCGGAGTGGATCGCTGCGGACAATTCCAGGGACGAAGATGTCAAGCGGCTCACTGACGAAGCGATCAAGAAGCTCGGCCGGGTAGACATTCTGGTGAACAATGCGGGCGCAACCTGGGGCGCGCCAACGGAAGATCACCCGATCGAGGCGTGGGACAAGGTGATGAATCTGAACATCCGCTCGCTGTTCCTGCTCAGCCAACAGATTGCGAAGCACTCGATGATACCCAACAAGTACGGCCGCATTATCAACCTTGCGTCGATCGCGGGTCTGTTCGGAAGTTCCGGGGATATGCAGATGGTCGCCTACAACACGAGCAAGGGCGCGGTGGTTAATTTCACGCGGGCCCTGGCGGGTAGTTGGGGGCGCTACGGAATTACGGCCAATGCTCTGGCGCCCGGCTTTTTTCCGTCGAGGATGACGAAGGGCACGATCGAGGCTGTCGGTGTCGAAAAGCTCGCCGCCGGCGCGCCGCTACGCCGCATCGGCGACGAGGACGATTTGAAAGGCGCCGCGGTTCTCTTCGCCAGCGACGCCGGCAAGCACATCACCGGACAGGTCCTTGCGGTCGACGGCGGTCTGACTTCGGTGATATCGGGCTAGGGACCACCAGCGTTAGCGTCTCGGCAACCAGGGCCGGCGTTTGGCTGTTCTCGATCTCAAGTATCGCGTTGCCCTTGATTTGCAAACGCCCGTTGTCTTTCGGCTCGACGCTGGTCATGGAAATCTGAAGGCGAATGCGGTTGACCTTTGGCCCAAGTGCCGATGAGCGCGAGCGGTCCGTGCTTCTTGTAGAGCCCTTCCACAGTCGAATTATCGAGATGCGCAAGCTGCAGCCCTTGTCGAATTTCGGTCGGGCGGCGCGGCAGTTGACGTGTTCGGGTTGGCGCTCGCGCCATGGTTCTTGCGGGCCATCTACTCAATTCCGTCGTTCGGGAATATCGAAATTCGTCGTGAACGTTTGGTCGCCCGATACCAACAAAAATACCAACAAGACGGACTGCTGCAGTGAGTACACGGACAAAAGTACTTAAATTCCAATGGGCCGCCGCGAATTTTTACGTGTGCTTTCAATGCGCCGCGGAAAAAGGAGGAATTGAACTCGTGCAACAAGATATTGTTATTACTAGTGTTTTTTCCTCGGTGCCCCTGGCCGGCAATCGCCCAATACCATAACCAATTGAATTTGAAATAGTTTTAGCCACCAATTGCTACCGATACCAACAGAAATACCAACAAGCTGACGCACGGTATTAGCTAAGCTAGCAAAAATAAAACAGCAGGCTCCCAGGCAGCAGGTACGCCCCGCGCCATTCCGGTCTCCACGATCACGCGACCGGAATCGAACCCGGCTCTGACTCGAAATCTCGGCGGGATCGACCTAACGTAATATCGCGAGGTCAAGGGAGAGTCTTGTCATGCGTATCCCATCCATTGCGCCCCGCGATGCCCAGCGAGACATTCACCTCGTGCTGGACTACTTCGGTGGCCGACCAGGTTCCGCTTGGCGCGAGAGACTGACGCGAAAGCGCTGATCCGCGATCTGCTGGACGTCCAATGACGATGCCATGCTAATGTCTGACAATACACTGGACAAGGCGCTGCAGATCATAGGCTGCGATACTGGCTCCAGCGGCGACCACTGCGCCCACGCCCTCAGTTCGACCGCGTCGACCCTGCTCGACGGGGAGGCGGCCACACAGTGGAAGCCCAAGTTGCCCACGAAACGGAGAAAAAAGCGCCGGCGACGCGACGAGGTGGTGCGACGCCAGCTTGGCAACGGCGACTAGAACAAGATCGGCGGTATCGACCGCGTTCGTTGCGGTTTGTCGAGGTCGTTTCTGGTGCGAAACTGGTGCGACCTGCTGGGGACTTAGCACCATGACTGACGTCATTAGGCTAGCGGTTCCAAATCCTGCGAAGGAAGTCGCGCACAAGCATCCGCAACTCGTCGAGTACGAGCGCAACGCCGTCGATAGATTTAGCTTGACCCGTCGGCCCGCTCTCCACGTTGCCCGAAAGCTGAAGCACCAGATTGCGCTGCAAATTCGGCGGTCAGGCGGGCCGCGAGGCCGCGTACCAGCGCTTCGCGCGCGATTTGAGCCAGCATGCCCTGCAGGCTGTAGCCGATCGAGAGTTCGACGCGAGTTGCTGCGCCTGCGTCGATGGGCACGAGGCGGTAGCGGATTTCACCTTGCGTGGAGGAACGGCTGCGCTGGTCATTCGCAGTTCCGACGATTCGGCCGGACATCGTCGCCGGATCACGCTCGACGCGGGCGGCTCCGCGAAAGTCTGCTGAAATCGGACCGAGCTTGACGCGGATCAGGCCCTCGACATGCTCCGGGGTCGGGTTGCCCGTCAGCGAAACGCCGGGAAGGCAGGCCGCGACTTGCCTGATATCGCCGAACATCGCAAAAACCTTGTCGGGCGGAGAAGCAATGGTGAAATGCTCGTCGAAAACCTTATCCGGCACGAAGTCGGAAATGGTTGTCGTGCTGCCGAGGCGCTCCTGAGCTTCGACGCCTGCCGAAGGTAGTCCGGCTCGCTCGCGGTCAGTGGCTGCGCCATTACTCGAGCCGACCGGCCCGAGCTGCTCGCGTCCCGCCCCTCGGATCGGCTGGATGCCTCGCCTGCGTCGCTCGGCGATGACCGAGCGCACCGCGCGGACAATTCCGACATATCCGGTGCAGCGGCACAGATTGCCGCTCAGCCCGACGCGGATCGCGCGTTCGTCCGCCGAATCGAGCCGCAGCACGAGGTCGCGCGCCGAGATCAGCATCCCCGGCGTACAGTAGCCGCATTGCAAGGCGTGCTCGCGGGTGAAGGCGGCGCGAAGCTCGGTTGCGATCTCGTCGTCGTCCAGGCCTTCGATCGTGGTGACTTGTGCGCCGTCGCAGGCCGCAGCAAAGGTGATACAGGACCGCGCCGGCATGTCGTCGAGCAGCAGCGTGCATGCCCCGCACACGCCATGCTCGCAACCGAGATGGGTACCGGTCAGGTTGAGATGATCGCGCAGGAAATCGGCGAGGTGGGTGCGCGGCTCGACGGACGCCTTCACCGCCCGTGCGTTGACCGTGATCCCGATCGTCGTCACGCGGCCGCCTCGTCGATCGCCCGGCGCAGCACTGCCACATGGATGTGCCGGTCGGCGGCGTTGGCAACGCCGGCCTTGAGCAGGAGTGCATCGGCGACGCGCGCATCGAATTGCTGCTTGAAATTGCCGGTGACGCGTCCGCCGAACAGCATCGACGCGTCGCGCAGGACGATTGGGGCCGCCTCGATGGCGCCGATCACGACGCGTGCTCTGGCGGCTTCCGGATCGATCAGCACGGCGGCAATCGCGTGGGCGAATTCGCCCGGCTTGCGGCAGGCCTTGACGTAACCCCAACGGGCCGAGGACCGCATGACCGGTACGCGAACCGACTTCGACGATCTCCCCCACGTGAAGCGCGGTCTCCAGCGCGCCAGTGATGAAATCCTCGATCGCAAGATCACGAACGCCGCTCGTGCTACGCAGCCTGACTTTCGCGCCGAGCGCGGGCAGCGCCGAAACCCAGTCTGCGGCCGGATCGGCGTGACTGAGCGATCCGCCGATCGTGCCGCGGTTGCGCACCGCGCGATAGGCGATGGCTGCGGCGACGCGCTGCATCGCACCCCGCGTGACATCGGGGATGCGCCCATCCTCGATGTCGCCGTGGGTGACGCAGGCGCCGATCGCGAGCTCGTCGCCGCAGCGTTCGGCATGCTTCAATTCGACTTAGCCCCGCGATATCGATGATCAAATCCGGCTGGACCAGGCGCAGATTCAGCATCGGGCCGAGCGATTGGCCGCCCGCGATGATCCTTGCCCTCTCCTTTGCTTCGCCCATCAGTGCGATCGCTGCGTTGAGGTCCGAGGGGCGTTCGTAGGCAAAGGGCGTGGCTTTCATGCGGCCGGTCTTTCCGCCTCGCGCGCGGCGAGAACGGCCTCCACGATCCGGCGCGGCGAGATCGGCGAGTGCAGGAGTTCGACGCCGAGCGGCCGCAACGCGTCATTCACGGCGTTGGCGATCGCCGCCGGCGGCGCGATGGCGCCGCCTTCGCCGATGCCCTTGACGCCGAACATGGTGTAAGGCGAGGGCGTTTCCATGTGATCGAGGCGCGGCTCGGGCACTTCCGTCGGTCCGGGAAGCAGATAGTCCGCAAGCGTCGTGGCGAGCGGCTGTCCGGCGCTATCGAACGGCATTTCCTCGTAGAGCGCCGTTCCGATGCCTTGCGCAAGCCCGCCATAGATCTGGCCGTCGACGATCATCGGATTGACCAGCACGCCGCCGTCTTCGACGATGACGTAGTCAAGAAGTTCGACGTTGCCGAGATCGGGATCGACGGCAACGATGACGGCATGCACGGCATAGCTGAAGGTGCCGCTGTCGCGCTGCGGCTTGTAGCCGCTGGTCGATTCCAGGCCTGCGGGATCGACGTCGGGCGGCAAGTCCTGCGGCCGTCGGTACCAGGTATGCGCGATTTCGGAGAGATCGATGCTGCTGTTCGGACCGCACACGCGCCCGTCACGCAGGGAAACCGAGGCGGGATCAAGCTGCAGCAGTTTTGCGCCGATGCGTTTCGCGCGCTCGGCGATTTGCTCGCACGCCGTTCCGACCGCGCCGCCGGCCATCACCATGGAGCGCGAGCCCCAGGTGCCGGTCGAGTAGGGCGTCAGCGCGGTATCGCCATGGATGACACGCACCTTGGCGGTATCGATGCCGAGAATTTCGTGCGCGACCTGGGCCAATGTCGTCTCCAGGCCCTGGCCGTGCGAATGCACGCCAACCCGGATTTCGAGCCCGCCGTCCGGCGTCATGCGCGCGGTGGCCTGTTCGTGTCCCGGCACCATCGGAATTCCCCAGCCGGCATAGACGGAGGTGCCATGCGCGGCCTGTTCGCAATAGACGGAAAGGCCAACGCCGATCAGCCGCCCATCGGGTTCCTGATGACGCTGGCGCTCGCGCAGCGAAGCGACGTCGATCGCGGCGATGGCGCGCCTCATGGCTTCCGGATAATCGCCGCTGTCGAAATGCTTTTTGGTGATGTTGTCGAACGGCATTTCCTCGGGCTGGACCAGATTGCGCAGCCGCACCTCGCCGGGCTCTAGTCCCGCCTCTCGGGCTACCGCATCGAGCATGATCTCCAGCGCGAAGCAGACGCCGGTCCGCGCCACGCCGCGATAGGGCAGGATCGGGCATTTGTTGGTCGCGGCTGAAAAAGTTCGGCAGCGATAGGCCGGCATGCGATAGGGGCCGGGCAGGATGCTCGCGACCTGCGCGGCCTCGAGACAGGCGGAGAAGGGATAGGAAGAATAGGCGCCGGAATCGACGATCGCCTCGCAATCGATGCCGCGCAGGCCGCCATCGCGATCGGCATAGACGGTGATGTTGTAGTGATGCTCCCGGCAATTCGCGCTCGCGCTCAGATGCTCGCGCCGGTCTTCGATCCAGCGGACGGTGAGACCTTTGTGCATCGCAAGCCAGGACAGGCAGACCTCCTCGGGCAGCAGGATCCCCTTGTGGCCAAATCCCCCGCCGATGTCGGGCGAAACGATGCGGATGCGGCCCTGCTCGATGCCGAGACAATCCGACAGGCCGTTGCGCACGATGTGCGGCATCTGCGACGCCGGTGTGGAGCGTAAGCTGATCGAGCCGGTGATCGAAGGTCGCGACCACGCCTCGCCCTTCGAGCGGTGACATGCATTGGCGCGCCGTCGAAATTTCGCGCGTCACCTTGATGGGGGCATCGAGCGCCGGCGTGATGTCGACCTCGAACAGGCTTTCGAGAAAGACGTTGTCGCCCCAATGTTCGTGAACAAGTGCGGCGCCGGCTTCGCGCGCCTTGCGCATGTCGTGCACCGCCGGAAGCGGATCGAGGTCGAGGATGACGGATGCCGCGATGTCTTCGGCTTCCGCCCGTGTCGGCGCCACGCACATGGCGACGAGCTCGCCGACATGCCGCACCTTGCCGGTTGCGAGCACCGGCTGTTCCGAGATCTTGAAACCCGGCAACCCCGACACCGCGCGGATCGGCTTGACGCCGGCAAGATCAGACGCCGTGAACACGACATCGGAAAAGCGCTCCGGCACATGAATGGCCTTGATGCGCGCATGCGCCAGCGGACTGCGAACGAAAGCGACATCCTGCAGGCCTGCCAGGCGGATGTCGGCGACATATTGGCCGCGCCCGCGCAAGAAGCGGTCGTCCTCCTTGCGCGGCATTCGTGCGCCGACGCCCTGGCCGGACCCGCGCCCTGAAGCGGAAACGCGTTCGACGTCGGACATTCGGCTTGCCACCTCCGCTTCAACCACGCGAGGCGGTCAGGCTGCCACGGCCTGGGGCAGAATGGAAGCAACAGCGTCGTGGCGCGCGCCAGCGCGCAGGCAGAACACCGGCTGCAACAGCCGTTCGGCCACGACTTCGGTCTTTTCGTTGTCACGCAACACATAGCGGCCGGGCTTCTCCGCGAGCACGCTGACATCGGCATCCATGCCGGGCTTGAGCGCGCCGATGCGATCGGAAAGACCCAGCATCTCGGCCGGACGCGACGTCACCATCGGCACAACCTGCTCCAGCGGGAGACCGAGCGCCATCATCGAGCTCATCGCCTGCACCAGGCTGAATTTCGCCTGGCCCGCAAAGGGATGATTCTCGTCGTCGGCGTGCTCTTCAGGCGTGCCGGCTGGCGCCGGAACATGCGTATTGTAACCGTGGATGTCGGCGCCGAGCGTAGTCGGAACGATACCGGAGGCGATCGCCTTGCGGGCCAGGCGATAGGAGAAATGGCTGCCATGGCCGACATCGACCCGAAGTCCGCGATCAAGCGCGGCCTGGATCACCGGATGCACTTCGCCTTCGCGATTGACGAAACCGCCGGGATGCCGGGTGAAGGGATGGGCGAGAATATCGCCTTCGCGAAGCAGGGGAACGACCCGCTCCAGGATGGTATCAACGTCTTCGCCATTGGTGCCGCTTTCCGGCAAGCCCCAAAGCTGCCCGAAATGCACATAGACCGGAAGATCGGCGCGGCGCCCGATCTCAGCGGCCATTTCGATGACACGGATGCCCCAGCGAGCGAAGCCGCCGATCTCGGCATGCGCCTTGATGCCGCGAACGATATCGCGGTTCGCCGTCGCCGCCTTCACGGTGGCGTCGATATCGACGCAGTCGGGTTGGTAGAGGTTGGGATAATAATGTCCTTCGAGGCCTCCGACCAGATAGGCGGAGAGGAAGGCGTAGGTGCGCGACTGCGCCTTCTCGGCGACGAAATGCCGGAAACCCGGCAAGGTCATGCAGGAGGGCCCGCCCTGATCGACCAGCGTCGTGACGCCGGATTGAACGCCGACCATGTCGGCATTCATGCCGAAGCGGCCGGTGACATATTGATAGACATGGGCGTGGGTGTCGATCAGGCCGGGCAGCACGATCTTGCCGGTGACGTCGACGACTTCGCGGGCGCTGGTCGGCAGGATGTCGGATTGCACGACGGCGATCTTGCCATTGCGGATGGCGACGTCCTTCAGGCCGTCGATACCCGCAGGCCGGATCGATAACGCGACCCCCGCGCAGAAGCAGGTCGAAGCTGGTGCTCACTGACATCGCCGATCTCCTCTCCCGGTTGCCGGCATCTGGTTTCGTGCCGGCCAATTGCGAAGCATACTTCGTATTTTCTTACAACAATATCCGTGTCATAGACAGCTTCAAATTCATGCAGGCGGCACTGCACCGCAGCTGCCGGGGAGCGAATGATGGCCGGAAGACGTGCGCCGAAGACCGAAAATCCATGGCCGCTCGAAGAGCGGCCAGGTTACCTGATACGGCGGCTGCATCAGATCCACGTCGCTCTGTTCCAGGAAAGATGCGCGGCCTTCGAGATTACGCCGCTGCAGTACAGTCTTCTTACCGCACTGGCGAAACGTGGAACCGCCGATCAGACGACGCTTGGCCGCGGATATTGCACTCGATCGCACCACGACGACCGGGGTGCTCAAGCGTCTGCAATCGCGTCGCTTTGTCGATCGCGCGATCGGGCGCCACGATCGCCGATCGCAGACTTGCCGCCTGACCCGTGCCGGCGCCGCGCTGCTGCGCAAAATGGAGAAGTCGGCGAGGCTGGCGCATCTGGAGACCGTGGCCGACCTGGCAAGGCCGACCAGAAACGCTTCATTGCCATGATGCAGAAGATTGTGGCGGCGCGCTCGGGGCGCAGGCGACGCGGCGACGGCGCTTGATTGATCGGCCCCGCCGCGCGACCATCGAGCGACTATTATCTGTGCAACCTGCCTCAAAAACAGCAGTGTGACGACAGTTACCGGCCGCCTTCACAGGTGCCAATTGCGAAGCATGCTTCGTATTTTCAATTGTCATAATGTTGCGACTGGAGGGATTTGTCCCGGATCACCGGGTGGTTGGGGGAATGATCGCGATCGATGGTCGCTGACGCAACGCGTACGAAGCCACCGCGCCTATGGGCGCCCGAACTGGCATGTCCCTTGCTCCAATTCTCAGTCATTGAGTTGGTGGCTAGGGTTCCGCATCCATCGAGATGGCTGGTCCAAGAGCTGCCGCCCGGGCGGGAGAAATCCGCGCGGGGCACGGCGGGATAAAATCCCGGGAGACCTCAGTAGCCAGGATTGGCGCTGCTCGGGTCGGTGCCAATTCCAGGGTTTCGCAAAGCCTGTGTGGAGTTGGCGATGAACTGTCTCGAACCGCGACCTACGACACCGGCTGTCGCGTCGTCGCTGCTCCGCCAATCGATCACCCGCCGCCTTCCCTGGAGCGCCAACTGATGTCAGCCTGTTCGGACGCGATTGCGCGGCGTTTTGGTGATGGCGGTCCTTCGGGAGAGGGAGCCGAAGACAACGACCTGATCCGACGCGTCCTGTCGCGAAAGACCGTGCGCCGCTACAGCGACAGGATGCCCGCGGAGGAACTGCTCGACTTGCTCGTTGCCTGCGCGCTGAGCGCATCGGCAAAATCCGATTTTCAGCAGGCATCGATCGTGCGCGTGCGCGATTCCGAGAAGCGCGCCGCCATCGGCAAGCTGTTTCCGGCCATGCCCTGGATCGGAATCGCGCCGGTTTTCTTCGTATTCCTCGGTGACGCCAGGCGGCTGCAACGTATCGGCGAGATGCGTGGCAAGCTGGTCGAGAACGGAACGCTCGAAGGCTTCTTCAACGCCAGCATCGACGCGGCGTTGGCCATGCAGACGATGATCCTGTGTGCGGAATCGGTCGGGCTTGGGGTCTGTCCGATCAGCGTCATCCGCAACGAGGTCGACAAGGCCGCCGGCGTTCTCGGTCTGCCCGATCTCGTCTTTCCCGTCGCCGGCCTCTGCCTCGGCTATCCGCAAGGTGAAGGCTATGTGAGCCTGCGGCTGCCGCGCGGCGTCACGACGCACAGCGATCGCTATGACGACAGTGCGCTTGGCGGTGGCATCGACGATTACGACCACAGGCGGCATGCGCTGCACGCGATCCCGAAGGAGCAGCAGCGTTCCAACGCCGAGTTCGGCGAAGCCACCTTCTACGGCTGGTCGGAAGACAAAGCGCGGCAGGCAGCCAAGGCCGAAGGCGCGGCATTCCCGCCTTATCTGCGCGCCCACGGATTTCACTTCGACTGACACGCCAACGAAAGGGAGACCATCATGACGACCGGTTCGCTCGCCCGCTCCAATTCGATTTCCAGACGCTTGACGCTCGGCCTCGTTGTCGCGCTGATAGTGATGCCCATGCTCGCCGGCAGCGCTAGGGCCGGCAGCCTCGACGAGATCAAGAAGCGCGGACTGATTGTCGCGACCGAGGACGATTTCCGTCCCTTCGAATTCGTGAAGGACGGCAAGCCGACCGGCTTCGACAATGAGTTGATCGAGGATCTGCGCAAATACGCGCCGTTCGAGATCAAGCAGCAGATCCTGCCCTGGACCGGCATCCTCGCCGGCGTCAGCACCGGCAAATATGACGTCGCCATCACGGCTGCGATCATCACCAAGGAGCGCAAGCAGTCGCTCGATTTCACCAGCCCGATTGCCGACGCGACGCACTATTACGTCAAGCGCAAGGACGATAAGAGCATCTCCTCGATCAAGGACCTGAATGGCAAGGTTGTCGGCGTTCAAGCCGGCAGCGCGCTGCTGGCCCGGCTTCCTGAACTTGGCGCGATGCTGGAGAAGGAAGGTGGAAAGATGGGCAAGGTCGTCGAATACACCTCCTATCCCGAGGCTTATCAGGATCTGTCACTGGGCCGGGTCGACTATGTCGTCAACACGGTCATCAATCTGCAGACGCTGGTCGCCGAGAAGCCTGCCGTCTTTGAACTCGGACAGGCCGTGTCTGGAAAATCCTTCCCGGCCTGGGCGGTCGCCAAGGGCAACACTGAGCTCCTGGATTTCCTGAACGGCTTCATCGCCAAGGAGAAGGAGAACGGCAGGTTTGCCGAGCTTCAGAAGAAGTGGTTCGGCGAGGCATTTCCCAATCTGCCGGTGTCGTTCGAGCCCGAGTTCTAGCCGCCGGCACGGATGATCGGTCATGAGCGGCGGCGACTTGCTGGCCATCCTTCAGGGTGCCGTCGTGACAGTGACGCTGTCGCTGATCGGCATCCTGATCGGTCTGCCGATCGGGTTGGCGCTCGCGGTGCTGCGCTGGGCTGATGTGCCGGTCATCGCGCGTATCGTCACCGTCTATGTCAGTATCCTGCGCGCGACACCGCTCGTCACCCTGCTGCTGCTGCTGTTTTTTGCATTGCCCAATATTGGGATCGCGATCGGCCCGATCTCGGCAGCCATTCTCGCGCTGGTCATGAACACGGCGGCATTCAACTGCGAGGTCTGGCGCGCATCGCTGATGAATTTCCCGAAGGATCAATATGAGGCGGCGCAGTCGGTCGGCATGGGTGCCGGCTTGCGCTTCCGCCGCATCGTGCTGCCGCAGATCGCGCGGGCCAGTCTACCCGGTCTCGTCAATGAGATGTCGCTGCTGATCAAGGTGACGCCGGTGCTTGCCGTGGTCGGCGTCGTCGATATCACGCGGGCGGCCGTGCGGATTGGCGCGGAAACCTACGAGCCCTTGCCGCCGTTCCTGGTCGCGGTGGCGCTCTATGCGCCGATCGTGTTTGCCCTGGTCTCATTGCAGCGTTGGATCGAGCGGCGCCAGGTCATGGCCGAGGCGGCGGCATGATCCACGATTTCGGCATCGTATGGAGCGAACGCGGCCTGCTGCTCAGTGGCCTGGGCAACACCACCATCCTGTCGGTGCTGTCGGCCGCCGCTGCGCTCTTGCTCGGATTTGTCCTGACGCCGGCATTGATGTCGAAACAGCGCTGGCTTGCCGGCGCCGTGCGCGGCTTCGTTGACGTCATGCGCTGCGTCCCGTTCCTGCTGTTTGCCTATATCGTCTATTACGGATTGCCATCACTCGGCATCAAGCTGGACAACTGGACCTCGGGCCTCCTCGCCTTGACGCTCTACAATGCCGCCTACATGGCGGAGATATTGCGCGGCGCCTGGACGGCTCAGCCGCGCGAACCGATCGAGGCCGGCGTCGCCTTCGGTTTCTCCAATGTGACGCTGTTCCGCCGCATCGTGCTTCCCCCGCTGTTGCTTGCCGCCGGTCCGGTGATCGGCAACCAGATGATCCAGATCATCAAGGACAGTGCATTCCTGACCATCATCGCGCTGCCGGAGCTGACGCATGCGGCAAGCTCGATCCAGTCGCGGCATTATGTGCCGTTCGCGGCATTCATCACCGCGGTCTTCCTCTACTGGGGGCTGTGCCTTGTGATCGAGGCGGGCGTGGGCTCGATCGATCGCCTGGCCGCGGCGAGACGGTAGTGAGCCGCGATGGCAACGGGCGGCAACGTTCTCGATGTGGCTGGTGTATCCAAGCATTTCGGTGCGCTCGAAGTGTTGTCCGACGTCAGCTTCCAGGTCGCGAAGGGCGAGACCGTCTGCGTGCTCGGTCCGTCCGGTTCGGGCAAATCGACCCTGCTGCGCTGTATCAACTGGCTCGAGCGTCCCGACGCCGGCCAGATCTATCTGAACGGAACGGAAATCGGCGTCAACGGGGCCGGTGTGGTCATGAGCGATCGCGATCTATCGCGCATCAGGACGCGCATCGGCATGGTGTTTCAGCATTTCGCCCTGTGGCCCCATCTCACGGTGCTGCAGAATCTGATGGAGGCGCCGGTCCAGGTGCAGAGACGGCCCAAGGCCGAGGTGCGGCATGAGGCGCTGGCGCTGCTCGAGAAAGTCGGGCTCAGCGACAAGCGCGATGTCTTTCCGGCAAAACTGTCGGGCGGACAAAAGCAGCGCGTCGGGATCGCGCGCGCGCTGGCGATGCGGCCAGACCTCCTGCTGTTCGACGAGCCCACCAGCGCGCTCGATCCCGAGCTTGTCGGCGAGGTGCTGGTCGTGATGCGCGAGCTTGCCCATGAGGGCATGACCATGGTGGTCGTGACCCATGAGATGGGGTTTGCCCGTGATGCGGCGACGCGGATACTGTTCCTCGATCGTGGACGAGTTGTCGAGACGGCAGCGCCCGAAAAATTCTTCTCCAGTCCCGAGACGGAGCGCGCGCGCCAGTTCATCCAGCGCTATGCGGGACACGCCGCGAACGGCGGACGCTGAACATCATGACCAAGGAGCGAGCCCATGGATCCGATTTTCCATCTCTTGCCCGATGCGCCGAAGCCCGTCGCGCCCTATAGCCATGCCGTCGAGGCCGGTCCCTTCGTGTTCGTGACAGGGCAGCTTGCGACCGATCCCGATGACGACGCGCTTCCGATCCCGCCGGGCATCGAGGCGCAGACCCGCAAGGTCATGGACAATCTGGCCCGCGTGCTCGCCGGCTGCGGGATGACGTTCGCCAATGTCATCATGGTCCGCATCTATCTCACCGATTTCAAGCGCGACTACGCGGCCATGAACGCGATCTTCTCGACCTATTTCAGTGAAAAGCGTCGGCCCGGCCGGACCACCGTCGGTGTCACCGACCTCGCACGCGGCGGCATCATCGAGATCGACTTGATCGCTTTCAGACCGTGAGGAGCCGGCGCCATGGGAACGCCCATCGAGATTCCGGCAAGGCGCGGCAAGGCCGCGTTCGTCTCCGCCGGGCAGACCGTCACCGTCATCAATACTCATGGCGAACAGGTCGTCGACACCTGGGCGTTCAATCGCGCCGACCTCGCGGAGTTCATGTCGAACGAGCACACGCGGGCACACAACCTTCATCTTGTTCCGAAACCCGGCGACGTCCTGCGGACCAACAGGCGCCGGCCGATCCTCATCCTGACGGAAGATACCTCGGGCGGCGTGCACGACACGCTGATTGCCGCCTGCGATCGCTATCGCTATGCCTTCCTCGGTGTCGAAGGCCATCATGACAATTGCACGGACAATCTCTTTGCAGGGATGGCCGAGCTCGGCCTGGTGCCGCCGGAGGTACCGAGCCCGCTCAACCTGTTCATGAATATTCCGTGGGATGCGGACGGTACGCTCGGCTTTGCCGCGCCGCCGCGGCCGGTGCCCGGTGGCTATGTCCGCCTGCGCGCCGAGATGGATTTGGTGATCGCATTCTCGGCCTGTCCGCAAGATATCCTGCCGATCAACGGTAAGGCAGGAAAGCCGGTTGAGGCGCATTTCACGGTGACAGGCGAAGTCGGAGCAAACAGGTTATGAGCCAGACGCAGCAGCAGATCGAGGCCAACCGGCGGCGTTACGAGGAGCTGCGAGCGGCCGGACAGGAACTGACGCCGAAAGGCCTGCCCGAGTCGACCGCGCTGGACGGCGCGCCGATTTCGCCTGATACGCTGATCCATCGGGAGCAGGTACCGCCGGGCTGGTACGCGACGATGCGCCTGCGCCGCGGCGAGGTGCTGCGGATCGTCGACGATACCGGCCGTTCCAGCGTCTCCCTGATCGGTTGGCGCGAAGAAGATACGTCCGAGCGGATCAATTGCGCCGACACCGTCAAGGTGCAGTGGAGCGCTGCTGTCGGGAAGGGGCGCGTGATCCTGTCGGACATGGGGCGCGTATTCCTGTCGCTGATCGAGGACACCAGCGGAGCGCACGATCTCCTGGTCGGTGGCTCGACGCCTGCCTCGACGCTTGCCGCGTTTGGGACAACGTCGCGCAACACGCTCGAGAACTTTCTTGCTGCCGCTTCCAAGATCGGACTCGATTTCAGGGACATCCCGCCCTGCGTCACGTTCTTCGCGCCGGTATCGCTGGACGATGCCGGTCGTTTCCGCTGGCAGGAGGGACGCAAGCGGCCGGGCGACTTTGTCGACCTGCGCGCGGAGATGAATCTCATCGTCGTCGTGTCGAATTGCGCGCATCCGCTGGACCCGGCGCGGCCCACGGCGGCCGCACCAGTCACGCTGATCAGGCACCGGGTGGCGGCTGCTGCCGCGAATGATCCGTGCCGGACGGCGTCGCCGGAAGCCGCGCGCGCCTTTGCCTTCACCGATCGGCTATTTGCCTGAGGGGCACCAATGAGCAACCCAGATATTTCCGATGCGGTATACACTTACGATATTCCGGCAGAGCGTCCATGGTCGCGTGTGCTCAGGAAAGGGCAGACCTTGCGGATCATCGACAGCGAGGGCCAGCAGGCGGTTGACGCTCTGCTTTATTGCGCCGACGATCGGAGCGAGCGCTATAGCTCGCAGGATACGCTGCGCGTTCAGGGTTCGGCCTATATCGATCTCGGCACGCGCCTGATTTCCAACAGAGGCCGGGTGATGGCACGGATCACGGCCGACACCTGCGGGCGCCACGACACCTCGGCCGGCTGTTGCTCCTGCGAGAGCAATGCGGTGCGCTTCGGCGAGATAACCAAATACCAGCACGCCTGCCGCGAGAATTTCATTCTGGAACTGTCAAAGCACGGGCTGACCAAGCGCGACATCGTCGCCAACCTGAATTTCTTCATGAACGTGCCGATCGATCCATCGGGGAAATTCACGGTCGTTGACGGCATTTCGTCATCGGGCAACTATGTCGACGTGACTGCAGACATGGATGTGCTGTTCGTGATCTCCAATTGCCCTCAGGTGAACAATCCCTGCAATGGCTTCAATCCGACGCCGATCCGCGTGGTGGTCCGTGATGCGCCGGGATTGTGATGCCGTGCGCTATCGATCGACATGACCGGAGGTGAGGCAAGATGGGTCGAAGTCTTGTCGCTGGAGCGGCTTACCGACCAGACTGTCCTTTGCGTGCGGGTCGAAGCCGCCGATCTGTTGCTTGTTCGCGACGGAGAGCGCATCACTGCTTGTGAACGGGCATGCCCACACGAGCAGGCCGATCTGAGCCTCGGCCGCGTGGCCGACGGTCGCCTGTTCTGCCCGCGCCATTTCGCATCGTTCGATCTGGGAGACGGCCATATTTCCGCGGGCTGGCCGAGCCGGCCGCTGCGGCGCTATCCCGTACGGATCAAGGATGGACGGATCTGGATCGATACGGCTGAAATCAACGGCGCTACGCCTTAGTTGCTCTTCACAAGCGAAAGCGCCAACTTCGCAAGCGCTCCGTCCGGCCGGCGCAGTTCCTCCAGAATGGTGAAATGGTCGGCGCCCTCGACAGCGACGAGGTCGCCGGGCGCGCCTGCCTTCTTGCGCGCGGCATGGAAGTTTCGGGAGTCCCACTCCAGCGCCGGCAATTCGGCCGAACCGTAGGCAATGTGGAGAGGCTTGTGCACGATCGGCAGCCGCAGCGGCGACAGTTTTGCGACTTCCTGATCGGTGAGCTTCAATGCCCCGTTCAGCCCGGTATCGCGGATCGGTGCCAGATCGTAGACGCCTGAGATTGCCAGTCCTGCCGTGACCACGGGATGAGCCAGCGCGAGCGCGGTGAGGTGGGCGCCTGCGGACCACCCGGATAGAACCACGGGACCCGCGATACCCTGCGACGGACCGTTCTCCGCCAGCCAATCCAGCGCGAGCGATATCTCCTGGACGATCTCGGTCAGGGTCACCTCCGGCGCCAGCGAATAGCCGGGGATGGCGACCGACCATCCGTGCCCGGCCATTCCTTCGACCAGCATGGCAAAGACATCGCGCGAATTGCGCTGCCAGTAGCCGCCATGGATGAAGACCAGGCAGGGCGCCGACTTATCGCGGGACGGGTAGAGATCGATCTTTGTTCGCTCGCGATCTCCGTAGGGTATATCCAGTGCGGTCGCGTGGGCCGCGCGAAACTTCGCCGAGGCCTCGTTTCGCGTGGCGATCAGCGCGGGGCTGTTGGCCACGGCCTTGTTGTTGTCATAAGCCGCATCGCGCTCGGCCTGCATCGAGAAACTAGTGCTGGTGCAGGCCTGGCGCGAAGCTGGTGGGCTGTTTGATGCACACGAGCGCGCGGCGCTGGCCTGGGCTGAAACAGTCACGCGCGTCGTCGACACCGCTGTGCCTGACGATGAATTCGTGGCGGCTTCGGCCGTATTCTCCGAGAAGGAACTGGCCGATCTGACAATCGCTATCGGCCTTATGAATGCTTACAATCGTCTGGCCATCGGATTTCGGAATACGCCTTCAGCGGTAAGAAACGTTGATGCCGCCCGATGCGGCGAACAGGAATGATTTGAGCATGGTCGACGGGACCGCAGCCTCGGTAGGAAGGATTCGATAAAACGCAGGCGTGCCTTCGAAACCGACACAATTTGTTGACGCGAAAAATCCTTAGCTTCCCTTAGCTTAAAAAACGGGCAAGCGAATCCCGATCGTCTATTTCGGATTGAAATCTCTCCCGTCCAGCTGATGAATTTCGGGTCTTAGACCGTTGGGCATTATATGCAGCGTTGCAAGCGTGACCGGAAGTTTGAAGCGCCGTGGCCCTGCGCTGCCAGGATTGAGGTACAGCACCCCGTTGATTATTTCGACCCGCGCCTGGTGAGAGTGGCCGGAAACGATCACGTCGACGCCGCGCGCGGCGGGATCGATGGCTAACGTTTTAAGGTCGTGCAAGATATAGATAGAACGGCCACCCAATGGCACGCATTCGGTGTCCGGGTATTCGTTGGCCCAGTCGCCCGCATCTGCGTTTCCTCTGATCGCAGTGACGGGCGCCGATTTTGCGGAGCCTAACGAGAACGTCGGGACGCCCGACATCGCCTCCGTGAATGATGTGATCGACACCGGCGAGGCAACGTTCGGCTTCCGGCCTCAGCAAGCCGTGAGTGTCCGAAATTATTCCGACCCTGAAGAACATCGAATCTCCGACCGCGCTTCCTCTCCTTGTCCCCGCTACCCGAAGACGGCAGACTTCGGCTTGTTATTCAAGATCGATCGGTCGAAAGAGGCAAGCAGCGCGGGGGGCCGGGATACACCTCGACGGATACGGCTTCGGGGAGTTAATGCTCCGTGAAGCCTCCGAAGAGCACGCCGATGGTGCGGACGTTAGCACTACGATGACTGCTTGCTATATCCCTGGAGCTGGCCGTTTTGCGGACGCGAGAACTACCCAGGTCAAGGGTGGAAGCTGCAGCCGTTTTGCGAACTGCTGATCCATTCCTTTCGACGACATCCGCAAATGCTGGCGCAGTCCGCGGTGGTTTGTGCTTAGTTTGTTGGCGGGCCGAGCTAGGTCATTGACACGCGCTACGTCAGTTTGCTGTAGAGCCGAAATGTTCGGGTCGGGGGCTCGAGTTGCTCCAGTGACTCGAACCCCCGACAGTTCACCGCATTCTGGGACATAGCTCCCAACATGCGGTGCTCGCGAGATCGGCCATCCCGGCCGCGCCCAGTTTTGAGGAGGACGGCATGGCACGCTACCCAGATTTAATCATTGTCCCGGCTATCGACGTCTGTTGGGGCCAATAGTCCGTGAGAACTATGGCGTCAGCGTTTGCTCCCTCATATAAGCGACGTTGACGACGAGGCCGGGCAAAAGCCATTGGAAGAGTCTGTACGACACCAAGAACGCTCTCTGCTCCTATATCCTCGTCCGCTGCAGCAACGAGCCTGGCGCTGGTTAACTCTCCCGGATTGGGCAACGCTAACACCAGGGCCACAGCCTTCTTGTGCACTCTCTCAACCACGTCGTCGTAGGCGGGCGTACCGATAAGCGGTTTCAGCGAGCGCCACGCTACATCGAAGTAGCTCGGCCAGCGGGCCAGTGCGCGATAGTCCGTATTCAAGAATGGTAAGCCGAGCGTCGACTTGAGGTCCTCGTAGAGGTCTTGCAACTGCCGTTCGGCATGATGGGGCTCCATCAGCACCAATCTTCCGCCGGCTGCGGGTCCGTGGCGGGACTGCGCGGGCTTTGAAATACTTCGGGACGTCGCGATCTCATTGCCCTCCAGAAGAAGCCTCGCAGCCGTGGCAATAAGCACATAAGGCATATTGCCGTGCGAAAAGATCTCGATCAGCGCGCGTATCTCGGCGATTTCCGGCTCGGTGTAGCCGAGTTCGTGCAGCTTCTGAAGGATTGACGGCGCGCTGAGGCTAGCCGCCTCCGCCTCTTGCCTGAGTTCATGACACGCCGCCAGGAATTGCGCGCTGGCCGACAGCTCTCGAAAGCCTCCCCACAACGTGGCGTAAAATCGCGGATAGCGCGCAAAGGACATAGCGACGACGCCCATCCATGGAACTTGCAGCGCCGCCTTGGTGTCTTCGTATATCTCCTTAAGCGCTGGCTCAGCCAGATGCTCGGGAATGGGGCGACCTTCGGAATCGGATTTGGCTTCAGTCGGGGTAGATCTGGATTTATTGCATTCCTCCTGAATGTTGACGACCGGGCTGCATGGCATTCTTCGAGCGACCGCCATAGAGGCACACTGTATGCGACTGCGCACTAGCGGACGTTGCGCAATCAAAGACTCCCCCTGAGGCCAGTAGGGTCACCGAGATACTAGCTTGGGGGGTTGAGATACGGATCCCAGTCGCCCGGTCTTGATGGGTCCCTTCCGCTGAAGCCAAAGTTCTCGATGTTCCGACGCTCCTGCATCTCGTCAATTGAGGGATGGTTCAACTGATTATACGAACCGCGGAAATCCCAATGGTCATGGGCTCTACGCGCGTGATGCTCAGAGGCGCTGGCCATTTGAATTGCCGGTACGGTAATCAATAACGCGCCGAGAATAGTCTTTCGCATCTTACTTCTCCGTTGGTTGAACGCTGTTAAGAACGGGCACGAATTGTTCGGCAGTCTCGACATGATGTTCAACAGCCTAGGCTTGCGAGAGACTCTTGCGGACTGCTGGCGCGAGCGCGGGGCGTTTCAGGCTTCACCATTCGACGGCGACCTTGCCGAAATGGGCGCCGCTGGCCTGGTAACGGAAGGCGTCGGCCAACTGATCGAGGGAGAAGCTGCTGTCCAGGACAGGACGTACCCCCGACTGTTCGAGCGCAGCGACATAATTCTGCTGCTGGCGCCTGCTGCCGACCATAAGTCCTTGCAGGCGCGCCTGCTTGGCCAACAGATCGACGGTCGGCACTTCACCCTGAAACCCGGTCAGCACGCCAATCAACGAGATATGGCCCTGTGCCTGTCGAAAATCAAATCCGAACATATTCGTGATGCAATCCGCCGAGGACTGGGCGGCAAAGAATACGCCCTGCCCTCTTCACGGTGCGCGATAGGGGCGCATCCTTATCCAAGGCCAAGTGCGTGCGCGTCTCATTATAGTAGCGAGCGTAAGATTTCAGAATCCGGCGTAGATGTGCCTCGCCCAGGACAATGATGTGGTCCAGACACTCCCGCCGGATCGATCCGATCAACCGTTCGGCAAAGCCGTTCTGCCAGGGTGAGGCCGGTGCAATAGGCTTGTCCCGAATGCCCATGGCACGCAATCGGCGTGTGACGACGGTGCCGTAGATCCGATCCCGGTCTCGGATCATGTAACCGCGGAGCCCCGTCCCAAGGAAAAGCCTCGGTTATCTGACGTGCAACCCACTCCGCCGTCGGGTTGGTTGTGACGTTAATCCACGACGAGATCTCTACGATCCAGCCGCACGATGATGAACGCATAGAGCAGGTCGAAGCCAATGGTCGGGACAACGAACAGGTCCATGGCGGCAATGTCTGGCGCATGATTACGCAGAAAGGTGCGCCATCCTTGGCTTGGTGGCACTGCGCCGCTTGACCATGTACTTGGCGACGCTCGACTGCGCGACCTCAAACCCGAGTTTGAGCAGCTCGCCGTGAATGCGTGGCGCACCCCAAAGTGGATTCTCGATACTCATCCGCCGGATCAACGCGCGCAGCTCCGTCTCGACTGGCGGTCGCCCTCCCTGTCGACGCGATTTCCAACGCCAGTAGCGGCGAAAGCCGGCCCTGTGCCAACGCACGAGCGTCTCGGGCCGAATGATTGTGAGAACCTTCAGGATTGCTGGAAACCAACGATACAGCTGGATAAAGAACCAGCGATCATGGTTCGTGAGCCGGACGCGACCATGCAGCCTACGCCTCAATATGATCAACTGATGTCTAAGCACCGCGTTCTCGGCTTCAAGCCGCAACTTCGACTTGAATGGCGAGGCCAGGACGGCCAGAACGAAACAGAACAGCCCAATCATTCCGCCAACTTACGCGATTCCATCACGGCATCAACTCGGATGAGGTTTTCGGTACACGCAGCAG
>CAVUCB010000030.1:0-55023 GCA_963739755.1 uncultured Alphaproteobacteria bacterium | reverse complement strand
GCCGGTGGGTCAGCCTGCGCGACACCTAGCGCGCCGCCGCTAGTCTTTAAAACCCCATTCCGGATCATGCGCAGCAAAGTAATTGACCGTTAGCCTCCGTGGCGCGATGCTACCTGTCTGCTTCGCCCCGGAGGCTGAAGGAATTCCTTGACCCAGCATTCGCGTGACACCCCGCAATTCTACCTGACGGCGCCCTCGCCCTGCCCTTATCTGCCGGGCCGGCATGAGCGGAAGGTGTTCACCCATCTGGTCGGCGACAAGGCCGGCGATCTCAACGACCTCCTCACCCATGGCGGCTTCCGCCGCAGCCAGTCGATCGCCTACCGGCCGGCCTGCGACCAGTGCCGCGCGTGCGTGTCGGTGCGCGTGGTCGCCAACGAGTTCCGCCCGTCGCGGAATTTCCGCAAATCCTGGCCCGCAACTCCGACATCATCGGCGAGCAGCGCAGCGCGGTGCCGACCTCGGAGCAATATTCGATCTTCCGCGCCTATCTCGATGCGCGTCACCGCCATGGCGGCATGGCCGACATGACCGTGCTCGACTACGCCATGATGGTGGAAGACAGCCATGTCGAGACCCGCATCATCGAATATCGCCGCCGCGGCACCGACAGCGGCATCACCGGCCGCGGCGACGAGCTGGTCGCGGTGGCGCTGACCGACGTGCTCTCCGACGGGCTGTCGATGGTCTATTCCTTCTTCGAGCCGTCGGAAGAGAGCCGCTCGCTCGGCACCTTCATGATCCTCGACCATATCTCGCGCGCCCGGCGCAGGGCCTGCCTTACGTCTATCTCGGCTACTGGATCGAGGGCTCCAAGAAGATGGACTACAAGGGCCGCTTCCTGCCGCAGCAGCGGCTCGCGCCGTCGGGCTGGCTGCGTATCGATGCGACCGGCGACGTGACGAGCGAGCCGCAGGACTAACGAAGACTGTCATCACCCGCCTTGTGCGCAATTGCGCACAGGAGCGGGTGATCCAGTATTCCAGAGACATCAGTGCTTGATCGAGAAGCCGCGGCGTACTGGATCGCCCGGTCGAGCCGGGCGATGACAGCTGCGAGTGGGCTCACCCGCTCACAAAATCCCACACCAGCTTCGCGTTCAGCACGATGATCAGCGCGGCCGTGGCGACCGCGAGCGCGGTGAGCCAGCGCGGCGCCACATAGGGGCCCATCTTGGCGCGGCTCGCGGTGAACATCACCAGCGGCACCACGGCGAACGGCAATTGCAGGCTGAGCACGACCTGGCTCAGGATCAAGAGCTGCCCCGTCGCCTTCTCGCCGAACCAGATGGTCACGATCACCGCCGGCACGATCGCGATCATCCGCGTCACCATCCGCCGCATCCACGGCGCGATGCGCCAGTTGAGAAAACCCTCCATCACGATCTGGCCCGACAGCGTCGCCGTGATGGTCGAGTTCAAGCCCGCAGCAGAGCAGCGCGATCGCGAACAGGTCGGCGCCAGGGTCGAGCCGAGCAGCGGCGCGAGGAAGGAATGCGCCTGGTCGAGCTCGGCGACGTCGGTCTTGCCGGCATGGTGGAAGGTCGCGGCCGCGAGAATCAGGATCGAGGCGTTGATGACGAAGGCAAAGCACAGCGCGATGGTGGAATTGATGGTGGCGAGCGAGATCGCCTCGCGCTTCTCTTCCAGCGTATCGCCATAGCCGCGGGTCTGCACCAGGCCCGAATGCAGATAGAGATTATGCGGCATCACGGTCGCGCCGAGAATGCCGAGCGCGAGATAGAGCATGTCGCGGTTGGCGACGAGGTCGCGGTGCGGGGCGAGCCCGCGCAGCACCGCGCCCCAGTCGGGATCGGCGAGCGCGATCTGCACGGCAAAGCAGGCCGCGATCACGCCCAGCATCGCCACCACGAAGGCCTCGATCCAGCGGAAGCCGAACGCCTGCAGCGCCAGGATGAGGAAGACGTCGGCGGCGGTGATGATGACGCCGATCTCGAGCGGAATGTGGAACAGCAGATTGAGCCCGATCGCGGTGCCGATCACCTCGGCCAGATCGGTTGCGGTGATCGCGATCTCCGCCGAGAGCCACAGCGGCAACGCGACATAGCGCGGAAAGGAGTCGCGGCAGGCCTGCGCGAGATCGCGGCCCGCGCCGACGCCGAGCCGCGTGCACAGCGATTGCAGCACGATCGCCATCACGTTCGACAGCAGCGCCACCGCCAGCAGCGCGTAGCCGAATTTGGAGCCGCCCGCGAGCGAGGTCGCCCAGTTGCCGGGATCCATGTAGCCGACGGCGACGAGATAGCCGGGCCCGAGGAATGCCAGCAGCTTGCGCCAGAACGATCCGCCCTTCGCCGTCCGCACCGTCGCGAACATGTCCGACAGCGAGGGCTCGCGGCGCTCGCTCCGCCACCCGGAGCAGTGGATATCGTCGAACCCGGCTCCGGCGCGGAATTTGAGGGTCAAATCGGTTGTTCTGGCATCCATTCCCTACAGGATGACCGAAATCCACCTTTAATGCAACTCATTCGCAACTGCATCTGAGCCCGTGGCCGGGCTTTGGCGCCGGCCTCGGCCGCCCGAAAGACAAAATTAACCATGATCGGCCGCCTGATGGGGGCGACACGGGGGTATGCCCGACTCGCCGCCGCAGTTCGCGAGCGGTGCGAGCTCGCGGACGCGGTTTCTCCCCCGACGAGACGCGACCATCGCAGTCAGGGAATATTCGGAAAATGCTCCATTCATTGGAAATGCTTCAGGCCGGCGCAACCAGCGTCCCCAGCACACCCAGGATCGGCCCCCACAGCAGCAATGGCGAGTTGAAGATCTATCACCGGCACCTGCGGCGGCACCGCGCTGTCGATGCAGCGCCGCGCGCACGACAGCCGCTTTGCGACGCGCTATTTCGTGGGCCACGGCCTCGATGTCGGCGGCGGGCACGATTCGCTCGCCCTTTACGTCGAGCTGTTTCCGCTGATCAGGAATGTCGTGATCTACGACGCGCCCCAGGGCGACGCGCAGAAGCTCGACAATGTCGACGATGGCTGCTTCGACTTCCTGTTTTCAAGCCACTGCCTGGAGCATGTGCGCGACCCCGTCGAGGCCCTGGCCAACTGGATTCGCGTGATCAAGCCCGGCGGCCATCTCGTCATCAGCGTTCCCGATGAGGATCTCTATGAACAGGGCGTCTGGCCCTCGACGTTCAACAGCGATCACAAGCTGACCTTTACGCTCAGCAAGAAGACATCGTGGTCGCCGGTTTCGGTCAACCTGTTCAGCCTGCTGTCGCAGTTCTCCGACAAGGTGAAGCCGCTGAGCATCATCACCACCGATCATGCCTATCGCTTCCAGTTTCCCCGCTTCGATCAGACGCAAACGCCGTTGTCGGAATGCGCGATCGAGTTCGTGCTGAAGAAGCTTTGAGAGGCGCATAAGCCTTCTCGCTTGTCGGAAATCGGGTGGGATCGATCCCGCCCCGCTCCCATAGTGCGGATAACAACGCAACCGGGAGTATTCCGATGTCCGCCTCCGAAACCCCTCACCTGCCGGCGACCTTCAACCGTCTCGCCTGGTCCAATCTCGCCGCGCAATCCGCCGAACAGATTGCGCTGGCCGCAGCACCGATCGTCGCCGTGCTGATGCTCGGCGTCGCCGAGGGCGAAACCGGCCTGCTGCAGACCGCGCTGACACTGCCCTTCATCCTGTTTGCCATTCCCGCCGGTCTCCTCACCGACCGCATCTCGCGGCGGAAGCTGATGGCGGGCGCCGAAGCGCTGCGCGCGGCCGCGCTCGCCGGCATCCTCGTTCTGATCGCGATCGGCGAGTTGACGCTGCCTCTGCTCTGCCTGCTCGGCTTCATCGCGGTTTGCGGCACGGTCGCCTACAGTGTCGCCGCGCCCGCGCTGGTGCCGTCGCTGGTGACGCCGCAATCTTCTGCCCGCCGCCAATGCCCGCGATCGAACTTGCGCGCACGATCGCGTTTGCAAGCGGCCCTGCGCTCGGCGGCGTGCTGGTCGGCTGGGTCGGCGCTGCGCCCGCCTTCGGATTTGCCGCGGCCCTTTCCGTGATCGCCGTCGTGCTGCTCTCCGGCATCTATGAGCCCGTACGCGAGGCCGCGCCGCGCCGGCATCCGCTGCAGGACATCAAGGAAGGCGCGAGCTTCGTCCTGCATCATGCGCTGCTGCGGCCGGTATTCATCACCCAGTTCATCTTCAATACCGGATCGTTCCTGGTGCTGGCGGTGTTCGTGCCCTATGCGGTGCGCCGTCTCGGCCTTTCCGCAACCGGCGTCGGCACCACGCTTGCGATGTATGGCGTCGGCATGGTGGTCGGCGCGCTGGCGGCGACGCGGGTGATGAAGCGGCTCGCCTTCGGCACCGTGATCGGTCTTGGCCCCGTCACCGGTTTTGTCGCGGCCATTGTCATGGCGATCACCACCTTCGTCCCGGCGCCATGGCTTGCGGGCCTGAGCTTCTTCCTGCTCGGCGTCGGTCCGATCCTGTGGGTGATCTCCACCACCACCTTGCGCCAGTCCGTGACGCCGCCGCGGCTGCTCGGCCGGGTCTCCGCGATCAACATCCTGAGCTATGGCGCGCGGCCGCTGGGCTCGGCGCTCGGCGCCATCGTCGGCGGATTTTATGGCGCGGAAGCCTGCCTCTATCTGGCGGTCGCGATCTTCGGCGCGCAAGCGCTCGTGATCCTGGTCTCGCCTGCGGTTGCGCTGTCGCGGCAACCCGACATGGTCACTGACGCGGAGGCGTGTCACGCCTAGTTGAGGCGCAGCACGTCGTTCACGCTGATATGTTCGGGCATGCAGCGCATCATCCTGATCCTGAGCTTCTGTATTGTCATCCTTGGCGGTCCGGCGCGAGCCGAGCCGCCATGGCTCACTCTGCCACCGACCCCGCGGTTGCCGAGCCCGGAGAAAAGCGGCTACGCGCCGGTGAATGGCGTGAAAATCTGGTACGCGACATTCGGACACGGCAAGCCCGTGATCCTGCTTCATGGCGGCCTCGCCAATTCCAATTATTGGGGACAGCTGGTTCCCGCGCTCGCCGAGCACTACCAGGTCATTGTCATGGACAGCCGCGGACACGGGCGCTCCACGCGCAACAGCGAACCGATCGGCTATGACCTGATGGCCTCCGACGTGCTGGCCGTGATGGATTTCCTGAAGCTCGAGAAGGCGGCGATCGTGGGCTGGAGCGATGGCGCGATCATCGGCCTCGACATCGCCATCAACCATCCGGCCCGCTTGACCGGGCTGTTTGCGTTCGCCGCCAACTCCGATCCGTCGGGGGTTGCCGACATCTCGCAGAGCCCGGTCTTCGACAAATATCTGGCGCGGGCGAAAACCGAATATGAGAGCCTGTCTGCGACGCCGAAGGAATACGACGCCTTCCTCGCGCAGGTGATGAAGATGTGGGAGACCCAGCCGCATTTCACCGCCGACCTCCTGCATCGCATCACGACGCCGACCTGGATCGTCGATGCCGATCACGACGAGGCCATCAAGCGTTCCGACACCCTGTTCATGGCCGACCAGATCCCGGGCAGCGCGCTCCTGATCCTGCCCGCCGTCAGCCATTTCGCGTTCCTGCAGGATGCGCCGCAGTTCAACGCCGACGTGCTGCACTTCCTGGCGCAGGCTCCCGCGAACTGAACCTACGCCTCCAGGGCCGCACGCTCATCCGGCGTAAACCGGCGCGGCTCGGAGAGTGGAGCGTTGGTGCATTCGTCAAAGAACGGGTTCGGCCGGCCGAGCCCGCGCCACCACCAGCGGAGCAGCGTTGAGATGCGGACCGGCATGAGCGCGAGCGAGAGCGGCGGCGGCGCGCCCAGTGGCAACGGCCCGGTGGCGGAGCGCTCGAAGATTCGGCAAAGCGGCGCGCCCAGCGCCTCCTCCCGGGAATGGCCGCCGGCATCGTGGTCCATGAAAGCATGAATGACGCCGACAACCGGGAAGCGCGGTCCGGCCGTGTTGCCGATCGGCGTCCGGCAACAATCGGTGTGCCAGCGGAAAACCTTGCTGAGAAACGCAGGCAGCGGACTGCGTCCGTGCCTGCGGTCAACTTCACGCGGCCGGTCGGCATCTGGAAGATGTCCGTTCCACCCGCGCAATCCAGCATGTCCGGCCGCTCCAGGAAGCGCGCAAAGGCCTGGCAATCTCCGCAGTAGCAGATGAAACGGAAGCCGGTCTGCGGCGCTGCTTCCCGCGCAAGCCCACGCACATGGCCGCACCGGCAGCGCAGCGGAATTTCGCTCGAGCTTGCGTCGCACCCATGTCAGCTCTTCAGATAGCGCTCATAGCTCCCGGCCATCGCCTCGTTCGCGGCGATATCGGGATCGAGCGTATAGAGATCCTGCGCGCGGCCGATGCCGCGCAGCGCGTAGCGGCCGGTCGAGACCAGATAGCGGCGGCCGGTGGCGTCCAGCCCCTTGCAAAACTCCGACGACGCCAGGAATTCGCGGTCGATCGAGGTGCACATCGAGGCGATGCGGCTGACCTCGTTGACCGCCGGTCCCACCACGGTGAAATCGAGCCGGTCCTCGCTGCCGATATTGCCGTAGAAGACCTCGCCGATATGCAGGCCGACATAGGCCGTCGTCACCGGCCGCCCCTCCTTCGCGCGGCGCTCGTTGAGCGCCGCCATGTTGAGGCGGAAGCGATGCTCGGCGGAGAGCGCGGCGCGACGCGCCGCCGTCATGTCCTCGCCGGTGAAGATCGCGAGCACGCCGTCGCCGATCAGCTTCAACACGTCGCCGCCGGCATCATGGATCGCCTCGATCGAGGCATCGGCATAATCGTTGAGGAACGGGATGATCTCGTCGGGGCCGATGCTTTCGGAGATCTTGGTCGAGCCGCGCAGGTCGGAGAACCAGAGTACCGCGTTGATGCGCTCGGTGACGCCGCGGCTGATGCGCCCGCGCAGCACCTGTTCGGAGGCGTCGCGGCCGAGATAGACCCGGCCGAGGGTGCGGGCGATATCCATCTGCTGGGCGGATTTGATCGTCAGTCCCAATACCGGCACGAGATCGCGCAGCGCTTCCAGTTCGGATCGGAAAAACCCTGCTCGCGGCGGGTGGTGAAGTAGGAATAGAAGCAGTCCATCTGGCCAAGCGTGCCGGCATCGCCAAAGCGATGGATGAAGGCAAGGAAATGCCGGTGGCCCTTGTCGACGAGTTCACCGATCATGGAGAAATCGCGCGAAGCGCTGTCGGCGAGATCGAGCTGCAGCTCGTCATGGCCGTTTTCGAGCATGTGATGGAAGGCGGATCGTCGCCAGTTCTTGGCGGCATCGCCTTCGGCGGACGACTTGTATTCGAAGGTGTCGCCCTCATTGGAAGGCCTGTCGCTCCAGCGAAAACCCCGCCCCTCATAGATCGGGTGCAGCGTGTCGATGAAGGCCGTCATCCGCGACAGATCCAGCCCGCCGGCCCTGCATCGCTCGCAGAAGCCGCGGATCAAATCGGGTTCAGGAAGGCCGGTGAGGCCCTGTCCGACCAGCCAGTTCATCAGGTCGATGCGGGAGGATAGTTCCATGCCACCATTATGCCGCGCAATCGCGTGCGGCGGAAGCGCGCGCCGTCCGGCTTGACGGGCGCGGTTTCGGGCGCGCAAATGCGCAGGCGATGCGAACATTCCGCGACACGGCGCACACGACATGAGCGGGCGCCAACTGCCCGTTATCCTGGCACTCGGCACGACCCAGACGCTGGCCTGGGCCTCCAGCGTCTATCTGCCGGCGCTAGTGGCCGACCCGATCGCAAGGGACCTCGGCATCTCCCCGAACTGGATCTTTGGCGCGTATTCCGGCGCGCTTGTGATCGCAGGCCTGCTCGGCCCGCGCATCGGTCGGCAGATCGACCGGGTCGGCGGCCGGCCGGTGCTGTCGTTCTCCAACCTGACGCTCGCCGGCGGCCTCGTGCTGCTCGGCTTCACGCATTCGATTCCCGTGCTGATGGCGGCCTGGCTGTTGCTCGGCATCGGCATGGGCTACGGCCTCTATGACGCGGCGTTCGGGACGCTTGGCCGTATCTATGGCGAGGCCGCGCGGGGCGCGATCACCGGCATCACGCTGATGGCGGGCTTTGCCAGCACGATCGGCTGGCCGCTGACCGCCTATGGGCTCGCCCATATCGGCTGGCGCGACACTTGTCTTGCCTGGGCGGCGGCGCACATCGTGATCGGCCTGCCGCTCAATCTGTTGATGCTGCCGCGCGTGCCCGATGCGAAGACGAAGGCGGATGAAGCGGAGAAGCCGCAGATCCCGATCGACCGCACCATGGTGCTGCTGGCGGTCGCTTTCGCGCTGGTGTGGATCGTGACCGGCGCGATGGCGGCGCAGTTTCCGCGCATCCTGGAAGCCGCCGGCACCACCCATCTCGAGGCGGTCGCCGCCGGCGCGCTGATCGGCCCGGCGCAAGTGCTGGCCCGCGTGTTCGAGATCAGTTTCCTCAGCCGCTATCATCCCATCGTCTCTGCCCGCCTCGCCTTCGTCATGCATCCGCTCGGCGCGCTCTTCGTCGCGCTGACCGGCGGCGCCGCGGCCGCGAGCGTGTTCGCGATCTTCCATGGCGCCGGCAATGGCGTGATCACGATTGCGCGCGGCACGCTGCCGCTCGCGATCTTTGGTCCCAGGAACTATGCCTATCGGCTCGGCCTGTTAGGGGCGCCGGCGCGGATGGCGCAAGCGCCGGCACCGCTGATCTTCGGCTTTCTGATCGACTGGATGGGAAGCGGTGTGCTGATGGTTTCTTCCGCGCTCAGTCTCGCGGCATTGACTGCGCTGTTCTTCCTGAACGTCAAGCCGTCGCAATCCTGAGCGCCGACATTTGCGCTTCCCTTCACGGCTCAATTCGCGCACAACGAAAACATGAACGACGAGAGCAAACCCGACACCGGCATTCGCGGCCTCTGGCGCTGGGCAACCAAGCCGCCGCAGGTCTATGTGGTCTACCTGATCACCCTGATCCTGGTCTGGGGGATTTCGTTCCTGGCGGGCACGCTGAACCCGAAGCGGACCAGCGGCGGCCAAAGCCCGCCGCCGGTCTCGGCGCCGCAGCGCTGAGGCGCAAAAAGGTTACTCGTAGTATTCAGGCGCCATCTTCAAGGTATCGCGCTGCGCCTTGTCGTGGTTGATCCAGAGCTGTGCGTTGTCCTTTTTCTGCAGCTCCGCGATCTTCTGCATCGAGGCCACAGTTTCGTCCGCGCTAAAATTGTTGGACGGGACCCGGCGGTGTTCAAAATTGTCGCCGAAATGCGCGGCGTCGCCGGAAAGGATCACAGCGCCGGTCTTGGGCAGTTTGACCAGCAGCGACTGGTGCCCCGGCGTATGTCCCGGCGTCGAGATGATGGTCACGCTGCCGTCGCCGAACACGTCCTTGTCGCCTTCCAGCAGCGTGACCGGATGCTCGGTCTTGAAGCGCGGCTTGGTGTCGATGCCGGGCCATTGATATTCCGACTTCTGCACAAAGAGCATGGTGTTCGGAAACATCTCGACATTGCCGATGTGATCACCATGGGTGTGCGAGATCGCCATACCCTTGATATCCTCGGGCTTGACGCCGATCTGCTCGAGCTGCGAGGCCAACGTCTTCGGCCGCTTCCAGGTGACGGCCCTGGGATCGGCCGGCTTCATGCCATCCGGCATCGTCGCGACCGCATCGGGAATGCCGGTGTCCCACAGGAACCAGCCGTCGCTGTGCTTGATCAAATAGCAACTGTCGACGAAATCCATCGACTTGCCTTCGTTGACGCCCGGCGACCAGCGCGAAATGTCGCCGGCGACACCCTCGCCGCAATTGAGGATGTAGAGCTTCTCGACGCCGGCCTGTGCGCCCGACGCCATCGACAGCAAGCCCGTGAGCAGCACGGTCGCCAATCCCACACTACGCTTCATGTTATTTCTCCCTGTCGATGCCTCCGGAAGGTTCCGGCATGAGGATACTAACCCCACACTTCCCGGTAGCATCCTTATCTTACGCCCTTTTGATCGGCGTTCTTGTTTTCCTGCGTGGCGATCCAAATTCCGACAAAAACCGCGATCAATCCCAGCACCAGATTGGGCGTGATCGGCTCGCCGACCAGTTGAGTGGCGAGCAGCGCGGCCGCGATCGGGTTGACGGTCATCGTGTTGGCCACGCGCGTGGGCGTCGCTCGCTCCAGCGCCAGCACCCAGAGGATAAAGGCGGCAGCACCTCCGCCGACGCCGAGATAGACGCCGGCGATCCATTGCGGCGTGCCGAAGCTTCTTAGGGCTGCGATGCTGCCGGTGAACAATCCAGCCGCAATCAGCACCGCCGCGCCGGCGCCCATCCCGACCGTGAGGAAGCCGAGCGCGCTCGATCGCCGCATGAACGGCCGCGACAGCACGTTGTAGAACGCCATGCAGAACACCGCCGCCTGCATGATCAGTTCGCCGCGCCAGCCGCCTTGTGGCGCAGCAGACAGTCCGGCGGCGAGTGCCGCGGCCACGCCGAGCACGGCGATGCAGACGCCCAGCGTTTTTCGAAACGTCAGCTTCTCGATCCCAAGCAGCGCCGCCACCACCATGGTCGACAGCGGCAGCGTCGCGAGCGCGAGCGAGGCGCGCGCCGCGGTCGTGAACGAGATCGCGATGTTGTAGAGGATGAAGAACAGGCCGAAGAAGCAGACACCAAGTGCTGCGATCGCCGGAAGATCGCGCCGCGCCGGCCATTTCACCTTCAACAGCAGTGCTGCCGGCAACAGGCAGACAAAGCCAATGCCCCAGCGCAATACGGCGAGCGCGATCGGATCGGCTCCGCCGGTGAGATAACGCGTGATGGCCGCTGCCGTGCCGCCGAGACAGCTCGACAGCAAGGCGATGGCAACGCCGATCCACTCGCCCACTCTTCCTCCCCCATCGCATCACCGCGCCGCCAGCTGCAGGATGAGCACCGCGCTCATGCGTGCAAAACTAAACATGTGATCGCGGCACACCGCGCGCGCCAATCTTGTTTGCTCTTCCGCTGTGTCTGCGGCCGCTCCCAGCCGGCGCGCATTGGGAACGGTGCGCATCATGGTAGGCACAAATCCGCTGCCTGCAAGCAGCAACGATCCCCAGCCGATCCACCATGCATATTCGCCGCTGATGATCTCGGTGATGATGACAGCAAGTGTCAGCAGCATCACCAGCGCGACCAAACGATTCATCGGAAAAGCCTCGGTCGTGACGCGGCGATAATAGGCCGAGATCGACGCCAGGACTTCAGATGGCAGTGGGTTGGCAGCAGACTTTCGCGTCTGCACATCGAACATCAGGTCGAACCAAAGCACCGCGAGCAAAAAGCCCGCACCGGCGGCGGCAAATGCGTTCATGGCAAGTCCCTTCTTGCAATCGTCTCTCTAGGGACGATCGCCCCAAATTCGCTCCTCCGTCCAGCCAAGCTCAGCGAACTCGCCGGCTCTGAGCGGCGCCTCTTCGACGGCAAAGAACTCGTCGAGCTGCGGCGGCGCGACTGACGTGCTCGACAGCATCGCATGCGTCTGTCCGCGATGATGGATCTGATGCTGGAACAGGTGCATTAAGAGTTGATCACCCCGCTCCGCCTGCACCCGCGTGTCGCGGTTGACCTTCACAAGGTCGTCGAGCCGCTCCGGCGTCAGCGCATCGCAATGCGCGATCAGGCGCCGGTCGACGGCCGCCTGCGCGGGCTTCAGTTCGGCGATCCCTGGACAAGGAATGGGGTTCGCCCATGCCTTCGGTCCGAGCCAGCCGCCTTCGAGCGCGTCGACGTAGAAGAGGTCGATGATGTAGATGTGATTCAACGTCGCCTGCAGGCAAGGGAAGAAGCCGGTGCGCTCGGCTTCGAATTCCTCTTGCGTCAGCTTCTCGCAAGCCGTGAGCAACCGATGGTTTGCCCAGGCATTGTTGTAGGCGAAAGCGCGGTAAGTTTGAACGAGACTCGCAACCATGGGCGATCCCTTACGCTGGTGAGGTGCGCGAACGCTCTCTCACGTTAGCATATCGGGGCTGCGCGGACGTTATCGCGAGGTCTCTCGCAAATCCTGCAGGCGCGACAATTCGGCGCGTTGCGGCCGGGTGAGCAATCGCTTCACCAGCGCCACCATTCCGCGGCGGTTGAAGTCGACGATCACCTCGTGATGCTTCATGCCCTTGCCGCCCTTCACCAGGCCCAAGTCCCGCACGATGCAGTAGTGACCGTCGCTCATGCGAGCCAGTCTACAATTCTCGAACATGCGGTGAGAATGCACTTGCTGGCGATTTAGTCAAATCTTGACAGAACGACTCAAGAACATCGCAATCGTCAGCATGCGCCCGTTTGATGATGCCGGCAGTGCTCGACTTCGACCGTTACATGGCTCAGCGCCTTGAGGTCATGCAGCCGCTCCTTGTAGAGCGCTGGCTGCAACGGCGCATCCGACACCAGCGAGATTACGGCGGCGCAGTGGCCGGGACCGACCTGCCAGACATGCAGGTCGGTGATGCGATCGGCGCCGGCCTCAAGCCGCGCGCGGATGGTGCGTTCCAGCTTCTTGTCCACGCTGACATCGAGCAGTACGGATCCCGCATCGCGGATCAGCGTATAGGCCCAGCTCGCGATGACGATGCTGCCGATGATGCCGACCGCGGGGTCGGCCCATACCCAGCCCGTCTGCATCGCGATCACCAGCGCAGAGATCGCGAGCACGGAGGTGGCGGCGTCCGCCAGCACATGTACATAGGCCGCGCGAAAATTGTTGTCGCGATGATGGCGGCCGTGGTCGTGACCGTGGTCATGATCATAGTAGTCATGGTGATGATCATGGTCCTGATCGTCATGATCGTGATCATGCGCATGGCCGTGATGATGATCGTGGCTGTCACGCAGCAGGAAGGCGCTGACGAGATTGACGATGAGGCCGAGCACGGCCACGGCGATCGCCTCGCCATAGACGATAGGAACCGGCGAGAACAGCCGCAGCACGCTTTCGTAAGCGATCTGCACGGCGATGATCCCGAGGATGAGCGCACTGGAAAACGCGGCGAGATCGCCGAATTTGCCGGTGCCGAAGGAGAAGCGGGCGTTGCCCACCTGCCGGCGCGCGAACAAATAGGCCGCGCCGGCAATGCCGAGCGCCGCCGCGTGCGTTCCCATGTGCCAGCCGTCGGCGAGCAGCGCCATCGAGCCGAAGAACGAGCCGGCGATGATCTCGCCGACCATCATCACCAGCGTCAGCGCGACCACGAACCAGGTGCGGCGCTCGTTCTGCGCGTGCTTTTCACCGAGGAAGACGTGATCATGCATGTGCTGATCGAGCGAATGGGTATGCATCGGATGGCCTCCGAGGGGCTCCTAATGTTTCTGCCCGCCATATAGCGCTTCGCCAGACGAATACTATCACAATGGCGCCGAGCCGCCTGTGGACGCCGTTGACAGACTGCCAAGGTTTCGCTGTAATAGCGCTCAAGGGGGTGCTGCGATCTCCCCGTGAGGCGACATGCCCAAGCATCGCGTCCCGTTAGTTTTGCGAGGACGCAAATCATGTCATCCTTTGCCACCATATCATCCGACAGACTGGCCCGCCTGATCGGCACGGCCAATGCCCCTCTCCTGATCGACGTCCGTACCGATGAGGACTTTGCCGCCGATCCCCGGCTGATTCCGGGCGCCGTGAGGCGGAGCCACGAGAATGCCGCCGATTGGGCCGGCGAGTTTGCAGGCCAGCCCTCGATCGTCGTCTGCCTGCGCGGCGCCAAACTGGCGCAGGGAACCGCGGCGTGGCTCCGGCACACCAACGCCCAGGCCGAAACCCTCGAAGGCGGCTTCGAAGGCTGGAAGGCTTCAAACCTGCCGCTGGTGCCGGCCGACAAGCTGCCGCCGCGGGACGCGCGCGGCCGTACGGTCTGGGTCACGCGCGCAAGGCCGAAGATCGACCGGATCGCCTGCCCCTGGCTGATCCGCCGTTTCATCGACCCCGCCGCTGTGTTTCTGTTCGTATCGCCATCCGAAGTGCTCGCGGTCGCCGAGCGCTTCAATGCGGCGCCGTTCGATGTCGAGAACGTGTTCTGGAGCCACCGCGGCGAACAATGCACGTTTGACGTCATGGTCGAGGAGTTCGGCCTTGCGACTCCGCCGCTGTCTCGCCTCGCCACCATGGTGCGCGCGGCCGATACGGCCCGGCTCGACCTCTGCCCGGAGGCACCAGGGTTGCTGGCCGCCTCGCTCGGCCTGTCCCGGATGTTCGACGACGATCTCGAACAGCTCGCCGCCGGCATGACGCTCTATGACGCGCTTTATCGCTGGTGCCGCGACGCCACCGGCGAGACGCACAACTGGCCGGCCGGCAAGGCCAAGTCGTGAGCGACGTGACAACCAATCAAATCGCGGCGAAGGCTGATGCCGGTCACGGCATCAGCTTCCGCGAGGCGTTCCGGGTCTGGCTGCGGATCGCGCTGCTCAGCTTCGGCGGTCCGGCTGGTCAGATCGCGGTCATGCACCGCATCCTGGTCGAGGAGAAGCGCTGGATTTCCGAGAGCCGGTTTTTGCATGCGCTTAACTACTGCATGCTGCTGCCGGGCCCCGAGGCGCAGCAGCTCGCGACCTATGTCGGCTGGCTGATGCACCGCACCGCCGGCGGCATCATGGCGGGCGGCCTCTTCATCCTCCCCGGCATCATCGCCATCATGGCGCTGAGCATCATCTACGCCGCCTTCGGCAAGGTCTGGTACGTCGAGGCCCTGTTCTTCGGGCTGAAAGCCGCCGTGCTCGCGATCGTGATCCAGGCGCTGGTGCGCGTCAGCAAGCGCGCGCTGCGCAACAACGTCATGCTGGCGCTGGCAGCGATCGCCTTTGTCGCGATCTTCTTCTTCGCGGTGCCCTTCCCGATCATCATCATCGCGGCCGGGATCATCGGCTATGTCGGCGCCAAGAGCGGCCGGCCGGAATTTGCCGGAAGCGAACATGGCGGCGTGAAAAATGCCGATGCCGACAGCGCGCTCGGCGACGAGATGCCCGAGCACGCCCGCCCCGATGCGGCGCGAGCGCTGCGCGTCAGCCTGGTGTGGCTCGCGTTGTGGCTGGCGCCGGTTGCGGCAATTCTGATCGGCCTTGGGCCGGCCAACACCTTCAGCCAGATCGCGCTGTTCTTCAGCAAGATGGCGATGGTGACCTTCGGCGGCGCCTACGCGGTGCTGGCCTATGTCGCGCAACAGGCGGTCGAGCAATATCACTGGCTGAAGCCGCAGGAGATGCTAGACGGGCTCGGCATGGCCGAGACCACGCCGGGCCCGCTGATCATGGTGCTGCAATTCGTGGGCTTCATGGCCGCCTATCGCGATCCCGGCACGCTGTCGCCGCTCGTCGCCGGCGCCTTCGGCGGCCTGCTCGCGACCTGGGTCACGTTTACGCCCTGCTTCCTCTGGATCTTTGCCGGCGCGCCCTACATCGAACAGCTACGCGGCAACAAGGGCCTTTCCGGCGCGCTCGGCGCGATCACGGCGGCGGTCGTCGGCGTGATCCTCAATCTCTCGATCTGGTTCGCGCTGCACACGGTGTTTCGCGAGACAACGCCGATCCACACCTACGGCCTGTCGTTCGACCTGCCGTTGCTCTCAAGCCTCGATGTCGCGGCACTCGTGCTCGCGGTCGCGTCGGCAACCGCGATCTTCCGCTTCAATCTCGGCATGCTCACCTTGCTCGGCGGCTCCTGCGTCGCCGGTATCGCGTTGCGGCTGGCGGGGCTGATCTAGAGCGCGACGGCGATCAGCTCTTCGGTGAGCGGCCCGCCACCGACGGCAAAGACGATGAACTGCCTGCCGCCGGCCATGTAGGTAATCGGCGCCCCGGTCGCGTTCGACGGCAGCTCGATCTCGGCCAGCTTCTCGCCTGTCGCCTTGTCGTACACCCACAGATGCGGATCGAGATTATGCAGATCGCGGATCGGCAAATTCTTGCCGGGCACGAAGCGTGGCGGGCTCAGATATCCCATCTGCACGACGATCATCACCGATTTCGTCACCAGCGCCCAGCCGCGCGCAAGCAAGCCAAAATCCCCTGAGGGCGCCACGCGCTGCACCGAAGGCATCGCGATGCTGCGGCCAACGGGAATGCGCCAGCGATGCTCGCCCGCGTTCATGTCGATGGCGACGATGCTGGCGAATGGCGGCTTCATTAGCGGCAGGCCGCGCGGCCCCGGCAGATACCTGGCCTCGCCGATGAAGTCATAGGTGCCTTGCCAGGGGGCTTCCGGCCTGTGGACGGTGATGAGCGACGGGACCCGATAGGTGGATACATAGAGCATATGCGTCTCGGGATCGATCGCCGCGCCCGCCCAATTGCCGCCGCCGCCGTTGCCGGGGACCTGGATCGTGCCGCGCTGGGTCGGCGGCGTGAATAGGGGACCACGGTCGTAGGCCTTGGCGATCTCGATCGCCTCCTGGTGAATCTCCGGCGTCAGGTCGATCAGATTGTCATCGGTTGCGCCCTGGATGTCGAACGGCGCAGGCTTTGACGGTATCGGCTGCGTCCTGGAAGCCTGCTCCCCCGGCATGGTGGAAGCCGGCACCGGCTGCTCCTCGATCGGCCAGACCGGTTTGCCGGTGAGCCGATCGAACACATAGAGGTAGGCTTGCTTGGTCACTTGCGCGACCGCCTTGATCGGCTTGCCGTCGACGGTGATGTCGATCAGGTTCGGCGCCGCCGGCGGGTCGTAATCCCACAAGCCGTGATGCACGAGCTGGAAATGCCAGACTTTCTTGCCTGACGTGACGTCGAGGCAGACCAGGCTCTCGCCATAGAGTCCGTCGCCGGGCCGATCGCCGCCATAGTAATCATTGGTCGGCGTGCTGACGGGCAGGTAGACATAGCCGAGCTCTTCGTCCGCGCTCATCGGTGCCCAGACATTGGCGTTGCCGGCCTGCTTCCAGGAATCCTTATCCCAGGTCTCGACGCCGGGTTCTTCGCCCTGCGCCACCGTATGGAAGGTCCAGAGCAGCTTGCCGCTTGCGACGTCGTAGCCCCTGACATCACCGGGCGGCGACGGCCGCTTGCCCCACCAGTCGAACACGGACGAGCCGACCACGATGACATTGCGCACGATCACCGGCGGCGAGGTCATGGTGTAGTAGTCCGGCTCGACCGGGCGTCGCAGTCCTTTGGCGAGGTCGACGCGGCCGTCGGTGCCGAAACCCGTCACGGGCTTGCCGGTCTTGGCGTCGAGCGCGATCATCTGCGCAAACGCGGTCAGGATCACGATGCGCTCGTCATCGCCATTGCGCCAATAGGCGACGCCGCGATGGGTCCAGCCGAGATTGGCCGGCAGCCCCAGCCCGTTCTCATAGAGTTTGGGGTCGAACACCCATTTGGTCTCGCCGGTCGCGGCATCGATGGCGGCAACTTCGGACAGCGACGTCGAGGTGTAGAGCACACCACCCACCATCAGCGGCGTCGATTCATTGGCATGGGTCGGGCCGACATCGGGTTTTGCTTCTTTGATCGCCATGTCCGGCGATTTCCAGCGCCACACGACGTGGAGATTTTTGGCGTTGTCGCGGTTGATCTGGGTTAGCGGCGAATAGCGCGCCGCAGCATAGGTCCCGGCATAAGCCGGCCATTCGCCCTGCGACAGCGCTTTTGCGGACTCCGGCAGCGCGCCTGGGATGGTCTGGGCGTGGAGTGGAATGGCGAATAGTGCCAGCGCAATGCCAGCGACAACACCCCGACGCCACTTCGCTCCGCTCATGGCCGCCTCCTCCTGATTTTAAGGGAGCATCTGTCAAAAGCGACCCGACGTCAAAGTCGACCCGATCGTAGTCAACCTCTTAATCAAAAGCTATGATCGACCAAATACTTGCAACCCTCTTTCCGATAGCTAAGCTTACTAGGGCAGCTTTGACACATGGTCAGCAACAGCGACGATAAGCGCTCATTTCAATACGACATAGCGTTGTCATTTGCCGGCGAAGACCGGCAATTGTTGAGTTGATAGCACGCGAACTGGTCGAGTGTGACGTAAGCGTATTCTACGATGAGTTTGTTACCCACGATCTTTGGGGGAAGGATCTCTTTCAGCATTTCGCAGAGGTGTATCGCGACAAAGCAAGATACTGCTTGGTTTTTGTTTCGAAGGCATACAAGGAAAAAGTTTGGCCGAAGCATGAACTCAGGCAGGCGCAAGAGCGAGCCTTCTTCAGTTCGTCTAAGTACATCCTGCCTGTAATAATTGAGGACGTTGACCTACCTGGTTTAAACCGAACTACTGGCTTTATTGATCTCCGCAAGACGCATCCAATGGCCGTTTGCGGCCTCATGCTGCGAAAAATAGGCGCTTTTGACGACAAGGAATTTGATCGCGGCGAAATCGCTCGTCGGAAGCAGGCCAAAAAGGTTCGCGGAAAGAAGATCACATTTGGCGGCGCCGAGATGATTAGTACATGGCCGCCCCGCATTCGCGCTGCACAGGTGATGAGGCATTTGGCCTACAACGCAACGATCAAACGCATCCCATATGGAAACGAATATGTTCCGCGGTCGAACATGCGGAAAAACTGCAAAAACTGCGGAGTGCGCCTGGGGCAACTTCATGTACCTGGCTGCGACATCGAGCGCTGCCCAATTTGCGGTGGTCAACTGCTCTCCTGCGATTGACCGATCACAGGCTACACATCAGAGCCGTTTGAACAGAAGCTCATAACTGGCATCGAGCCCCGAGCCCGTCAAGCCGGTCGAGTTTCGTCCCGAGCGATTTGCTTCTCGCACCGAGATGTCGAAAAGACGAAGGCCAAAGCGCTAGGAACGACTTTTGCGGGGCCGCAAATCTACTCCACGGGCTTCCCGAACTTGTTCGACTTCGGCAGACCATGGGCGAGCCGGCCGGCATCGGCACGATTGCCGCGCCAGTCGGCCAATTCCTTCATGGTCATGCTCTGGTCGCGGCCGGCCCCGTCCTTCCAGGCAAGCCCCACCTTGGAATCGAAGGTGGTGACGTCGGACAGCGAGGCACTGGTGTATTTCTGCAGGCGGACCCCCCGGCCGCGCGCCATCTCCGGCACCTGATCGATGCCAAACACCACCATCTTGTGGTTGGTGCCGATGACCGCGACCATGTCGCCGGCGACAGTGGTGATCGCCTTGGCCTCGGCCGGCATGGTCACGTTCATGACCTGCTTGCCCTTGCGGGTGTTGCCGACGCAATCGTCCTCATTGACGATGAAGCCTTGGCCTTCGGTGCTCGCGATCAGGAATTTGCGGCCGCCCTTGTTGACGAACAGCGAGGCGATCGCCGCATCCTGGTCCATGTCGACGAACATGCGGATCGGCTCGCCATGGCCGCGCCCGCCCGGCAGTTTTGCGACATCGAGCGAATAGAATTTGCCGTTGGTGGCAAACAGGAGCAGTTTTGAGGTGCTTTCGGCAAAGAAAGCCTGGTCGAGCTTGTCGTCGGTCTTGAAGGCGAGGCTCGAGAGATCGGCCATGTGGCCCTTCATGGTGCGCACCCAGCCCTTCTCGGATACCACGACCGTGACCGGCTCGCGCTCGACAAAGGCTTCCTCGATCGCTGCAAGATCGTGCTCGGGCGCATCGGCAAAGGCGGTGCGGCGCTTGCCGAGCGGTGTTTTTGGCCCGAACATGTCGCGGACCTTCTTCACCTGCTCGCCGACCTTGGCCCATTGCTCGGTCTCCGAGCCGAGCAGCCCTTTGAGGCCCTTCAGCTCGCCGCGAAGGTTCTTGTCCTCGGTGCGGATCTCCATCTCCTCGAGCTTGCGCAGATTGCGCAGGCGCATGTTGAGGATGGAATCGGCCTGGATGTCCGAGAGCTTGAAGGTCTTCATCAGGACGGGCTTGGGCTCGTCCTCGGTGCGGATGATCTTGATCACCTTGTCGATGTTCAGATAGGCGATCAGATAGCCGCCGAGCACTTCGAGGCGGTGCTCGATCTGCTCCTTGCGATAATTCGAGCGGCGGATCAGCACGTCGCGCAGATGGTCGAGCCATTCGCGCAGGCACTCGGCGAGGCCCACGACCTTGGGCACCTTGCCCTTGATCAGCACGTTGAGATTCAGCGAGATCCGGCTTTCCAGCTCGGTCAGCCGGAACAGCGATTCCATCATCAGTTCGGGATCGACCGCGCGCGACTTAGGCTCGATGACCAGACGGACGTCCTCGGCGGATTCATCGCGGACATCGCCGACCAGCGGCAGCTTCTTCTCGTTGAGAAGCTCGGCGATCTTCTCGACCAGCCGCGACTTCTGCACCAGCCACGGGATTTCGGTGATGACGATCACCCAGGTGCCGCGGGAGCCCTCTTCCTGTACCCATTTGGCGCGGGTACGGAACGAGCCGCGGCCGGTGACATAGGCCTCTGCGATCGATTCCTTGGAATTGACGATGATGCCGCCGGTCGGGAAGTCCGGGCCCTTCACCCATTTGAGCAGCGATTTCGACTTGGCGTCGGGCTTGTCGATCAGGTGCAGCGCGGCGTCGCAAAGCTCAGCAGCGTTATGCGGGGGTATCGCGGTCGCCATGCCGACCGCGATGCCCTGCGAACCGTTGGCGAGCAGGTTCGGGAAGCCGCCCGGCAAAACCACCGGCTCTTTCGTTTGACCGTCGTAGTTGGCCTTGAACTCGACGCCATCCTCGTCGATGCCTTCGAGCAGCAGGCGCGCGACATCGGTCATGCGCGCTTCGGTGTAGCGATAGGCGGCCGGGTTATCGCCGTCGATATTGCCGAAATTGCCCTGGCCGTCGACCAGCGGGTAGCGCGAGTTGAAATCCTGCGCCAGGCGAACCATGGCGTCGTAGATCGCCTGGTCGCCATGCGGATGGAACGAGCCCATCACGTCGCCGACGATCTTGGCCGACTTCTTGAACGCCGCGCCGGGATTGAGATTGAGCAGGCGCATGCCGTAGAGAATACGCCGGTGTACCGGCTTCAGGCCGTCGCGCGCATCGGGCAGCGCGCGATGCATGATGGTCGAGAGTGCATAGGAGAGATAACGTTCCTCCAGCGCATCGCGCAGCGGAACGTCGTCGATCTTCTCCGGCTCAGGCGGAATCAGTGTTTTTCCCATGCCGACGAGTTAAACCCTCCACGCGAATCGGACAAGGCGCGAATCAGGGCAATGCCTTGAGATCACCGGAAACCACCGCCGCGCTCCGGGACTGCCACGCCGAGCGCCAATTGAGGGCGGGACGCTCGACATAGCGCCACGAGAGATAGGCCAGCGGCGTGGTGAGCATCAGCGAGAACAAGAAGGTGACGGCGAGGATCAGCGTCACCGGCAGCCAGCTATACCGCTCCCACAAATATGACGTGAGCCTGGCGGCCGCCCACAGCGACAGCGGGTGCAGGAGGTAGAAGCTGTAGGAAATCCGGCCGTAAAACCTCACGATCGGCAGATCAAGCGGCGTGAAAAGCGGCGCCTCCACGCGATAGGCAACCAGCATCACGAGGGTTGCCGCGCTCAAGCATTCCACCAGCGCGGTCCATGTCCCCTCGGGCTTGAAGAAGGAACATGCCCAAAACAAGCCGATGGATGCCAACGCGGCAAGCGTGACTGCGTTGGGCTTCAGGCGCTTCGCAAGGCTGGCGCCCTTGAAATGCAGCAATATCCCGAACGGAAAGGCATAAAGCGGGGTGAGGTTGGTGTCGGTGCCGATCGCGTGACGATACTGGCCGAGGAACGACAGGCCGAACAAGACCCATATCATGGCGGTCACCGGCCATTCCCCGTAGCGCCGAAACAGCCAGACGCACGGGAAAATCAGAGGCGTTGCCGCCAGTTCCGCTTTCATCGACCACATCACGGCATCGATATCCGTGCGCAGCATCAGCATGTTCGCCACGATGTTCAGTGGCGTAAAGAAAGCGCGCATAGAACAGCACGGCGAAGATGGCGACGGTGCTGATGGCGGCGGGAAACAGCCGGAAAATACGCGCTCTGGCAAAACGCGTCGCGCTGAAATCGCGATCGAGTGAGCGCGCCAGCACAAAGCCACTGATGACGAAGAACGCGACCACCGCGCCAAATCCGTTGCCCATGGCCTTGATCGCCTTCAGGCCGATCTCGTCGAAGACGCCGCGCGGCTGCGCGGTGAACCATGACATGGTGACGTGCATCAAGGCGACCGTCAGGGCCGCGATGCCGCGCAGGGATTCGATGCGGGCAAGAAACTGTCGTTGATCTGAACCGGACACGGGGCGATGGGCGTGGAAATGGTGAAATTCGCGCTTCCGTCTGGCGATGCGTCACCACCAGCCACCCGAACGGAAGAGTAGCGATATCCGTTCCGTTCACGCCATGGAAGGCCGCAATCCCCTCTCGCGAGCCCAAATATTGCTGCGGCGGCGTCATTTTCTGGCCGGCGCGATTGGCCTCGCGCCGCTTGGCCTCGGTCGCTCGTTGGCGCAGACCGCCACCGCGGCCGAAGCTCGGCGTGACGATGCCGACGTCAATTCTGTCGCCGCTGGACGAGTGATCGAACAGGGCGCAGCTGCGGCTACGCGGCGTTGCGCTTTTCGATGACCTGCCGGAAATCCGAGGCCAACCCGCTGTAGTAGGCGGAAAGCACCTCATACATGGTCCGCTGGGCACCTTCGGCCGCCTGGAGCGCCGCTTCCTTGCACTTGGCGGCCCTGCCCTCGTATTTCTCCACCTTGGTCTGGAAATCTGTATCCATGACGCAACTCCACTCAACCGACGATTGGAGCCTGCCATGCTCACGCGCGCGAAAAGATGGCGAGTGTAGGGAAACTTTGCAGCGGCGCGCGGGGCCGGACCCAAGCGGCCACACGGCCCGGCGTGTCGGGGCCGACCTCGATCCTGCTGCGCTCGGACGAGGCTATCGAATAGAAGCCGCGCTTCTTTCTATTGGGTCGGCCAGCGCGCCGCTTCCACGGTCCGCGTGGGCGCATCTCTCAGGCATTGCCGGGCGGCCTCGATCTGGGCGTCGGTCGCGCCATGGCCGCGCGCCCACATCTCCGCGGCCGAAGCCGAATATTTCGCTACATAGTACCGGACCGCCGTGCAGGAAAGGCGGTGTACGACCCCGCCCTGGCCGCCCGCAAACGCGCTCGAACTGAGAGAAGATAGACATAGAACGAGTGCCGCGGCGCTCATCGCACGCATCAACATGGTGCCCCCCGAAACCGTATTCACGATTCCGAGAGAATCCGACTTTGATCATCGGCGCAAATTAAATCGCGCTCTCGCGCCCAACGAACTGTCGATCAATTGTGGCAGCGGAACCCAAGGTGCTGAGAAGACGCGCGAGCAATGCAACGTAGCGTGCGCTCGCGCGTCAGGATGATGGAATGCGGTTGCTGGCCCGTTTTCGGATTACCGCGTTGATGAAGCCGTCGCGCGCGTCGGAATGGCCCTGCCCGCGCGGCTCCAGCACATGGCGCAGCAGGAACATCCCGGTGAGCTGAAAGCCGTCCTGCAGGTCCTGGTTGGTCCAGCTATTCCCACCATCTTCGCCCTGCCGCAGGAAAGGCGGCAGCCGCAGCAGCCGGTCGCGCCAGGGCTGGCCGGCCGAGCGCGACACCGCGCCGCCGGATTTCGGCGAGACGTAGACGAGATCGGTGGTTTCTCCGGTCGCCGCACAGTTTTCGAGATCGAGCCCGAAGCCGAGTTCGCCCAGCATTGCCAATTCAAAACGCACCAGGTGCACCGCGGCGCCGCCGGCGTCGTCGAAGTCATCCAGCGTGTGCTCCAGCATCTCATAGATATCCTCGTGCGGATCGCGCTCGGGCAGCAGGCGCGCCAGCGCGGCGAGATGGGTCACGCCGTAGACGGCATGCGAGGAGGCCAGCAGCGTCGCGGCACGAAGCCGCGTGCCCTCCAGCGTATACATGCCGAGATGCTCGTCCAGCCGCGCCCGCCACACCGCGGTGACGCTGTTGCCGGGCTGCAGCAAAGGCCGCATCCGCGACGAGGCGCCGCCGCGCACGAGACCAAGGTGCCGGCCGTGCTCACGGGTCAACAGCTCGACGATGGCGGAGGATTCGCCATGCCGCCGCACGCCCAGCACGATGCCTTCGTCAGTCCATTCCATGGCGGGAAAAGTAGCATGAAGGGTGGGCAAAACGTAGCGTGCCCACCAACCATCAACAAACAGTGTCGCGCGCATGGTGGGCACGGCGCGAAGAGCGCCTTCGCCCACCCCACGAAGCCTCGGATATTCTAGGCGTTGAACCAGCCCTTGGCGTCGCCGGTGAAAGAGTAATAGAGCCCGGCCCCAGTCAGCACGCAGGACACGATCTCGATCACGCTGTCGAGCTCGAAACCGTTCGCGCCGATCACCTGGAGCAGCGAGATCACCGACAGCACCAGGGCGGCGGCCAAGACCCAGCGCGGCCAGTTCTTGCGGCGGCGCGCGGCGAGCCAGACGAAATAGAGCAGGAGCAGGATCATCCCGCCGCCGATGAGTGTGTTGGCCATGATCATCTGCTCGGTCATGTTGGCGGTCGGCGTGCGGTCCTGCACCGCCACCGACAGCGCATCCAGCATCAGCGACGCATAGAGCAGCACTTCGAACCGAAATACGTTTCTGGGGTTCATCGACTTTTCTTATTCCTTGGGGAACTCAAGTCCCATCTGACGGTAGCGGTCGGGATCGTCGCCCCAATTCTCGCGCACTTTGACGAACAGGAACAGGTGCACGGGCACGCCCAGAATCTCCGCGATCTCCTTGCGCGAGTTCGCGCCAATCGCCTTGATGGTGGCGCCGCCCTTGCCCAGCACGATCTTGCGCTGGCTTTCGCGCTCGACAAAGATCGTTTGCTCGATGCGCACCGAATTATCCTTGCGCTCGGTCCAGCTATCGGTCTCGACGGTCGACTGATACGGCAATTCCTGGTGCAGCTTCTGGTAAATCTTCTCCCGGGTGATCTCGGCCGCGAGCTGCCGCATCGGCGCGTCCGACATCTGGTCCTCGGGGTAGAGGAATGGCCCCGCCGGCACCATCTGCGCCAGCGCATGGCGCAGATCGTCGACGCCGTCGCCGGACAGCGCCGAGACCATGAAGGTCTTCGCGAAACCCAGCCGGTCATTGGCAGCCTTGGCCAGCGCCAGCAGTTTTTCGCGCGGCACCAGATCGATCTTGTTCAAGACCAGAATCTTCTCGTGATCGACGCTGGCGACCTTGTTGAGGATGCCGTCGGCCTCTTCGTCGAGCCCGGCCTTGGCATCCAGCAGCACACAGACCAGATCGGCGTCATGCGCGCCGCTCCAGGCGGTCGAGACCATGGCGCGGTCGAGCCGGCGTTTGGGCGAGAAAATGCCGGGGGTGTCGACCAGGATGATCTGCGCATTGTCAGAGATCACGATGCCACGGATCAGCGCGCGCGTGGTCTGCACCTTGCGCGAGACGATGGTGACCTTGGAGCCGACCAGAGCGTTGACCAGCGTGGACTTGCCGACATTGGGGGCGCCGATCAGCGCGACAAAGCCGCAGCGTGTGTCGGCGCTTTCAGCCATCATTGCTGCCGCCGCCGACGCCTTCGCGCTCGATCATCACGGAGGCCGCGACCTTCTCGGCCGCGCGCTTGCTGCCGCCGACGCCTTCGGCCGGCGCCAGTCCCGGCAGATCGACCGCGACGCGGAACTGCGGATCGTGATGCGGCCCGGTGCGCTCGACCTCGCGATAGACCGGCGTCGGCAGGCCCTTGCCCTGCGCCCATTCCTGCAACACGGTCTTGGGATCGCGCAACGGCTGCCGCGGCTTCTTCATCCGTTCGGTCCAGTTGTGCTCGACGAACTCTTTGGCAGCCGCATAACCGCCGTCGAGGAATACCGCGCCGATCACGGCCTCACAGATATCGCCGAGCACGGATTTGCGTAAACGCGCGCCGGCGCCGGCGCCGACCGCCCCCAACTTGATGTCGTCGGCAAGGCCGAGCGATTTGGCGACATCGGCGCAGCTCTCCTTGCGCACGAGATCGGCGAGCCGCTTCGACAGCTCACCCTCGTCCGCGTTCGGGAAGCTGCGATAGAGCATGTCCGAGACGATCAGCCCGAGCACGTGATCGCCGAGAAATTCCAGGCGCTGATAGCTCTCGCCGCGCTTGCGCGAAGGCTTCAGCGCAGACACATGCGTCATCGCCGTCACCAGGAGATTGGGATCGGCGAATTTGTGCCCGATACGCACCTCGATCGCCGAAGTCGTCGCCTTGGCGGCCGACTTCCCGGACGATTTGGCGCGCTTCTTCCTCGCCTTCTTGCGCGCAGGCACCAACTCCGCGCCTGCGTCAGGGGCGACGGTTGCACTCAGGATATCAGCGGTGTCGTCATTCATCGCACAAATGTGAACAGACGGTTCCAGCGTATCGACCATGGCCAGTCCCAGATCGCCCAGACGTGCTGGCCCTCGGCAATGGAGAAGAAGATGATCTGGGCGCGGCCGATGATGTTCTGCTGCGGCACGTAACCCACCACCGACTGCACGCGGCTGTCGGTAGAGTTGTCGCGGTTGTCGCCCATCATGAAGAAATGACCGGGCGGCACGACGTATTCGATGGTGTTGTCGTAATAGCCGTTGTCCTGGCAATCCAGTGTCTCATAGCTGACGCCGTTCGGCATCGTCTCCTTCCAGCGCTTCACGCGCCCGAAGGCCTCCGACGACCCGCAGGGATCCTCGCCGACGAAATCGCTCAGGCGCTGGCGCTCGACCGGCTTGTCATTGATGTAAAGCAGCCCGTCCTTCATCTGGATGCGGTCGCCGGGCAGCCCGATCACGCGCTTGATGTAATCGGTCGAATTCATCTTTCGGCAGGCGAAACACCACGATGTCGCCGCGGTTGGGATCGGAGCCGAAGATGCGGCCGGAAAACAGCGTCGGCAGCGGCGGCGTCCACGGAATCGAGAACGGACTGTAGCCGTAGGAATATTTCGAGACGAACAGATAGTCGCCGACGAGCAGCGTCGCCTTCATCGATCCCGAGGGGATGTTGAAGGGCTGGAACAGGAAGGTGCGGATCACAAGCGCGATCAGGAGAGCGTGGATGACGACGCGGTAGCCTTCGGAGGAGGCGCTGGTCTTTTCCCGGGATGTCACGCTCATTGTTTTCCCAATTTTTGGTCGCGGTCGTACGGCGGCAGAATAGCCTCCGCACGCGAACAGCGCTCCGCTTCGCGGTTTCGTGAAATCGGTCCTGATTCTGATAGTGAAAGCCAATTCCGGCGCAAACCGGAATTCGCCTTTGCTGGATCAAGGTTGCAAGAGGTTTTAGACGTTTGTTCTCAGAGGCGCAACAAACCGCAGCATCAAAACTTCACAACACATTGAAAAACATCGCTTTTTTAGTTTTAGCGCCCTTGAGGCTCAAGCTTTGGCAGGCGACACCGCCGAGATTATGACAAAGGCCTGCGCCAGTGGCCAATCGTCGGTGATCGTAAGGTCGATCCGCGCCTCAAATCCATCGGGGGTCAGAGCCTGCAGCCGGGCCAGCGCCCCGCCCGTGAGCAGCATGCTCGGCCGCCCGCCCGGCAGGTTGATCACCCCCATGTCACGCCACCAGACCCCGCGCCGGATGCCGGTTCCCAGCGCCTTGGAACAGGCTTCCTTGGCGGCAAAGCGCTTGGCGTAGGTCGCAACCACCATCTTCTCATTGGCAGCGCGCCGATTGGCCTTGGCGCGTTCGGCATCGGTGAAGATGCGGTCGAGAAAGCGGTCGCCATGGCGCTCGATCACCTTGGCGACGCGGCGGATGTCGATGAGGTCGCTGCCGATGCCGATAATCATGCGATCACGCCCGCGTCCTGCCCCGGTCCATCGCCGTCCGCATGGTGCGAACGGTCTCGCTCAGGCCCACAAAAATGGCTTCCCCAATCATGTAATAGCCGATGTTGAGTTCGACGATCTCGGGCAGCGCGGCGATGGTCTCGGCGGTGGCATAATCGAGGCCATGGCCGGCATGGACTTCCAGGCCCGCCGAGCGCGCCATTTTCGCGCCGGCGACGATGCGCTGCCATTCGGCTTCCGCCTTGTCCTTGTGGCCTTCCGTCACGGCGTCGCACCAGGCGCCGGTGTGGATTTCGATCACGGGGGCCTGCAATCGCGCCGCCATCTCGATCTGGCGCGGTTCGGCTGCGATAAACAGCGATACCCGGATACCGGCGTCGTTCAGCTTGGCAATGAACGGCGCCAGCGCATTGTGCTGGCCGACCACATCCAGCCCGCCTTCGGTGGTCAGTTCCTCGCGCCGCTCCGGCACCAGGCACACCGCGTGCGGCTTGGTCGCGAGCGAAAGCCTCAGCATGTCCGCGGTCGCCGCCATCTCGAAATTCAGCGGCTTCGAGATCTCAGCCTTCAGCCGCGCCATGTCTTCGTCGCGGATATGGCGGCGGTCCTCGCGCAAATGCGCGGTGATGCCATCGGCGCCGGCCTCGATCGCCACCTGCGCGGCGCGCACGGGATCGGGCCTTTGCCCGGCGCGGGCGTTCCGCAGGGTCGCGACGTGATCGACGTTGACGCCAAGGCGCAGCGGGGGGGCTTTTGACATTCAGGAACTCGCGGGAGGATTGCTTCACCTCATCCTGACGAGCCGCGAAGCGGCGTCTCGAAGGATGAGGCCGGATTGTGGCCTCATGGTTCGAGACGGCGGCGCGGTCAAGTATACGCAGACTGCGTAAACTTGTCTGCGGTGCGCCTCCTCACCATGAGGGTCGAGAGGGTTACCCATTGACGCGCTCGACCCGTGCGACGACGGCCTTGGCGCGCAACTGGGCGATAATAGCGCTGAGATGCTTGAGGTCATAGACCTCGAGATCGATGGTGAGCTCGGTGAAGTCGGGCGAGCGGCGCGACATGCTGATATTGTCGATATTGCCGTCATGCTCGGCAATCACGGTCGCGACCTGGGCGAGGCTGCCGGGCTCGTTGACATTGTCGACCAGGATGCGCGCCGGAAAGCGTTGCGGCGTCGAACTCATCGACATCCCAGCGCACGTCCAGCCAGCGTTCCGGCTCCTCCTCGAAATCCTTCAGCGCCGGCGACTGGATCGGATAGATCGTGATGCCCTCGCCCGGCGTGACAATGCCGACAATGCGGTCGCCCGGGACTGCCCCGCCATTCGGCGCGAACTTGATCGGCAGGTCGGAATTGATGCCGCGAATCGGGATCGCCGACGGGCTGCGCTGCGGATCGGGCGGCGGCGATTTCAGCTTCAATTTGACGGCAAGGCTGCTCTTCTTGGCCGCGCCATAGCGCGCCACCCGCTCTTCCTTGTAGTCGGGATACATCGCGCGCGCGACATCGGAGGCCTTCATCTCGCCACGGCCGACGGCAGCCATGACGTCCTCGATCGAGGCGCGCGCCAGCCGCGGCAGTGCGCCCTTCAGCTTGTCGTCGGCATAGTCGATCTTGGCGCGCTCGAACAGGCGCTCGACGATGCGGCGGCCAAGGCCGGCATATTGGTCGCGCACGGCGGCGCGGGTCGCGCGGCGGATCGCCGCTCGCGCCTTGCCGGTGACCGCCAGCGATTCCCAGGCCGATGGCGGCGCCGATTGCGCCTCCGAGGTCAGGACCTCGACCTCGTCGCCGTTCTGCAATTCGGAGGAGAGCGGCGCGAACTTGCCGTTGATCTTGCAGCCGACCGCGCTGTTGCCGAGCTCGGTATGCACGGCGTAGGCGAAGTCGATCACATTGGCATGGCGCGGCAGCGCGATCAGCTTGCCCTTCGGCGTGAAGCAGAACACCTGGTCGTGGAACAGCTCGAGCTTGGTGTGCTCCAGAAACTCTTCCGGATTGGCGCTGTCGGAGAGGATGCCGACGGTGCGGCGCAGCCAGGCAAAGGCATTGGACTCGCGCTTGAGCAGTTCGGTCGGCGAGCCCACGCCGTCCTTGTAGAAGGCGTGCGCGGCGATACCGAACTCGGCGATCTGGTGCATCTCCTCGGTGCGGATCTGCAGCTCGACTCGCTGGTTGCCGGGCCCGATCACGGTGGTGTGGATCGAGCGATAGTCGTTCTGCTTCGGCGTCGAGATGTAGTCCTTGAAACGGCCCGGCACCACCGGCCAGGTCGTATGCACGACACCGAGCGCGCGGTAGCAGGATTCGAGATCGGGCATGATGACGCGGAAGGCGAAGATGTCGGACAGCTGCTCGAAGCCGATCGACTTGCGTTCCATCTTGGTCCAGATCGAGAACGGTTGCTTGCGCCGGCCATAAACATGCGCGGAGAGCCCGTTCTTGCGCAGGTTCTTCGAGAGCTGGCTCTCGATCTCGCCGATCAGGTTGCGGTTGCGCTCGGCCAGCGCCTCAAGCCGGTGCTTCACCACGTTGTAGGCTTCGGGATCGAGCGAACGGAAGGACAGATCCTCCAGCTCCTCGCGCATTTCCTGCATACCCATGCGGCCTGCGAGCGGCGCGTAGATGTCGAGCGTCTCCTCCGCGATGCGCTGGCGCGAGGCTTCCGGCACGAACTCCAGCGTGCGCATATTGTGCAGGCGGTCGGCGAGCTTGACCAGCAGCACACGGACGTCGTCGGAAATCGCCAGCAAGAGCTTGCGCAGGTTTTCCGCCTGCTTGGCCTCGCGCGACACAAGTTCGAGCCGCTTCAGCTTGGTCAGGCCTTCGACCAGGGCGCCGATCTCGGGACCGAAGATCTGGTCGATCTCCGCCCGGGTCGCTTCCGTGTCCTCGATGGTGTCGTGCAGGAGGGCCGCGACGATGGTGGCGTCGTCGAGCTTGAGGTCGGTCAGGATCGCCGCGACCTCGAGCGGGTGCGAGAAATAGGGATCGCCAGAGGCCCGCGTCTGCGAACCATGCGCCTTCATGGCGTAGACATAGGCGCGGTTGAGCAGGTCCTCGTTGGTGTTGGGATTGTAGGAGCGGACGCGCTCGACAAGGTCATATTGCCGCATCATCCGCGGGCGCGGCGATTTCGGAGCCTTGACCGACGCGGAATTGGCCGGCGCAGAACCGGCCACGGCGACCGGTTCGGCCGCGGCCTGCATCTGGGGTGGGCTCCGACGTCGAACCGCCATCGAATCACTGCCTTGCCTTAATGACCTTGCTCCTGACCGACTCAGTCTAACGCCAATCCGGCCGTCGTCCGAAAAAATCGAACGGCGGCGGCGTCATCTTTCGCGGGAGCGAGAGGCACCAGCTAATCATAAAAACGGCAGCAAAAGCAAAGGCCCGGACGGTGGTCCGGGCCTTTGTTAAACGAAATTCTCGTGAGCTCTACTCGTCCTCTTCCGGCTGTTCTTCCGGAGGCGCCAAGCCCTCGAGGCCCTTCAAAAGTTCCTCTTCCGTCATGCGCTCGACCGCCACTTCGGTGTCGTCGGCATCGACGCTGGCGCCCGCCGAGCCGATCAACGGCACGGTATCGGGCTCTGGTTCGTCGACTTCGACGAACTTCTGCAGGGAGTGGACCAGCTCCTCGCGTAAATCTTCAGGCGAAATCGTAGAATTCTGCGATTTCGCGTAGCGAGACCACCGGATTTTTGTCATTATCCCGATCAATCGTAAGTTGAGACCCTGAGGAGATCATCCGGGCCCGGTGTGCGGCCAACAGGACCAGGTCAAACCGGTTGTCGACCTTATCAATGCAATCTTCAACCGTGACGCGTGCCATGGGCTGTCACTCCGTTGTCAGGGGGCTGGAAATGGTGAGTATGGGCGCTAGTTATAGGGGGGCCGGACTTTGTGCAAGACTAAATTTGTGATTTGGCGTGAGCAGGTCACTCTGCTAACCCCCCGGCCCGGGACTCAAGAGGGTGGGCGTCTGGCGGCCGCAAATGGCCCCGGCCAACAAAACGCATTATTGCGTTGTAAGAAAATACCTTTTTTGCCCCTATCTCTCCAAATTTGCGGTACCGTCTGTTCGGGACCAATCCGCTCTGGGGCTTCGGCAGTGATTTAAGATGCGCGGGACCACTGCCGCCGCGCCAAGAAAAGCAGATTCTAACATAACGCGAGCAACGAATGTCATCTTCCACGACTAACAAGATTGCGCTCTTCATCGATGGCGCCAACCTGTACGCCACAGCCAAGACACTTGGCTTCGACATCGACTACAAGCGCCTGCTTAAGGAATTTCACAGCCGGGGAACGCTCCTGCGCGCGTTCTACTACACGGCGATCATTGAAGATCAGGAGTATTCCTCGATCCGTCCCCTGATCGACTGGCTCGACTACAACGGTTACACCGTCGTCACCAAGGCGACGAAAGAGTTCATCGATGCGAGTGGCCGCCGCAAGGTGAAGGGCAATATGGACATCGAGCTCGCTGTGGATGCGATGGAGCTCGCCGAACATATCGACCAGATGGTGCTGTTCTCCGGCGACGGCGATTTCCGCTCGCTGGTGGAAGCGGTGCAGCGTCGTGGCGTCCGCGTCACGGTGATCTCGACGATCTCGAGCCAGCCGCCGATGATTGCCGACGAGTTGCGGCGCCAGGCCGACGTGTTCACCGATCTCGTCGAGTTGCAGTCGAAGCTCGGCCGCGATCCGTCGGAACGGCCGGCTCCGCGCGAGCGCGGCGATCGCGAGCCACGCCATCACGCCCCGCAATTCCTGCAGCGCGCGACCACGATGGCACCACGGGGCGCTGAAGAAGATTTCGACGATTAGGAATCATGCGGCGTCGGCCAAGTCCGACGCCGCGCTTCCCCCCACCGAACCCGGTCGCGATTGCCCGCTCTGCCCTCGGTTGGCGGAGTTTCGGGCGCAGACGCGCGCGAAAGAGCCCACCTGGTACAACGCGCCGGTCCTCTCCTTTGGTGACCCCGGCGCGCGGCTTCTGATCGTCGGCCTTGCGCCGGGAATGCAGGGCGCCAATCGCACGGGCCGGCCGTTCACCGGCGATTACGCCGGCGACCTGCTTTATGCGACGCTGCTCGAATATGGCTTTGCCAGCGGCCACTACCAGGCGCGGCCCGATGACGGCTTGAAACTGGTTGATTGCCGGATCAGCAACGCGGTGAGCTGCGTGCCGCCGCAGAACAAGCCGCTGCCGGCGGAGATCAACAATTGCCGGCCATTCCTTGCCGCCAACATCGCTGTTATGCCGAACCTGCGCGCCATCGTGCCACTCGGCCGCATCGCGCATGATACCCTGCTGAAGACGCTGAAGCTGCGCAGCGCCGCCGCACCTTTCGCGCATGGCGCGGTGCATCAGGCCGGCAGCCTGAAGGTCTACGACAGCTATCACTGCTCGCGCTACAACACGAACACCGGCGTGCTGACGCCGGAGATGTTCCGCGCCGTGTTCGCGCGGGTGAAGGCGGATTTGGCATAGCGTTTTCGAGCGAAGTGGAAACCGGTTCGCGTGAAGAAAACGCGTCAATAAATGACTCTTAGGCCTTATTGTCCTTCAGCCATTCCAGCACGTCGCCGGCGTTTCTATCCGGCGGAAACACCGGATAGAACACGTGGCGGATGCGCCCGTCGTCGATCACCAGTGCAAGCCGCTTGATCAGCGTCAGCCCGGCGACCTCCATGGTCGGCAGGTTGAGCGCGCGGGTGAGCTCGAGCTTCTCGTCAGACAGCACCGGGAACGGCAGATGCAGCCGCGAGGCCATCTCGGTCTGGTAGGCATTGCTCTGCGTCGACAGGCCGAACACCTGCGCGGCGCCGGCGGCTTTCAACTCTGCAAAGAGGTCGCGGAAGGCGCAGGTCTGCGGCGTGCAGCCGCGCGCGCCCGGGATCATGTCCCAATCATCGACCAGCGCAATCTTGCCGGGCTCGCCGGTCCGGGGATAGGCGAACACGACAGTGCGCCCATTCAACGCCGACAGCGTTACCGATGTGTCGTCGGTCGCAACCAGGCTGACCGGCGGAATGGTCATGCCGGTCAGATGCGCCGCGCCGCCGTCGTCGGTCGGTGCCGGGATCTTGCTCCAGTCCACTTCCATGAGGTTTCTCTGGTTCATGAATCGCGTCCCTTGGTGGCCGGTAGGATGGGTTGAACGAAGTGAAACCCATCGAAAGAACGTGATGGGTATCGCTTCGTTCAACCCATCCTACGAAATGGAAGTCCATCACCCCCGCGCGCGCAGCAGGCGGCTCTTCTCCCGGCCCCAGTCGCGCTTCTTTTCGCTCTCGCGCTTGTCGTGCAGCTTCTTGCCCTTGGCCACCGCGAGCAGAAGCTTCGCGCGGCCGCGTTCGTTGAAATATAGCTTGAGCGGGATCAGCGTCATCCCCTCGCGGTCGACCGCGCCGATCAATTTGTTGATCTGCTTTTTATGCAGGAGCAGTTTCCGCGGCCGCTTCGGCTCGTGGTTGAAGCGGTTGGCCTGCAGATATTCCGGGATGTTGGCGTTGATCAGCCAGATCTCGCCGTTCTTGGAATCGGCATAGGATTCCGCAATCGTGCTCTTGCCGCTGCGGATCGACTTGACCTCGGTGCCGGTCAGCGCAATTCCCGCCTCGACCGTGTCCTCGATCGAATAGTTAAACCGCGCCTTTCGGTTTTCTGCGACGACCTTGATCGCGCGCTCGTTCTTGTCGGCCACGTCAACTCTTCTTCAGGAGATCGCGGATCTCGGTCAGCAGCACGACTTCCGCCGACGGTTTCGGCGGCTCGGCGGGTTGGGCTTCCTCGTGACGCTTGAGCTGGTTCATGGCGCGGATCACGAGAAACAGCACGGTCGCGATGATCAGGAAATTCAGCGTCAGCGTGATGAAGCTGCCATAGGCCAGCACCGCGCCCTGCTTCTTGGCATCGGCGAGGTTGCTCGCCGTCACCGACTTCGACAGCGCAATGAAATAGTTGGAGAAGTCGAGGCCGCCGGTGGCGGCGCCGATGATGGGCATGATGATGTCGCCCACCAGCGACGTCACGATGGCGCCAAACGCCGCGCCGATGATGACGCCGACGGCGAGGTCGACGACATTGCCCTTCATCGCGAAGTCGCGGAATTCCTTGAGCATGGGCTGCTTCCTGCAATGCCTGGATGATGGAGCCGCGAACAGGGCTCAGTTGATCAGGCCGGCATGCACCATCGCGCTACGCACGGCGACGCGGGTCGGGTCCGATACCGGCACCATCGGCAGGCGCAGCTTCTCGTCCATCTTGCCGAGCAGCGACATCGCATATTTGATCGGCGCCGGATTGGACTCGATGAACAGGTTGTTGTGCAGCGGCACCAGCTTGTCGTGCAGCGCGAGCGCAGTCTTGGCGTCGCCCTTCTGCCAGGCGAGGTGGAAATCGGAGCACAGCCGTGGCGCCACATTCGAGGTCACGGAGATGCAGCCATGGCCGCCATGGGCCATATAGCCGAGCACGGTCGCATCCTCGCCCGAGAGCTGGTTGAAATCCTCGCCCATCGCGGCGCGCTGCTGCGACACCCGCACCATGCTCGCGGTCGCGTCCTTGACGCCCGCGATGTTCTTCAACTCCCACAGCCGCTTCATGGTGTCGACCGACATGTCGATCACCGAGCGCGGCGGGATGTTGTAGATGATGATCGGGATAGAGATCGCGTCGTTGATCGCCTTGAAGTGCTGGTACATGCCCTCTTGCGTCGGCTTGTTGTAATAGGGCGTCACCACCAGTACAGCATTCGCGCCCGCCTTATCCGCGTGCTCGGCGAGTTCGATCGCTTCCTTGGTCGAGTTGGAGCCGGCGCCGGCAATCACCGGCACGCGCCCCTTTGCCTCCTCGATGCACCACTCGACCACGCGCTTGTGCTCATCATGGCTCAAGGTCGGGCTTTCACCTGTGGTGCCGACGGGGACGAGACCGTGGGTGCCTTCCGAAATCTGCCAGTTCACCAGCGCGCGGAAGGCCGCCTCGTCCAGCGAGCCGTTCTTGAAGGGGGTGACCAAGGCAGTGAAGGAACCCCGAAATTTCGTCTTGGCTGCCATGGAACTCCTCCCGACGCTGGTTTACGGCCTGGCTGGTCGTTTAAAGAGCGATTCATATAGGGTCCGGCGACCCCGCGAAAGGGCTGCACGCCTGCCCTTCCCCGGAAGTCGCAGGTAGCGCGCTCCGGTTTGGCCGTGATTTTGCCGTGGTGGCGGCGCAAAAACCCGCGCCTTGTCGCATTGCCTTTAGTATTTAGTCGGCGGTTTCAGTCACATTCAGTAATTGATTCGCAGCGAAGGAATGCCGTGGCCCCGTTTGTCCGCACGAAAGCATTGCGATCGACCGCCTTGTCGACCGTCCTGTCGGCGGCCCTGACGCTGGCTTTGGGATATTCGGCGCCAGCGGCTCCCTCCGCAGCGAAGGAGCCGGCCTCTCCTCCGACGAAACAGGCGGCGGCCTCCTCTCCGGCGAAACACAAGGTTCCAATGCCAAAGGCTCGGCCGGTCGTGCGCAACGTGGTGCCCCATAGCAACCCACCGCCGGCTGCGACGGCTGCCGCCCGCGAGATTGCAACACCGATCCTGCCGGCTCCGGTCGCAGCTCCCGCGCCCCTTGCCCGCCAACGCGTCACCGCGCCGACGCCGGCGCGAAAACCGGTCACGCCGGCCGCGGTGGCTCAGACCTCCTCGACTTCGAAACAGGATCTCGACACGCTCGAGAATGTCATCGAGCAGATCCGCAAGCATCGGCCTGACGACGCGACCCAGGCGGAAGCGACCATCTCCGATCCCGTCGCGAGGAAGCTTGCGGAATGGCTGATCCTGCGCAGCGACAACAACAACGCCACCGTCGAGCGCTACCGCGCTTTCTTGACGGCCAATCCAAGCTGGCCCTCGCAGACCTTTTTCCGCCGGCGACTTGAGGCCGCGCTATGGGACGACCAACGCGAGGATTCCGCGGTGTGGTCGTGGTTCGAGAACGAGTTGCCGATCTCGGCAAAAGGCCGGCTTGCGCTCGCCAAGGCGATGCTGGCGCGCGGCGACCGCGCCAATGCCGAACGGCTGGTGCGCGAAGCCTGGCGCAACGATCCGATGTCGGAGGATACCGAAAGCGCGGCGCTCGACATGTTCGGCGCGCTGCTCACTCCCGGCGACCAGAAGGCGCGGATGGATAACTTCGCCTACACCACCGAGAACGAGGCCGCTGCGATGCGGGCGGCGAAGCGGCTCGGTGCCGGCTATGTGGCGCTGGTGAAGGCGCGCCTTGCCTCGGTGCGGAAGGCGGCCAACGCCAAGGCGCTGCTGGAAGCCGTGCCGCACGAATTGCACGGCGATACCGGCTATGTCTTTGCCAAGATCCAGGAGCTTCGGCGCGAAGAGAAATATCCGGAAGCCGCGCAGGTCATCATGAGCGCGCCGCGTGATCCGAACCGCCTCTATAATCTCGACGAATGGTGGATCGAGCGGCGGCTGGCTGCGCGCAAGATGATCGATCTCGGCGAATACAAGACCGCCTACCTGATTGCACGCGACGCGGCACTGCCAACCCGCGACATCTACAAGACCGAGCAGGAATTCACTGCGGGCTGGATCGCGCTGCGCTTCCTCAACGATCCGCAGACCGCCTCGCAGCATTTTGCGCGGATCGGCGTCGGCAGCGTCAATCCGACCACGCTGGCGCGTGCCGGCTACTGGAAGGGCCGCGCGGCGGAAGCCCTGGGCCGCTCGCCGGAGGCGCGTGCCTTCTACACGCAGTCGGCCGAGCAATCTACGAGCTATTACGGCCAGCTGGCGCGCGCGAAACTCGGGCTGCCGCAGCTCGAGCTCAACGACGTGCCGCGTGCGCGCGGCGTCGAGCGGCTCGAAGTCGTCCGCGCCGTGCAGCTGCTGTTCGATCTCGACGAGCGCGAGATCGCGATTCCGATCTTTGCCGATGCCGGCGAAAACGGCGACGCGGATGTGGTGATCGGCCTTGGCGAGCTGACGGCGCGCTACGGCTATGCCCGCGGCATGATTCTCGCCGGCAAGGCCGGGCTCAACCGCGGCCTGCCGTTCGACCACTACGCCTATCCGGTGATCGGCATTCCCTCCTACAGCCCGATCGGCGCCGATGTCGAGAAGAGCGTGGTGTTCGCGATCGCGCGCCAGGAAAGCATGTTCAATCCAGGCGACGTCTCGCCGGCGCAGGCCTATGGGTTGATGCAGGTGACGCCGGACGCAGCCCGCTATGTCTGCAAGCGCGCCGGCGCCTCCTTCGATCTCTCGCGGATGAAGACGGATTCGGCCTATAACGCAGCGCTCGGTGCGGCCGAGCTCGGCGGCCTGATGGAGGATTTCCGCGGCTCCTACATCATGACCTTTGCGGCCTACAATGCCGGCCGTGGCAGCCTGAAGAAGTGGGTCGACCGCTATGGCGATCCGCGCGATCCCAAGGTCGACGCGGTGGACTGGGTCGAGCTGATTCCATTCTCGGAGACCCGCAATTATGTGCAGCGGGTGATGGAGAACCTGCAGGTCTATCGCGCCCGTTTTGGCGGCGGCACGCGACTGCAGATCGAGGCCGACCTACACCGCGGCGCGGTGGAGTAAGCTGCCAGTAAAGCGATCATTGCTGGCAATCGCCGACGCGCTCGCCTTCCAGTTCGCTCTTGACGTCGCTGATCAGCGCGCCCGCCATCCGCCCCTGTGAGGTGATGGTCGCGTGATAGTGCTGCGGACTGTCGAAGTTGAAGCTCGCGGCGACATCGGCATCGAGCTGTCCATGGCACTGCAGGCGCCATTTCAGCGTTTGGCCGGTCAATTGAATTTCCGGATCTGCGCAGGTCGAATTGATGGTGCCGGACACCGGGCCAAAGGTCTTGGCGATCTCTTCGGCCTGTTCGGGCGTGACGCAGCGCAGCTTTGGCTGCGGCGGCTGGACCAAGCCGTTGACCACGGTTGCCGACGTCACCTTCCACTGCCCGGGCTCGATCAGCCTTTCGGCGCCGTGCGCGACCACCGTCGCGGCTAGCGAAGCAAGCCAGGCAACTGTGAGCCTGATCGTTCCCCGATCCTTCTGCATCGCCCTTTCCTAGGGTGCGAGGCACGAACTGTAAACGGCGGGGCCGCCTGACGCCGCTCACATCGGCGGCAAAACAAAACCCCGGCAGTTGCCTGCCGGGTTTCCCTCAAGCGAGGATCAGATCGGGATCAGAAGTTGCGCTGAACGCGGAACGTTGAGGGCAAAGTAGCACCAGCGGCCGCAGCTTGTTGGACGCGATGTACTTGGCGCACCACTGGGCCTCGCAGTGCGTTTTTACACGGGTGTTGCAAAAATAACACGCAGCCACTCGATCAAACCATTCTGTTTGAGATGCGACACTCTATTAATGTGCCGAGGCATCATTGGCATCATTGTGCCGACAGATGGCGTTGTCCGCCGCCACGCTTTTCTACAAATCCGCAACACCGCCGGGAACAAGCGTCACATCATAGGTCGCATGGCCCGGACCGAAGTTCTTGCGCACCGAAATTCGATCGATCTGCCCCGGGCTGCCCAGTGACACGTCCTGATTAGGCAGGATCAGGGTCGCAACGTTACCGACGTAGACGATGACGTGAATGCCGTTTTCCAGATTGTCTTTGGCCCAGCCACGCAACTGGTCGTAATAGGGCTGCTTGCGCCAGGCCGACGGCGTGCCCGGATCAACCCGCACATAGATGTAGTTATTCCGCGGATTGACGGTGACCACCATCTTGCATTGCTCCGGCTTCCAGTGCGGAAGCATCGCTTCCTCCATTCGCCAACGGCAATTGAACACCGCGCACTGATGGGGAAGGTTGTCGTGGATCGCGCAGCCTTTGCCGGGCGAGCAATGCTTGCACCACTTGCCGGCCTCTTTGCCGATCTCCGGAATTTTGTAGACCTTGCAGCACAGAGTGCAGGTCCCGCATTCCCTCCCGGGAATGACCAGCGCATCGGGGTTTGCCGCTAATGGGTTAGGAGTTGGCATTCGGGTTCCTCACTGTAAATCATAGCGAACAACCGGCACCGAACTCCAGCAAGGCAGTATTGCAGCCGATCCCACCGACAACTCCAGCCCCGGGCGTAAAGCGACTTTTACCGGCCCGGGAGGATACACCCGCCCGGACACTACTCCGGTCCACCAGCGAAATCAGCACTTCTTCGCTTGGCCGGAGAAGGCAGCGCTTTCGAGGGTGTCGATAGCCAGCCCCTCCACCCTGAGGGCTCATCGGGCCGAAGTGTGGCGGAGACGGAGGGGATTCGAACCCTCGATAGGGCTTTACAACCCTATAACGGTTTAGCAAACCGCCGCCTTCAGCCACTCGGCCACGTCTCCATAGGTGCCGATATGCCCGACGCTGCGCCGAGCCGCAAGCGGCCATTTGCCCGGCACCGGCTGAAATACGCCGTCTTTGGCATCGGCAAGTCGCCCGGCAAGACGCCCCTCATGTAATGTCTGGTAATGTCCGGCGCCCAAATCGCACCTAGCACTTCGCGAACGCCCATTCCGGCCGCTCAACCGATAGGACGTGTGCGTTCTCCCGCATGACACCGGGCGAACGCTTCGTCTGCTGTTGGCGACGACCGCGACCAGGACGCGGTCACCCAGGCGCGCGCTTCGCAGGACACGCCTGCTTCCCGCGCTCCTGATCTCTACCAGCAGCGAACGCTTAATGCGCGGTCATCCAGGCGCGGGCTTCGCGCTGGGCCAGAGCGATCTCCGTCTCCGACATCTGCTCGGCGACCTCGCGGCGCATGGCGATGGCATCGACGCGGCCCTTCAGCGCGGCGAGATTGAACCATTTGTGCGCGGCGATCAGATTGACGACACCGGAACGGCCGCTCGCCCAATAAAGGCCGCGCTCGAACAGCACGTCGGACATCGCCCCCCCATCGACCGGCGTAGCGGTGTCGAGATCAATCGTACCCTGAAACATCTTCCGTCTCCCCTTTTTGTTATTGGCCGCTTCGCCCCCGCGCGCGGCCCCCGTCCACAAGTCAACGCTCCCAACGCCGTTGGCCGGCGTGTTGGGGCGATCATGGCCGATCAAATTTGAAGGGCGGTTTAAGCTTCGCGATAAATCCGACGTAAACGCGGGCCAGGTCGAAGGCGAGGCCTAATTGAGAAAACCCTTGTTGGATGCGGCTTTCTCGCGCAGCTCATAATCGGTTTGCCGTGCGGCCTTCGCAAACGGATAACCATTGGCGCAGGCGATCCCGACCTGCCGCGGACCGGACGCAGGCGGAGCCTTCAGCAGTGGCATTTGGGGAAACTGGAGTGCCGGGCTCGACCCGCTCCGGCTGGGAGCGAGGGCGTCGGCGAACACGTCAGGACCAGATCCCACCGGGCGAATAGGCTGCCGGGTGAGATTGCGGATCTCAAGCGATCCGCACCGAACGAAGAAAACCTGTTTCTTCTGCCGGACCGGCTTCGGGAAGCGCAAGCGCCTTTTGAAGTTCGATCCAGCCGTTTGACCTGATGTCTCGCCGACACCCTCTTTCGTCGCTCAGAGCTGTTCGGATTGAAAAGGGATCATTCCGGCTCGCTCCAATGACGTGCCGGCAACATAGCCGCCGGCATTCATATCAGGCGAGCTTACTTCTTCTTCTTCGAGACCTTGCGGGTCTTCTTCGCAGTCTTCTTCACTGCGCTCTTCGCCTTCTTCGCCTTCTTAGCCTTCTTAGCCATGATGCCCTCCTAATGTAGTGAGATGGCTTAATCGCTGCGTGCATTCGGGAATCGAAATGCACTTCATTCCGAATACACCAACACATCGAAAAAAACAGCGTCCCGCTTAAGGAAGTGTTGACGCAGGAAGCCGCGCAAGCGCGCCGCGTGATTTGCGATGACAACGCGATGCTTTGAAATCCGATTGCGAAAAACGCCGTTGCGGCCGACGTCGACGGTTGTCAAGTTTGCAGGAAAGCCCTGTGCCGCAGTTGTTTCTTCAACTCACGTATGATGAGCATCATGCATCAATGATATGCGTGCAAGTCGCTCGCGCCCGGCTGGAGGCGCTGTCGTGAACTCCAAGTCTTGCATTTTTGCAATCAAAAAATTTTCATCGTTAACGGCCTTTGCTCGCGCCGACGCTCGCCAAAGCCGGCGTTGTTGCGAATCGCGCGGCTGCAATTCGCAACGACGCGCGGCAGCGATCAGAGGATGAAAGAAGTGGTGCGACGTTCGTCGCGCGGTCTTTTCAGATGTCGAGCTTGGACTTCAGCAGCTCGTTCACGGCCTTGGGATCCGCCTTGCCGGCGGTTGCCTTCATCACCTGGCCGACGAACCACTGGACCGCGGCGGGCTTGGCCCTGGCCTGCGCGACCTTGTCGGGATTGGCAGCGATGATGTCGTCGACCACCTTCTCGATCGCCGATGATCGGTGACCTGCTTCATACCGCGCGCTTCGACCAGCTCGCGGGGGTCGCCGCCCTCCTGCCAGACGATCTCGAACAGGTCTTTCGCGATCTTGCCGGAGATCGTCCCCTCGCCGATCAGGTCGATGATGGCGCCAAGTTGTGCTGCCGACACCGGCGAGTCCGTAATTGGATGCCCCTCCTTGTTGAGGCGGCCGAACAGCTCGTTGATCACCCAGTTGGCGGCGAGTTTGCCGTCGCGCGCCTGGTTCGCGAGCTTGCCGAGCACGGTTTCGTAGAACTCGGCGCTGTCACGTTCGGCGACCAGCACACTCGCATCATAGGGCGAGAGCGCAAAGTCGGCGATGAAACGCGAACGCTTCTGGTCCGGCAGCTCCGGCAGCTTCGCCTTGAGCTCGTCGACGAACGCCTGGCTGAACTCGAGCGGCAAGAGGTCCGGATCGGGAAAATAGCGGTAGTCGTGTGCCTCCTCCTTCGAGCGCATCGAGCGCGTCTCGCCCTTGTTGGGGTCGTAGAGCCGGGTTTCCTGCTCGATCGCCCCGCCCTCCTCGATGATCTCGATCTGGCGCCGCGCCTCGTACTCGATCGCCTGGCCAATGAAGTTGATCGAGTTCATGTTCTTGATCTCGCAGCGGGTGCCGAGCTCTCCTCCCGGCTTGCGCACGGAGACGTTGACGTCGGCGCGCAGGCTGCCCTTCTCCATGTCGCCGTCGCAGGTGCCGAGATAGCGCAGGATCGAGCGCAGCTTGGTCACATAGGCCTTGGCCTGCTCGGCGTCACGGATGTCGGGCTTGGAGACGATCTCCATCAGCGCCACGCCTGAGCGGTTGAGGTCGACAAAGGACATCGACGGCGACTGGTCATGCAGCAATTTGGCGGCGTCCTGCTCCAGGTGCAGCCGTTCGATGCCGATGGTGGCGGTCTTGCCGCCGTCGAGTTCGACCACCACCTCGCCCTCACCCACGATCGGCGACTTGTACTGGCTGATCTGATAGCCCTGCGGCAAGTCGGGATAGAAATAGTTCTTGCGGTCGAACACCGAGCGCAGATTGATCTTTGCGTTCAGCCCAAGCCCGGTGCGGACAGCCTGCCTGACGCACTCCTCGTTGATCACAGGCAGCATGCCCGGCATAGCCGCATCTACCAGCGAGACATGACTGTTCGGCTCGCCGCCGAAGGCGGTCGAGGCGCCGGAAAACAGTTTTGAGTTCGAGGTGACCTGGGCATGGACTTCCAGGCCGATCACGACTTCCCAGTCGCCGGTTGCGCCCTTGATCAGCTTGCCGCTCAATGCCGTCATGTCCTAGCCCCCGATCAGCGCGGAGACGATCCGCTCCCATTCGGCTTCGAGTAAATCGTTCGCGGCCGGCTTGCCAGCCTTCCGGTACCAATAGCCGGCGTTGCCGAGATCGCCTTCGACCCGATGCAGATAGGCATGCACCCAGGCGGAATTGGTGTCGCTCTCGTCCTGCACGATCTTGTGGGCAGCGTCCCAGTCGCCCTTCGCGGCCCACCACAGTGCCGCCAGCGGTGGCTTCAGCCCGTCCGCGGGCTTCGCATTGGACAGAGTGGCTTTGAAATCCATGCTCACCACCATTTCGGCGGCGTGAACCGCCCGGCAGCCTGCTCGATCACCTCGCCGAGCGAGAACAGCGTCTCCTCGTCGAAGGCGCGGCCGATCAGCTGCAGCGCCAGCGGCAGGCCCTGCGCGTCCTTGCCGGCCGGCACCGCGATACCCGGCAAGCCCGCCATGTTCACGGTCACCGTGAAGATGTCGTTGAGATACATCTCGACGGGATCGGCGCCGCCCTTTTCTCCCACGCCGAAAGCCGCCGACGGCGTCGCCGGCGTGAGGATCGCGTTGACGCCCTTGGCAAAGCAGTCCTCGAAAGTCCTTCTTGATCAGCGTACGCACTTTTTGCGCGCGCAGATAATAGGCGTCGTAATAGCCGGCCGAAAGCACATAGGTGCCGATCATGACGCGGCGGCGCACCTCGGCGCCAAAACCTTCGGCGCGGGTCGCCTCATACATGTCGCCGATCGAGCGGCCGGGCACGCGCAGGCCGTAGCGCACGCCGTCATAGCGCGCGAGATTGGACGAGGCTTCTGCCGGCGCCACGATGTAATAGGCCGGAAGCGCGTATTTGGTGTGCGGCAGCGATACCTCGACGGGTTCGGCACCGGCAGCCTTGAGCCAGGCAGCCCCCTCGGTCCAGAGCTTTTCGATCTCACCCGGCATGCCATCCAGGCGATACTCTTTGGGGATGCCGATCTTCATGCCTTTCACGGACTTGCCGATCGCAGCTTCGTAGTCCGGCACCGGGCGGTCGACCGAAGTGGTGTCTTTCGGGTCATGGCCCGCCATCGAGCGCAGCAGGATTGCTGAATCCCGCACGGTGCGGCCGATCGGACCGGCCTGGTCGAGTGAAGAGGCGAATGCCACGATGCCCCAGCGCGAGCAGCGGCCATAAGTCGGCTTGATGCCGACGGTCGCGGTGAACGCCGCGGGCTGGCGGATCGAGCCGCCGGTGTCGGTCGCGGTCGCGCCCATGCACAGCAACGCAGCTACAGCCGACGCCGATCCGCCGGAGGAACCGCCCGGCACCAGCGTGGTGTTACTGCCCTCGCGCCGCCAGGGATTGGCGACGGGGCCGAAGCACGAGGTCTCGTTCGACGAGCCCATCGCAAACTCGTCATTGTTGAGCTTGCCCAGCATGACCGCGCCGTCGCGCCAGAGCTGCGAGGTGATGGTCGATTCATAGGTCGGCACGAAATTGGCAAGGATCTTCGAGCAGGCGGTGGTGCGCACACCCTTGGTCGCGAACAGGTCCTTGATGCCCAAGGGAATGCCCGCGAGCGGGCCGCCGTCACCCTTGCCGATCTTGCCGTCGGCTTCGCGCGCCATGGCGCGGGCCTGCTCCGGCGTTTCCAGTATGAATGCATTGAGCGAGCGCGCGTCCTCCATCGCCTTCAGATGGGCGTCGGTCAGCTCAAGCGAGGTGAAAGACTTATTCGAAAGGCCGTCGCGGGCCTCGGCGAGCGTCATCGATGTAAAGTCGGTCATTTATTGATCGGGCTGCAGAAGAACGGAGACAGGGTCTTGTCGTTGGCCGGGTCGTCATTTTTGGCGCGCGCCCGATCGGCCGCCTCGAGCTGATCCAGCACGGCGTCGATCGCTTTCTCGGGATCGGCAGCCTTGCCCTGCCGCTCCATCGCGTCGAGATAGTTCATGTAGGCCTGATAGGCCTTTTCATCGTCGCAGAGCAGACACATCGGACTCTCGCTAAGTTTTACTCAACGACCTTGGGCACCATGAAGAAATGACCTTCGGTCGCCGGGGCGTTGGCCACGATATCGTCGGGGATCTCTCCGTCATTGACCACGTCCTGCCGCTTCTTCATCTCCATCGGGGTCACCGAGGTCATGGGCTCGACGCCCTCGACATTGACCTCTGACAATTGCTCGACAAAGGCCAGCATGGCGTTCAGCTCGCCCTGGAGATGCGGAACTTCGGCGTCCGTGACCGCAATCCGCGCCAGATGCGCGATACGGCGGACGGTAGCGGCATCGACCGACATTCTGTACGGCCTCAAACGGGGGTTTTCATCCCGCCGTATAGCAGAGGCGGCTTTTGCACCGCAACCGGCGCGGCGGGCTTTAGCTGGCCGCCATTGCCGCGGAATTGCGCTTTCCGCTCAGGATTTGGCCCGCCTCGGTGGTGATCCGATCAACGATCTCACCGGCCCGCGGGATGTCATGGATCAGCCCTACGGCCTCGCCGGCAATCACGGCGGCGATCTCGAAATTGCCGGCCGCCTTCGCCGCCGCATATTCTGCCGCGACCACCCGCACATTCTGCATCAGCTCGACTTCACGCCCCATCCAGCGGCGGGCGTGATCGTTGATCAGACAGCGCCCGGTAAACGGCGCCGGCCAGACATTGTTGCGCGAAAGATCGAAGATGATGCTGCGCACGGTGTTGCCGCTGGTCGCGGTGCAGATGCGTTTCTTGCCCTCTTCCGGCCCGTCGCATTCGATGCTGGCATAGAAACGCGTGCCGAGCAGCACGCCGCTCGCTCCCAGCATCATCATCGCCGCCAGCCCACGCCCATCAGCAATGCCACCCGCAGCCGCGACCGGCACGCGCCCGGCCGCGAGATCAACAATCGCCGGCACGATGTCGAGCGTGGTGCGCGAGGCGCCATGACCGCCGGCCTCGGTCCCCTGCGCGACCAGAATATCGGCGCCGGCCTCCAGCGCCTCGCTCGCCATCTCCTCGGTCTGAACCTGGCAGATCAGCAGGCAGCCCGCGGCCTTGATGTGCGGCGCAAACGGCTTTGGGTCGCCGAACGACAGCATGATCGCGCGCGGCTTGGCCGCGAGCGCGACATCCAGCAACTCGGGTTGTTTCGCGAGGCTCCAGGTGATGAAGCCGATGCCGAACGGCGCCCGGCATTTTCCGAGCTTCGCCGTCTCCTGCTCCAGCCAGGCTCTCTCGCCGTAGCCGCCGCCGAGAATGCCAAAGCCGCCGGCTTCGCTGACCGCCGCCACCAGCCGCGCGCCCGCGATCACATCCATCGGCGCCGACAGGATCGGCTGCGTGATGCCAAGGCGTGCGGTCAGTGCGGTTTCGATCGGCATGTCCATCCTCCCAAGATTCCGGCAGCCATCATGACCAATGCCGAGCCTGCACAAAATTCAAAAATCGAGAACAGCTTCATCTCGATTATGAAACAAGTGCGGGCTGATTCCGTGCAACGAGGCGCCGGCGAACCCGGCGTCGGCGTCGAAGGCGCGAAATATCTGGTCAGCAAGGGTGTCGTCGCGGTCGGCTCCGACACCTGGGCAGTCGAGGTGATCCCCTTCGAGTCCAAGAACGTGTTCGAGGTGCACCAGATTTTCCTGCCGATGTCCGGCACCTACATCCTGGAGAACATGAACACGGACCAGCTAGCCGCGGACAAGGGGTATGAGTTCCTGTTCGTCCTCGGCGTGCCCAAGATTACCGGCGCGGTGCAGGGCATCATCAACCCGATCGCGATCCGCTGAGACAACGAAGCGGCGTGGCGTCCGTGCATGGACGCCACGCCGCCATCGGCCTTTGCGCCCGGGCGCCGCGGGTGTTATGCGGCTCACCATGCCCGCCGCCATCCTTCCCTTGATCGAGGCTGTCACGCACTGGCCCGCGCGCGGCGCGTTGGTGGGCCTTGATTTGGGCACCAAGACCATCGGGGTTGCCGTATCCGACCCGGACCGCAGGCTCGCGACCGCCGTCGAGACCATCCAGCGCAAGGCCTTCAAGGCGGATGCCGCGCGGCTGCTTGCGATCGCAGCCGAGCGGAACGCGGTCGGCTTTGTGCTGGGGCTACCCATCAACATGGACGGCAGCGAAGGCCCGCGAGCGCAATCAACCCGCGCCTTCGCCCGCAACCTCTCCGGCCTCACCGATCTCGCCATCGCGCTCTGGGACGAACGGCTCTCCACGGCGGCCGTCGAGCGCGAGCTGATCGGCCTGGATGTCAGCCGCGCCAAACGCGCCGAAGTGATCGACCAGCACGCCGCAATCTTCATCCTGCAGGGTGCACTGGACCGGCTCGCCAACCTCAAGAAAAGCTAAACAAGAATGGCAATCGTGATTGCGGCGCTGCTGCCGGTGTTCCTGCTGATCGTGCTCGGCGCCGTGCTGAGGCGCACCCTGATGCGGCTGGAAACGCAATGGCACGGGCTGGAACGGCTGACCTATTACATGCTGTTCCCGATGCTCCTGATCCAGACGCTGGTGAAGGCCGATCTCGGCAAGGTGCCGGTTGCCGGCGTCGGCGGCGCGCTGTTGCTCGCGGCACTGGCGGTGTCGCTGCTCTGCCTCGCGCTGTGGCCCCTGTTCACGCGCCATGGCGTCGACGGAGCGGCCTTCACCTCGATCTTCCAGGGCGCGACGCGTTGGCAGACCTATGTCGCGCTTTCCGTCTCCGGCAATCTCTTCGGCGCGACGGGCCTGGCGCTTGCGTCCGTGGCGATGGTTGCGATCATCCCCATGGTCAACGTCTTCAGCGTGGCCGTGCTCGCGCACTACGCTTCGCCCGAGAAGCAATCGGTCAAGGCGATTGCGATGACGGTGGTGAAGAATCCGCTGATCTGGGCCTGCGCCATCGGGCTTTTCATCAACGTGATCCACCTGCCCTTGCCAAAACTCTGGTACGACGTCGCCGACGCACTCGGCGGCTCATCGCTGGCGATCGGCCTGCTCGTCACCGGCGCCGGGCTGCATCTGGAAGGCCTGCTCCGGCCGAGCGTGGCGGCAGCTTCCGGCGTGATCCTGAAACTCCTGGTGATGCCGGTGCTGGCGCTGGGACTTGCGCTGTCGTTCGGCATTTCCGGTATCAATCTGGTGATCGTCGCGGTGTGCTCGGCCGTGCCGACCTCGCCCAGCGCCTATGTGCTGGCGCGACAGATGGGCGGTGATGCGCCGCTGCTCGCGCAAATCATCACGCTGCAGACCATCCTCGCTGCCATCACGATGCCGGTTTTCATCACCATGACGACGGCGGCGCCTTAAGTATAGGGCGCCGCCATGAAGAAAATGAGGGTGTTGTTGGCTGAATAAGTCATCACCGTCAGCCAGGTTGAATTGCTGCGCCAACGAAGATGGCCGAGCATAAGGCCCGACACGAAGATATCCAGCTGCCCGAACCAATCATACTGCGTATAATTCATCGCCCATAGCGCCGACGTCAGTACGATGGCTCCCATTGGACCCAGGAAGGATTCCGACCAACCGCGGAACATGACGCCGCGTACGACAAACTCCTCCATGACCGGCGCTACGATACAGCCGGCGATCAGCAGGATGAGCAAACCGCCTGCACCCTTGACGGTGAGATAGTCGACCGCAACCTTGGGAGGACCAACGATGGATGCGACCGCCATCTTCGCCACGAACAAAATGGCCATGAGCGCGAACGCATAAAGCACGTCGCCTCGGCTCGGCCAGTTGAGCGCCAGATATTCGGCAAAATCCCGGCGTGCCTCTCGCACCGCAAGCCAAAGCACAGCGATCGTGGGCGGGCTTCCGACGATAAGCCCCACGCCCTGCCAATTCCCCTGCAACCACAAGGCTCCAAAATGGGCGGGAGACATCGCACCCTCATGCATGTACAGCAGGATGCTCAGGAAAATACCGGACGTCAGGAGAAAAACGCCGTCAGCAATCAGCGCAACGAGCAACGTCTCTACGAAATCCAAGGTCCGGGGCGGCCGCGGCAAGGTCGAGAGCGGAGAACGGGCATTTTCGGGATTCGACATCTCGATCTCCGGATCAGCCAACGATCAGCATGATCTGGGCAATGCTGTTCATAGACCACCCGTGAGCCACATGGTCTGCACGACCGCGCCGAGATTGTTGAGGCCGTGCAGCGCGATCGTCAGCCAGGTCGAGTTGCTGCGATAGCGGATGTAGCCGAACCAGAGGCCGATGCAGAACACTTCGCCGAAGAAGAACCAGTCATATTGCAGATGCAGGCCGGTCCAGACCAGCGACGACAGCACGATCGCGCCGGGCACGCGGAGGAACGATTCCGACCAGCCGCGATAGAGAAAGCCGCGCGCGAAAAGCTCTTCCGAGACAGGGGCTGCGACGCAGAAGGCCAGCACGAGCAGCCACAGCGCGCCGTCGCTGCGCGCCGATTTCAGCACATCGATCATGAAGTCCGGCGTCACGTCGTGCCCCGTCGAACGCGACAGCTGATCCCACCCCTCGACAAGCACGACAAGGCCGACCACGCCAAGCGCGACGTTGCGCCACGAGGCCCAGTGCAGCGCGAGATAGTCGGCGAAGGGCGTGCGGGTCCAGTGGATCGCGAGCCACAGCGCGGCGGCCACCGCCGGCAAGCCTGCGATCACGGAGAGCGATATCGCGAGCCCGCTGGACGCGACCACCCTGACAGCTTCGCCAAGATCGACCGGCCCTCCCCCCTTCAGCACAAAGAACACGACGACCGCGATCTGGCCAACGAACATCGCCACGAACACGACAAAGCCCCAGAGCGCGGTGCCCCAGAACTTCCAGACGCGCTGATGGGGGTGTTCCGGTGAGATGAGCACCGGTGGATTTTTGGGATCAAGCGAGTCCATCAGGTGTCTTTTCCGGGGAGGGTCATCTTCAGTGCTGCGGCGTAATCGGGAAATCATAGGCCGGGCCGCCCGCGCCCGAATAGGAGAAATGCCACCATTCCTTCGAATAGTTCACAAAGCCTTGCTTCGCCATGGCCGCGATCAGCTCTTGCCGCCAGTGGCGCTGCTCGGGCGTAATCGCCGACGACCGTGTATGGCCCCTCAGGTCGGTGCAGTCATAGCCGGTACCCATGTCGATGCTGCCCTCGGGCGCGCGCTTGTCCACCGGCGCAGTGCAATCGGCGTAGGTTTTTGCGGGATCGAAGGTAGCGGAATTGTCGGCGGTGAGATCGACCAGCGTGAGGTCGAGCGCGGCTCCGGTCGAATGCTGCGAATAGGATGCGATGTAGCCGAGCCGGAACAGATCGCGCTTGTCGATATTGGGATTGAAACGGTGGCCGCTATCCCTGGGATCGCGCGACCATTTCACCATGTCGACGCTGGCGCGCGCCGGCCGGTAGCAATCGAACATCTTCAGCGACAGGTTTCGCTTCGAAAGCTCCTGCTGGATCGCCTTGAGCCGCAGTCCCACCTCGCGCTTCACCACACATTCGCCGGCCTGGTAGCCCGCGATGGGGCGGCCGATGAAATTGTTCGAGGTGGCGTAGCGGATATCCTGGATGATGCTGGGATCGATATCGCGGACATAGACGAAACCGCCGGGCAAGGTTTGGCCGGAGGCCTGGGACATGATCGTGGCTGCTACGAGTGCAATTGCAATTGTTTTCACGTGATCCATCCGCATCGTCATGGCCGGGCTTAACCACCGAGAATTTGGCACGATTTTTCTGCGCCCCATTTACCGTGATCCGGAACCACCGGGGGATAACTATTTCGCTGCCGTTTCGCCCTTGCCGGATGGGCAATCCCCGCCTATAGCTCTGGCTTTAATGACATCCCTATCGAAATCGACCTTTGTCCTCGGTCACCGGCATCTGCTGGGAATCGAGGGGCTTTCCGCTGCCGATATCACCGGCCTGCTCGACCTCTCCGAGGAATATGTCGAGCTCAACCGCCAGATCGACAAAAAGCGCACCTCGCTGCGCGGCCGCACCCAGGTGAACCTCTTTTTCGAGGCTTCGACCCGGACTCAATCCTCCTTTGAAATCGCCGGAAAACGCCTCGGCGCCGACGTCATGAACATGTCGGTCAACTCCTCCTCGATGCGCAAGGGCGAGACCCTGATCGACACCGCGGTCACCTTGAACGCCATGCATCCGGACATCCTGGTGGTGCGCCACCACGCATCAGGGGCGGTGGAACTGCTGGCGCGCAAGGTTGACGGTTCCGTGATCAATGCCGGCGACGGCGCGCATGAGCATCCGACCCAGGCGCTGCTCGACGCGCTCACCATCCGCCGCAACAAGGGCCGGCTCGAGGGGCTGCTGGTTGCGATCTGCGGCGATGTCATGCATTCGCGGGTGGCGCGCTCCAACATCATCCTGCTCAACACCATGGGCGCGCGGGTGCGCGTGGTCGCGCCCTCCACGCTGCTGCCGCCCGGCATCGAGCGCATGGGCGTGGAAGTCGCGCGCGACATGCGCGAGGGGCTGGCCGGCGCGGACATCGTCATGATGCTGCGGCTGCAGCGCGAGCGGATGAACGGCTCCTTCGTGCCCTCCACCAGCGAATATTTCCACTACTATGGGCTCGACCAGAAGAAGCTCACTTACGCCAAGCCGGATGCGCTGGTGATGCATCCAGGGCCGATGAACCGCGGTGTCGAGATCGAATTTACCGTCGCCGACGGCGCGCAGTCCCTGATCCGGGAACAGGTCGAAATGGGAGTGGCGGTGCGGATGGCGGTGCTGGAAGCGCTCGCCCGCAACCTGCCGAACGCGTGAGAAGCATGATCCGGAAAAGTGGAAGCCGGTTTTCCCCCGCGACAAACGCGGAACGCGTTTGCGCGGAGATCATGCTCAAACGAAGAGACCGTTGCCGATGCTGACCGACCGCCGCCCGATCCTGCTCGCCAACGCGCGTGTCATCGATCCTTCGCGCGATTTCGACGGCCCCGGCGATGTGCTCATTGCCGACGGCGTGATCCGCGATTTGAAACGCGGCATCGGTGCTGCCGGCGTGCCCGAAGGCACCGACGTCATCAATTGCGCCGGCAAGATCGTGGCGCCCGGCCTGGTCGACATGCGCGCCTTTGTTGGCGAGCCCGGTTATAGCCATCGCGAAACCTTTGCCTCCGCAAGCCAGGCCGCGGCGTCCGGCGGCATCACCACCATCATCGTCCAGCCCGGCACCGAGCCCGCCATCGATAATTCCGCCACGGTCGACTTCGTGCTGCGCCGTGCCCGCGACACCGCGATCGTCAACATCCACCCGATGGCCGCGCTGACCAAGGGCCTCCACGGCGAGGAGATGACCGAGATCGGCTTGCTCAAGGCCGCCGGTGCGGTGGCGTTCTCCGACGGCGACAAGAGCGTCACCAATGCGCTGGTGATGCGACGTGCCCTCACCTATGCCCGCGACTTCGACGCGCTGATCGTGCATCACACCGAGGATCCCGATCTCGTCGGCGAAGGCGTCATGAACGAGGGGGAATTCGCCGCGCGGCTCGGGCTGATGGGCATCCCCGATGCAGCCGAGGCCGTGATGCTGGAGCGCGACATGCGGCTCGTCGCGCTCACCGGCGGGCGCTATCACGCGGCTTCGGTCAGTTGCATCGCCTCGCTGGAAATCCTCAAGCGCGCTCGAGATGCTGGCCTCGCCGTCAGCGCCTCCGTCTCGATCAATCACGTCACCTTGAACGAGAATGACATTGGGCCTTACCGGACATTCCTGAAACTGTCGCCGCCGCTGCGCACCGAGGACGACCGCCGCGCGCTGGTGGAAGCGCTGGCCTCCGGTCTCGTCGATGTCATCATGTCCGACCACAACCCGCAGGACGTCGAGGTCAAGCGGCTGCCGTTTGCGGAAGCCGCTTCCGGCGCGGTCGGCCTGCAAACCATGCTACCGGCGGCGCTGCGGCTGATCCATAATGGCGAGATGGAATGGAAGACGCTGATCCGCGCCATGTCGACGCGACCGGCCGAGCTGCTCGGCCTGCCGGGCGGCTCCCTGCGGCCGGGGGCACCGGCCGATGTCGTCGTGATCGACGCCGACGTGCCCTGGGTCTTGGATCGCGACGATTTGAAATCGCTGTGCAAGAACACGCCGTTCGACGAGGCGCGCTTCTCCGGGCGCGTGATGCGCACGATTGTGGGCGGCCGCACCGTCTACGAGCATGTGTGACGTATTCAGGGAGCCACTGTCATGGGACCTGAAGCCTTTTATCCAATAGCCCTCCTGATCGGCTATCTCCTCGGCTCGATCCCGTTCGGCCTGGTGCTGACCAAACTTGCCGGCACGCCCGATTTGCGCTCGATCGGCTCCGGCAATATCGGCGCCACCAATGTGCTGCGCACCGGGCGCAAGGGACTCGCCGCCGCAACGCTGCTGCTGGATGCGCTGAAGGGCACCGCCGCCGTCATCATCGCGGGCTATTTCGGCGGTCCGGACGCGGCGATGCTGGCCGGCCTCGGCGCGTTCCTCGGCCACCTCTTTCCGGTCTGGCTCAAGTTCAGGGGTGGCAAGGGCGTCGCCGTCTATATCGGCATCCTGATTGGCCTGTTCTGGCCGGCCGCGATCGTATTCTGCGTGATCTGGCTCGTGCTCGCGTTTGCGCTCCGCTATTCGTCGCTGTCGGCTCTGACCGCCAGCGTGATTACGCCGCTGTTTCTGTGGTGGTTCGGCCACTCCGCGCTGGCCGCGCTGTTCGCGGTGCTGACGCTGCTCCTGATCTTCATGCATCGCGAGAACATCAAGCGGCTGCTCGCGGGCACCGAGGGCAAGATCGGGCAAAAATCCTAGGACACAATCGCGAACGCATATTGCGCCGCGCTGGACGTTGGCGGAATGCACCTTGTTGTTTCATCTTTCCTAACCGTCACCGAGCGCGACAGCGCGTGTCATCAAATTGAGCAATAGATGTTTACACAACCTTAGATTAATGAAGGGCATGGCCTCGCATCGGCAACCTCCAGTAGAATGCGAAGGAATGCAATGCTGAAGCGCAGTTTTGCCAAGCTTTTAGCTGACAAATCCGGTGCTACCGCCATCGAATATTGCCTGATCGCGGCGGCCATCGCGCTCGCCATTATCGCCTTGATCAACGGCCTCGGTACCAAGCTGGTCGAAGAGCTCTCCTCCATCTCCAGCCAATTGAAATAGGCGACTCCAGACAAGAGGCTTTTAGCGGGCAGCACCGACGGCGAGAACGGGTAGAGCCCTTGGGGCGTGCGAATCACATCCCGATGAGTTGCAGGGTTGCGACACCCGCAGTCAATCGATCAATATCTGTTTGGAACCGAATTCTGGCAGCTGGAAAAACCTTTCCGCCGCTGTCATGTTGGGCTCGGGGTAATTCGCATTTGGAACGCCTGAGATGAACGAGAATGTTCCATCAGGCGCGGATAAGGGGCTGGAACGGAACGACGGCACGCAGCAGGAGGCTGCCGCCCTGCTTCGGACTGCCGCCACCGCGCTGTTATCTGCTGCCGAAATCTGGTCGACCAACACGATCGTTGAGGCACGGCCTGCGACCGACGCAGCAGCGTCGGTCGAAACGCCGGCCGTCGCCGAAGCCACGATAAAAACAGCGGTTCCCGAAGCGAAATTGGTTGAGGAAAGCCCGGCCGTAGCGGAGCCGCGGCGATCTGAAATTCTGGCCGAGGCCCAATTTTTCAGCTGGCATGGAAAACGGGGTCAGGAAAACCAGCCTGCACCGAAGCTCGAGACGA
>CAVUCB010000029.1:0-7900 GCA_963739755.1 uncultured Alphaproteobacteria bacterium | reverse complement strand
CTGGCGAACCGATGCCGAGAGAACAATGCCGGTCATGTTTGATCCTTCTGGTTTCGTCTGGCCATTCTAGGCTGTCCGGGACGCTAGAGAGCAGATCTAACAAAGGGTCAAAACCATGCCTGCAATTTGAAGATGTAACTCCAGCAAAGAAGCGTGGTTAATGCTTCGGAAAATTCTTTGGTTAACGTTGGATGAAACTTTTGGGATGCAATAACTTCAGGGATTGGACGGGCAACGTCCCGAGCGCTCGTTGAGACTGCGCTTGCGCATGTCATCGGCGACAAAGCCGAACAAGCTATCGGCGGAGCGACGCGCTGGAGAGGGCCGTACACTATCATGGAAGCCTCGGCGGCTTACTGTGAGCCCAAAGGATCCGACAACGTTGTGCAGATAGGCAAGCGATAGGGCGGCCCGATTTATCCGCGCGCATGTCGGCGCAACCCTAACGCAGCGGGACTGGGGCCTTAGGATCTGAAGGCGGTGCAATGTCGTCTGGTAGAAGGCGCGGCCGGGGCGCACCATTAGCCGAAAGTTCTGCTACCTGATTTTGTGAACCCAGAATTGTTTGTCGCCTTCTTTTTCAACGCTCTCCGCTTTTTGGTTGCGGTCTCCAGTGACCTCAGCGGCTGTAGTTGCGTGTTGAAGGCGTTTTTCCACAAAATCTCAAGACGGTCCTGATGTTCGCGTTCGCTATTCCCATTTTTGTACTTCATCACTTCATTCCACTCCGTTACGCAACGTGCTTCGCGACGATCATGCGCGCCGAGAGAAAGGCCGCCCGGTCCCGTTGGGCCACGCGAAAACACGGAGCCGTGCAAATCACACAACGCACGCGGGTTGGAGGATCGGTGCGTAGGCAATCAGGCGGCGCTGCTTGTTAAAATTAGCGTCCGGTTCACACATGCACCGCAAGGTAAATGCACGAATTGCGACAGCGTCAGTGTCCGATCATCACGCCGACGACGCTTAGGTTGAAGTGGCCAAGATTGGAGCCGCTTACTTTGATCGCATTGTCAATAGGAGTGCAAAATCACTACTAGAATAAAACCTCCCACAAGATCAAATTATTGGCCTGCGATTTGATGTGGAAGATCTGTAGTTCCTTTTTTGCGGCTGTGAATAACGGCCTTTTTCATTTCCCACCGAAGCTTCCAGCCACGATACGTCACTCACAACTTAGACGCTGCTTTTGCAAACGAAGAGCGGAAGTCGAATTTGGGGCCGGCAAGTCCGTAATGATCAATGGGACGTTCGCCTGTATCGTCCCAGTTCGTCGACCTATATTCTAGGAAATCACTACACCGCGATCCGCATCTGCATGTTCATGAACTCTAACGCCTCTGCGTCCATGTAGTGGCTGAGGAGTAAGATTCAGCCCTTTTCCGCACCCCTTGCTGCCTGTACTCCAAGGGATCATCCTCGTTGGGGTAGACGCCCCTCACGGTCCCGTTGCGAAAGCCCACCCCGCCCCCCGGAACGTCATCAGTGCCGGCGGCGAGCCGCGCCTCCATGTGTGCAACCACATCAGTCGCTCCGGGCTGGCCGCGGATGAACTCGATGGTCTTCTCGACGTTGGGTCGATGGCCGAGGGGCGCGACGGTCAGGCTTTCGACGAGCGTCCTGAGCCGTGACGCGATCTGGGCGCGGAGCTTGAACAGCTCCGTCGCCTCCGGTCGCTGGAGGCGCTGAACAAAAGTCGCGAACCTCCTGCTTGCTCTGATAGAAATTTGACGTCCGGCTCGCGAGGCGATCCAGTTCGTTGTGATTGACGGTGAGCGCCCATTCAGCTGCTTTTGGCGGTATTGCAGCTCTCGGACTGCCCGAGACGAAGTCCGTGGCGGCCCCGGTTGTCAAAAGGTCATAGGTCCGATGCATCTGGGCGCGACGGAGGATAGTTCACCCTGGGCGGGGACACTGCGGCTTCAGCCCGTCGTTTGCGGGCCTCGTCGTCCTCGTTGATCATCCCCTCGACGTCCAGCTCGGTCACGAAGGCGAGGAAGCTGGCCTCGAAATCCCTGTATCGCCACCGGATCGCTGTGCAGCTGCGACGTCGCCTGGCTCCGTCACAGACGAGGTAGGTCCCGCCCTTTGTGCCCTTGCCCTTGTTCTCGAACACGATCGGGGATCTGGAGTAAGCGCACCGGGCGAGGTTGGTAAAGAGGTTCGAAATAGGTCGCTCCCTTGCGGCCGGCCCGGCGATCACTACTTGCCGCGCGCTCCCGTCGCGCGTCCTGAGCCCGGTAGAACAGCGGCTCGTCTATGACGGCGGGATAGTCGTCGGGTTGGGATCACCCTCCGGCACCCTCCGTCCGTCACGCTTTGCGTGCGGCCTGGAACTCGCCGATGACGGCTCGGTTGTCGAGCATCTTGTTGACGGAGGACTGGTGCCACCCATTTTTGCCCTCGAAGGCGGGCACGTCGGCGTCATTGAGTCGCTTCGCGATCTTCCACATCCCAACACCAGAGAGGTAGTCGGCGAAGACCCGCCGAACGATGTCCGCTCGCTCGGCGATAACTTCATAATGGGATCGGCGGGGGGACAGGCGAAGCCAGCCTGGACAGCGCGCCGTCATGGGCTTGCCGGAGGCGGCGAGGGCGCGCTTGTTCTTCCACGCCGCGCCGACCCGCACGCTCTTCTTCTGCAACTCTTCGTGCGCGTTGTGCATGCTCATCAGCGACATCATCAGTCCGCCGATGTCGGTGTCTTCCGGGCGGTGGGTCCGACCGTCCATAAGGGTCACGAGGGTGATGCCGGCCTGACCGATCCTGAGGAACAGGGACAAGGCGGTCCTGACCTGTTCTCGGCTCAACCGGTCCAGCAACTCGACTAGGAGATGGGATCCGCGAGCCACAAGGCCCCTCTCGACGGCGTCAAGGAACCGGCCGAGTGCGCCGTCCCTGACGTTCGCGCCCTTAAAGGCGGATATACCGATGTCCTCCAACTGAGCGTCGTCGGCTAGGCCGAGGCCGTTGGCCTCGGCGTACGCCCTTGAAAGCTCAAGTTGTCGCCGTCGGCTGTCTCCCTTCAGCTGAAGGTCGGTCGACATACGGAGGTAGGAATAGGCCTTCGGCTTCATGGGCGGCTTCCAAGGGGCAGATGCGCTGCCTTAGCCGGTCCGGGGTTATTTGAACATAACGATTTCACAGTCGGACCACCCTGGGCTAATTGGCTATGATATCCTGATGATTGGCGCACCCGGCGCCGGCAAGTCGATGCTGGCGGCAAGGCTGCCCTCGATCCTGCCGCCGCTGTCGCCCTCGGAGCTCCTGGAAGTTTCAATGATCGCCTCCGTCGCCGGCGAGATCGAAGGCGGCGCGCTGACCGCGCAACGGCCGTTCCGCAGCCCGCATCATTCGGCGAGCATGGCCGCGCTGACCGGCGGCGGCGTGCGCGCCAAACCCGGCGAGATTTCGCTCGCCCATCACGGCGTGCTGTTCCTCGACGAATTGCCGGAGTTCGATCCGCGCGTGCTGGATTCGCTGCGCCAGCCGCTGGAGAATGGCGAGGTCGCGGTCTCCCGCGCCAATCACCGCGTCACTTACCCGGCGCGTTTCATGCTGGTCGCGGCCATAAATCCCTGCCGTTGCGGTCACGCCTTCGAGCCCGGCTATTCCTGCCGGCGCGCGCCGATCGAGCGCTGCACTGCCGACTATCAAGCGCGCATTTCCGGCCCGCTGATGGACCGTATCGATCTGCGCATCGAAGTGCCTGCCGTCACCGCCGCCGACCTGATCCTGCCGCCGCCCGCGGAAGGGTCCGCCGAAGTCGCAGCCCGCGTCGCTGCCGCGCGCGACATCCAGCTCGCGCGCTTTGGCGCCCAGGCCTGCCAAATGTCCGCACCAATGCCGAAGCGCCGGCATCGCTATTGGAGGAAATCGCCAAGCCGGACGCGCAGGGCCAGAAGCTGTTGCGCGATGCGGCCGAAACCATGCGGCTGTCGGCGCGCGGCTATCATCGGGTGCTGCGGGTGGCGCGCACGCTCGCCGATCTCGACGGCGTGGAAAAGATCGGCCGGCTTCATCTCGCCGAAGCGCTGTCCTATCGCGCGCTGGCCGAAGAGGCCCGCCACGCGGCGGCGTGATGCCGCTCCCGCTGTCAACCAGCTGGTAACGAGTTTTCTTTACACTCCGACAACGATAAGGCCGGCGCGTGTTGCGGGCGATGGTCGAGCGAGTGGCGTTCATGTTGCGTTTCAAGCTTCTGGTGTCGGGGGTTCCCCTGATTGTCGCCGCGATCCTGGCTGGGATCGAATTTTTCCCCAACCCGCATCCCTGCATCGCGCTCGGTTCCGGGACTGTGGAGATCGCCTCCGCCCCCCGGCATGCCGACCTCCATGTCAGCTTCACCGACGATCCCGGGCTTGCGACAGTACGGGTTGCGGTAACAGACAATGCCGAGACCGCCGACTTCACCGTGATCGATGATGTCGATGCCGCCGACGAGGGCGCCTGCGCGGCGACCCCGGCGACGCAGTTCATCGCCATTTCCGCGCGCGCAACGACGGCCTCGCCGGTCATCTATCTCATGCATGACAATGGTGCGGCCGATTATCGCATCTTCGTGAGCTCGAAACGCTTTTCGGACCGCGAGGCGGCGGCACTGATCGTCGGAGCGCATGGAAAGCCGCCGCGGCTCGCCGCGGCCACGCTGCAAATCGAGCCGTTAACGCTTCGCTAACCCTGTTCTCATCGCGGTAAACGAAGCGTCACGGCTTCAAACACTTTGCAAGGTCGCCGCCGCATGGTCGCCGACAAACAGGATATGAGCGGCAAACTCAAGGGATCGGCGATGGGACAAACGTTCCGGATCAATCTGCGCCTGCGCCGTTTCGCCCGCCGCCATCGCGCGGTGATCGCGGCGATCCGCTCCTTCATGATCTTCTCGGCGGCGTTTGGCGGCGCCTATGGCTTCATCGTCGCCAGCCGGTCCGAAAACTCCGGCTACAATCCCCATGCCTTTGCGATCGGTGCCAGCTTCCTGTTCGCGATCGCCTGCCTGGCGCTGGCAACCGTCAGTGTCCGGCTCCGCCTCCTGCGCAGAAGGATGCGGAAGATCCTGCTGCACAACGAGGCGATGGCCGACCGCAATTGGGAATTGCAGGAAGCCGAGGTCCGGGCGCGCAGCCTGTTCGAATCGCAGGGCGATCTGATCGTGATGCGCGATGCCGACGGCCGCATCACCTACGCCAATGACGCCTTTTGCATGATGGCGGAGCGGCCGCCCGAGACGCTAATCGGCACACGGTACAGCTTCGAAATCCTCGAACAGGGCGACAGCGCACTGGAAAACAACGGCACGCGGATCCACGACCAGAAAATCGTCACGCGGCTTGGGCCGCGCTGGATCGCCTGGCGCGAGGGCTTTGTGCGTTCGGATGCCGGCCAGCCCGCGGAACTGCAATGCGTCGGCCGCGATGTCACCGACCGCACCGAGACGGAGCGCGCGCTCAGCGAGGCCCGCGACCAGGCCGACGCTGCCAACCGTGCTAAATCACGCTTCCTCGCCATGGCCTCGCACGAAATTCGCACGCCGCTCAATGGCATCATCGGCATGAGCTCGCTCCTACTCGACACGGCATTGACGCCGGAGCAGGCGACCTATGCAAAGGCGGTCAAGACCTCCGGCGACGCGCTGCTGTCGCTGATCGAGGAACTGCTGGATTATTCCAAGATCGAAGCCGGCAAGATCGATCTGGAGCAGCGGCCCTTCGCGCTGACCTCGCTGATCGAGGACATCACCGAATTGCTGGCGCCCCGGGCGCAGGCGAAACATCTCGAGATCGCGGCCTATGTTGATGAGCGACTGCCGGCGGAAGTTGTCGGCGATGCGGCGCGGCTGCGGCAGGTGCTGCTCAACCTCGCCGGCAACGCCATCAAGTTCACGCTGACCGGCGGCGTGGCGCTGATCGTCGAGCCCGGCATCTGGCCAAACGAAATCAGCTTTGTGGTGCGTGACACCGGAATCGGCATTGCTCCCGAAGCACGCGAGCAAATCTTCCGCGAATTCGAGCAGGCCGACGAGCGCATCGCGCGCAATTATGGCGGCACGGGCCTCGGCCTCAGCATCTCCGAGCGCATCACAAAAAGGATGGGCGGCCGCATCACGCTGGAGAGCCAGGTGGGCGCGGGCTCAACCTTCGAGGTGTCGGTCGTGCTGCCGGCATCCGCCAATGGCGGACCACAGAAATTTGTCGCGCCCGATCTGGCCGGCGAGGCGATCCTGCTGGTCGCGTCGCAGAGCATCGAGGCTTCACTGGTCGCGCGTCGGCTGCAACGCTGGGGCGGCCAGACCTGCCTGGCGACCGACGCGGAAGTCGCTCACGCCCTGTTGCCGGAGCGCGCCTGGCACGCCGTGCTGGTCGATCGCGCATTCGGCCGCGAGGCGGCCGAGGCGCTCGGCGAAGCCGCGCGGCGTCACGCGACGGCGCGCATTCTGATGTTCACGCCGTCGACACGGCAGGAGCTGAAGATTTCATCAAGCTTCACCGGCTATCTGGTCAAGCCGTTGCGTGCGGCTTCGCTGGCGGCACGCCTTGCCGCGACGCCGGAAGTGGTTGCGCCCAACCTTGCCGGCGAGGCCATAATCGAAGCGGACGACGCGGTCGAGGTGCCAGCGGAGAAGCCTGCGCGCGGTCTGTCTGTTCTCGTCGCCGAAGACAATGAGATCAACGCGCTGCTGATGCGATCGCTGCTGACCCGGCTTGGCCATCATGCCGTGATCACAACCAACGGCGCGGAAGCCCTGGAGTCCTGGCTCGCCGCGAAATCCGCCGGCACGCCCTACGACCTCGTGCTGATGGACGTGCAGATGCCCGAACTCGACGGCGTCGAGACGGCCAAGCGCATCCGCGAGTACGAAGCCGGCGAAGCGGGCCGGCACACGCCGATCCTTGCGCTCACCGCCAACACGCTGGTGGAAGACCGCTATGCCTGTTTCGAAGCGGGCATGGATGGCTTTTTGATCAAGCCGCTCGACCGGGAAAAGCTCGCGGAGGCGCTGGCGGGGCTCGCCGCGGCACGGCATCTGGCGGCGTAAGCCAATTGTCTCTCCATCGTCATTGCGAGGAGCGACAGCGACGAAGCAATCCAGAATCTTTCCGCGGAAACAGTCTGGATTGCTTCGCTTCGCTCGCAATGACGACGTGGCTTACAGCCGCCGCAACGCCACCGTCTCCACGACATGGTCGGCGCCCTTGGTCAGGATCAGTGTCGCGCGCGGCCGGGTCGGCAGGATGTTGTCCTCGAGATTGGCGAGGTTGGTGCGCTCCCAGATCGCGATCGCGGTGGCCGTCGCCTCGTCATCCGACAACAGCGCATAACGATGGAAATAGGATTTAGGATCGGTGAATGCGGTGTCGCGCAGCGCCAGGAAGCGTTTGACATACCATTCCCGCAGCACCGACACGTCGGCGTCGATATAGACCGAGAAATCAAAGAAGTCGGACACGAACGGCACCGCCTTGCCGTCGCGCGGCAGACGACCGGTCTGCAGCACGTTGACGCCCTCGACGATTAAAATATCCGGCTGGTCGATCTCGACCCATTTGCCGGGCACGATATCGTAGGTCAAATGCGAATAGACGGGCGCGCGCACCTGGCGCCGGCCGGCCTTGATGTCGCTCAGGAAGTTGAGCAGCGTCGGCAAATCGTAGCTTTCCGGAAAGCCCTTTTTCTGCATCAGGCCCTGCCGTTCCAGCACGGCATTTGGATAGAGAAAACCGTCGGTCGTGATCAGGTCGACCTTTGGCCGCGGCGACCAGCGGGCGAGCAGGGCCTGCAGCACGCGGGCGGTGGTGGATTTGCCGACCGCCACCGAGCCGGCCACGCCGACGATATAGGGCATCTTGCGATCGCGAATGGCAAGGAACTGGCGCTGCGAATAATACAGCCGCTGCATGGC
>CAVUCB010000028.1:0-27830 GCA_963739755.1 uncultured Alphaproteobacteria bacterium | reverse complement strand
ATGGCAACGGCGGGATAACCGCCCGACACCTGGAACCGCGAAGCCCGGCCTTCAGGCCGGGCTTTCGCGTTTTGGATCACGAATAACTCGGTGCGTCCGGATTTCGAAAATATGAATGGGGTCGCCGGGCGTGAAATCGCGGCCGCGGTAGATCGCATAGGCATAGAGCGCGAGATAGAGCATCGCCAGCACGCCGACCGCGTAGAAAACCCAAATTCCGAACCGCTTCATCCAGAGAACATGCCATAGGACGCGACGGTCCGCTATGGGTTCCGCTTCGGGAAACGCTCTGGCACGACCTAACGCCGAAGGTACGAGACCGCCTGCATTTCACGCGCATGGCCGCCCGGCACGCTCACGTCAGCGAGCTTTACCATGTCCTCTTCCCGGTCGATCGCCACGTAGTCGCCCTGCCAGTAGGCAAGCGCCCCATGGCCCGGCGAAAGCTCCACATGCAGCACGCGCCCGATGATGATCGCGTGCGAATGACGCTCGATGATGTCTTCGGCTTCACATTCGATCGCCGCGAGTGCGCCGGCCAGAAGCCGCACGCCGGAATCGCGCACGGTCCATTGCGCCCCGACGAAACGGTCAGCGCCCTTCAAACCGTCCTTGCCGGTAAACCGTTCGGCGACATCGATCTGGTCGGCGCTCAGGATGTTCACGCCGAAGAACCGATGGCGCTGCAACAGCGGCCAAGATGATGACGCGCGGTTGATGCTGACAATCAGCGAGGGCGGATCGACCGAGAGCGACGAGACCGAGGTGACCGTCATGCCCGAGATATCCGTGCCCGCGCCGGCCGTGATGACGCTGACGCCACCGGCGAGCTGGCGCATGGCGCCGCGGAAATCGGCGGAAGCCGTCTTGCGATCGAGGTCAGGCAGGCGGACGATGGGATTCATGGTGTCCTCACGAAGCAGGCAGTTCGTCCCCGGTGCGAAGCAGCTCGCGCAGGATAGTCCCTTCGAGCGCCGCCAGATCGGCCGAGCCGCGCTGGCGGGGACGATGGATATCCACCTTTACGTCATGAGCGATGCGGCCGCCTTCGATGATCAACACGCGATCGGCCAGCGCCACCGCTTCGGCCACGTCATGGGTGACCAGGATGGCGGTAAAACCCTGGTCCGCCAGACCCGCTCCAGCAGGCGCTGCATCGAAATCCGCGTCAGCGCATCCAGCGCGCCCAGCGGCTCGTCGAAAGCGAGCACGCGCGGATGGCTGACCAGCGCGCGGGCCAGCGCCACACGCTGCTTCTGTCCGCCCGAGAGTGAGGCGGGCCATTCGCCGCGCTTGCTGTCGAGCCCGACCTCGACCAGCGCCTGTCCGGCGCGCGGCTGCGCGTCGGCTGAGTGGCGATCGCGCCCGAAGCCGACCTCGACATTGGCGAGCACCCGCGCCCAAGGTAAGAGCCGCGGCTCCTGGAACATCACCCGGATATCTTCCGCGCGCGTCGCTTCGCCAAAATGGATGGTTCCGGCATCGGCGCGCTCGAGGCCGGCGATCAGGCGCAGCAGCGTGCTCTTGCCGCAGCCGCTGCGGCCGACGATCGCGACAAACTGGCCTGCGGGAATATGCAGGTCGATGCCGCGCAGCACCGCATTGTCGCCGTAGGATTTTCGCAAGTCCTGAATAGTCAGCGCCAGGCCACGGCCGGCGCTTTCCGAATGGCGCCGCGCCAGGCGCGCCTCTTCGACGAAATCGCTCCGTCTCACGGGCTCCACGGGGGAATGATCAAATCGGAGGATTTGCTGCATTTCGGCTCTCAGGATTTTTTGCGGAAAGCGGGATGCCAGGCGAGCGTGAACCGCTCGAGCACGCGCGAGGCGCTGTCGGCGAGTTTGCCTAGCAAAGCGTAGATGAGGATGGAGAGCACCACGACGTCGATCTGCATGAACTCGCGCGCCTGCATCGCCATGTAGCCGAGGCCGGAAGACGCCGCGATGGTCTCCGCCACGATCAAGGTCAGCCACATGATGCCGAGCGCGAAGCGCACGCCCACGAAGATCGACGGCAGCGCGCCCGGGAAGATCACGCGGCGAAACAGCTCGCCGTCGCGCATGCCGTAGATGCGACCCATCTCGATCAGCTGCGGATCGACGGTGCGGATGCCGTGAAGCGTGTTGAGGTAGATCGGAAAGAACACACCGAGCCCGACCAGAAACAACTTTGCGGTCTCGTCGATGCCGAACCACAGGATCACCAGCGGGATCAGCGCCAGATGCGGCACATTGCGGACCATCTGCAGCGTGGTGTCGGTCAGCTTGCTGGAAAGTTCCGACAGGCCGTTGGCAAGGCCGAACGCGAAGCCGATGCCGCCGCCGATCAGAAAGCCGATGCCCGCGCGCCAGAAGCTGACCCAGATGTTGCGTTCGAGCTCACCGGAGAGCAGCAGCTTCCAGCCCGAACGCACGACCTCGCTCGGCGCCGGCAGCACACGCTCCGACACCAACCCGGTCATGCAGGCGACCTGCCAGATCAGGATGATTGCCAGCGGCACGATCCACTGGATCAGGCCGTCGGCGCCGGGCCAACGCCCGGAGCGTGCGCGCGGCAGACTGTCGATCACACTCATGATTTCGGCGACCTTCTGCAGCGGGCGCTGCTCGTTGGCGATGGTCTCCCCGAACGGGCCGGTGTTGACGCGGATGGGCGTGACATTTCTGGGCCGCTCCAATTCGAGCAGCGGGAACACCAACTCGGCGAAGCGATAGGCTTCTTCCAGATGCGGGTAGCCGGACATGATGAAGGTATCGATGCCGACCTGCTGATACTCCCGGATACGCGCCGCCACCGTCGCGGGGTCGCCGACCAACGCGGTTCCGGCGCCACCGCGCACCAGGCCGACGCCGGCCCAGAGATTGGGGCCGATTTCGAGCTTGTCGCGGCGTCCGCCATGCAGTTGCGCCATGCGCTGCTGGCCGACCGAGTCCATGCGCGAGAAGATTTTCTGGGCCGACCCGATGGTCTCGTCAGTGACGTGCTTGATCAGGTCGTCGGCAGCGGCCCACGCTTCCGCATTGGTCTCGCGCACGATCACGTGGAGGCGGATGCCAAAGGAAAGTTTGCGCCCGCGTTTGGCCGCTGCAGCCTTCACGCGATTGACTTTCTCGGCAACCTACGCCGGCGGCTCGCCCCAGGTCAGATATTTGTCGACGCTGTCGACGGCGACGTCGGTTCCGGCATCCGACGATCCGCCGAAATAGAGCGGCGGGCGCGGCGATTGCGCCGGGTGGAACAGCACGCGGCCGTCCTCGATGCGGATATGCTCGCCGTTGAAGTTCACGGTCTTGCCGGCGAGAAGATCGCTATAGACGCTCAGGAACTCCCGGGTCACGGCATAGCGGGCGTCGTGGTCGAGGAAGATGCCGTCGCCTTTGTTCTCTATCGGGTCACCGCCGGTGACGACGTTGATCAGCAGGCGGCCGCCCGTGATGCGGTCGAGCGTGGCCGTCATCCGTGCCGCCACGCTCGGCGACTGCAGGCCGGGCCGGACCGCCACGAGATAGCGCAGCCGCTCGGTGAAGGGCGCGACGCTGGAAGCCACGATCCAGGAAGTCCTCGCAGCTCCGCCCGGTCGGCAGCAGCACGCCGAAATAGCCGAGCTGGTCGGCGGCCTGCGCGATCTGACGCAGATAGTTGAAATTCACCTCGCGCCCGCCGGTGGAGGTGCCGAGATAACGGCCGTCGCCGTGGGTCGGCAGGAACCAGAGGATGTTCGCGTTGGAGGACGAGTGTTGTGTCATGATCAGGAACCCGGTTTGCGTTACAGGTCGGAAACATTGATGGCCTTCGGCACCAGGCCGAGTGCCACAAACGTGTCGGCGATGCGCTGCTGGCTCGCGATCACCTCGTTGTCGATCGGCAGTATCCCGTAGAACTCGCGCCAGAGCGACACCGCGAGCACGGAGGCAGGCAGACCGATCGATGGACTGAGCTGTTCGGCGACGGCTTCGATATTGTGCTTGGTCCAGTCGTCGACCTCATTGAGCGCGTCGAGCACGACATCGACCGCCTTGGCGTTGTCGGTCAAAAACTTCCGCGACGAGAAATAGAACTGGTGGTTGGCGACGAGCCCGGTGCCATCGGCAAGGATCCGCGCGCCGGTCGAGGCTTCCGCCGCCGCCTCGTAGGGGTCCCAGATCACCCAGGCGTCGACCGAGCCGCGCGTGAACGCGGCCAGCGCGTCGGCGGGCGCCAGAAACACGGTCTGGATGTCGCTGTATTTCAGCCCGGCCTGCTCCAGCGCGCGCACCAGGAGATAGTGCACATTGGAGCCCTTGTTCAGGGCGACCTTCTTGCCTTTGAGGTCGGCGACCGATTTCAGCGAGCTGTCCTTCGGCACCAGGATCGCCTCGCCCTGTGGCGCCGGCGGATCGTAGGCGAGATAGACCAGCGGCGCACCGGCCGCCTGCGCGAAGATCGGCGGCGTCTCGCCGGCAATGCCGAAGTCGATCGAGCCGACGTTAAGCGCTTCCAGCAGCGGCGGACCGGAGGGAAACTCGATCCAGGAAACCGAATATCCAAGCGGCTTGAGCTTCTGCTCGAGCGTGCCGCGGCCCTTCAGCAGCACCAGCTTGCCATATTTCTGGTAGCCGATGCGGACAACCTTGTCCTCTCCATAGGATGCGCCGACGGTGGCGGCGACAAGGCTGACCGAGAGCACCGCGCGCGCGATCCAGCTTCTTACGAGATGTTTCATGTCATGTCCCGGCGTTCTGCAAACCCTGCCGTGTTCGAGAATTTGCACGAACACGCGCGCGGGTCTTCCAATTGGATACGAAAAGCTTTTCACGTCAGATGGAATGCGCCCATCACGAGCCCGGTGTCCATTTCCAGACGATGTCGGACACTTTCACCTGTTTCGGAATGAGGCCAAGGCGAGCAAAGCGGTCGGCGACCGCCTGCTGGCTCCTGATCACCTCGTCATCGACGGGAATGACGCGATAGTTGGAACGATCGACAAAGCGCTTGATGGCCTCGAGATCAACTCCGGTTGCTTCGGCTTGCGCTTTCGCCACCTCCTCGTGATGGGCGTTGGCCCACGCGCCTTCGGCGGCGAACACCGTGTCGAGGCGCGCCACCAGCGCCGGATATTTTTCGACGAAATCGGCGCCGACGATGTAGAATGAATAGGGTTCGTGGATGTCCTTGTTGAAGGCGATGACGCGCGCATCCTGCTTGAGCTCGGCGAGCGCCAGATAAGGATCCCAGATCGACCAGGCGTCGACAGAGCCCTTCACGAAGGCCGCCGTCGCATCGGCCGGCGCCAGCGGCACGGGCGTGATGTCGCCCCAGGAGAGACCGGCCTTCTCCAGCGCAGCCACCAGCAGATTGTGCGCGCTCGATCCCTTGCCGAAGGCGACGCGCTTGCCCTTGAGATCAGCCAGCGTCCTAACGGGTAAGTCCTTCGGCACGATGATTGCCTGCGTATTGCCGTCCTGCTTCACCGCGGCGGCATAGCGGATGCGTGCATTCGCGGCCTGGGCAAAGATCGGCGGCGCATCGCCGACATAGCCGAAATCGACGCTGCCGACGTTGATCGCCTCCAGCAGCGGCGGGCCGAACTGGAAGTCGACCCACTGGATCTCGATGCCGAGCGGCTTGAACGCGTCCTCGACCGTGTGGCGTGCCTTTACCGCCGGGAAGAATCCGCCCTTTTGCGTGCCGATACGCATCACCTTCGGTTGGTCTTCGGCGCGCGCCTGCAACGCCAACGCGGCAGAGGCCACAGTGCCGGCCGACAGTTGCAGAAATTCCCGACGCTTCATCATCGATCTCCCAAAGCGATCATTATGATCGATGAAAATGATGGTGCGGCGCATTCGACCTGTCGAGGGCCGTACGAAAATAGCAATGCCGATGCTGTTGCAGATCGGATTCACGAAGCGTTTGTTGCGGCATCGGGATCAGGCGCGGCGCAAATTTTTCCGCTCAAGAAAGCGTCGCAATCCATTAATCATGAATTGAGCAGCATCCTGGTCGCCGCCAGAAAACAAAAGGCCGGCGCGATCGCCGGCCTTCACTTCGCAGGTTCGAATGCCAGCGTTACAGCTTGATCGGAAAGAAGTGATTTACCGCGATCAAGACGGCGAGGAGCACCAGCCCAAGGCCAAGGCTGAAGCCGATCAGCTTCTTTTCGATCGGCAGCAAGGGCTCGGCCGGCGCCGCGATTTCGTCTCTCAGATCAGATTGCGACATAATGCGTCCTCCGTCAGGTGGCAAGCGGCGGCTTGAACCCGCTGAAGAACAGCCAGGAGATCAAGAGGCCCACCCAGATCACGAAGCCGAACAGGCTGACGAAATAGACCGCCGCCAGTTTGCCAAAGCCCTGCTGCCACAGCTTGCGGAAATCGGAGAGCACGCCGATCGAGAAGAAGGTCAGGATGAAGAAGATCACCCGGAACACATTGGCCTCGCCCGCCGCCGCCGGCAGAGCCTTGGCGATCTCAGGCGTGGTGCCGACCGCGAGCCACAGCGAGATCGCGAACACCAGCACGAAGCCCAGGATGAATTTCGGGAAGCGCTGCCAGATCTCCGAAGCCTTCGCTTTGTCCGGGCCCTTGTCGATATAGTTGGTCCAGATATAGCCGAGGATGAAGGCCCAGACGCCGATGAAGATATCGATGAAGATTTTTACCGTGGTGGTGGTCGCGAGGATCCAGCCCGGCTGATATTTGATGCCTTCGGCGGCGGCCTTCGCCATGATGAGCGACTCCGTGATGCCGCCGCCCGCGACCGCCGCGCCGTCGGTCTTGATGGCCAGCCCGATCCAGGCGCCGGCCACCAGCGGTTCCTGCCACAGGAACGTCTGGGCCAGGAACGGCAGGATCAGCACCTCCACCACTGCGAACACCACCACCAGCGATGACACCAGCACCGGCACCGCCGGCCGCGCGCGGATCGCCCCGCCGGTGGCGATCGCCGCCGCCACGCCGCAGATCGAGATGCCGGAAGCGAGCGGCACCGACCATTCGCGGCTGAAGCCGAACCATTTGCGCGCGACATAATAAACCACGGCCCAATAGATCAGATAGGCCTCGACGATCGCGGCCGCGCCGCGCAGCAACAGCGAGGACGCGAGATTGAGCCGACCGGCCGCGGTCACCGCGACGGTGGCACCGAGAATGACGATCGCGATCTTGATGTAGAGCTCGGGGCGGATGGCTTCCTTCAGCCAGCTAGCCACGCGCGGGAAGAAGTTGGCGATCACGAGTTCAAACAACAGCGCGACGACATAGCCGCCCTCATTGGTCAATTTCAGCGACCAGCTGATGCCGAACTTCTGCTGCTCGGCCGGCGTCACTGCGGCAATGTGAGCGTAGCTGCCGATGATCCAGGCGGCATAGGCGATGGCGAATACGGCGGTAAAGGCGAGCGCGAATTTCCTGACGTCGGCGCCGAGCGCGCTGACGCCGACGCTCAACACGATGACAAGCGCGGCATAGGTAAGCAGCAGCGAGCCGCCACCGCCGAGCCAGGCATAGGCCTTGGCGACCGGGCCAAGCGCGTTGGAAAGATCGGTGTAGACCGAGGTCGTCACCGCCCAACCCAGGAGGTCGATGCCGCTGATCGAAAACAGCGCCAGCGCAAACACCAGAAGACCGATCGCCAGCGCGAGCCAGTCCTCGTTCCATCGCGCCCTTAACGCAATCGGCTCCGATACCTTGACCGCAATGTCCGACATGGCTTTTCCCCGCACATCCGCTCCGGCTTGTCATTGCCGGGCTTGACCCGGCAATCCATCCCTCCTGAGCAAGAAGCTCTTTTTCGATGGATGCGCGGGTCAAGCCCGCGCATGACGATCTCGGTAGGGAATTTCGGGTGAAAGCCCCGTATCGGCAATCTCACAGAATTTCTTTGTTGGCGGCGAAACGATAACGGCCTTCTACGGCACAGCGACGCGGGAGAAGGAATGAATGGAAGGGGCTGACGGACGCCGGCGAACTGTGGCAGAACGGCCGCCGTCTCCTCTCCGTTTTACAAACAGATCGAGTCCAGGATGCCCGCACCGAAACCGCCCGGCTTTGAAACGCTCAGTCTCCACGCGGGACAGCATCCCGATCCCGTGACAGGAGCGCGGGCGGTCCCGATCTATCAGACCACGTCCTACGTCTTCCAGGATTCCGACCACGCGGCCGCGTTGTTCAATCTCGAACGCGCGGGCCACATCTACACGCGGATCTCGAACCCGACGATTGCCGTGCTCGAGGAACGGCTGGCGGCGCTGGAGAACGGCGTCGGCGCGGTGGCTACCGCGAGCGGCATGGCTGCGATGCATCTGGCGATCGCGACGCTCCTCAATGCCGGCGACCATATCGTCGCCTCCTCCTCGCTCTATGGCGGCACCATCAATCTGCTCGCGCACACGCTGCCGCGCTTCGGCATCACCACAACCTTCGTAAAGCCGCGGGCACTGGACGAGTTCCGCGCGGCGATCAAGCCCAATACGCGGCTGGTGATCGGCGAGACCATCGGCAACCCCGGCCTCGAAGTGCTGCACATCCCGAAAGTCGCCGACATCGCGCATGCGGCGAAGATTCCATTGTTGATCGACAACACCTTCGCAACGCCGTATCTCAGCAAGCCGATCGATCTCGGGGCCGACATCGTGATGCATTCGACCACCAAATGGATCGGCGGCCATGGCATCGCGATCGGCGGCGCCATCATCGATGGCGGCAAGTTCGACTGGCGCGCGTCGGCCAAGTTTCCCGTGCTGACCGAGCCCTATGCCGGCTATCACGGCATCGTCTTCGACGAGCAGTTCGGCCCTGCCGCCTTCATCATGCGCGCGCGGACCGAGGGCTTGCGCGATTTCGGCGCCTGCCTGTCGCCGACCAATGCCTTTCAATTGCTACAGGGCGCGGAGACGCTCGGTGTGCGCATGGAACGGCACATGGCGAACACGGCTGCCATTCTCGACTTCCTTAAAGGCAACAAGGCGGTCGAATGGGTGCTGCACCCTTCCCTGCCCGATCATGCCGATCATGAGCTCGCGAAAACATTGCTGCCGCGCGGCGCCGGATCAATCATCAGCTTCGGCATCAAGGGCGGCCGGCCTGCGGGCAAGAAATTCATCGAGAGCCTGCGCATGATCAGCCATCTCGCCAATGTCGGCGACGCCAAGACGCTGGTGATCCATCCTGCCTCTACGACGCATCAGCAGATGAACGCCGAGCAGCTCAAGGCCGCCGGCATCGGCGAGGAACTGGTGCGATTGTCGGTCGGCATCGAAACGGCGCAGGACATCACCGACGATCTCGGCCAGGCGCTTCGCTCTTCGCAGAGGACTTGAACCATGCAGCTCACCGTCAACGGCGCCGACACCTTTATTGCTACTGGAGGCAAGGCATTCGAGCCGTCCCTGCCGACCGTCGTGTTCCTGCATGGCGCCGGGATGGATCATACCGCCTGGGCCCTGCACGACCGCTGGTTCGCGCATCACGGCCATAACGTGCTGGCGCCGGATTTGCCGGGACACGGCCGCTCCTCGGGCGCGCCGCTTGCGACCATCGCCGAGATGGCCGACTGGACCGCCGCGCTGCTCGATGCCGCAGGCGCCGCGACCGCAAAACTCATCGGACATTCCATGGGCTCGCTGATCGCGCTGGAGACCGCGGCGCGGTATCCCGCAAAAGTATCCGGCCTCGCGCTGGTCGGCACCGCGGCAGCCATGACTGTCGGCCCCGACCTGCTCAAGGCGGCGGAAGCGAACAACCATGACGCGGTCGACATGGTTTCGATCTGGGGCCTCGGCCATCAGGCCGAGTTGGGCGGGAGCCTGGCGCCGGGCCTGTGGATGCATGGCGGCGCACAGCGCATTCTCGAACGATGCAAGCCCGGCGTATTGTTCAACGATCTCTCGGCTTGCAACGCCTATCAAAATGCCGTCGCCGCCGCGGCAACGATCAAGGTGCCGGCGACCCTGGTACTCGGCGAGCGCGACATGATGACGCCCGCCAAGGCCGGCAAGGCGCTCGCCGCGGCACTGCCCAGCTCGCGCACCGTTGTGCTCGCCGGCGCCGGCCACATGATGATGGCGGAGCGGCCGGATGAATTGCTGGCAGCGCTGCAATAGCGCAGCTATCCCGCCGCGACCTTCTTCGGCGCGACGCTGACCGCGAGCTTGCCGTAGCGGTCGGTGAACGCCTGGGTGTCGATCTCCTCGAGCTGGATCGCGCCGCTCATGACGCCCTTCTTCCATTCCTCATGCTCGGGATCGTGCTTGAATTCCGGCATCACTTCCTTCGAGAACAGCTCGAGCGACTCGCAGATGTGTTCGTGGGTGTTCTTGCCGGCCTGGTTGAGCAGGATCACCTGGTCGATATGGGAGGTGCGGAAGCGCCGCAGTTTCCTGGCGATGGTTTCGGGCGAGCCGATCAGGCCGCCGCGAAGTGCCGCTTCCTGCGCTTCCGGATTTTCCCGCTTCCACTTGTTGTACTCGTCCCACATGTTGACCGTGCCCGGCGCCGGGCGAGCCCTGTTTTGACCCTGGCCGTAATAGCGCAGCGCAAACTGGAAGAAGGTCGCGCCGTCGGCGCGCTTGCGCGCCTCCTCGTCCGTCTTGGCGCACATGAAGAACGACACCAGCGCCATGTTCGGATTGATCTCGTAGTCGGCGAGCTTCTTCAGCCGCTTGGTGATGGCGTTGTAATAGGCGTGCACCCAGGCATGCGCGGCATCGGCGCTGACGAACTGGAAGCCGAGCGCGCCAAAGCCGTTCTGGCCCGCGCGCTCGATGGTGGGCAACTGCGAGCATGCCATCCAAAGCGGCGGATGCGGCTTCTGCACCGGCTTCGGCACGACATTGCGCAAGGGGATGTCGAAATATTTGCCGTGATGCTCGGTGCCGACCTTGGTAAACATCGGGAAGATCGCCTGCACCGCTTCCTCGAACACCTCGCGCTTGGTTTCCATGTCGCGTCCGAACGGCGTGAGCTCGGTGATGGAAGCGCTCTCGCCCATGCCGAACTCGCAGCGGCCGTTGCTCAGGAGATCCAGCACCGCAACGCGCTCGGCGACGCGCGCGGGATGATTGGTGGTGAGCTGGAAAATGCCGTGGCCGAGCCTGATCTGCTTCGTGCGCTGGCTCGCCGCGGCGAGGAAGGATTCAGGCGCCGGCGAATGCGAATATTCCTCGAGGAAATGATGCTCGACCACCCAGGCATAGTCGTAATTGCACCGGTCGGCGGTCTCAAGCTGCGTCAGCGCGTTCTGATAAAGCTTCAGCTCGTCGCCCTCAACCCACGGGCGCGGCAATTGCAGCTCGTAGAAGATGCCGAATTTCATGACGTCTCTCCCAACACCACCCTGTTATTTTTCCGTCAGTGTAGTCCGCGCAGGGCCCAAGTCTAGCGCTGGTTGCGCATGGCAATTCCGCGCCGCGGAAGCAGGCTTGATCAGAACGGGCGAATGGTTAGTTTGTGGGCGCTTGAGTTGCCGCGCGGCTCGTCTCCCGATAAAATCATGACCACCTTCACCCCGCACCAGGATTCCGCGCTGAAAGCCGTCGCCGACTGGCTCAAGGCCAAGCCCGGCAAGAACGGCACGCCGCCTGTGTTCCGCCTGTTCGGCTATGCCGGCACCGGCAAGACCACGCTGGCGCGGCACATCGCCGACGGCGTCGATGGCGAGGTGAAATTCGCAGCCTTCACCGGCAAGGCGGCGCTCGTCATGCGCAACAAGGGCTGCGACAACGCCTCCACCATTCACTCGCTGATCTACCGCGCGCGAGAGAGCGGCGTCGAGCAGCCGAGCTTTGAGCTCTGGGACGACGCGCCCGCGTCCAAGGCGAAGCTGATCGTGATCGACGAATGCTCGATGGTCGATGCAGAGATGGGCCGCGACCTGCTCTCGTTCGAATGTCCGCTGCTGGTGCTCGGCGACCCCGCGCAGTTGCCGCCGATCCAGGGCGCCGGCTTCTTCACCGGCAGCGAGCCCGACGCGATGCTGACCGAGGTGCACCGCCAGGCCCAGGACGATCCGATCGTGCGGATGTCGATGGACGTGCGCGAGGGCCGCGAGCTCGACATCGGCCGCTATGGCGAGAGCGAGGTGGTGTCGCGCTCAGAGCTCGATCCGGACAAGGTGATGAAAGCCGACCAGGTGCTGGTCGGGCGCAACAACACCCGCCGCGCCTACAACATGCGGATGCGGCAGCGGCAACACATCGAGGAGCCGTTGCCGGTCGCCGGCGACAAGCTGGTGTGCCTGCGCAACAACCGCAAGAAAGGGTTGTTCAATGGCGGGCTGTGGCGGGTGAAGTCGCGCACCGCCTCGCGCTCGAAATCGAGGATCGTCAGCATGCGACTCTCACCTGATGAAGAGTTCAGTCACAAGGTGACGAAAGTCTCCGTGCGCTGCGACTGCTTCGAGGGCGGGATCGAAGCGATCCCGTGGGAGCAGCGAAAACCCTATGACGAGTTTGACTACGGCTATGTGCTGACCGTGCACAAGTCGCAGGGCTCGCAATGGGACGACGTCGTGCTGTTCGACGAGAGCTTTGCGTTCCAGGACAGCCGTGCAAGGTGGCTGTATACGGGGATCACGCGGGCGGCGAAAAGGTTAAGCGTGGTGGTGTGAGTTTTCCCGTCATTCCGGGGCACCTCGAAGAGGCGAACCCGGAATCTCGAAGATTCCGGGTCTGGTGCTTGCGCAGCATCCCGGAATGACGCTTTTGGATTGCTGCGCAATCCTGCAAACGTCACCTCCCCGCGAAATAAAAATCCTCGCGTCCCGGCGGCGAGCCGTAGGTGAAGGGCTGCTGCCCGTGCCTGGTCGCGGTCCACACGTCGTCGCGGACGATGTCGAACAATTTTCGCACCTCGACATGGTCCTTGATGTCGTGCGCCAGCGCCATCGCGAACGGGCTGTCCTTGCCCTCGCCGTCGAGCGCGGTCTCGCCGTGCTTGGCCGCATAGACGATCATGAAACCGGCCGACGGCTCGATGTTGGAAAAGCCCTTGTCGACCAGTTTCAGCGCGATCGTCCGCTGCATGGTCGGCGCGAAGGGATTATCGCGGCAGGCGTCGAGTATTACGAGCCGCAGGCCGCGCGCGCCGCCGACCGCGGCGATCACCTGCTCCAGCGCCACCGCTTCGGTCTCGGCGTCCTTGTCGACGGCGAGCTTGGCATCGACCGGCACCAGATAATTGACGCCGCCGATCTCGAAGCCGTGGCCGGCATAATAGACCACAGCCCAGTCGGCCTTCTCCGCCTCGCTTGCGAAGTTGCGCAACGTCTCGAAGAACTTGTCGCGCGTCAGATCGTTGGCGAGCGTCACGGTCTGGAAGCCGAGGCCTTTCAACTGATCGGCGATCAGCTTGGCGTCGCGCGGCGGGTTGTCGAGCGCATGTACGTTCTTGTAGGCGCCGTTGCCGATCAGGAGCGCGACGCGCTGGGTCTTGACCGATCCGCCCGGCCCCTGCGCCGTCAGCGCGCTCAGGCGCTCCTGTGCCGTGGCGCGCGCCTTGGCCACGTCGATCTCGTCGAACGGCGTGAGTGCGAAGGCGGCCGAGCGATAGTCAGCCCGCGCCTGGTCCAGATTGCGCCGCCGCTCGAACAGCTGGCCCCGGCCCGCATGCGCCCGCACATTGTTGGGGTTGAGCCCGAGGACGGTGTTGTAGTCCTTCAACGCCGCGTCGAGATTGCCCTTTGCCAGATAGGCGTCCGCCCGGTTGTTCAGGGCATATTGGTTCTTCGGGAATTTCTCGATGACGCTGGTACAATCGGCAAACGCCTCGTCGAACCTGCCCATTGCGGCATAGGTCACGCAGCGGTTGACGGCGATGCGCGGTTCGTTCGGATCGATCTCCGCCGCCTTGGCGAAATCGGCGAGGGCTGCGTCATACTCCTTGTTCATGGTCTCGACGCGTGCACGGTTGGTGTAGGGCAGCAGGAACTTTGGCGCGATCCTGATCGCCGAGGTGAAGTCATCCTGCGCGCTCTGCAGCGCAGCCCGTCGCAGGTAGATCGTTCCACGGCTGTTGTAGGGGGCGCCAAAATTTGGACGCTTCTGCAGGGCCGCGTTGTAGTCGGCCATCGCGAGATCGTCCTGCCCCTTGTGCTCATAGGCGATGCCTCGCCCTTCCATGGCCCTGACGTTGTCGGGGTCGGACTTGAGCGCGTCGGTATAGACAGCGATTGCCTTGTCGTAATCGCGCTTGGCGGCGAGCACGTCGCCGCGGGTGAGAAGCGCGACCGCGAGGTCCTTCGGCGCCGCCTTTCCCGCCGCGATGACTTTCTCGCAGGCTTCGGCGCGGGTCTTGAGGTCGTTCTGCCGGTCGCGGCAGACGGTGAGGTCGTCATTGAGCTGGGGATCGGCCAAAGCCGGAACCGCCATCGACAGCAGCGTGAAGGTGGCCAGGAAAACGGCGCGCAACATCAGCAAAATGCTCCGGCACTACGAAGGGTTTGTCGATCAGGAAATGCCGCGGTTCACTTAAAGCGGGTTTTGGCGATTTCGCCAAACGGTCGCTGAATTGCGCATTAACGCCTTGGTCATAAGGCATTTTATTCACAGACTCGTGTCTCTCCGCGCGTAACAATTGAGCCCATGACCCGTATCTTAGGCACACCAAAGCCGACGCCTGTGTTGTGAAGCGCGGGCTGTACGCCCTAAACTAAGCCAAAACCCGACATCCAGCCCTTCCCCAGAGAGGACATGCCATGAGCCAGTTCAGCCGCCTTTCGCTCTGCGCCGCCGCCATCGGCGCGCTGGCGATCGCCGCCTTCATCTCCGTCCCGACCCGCGCCGCCGAGGACGCGGTGGTAATTCCCGCGCCTGCCGCCGACGTGGCGTCCACCGACGGCCTGCAGACCGCCGTGGTCGCGGGCGGCTGCTTCTGGGGTGTGCAGGGCGTGTTCCAGCATACCGCGGGCGTGGTGAACGCGGTGTCCGGCTATGCCGGTGGCAGCCAGATGACGGCGACCTATGAGCAGGTCTCGACCGGTTCCACCGGCCACGCCGAGTCCGTGCAGATCAAGTTCGACCCGAAGAAAATCTCCTATGGCAAGATCCTGCAGATCTATTTCTCGGTCGCGCATGATCCGACCCAGCTCAACCGCCAGGGCCCGGACTTCGGCACGCAATATCGCTCGGCGATCTTCACAACCTCCGACGACCAGAAGAAGGTGGCGGACGCCTATATCGCCCAGCTCAATGCCGCCAAGGTCTATGGCAAGCCGATCGTGACCAAGGTGACGGCGCTGCAGGGCTTCTTCCCGGCGGAGGCCTATCACCAGGACTACCTGACGCTGCACCCCAACCAGCCCTATATTGCCTATAACGACCTGCCGAAGGTCGACAACCTGAAGAAGCTGTTTGCGGAAAACTACATCGAGAAGCCGACGCTGGTAAAAAGCGCGAACGTCTCCAACTGATGGGGCTTCTCCAAAGCGCGATGATCATCGCGCTTTGGCCTGCTGTTTGCGCATGATCTTTCGTTTTCCGGATCATGCGCCCGAAAGGAGTATCGATGTCCGACACCAAGACCCAAGACAACAACACCCAAGACAACAACACCCAAGACAAGGTCGTGAAGAGCGAGACCGAGTGGCGCAAGGAATTGACGCCGATGCAGTATGCCGTCCTGCGCGAGAAAGCGACCGAGCGCCCGTTCACGGGCGAGTATGAGTACGAGACCAAGCCGGGCACGTATGTGTGCGCGGGCTGCGGGCAGACGTTGTTCGAGTCCGATGCCAAGTTCGATTCCGGCTGCGGCTGGCCGAGCTTCACCCAGCCGGCGGCCGAGAGCCATGTCGACGAGGAGCGGGACGCCAGCCACGGCATGATCCGCACCGAGGTGTTGTGCTCGAAATGCTCCGGCCATCTCGGCCATGTCTTCAACGACGGCCCGGGGCCGACCGGCCTGCGCTACTGCATCAACTCGGCGGCGCTGAAGCTGAAGGCCAAATAAGCTCCAGAGCGCGATGGGAGATGCCGTCGCGCTCTAATTCTGATTGAGCATGATCTTTTCGGAAAACCGCTACACACCTTTCCGGATCATGCTTCCGCTTCGAACGCGATTGGAACCCCGTGCGACCAAGGCTTGGTCGCGCGGGGTTTTGTTTTTGACGGGTCCTCTCCGTCTGCCTTGCGCGCAAACGCGAGGAAAATCCAAACAAAGCAAATGTCAAAAACGCTGGCTTGCCGGCCTCGGCCTGGCCGGCCTCATCATGGAGAGCATCGTGGTCCAGCCTGCCTTCGCCGCCGACAAGGTGTCCCTGTTCAAGGTGATCACGAGCAGGGATGAAGTCGTGATCGGCATTCCCGACGGCGAACTGGCGAAGATGGACGGCAATGCCGGCGGCATTGCCAAAGCGCTGGTCGCCAACGGCTCGCTCAGCGTCTGGCAATATGCGGTGCGCAAATCCGCGAGCGGTGATCTCGAACAGGCGCCGCTGCACAGGATCGGCCTGATCGCCAAGGACTCGCTGCGCGTCGAGCCCTATGCAAGCCCGCTGAAGGTGCTGCCGATCGACGACAGCCAGAAATAGCTTCCCCTAACGCCCCGGAGCGTTCGCGCGAAGCGCTTCGTCGGCACCCTCACCTCAAATCAGGGACACATGGCATTGAATGTGCTTTGCAGGACAGGCGGCGCGGCGTAAGTTTTGAAGTCGGCCAGCTAATGAGCGGAGGGTGGCATGTCGCTTGGGCTGATCCTGATCATTCTGGTGATCATTTATCTCTTGGGCGGCTTCAGCGGCCGGTTCGGCGGCTACGGCTACGGCATGGGCCATTCCGGAATGGGCATAGGTGGCGTAATTCTGGTTGTGCTGCTCGTCCTGCTCTTGCTTGGCAAGTTGTGAACCACATAAGTCTTTGAAATCAAAAGGCTTGTCTCATTACCGTTAGATCGGTTCCAGATTCACGATTTGGTCCGGCAGGATTCGCAATTCTGTCAAACAGGCCTATATTAGGGGGCGAAATGATGTGCACGGCGCGCCGTCGGTTGCGGCGCAAACCGGCGTCTGATCCCCAACCACGCTCACGCTAGCGCCAAGAAGATAAGAGGTCATAGACCATGCGTCCTTTGCGTCCGTTCAACTTCAACACCGCCGCTGAACTTTTCCCCGCCGCGATCCGCAAGAAGAAGCGGGCTGGTTTCGCGTATCGGCGGTTTGGCACCGCGGCTGAAGCGGTTCGCTTCGCGATCGAGGAGCTGCCCGCGGATTCGCTGAATGGCGCCTATCTGCAGGTCGAGGAAGCTCGCTTCGACCAGAGCGGCATCCGCTCGCTCTATGAGAGCGAGGCGTTCCCGCTGCCGCGCCGGCCGCGCAAGCCTGAGCCGGCGGCCGCCGCCAGCGACAAGGACGCGGCGTAAGCTTTCTTTCTGTTTCGTGCGATGCGCCCTCGGATGAAAATCCGGGGGCGTTTTGTTTTGGAGGCTAGACTAGCGCGGCTGTTTATCGAGCCAGTTCCGCAGGAGCCGCGCGTTGCGCATGTTGGCGCGGAACAGCACGTCGATGGCATCGCCGGCGATCGGCACGGTGCCAACCACGCCCTGGAAGGCGACATTGCCGAGCATCCGCGCCGTGACATGCCACGGTGCGCCGAGCGCGCGCGCTTCATGGACCAGCCACAGCGACAGACCGGTTGCGATGATGTCGCCGACCACGGGGATCAGCCCGATGATGCCGTCGACGCCGTAGCGGATCTTCGTGCCGGGCAGGATGAAGGCGACGTCCAGGACCTTGGCGACCGCCTCCAGCCGCTTCAGCCGCTGCTCGCGGGTGAGCTGACCGAACGGGTTGGCCGCGGAATGGCGGAAATCGAAATGAATGCCGCCGAAGGACGCGCCCGGCGCCTCCGGAATCTCCCGCCCTTCCTGGTCGATGACTTTGCCGCGCGCCTCCGCGCCGCTGAAAGTCGCGCGGGAGGCGCGGCCAGCGTGGGGGTTACGGAATGCCTGTTCGTTTGCCATGGCCATCAGATGGTAACGCGCGAAGCCAGCGCAAGTTGCTTTATTTCCCCCTTGCCGCCGTCGGTGTCAGCCCGAAACGGCGGCGGAAGCAGCGGTTGAAATAAGAGAGGTCGTTGAAGCCGCATTCGAAAGCGATATCGCTGATACGGCTGGTGCCGTGCGCCAGCAGGTCGGCGGCCTTGCGCATCCGCAACTCGTTCAACCGGATTGTGAAGCTGGCACCGGCCTCATAAAGCAGCTCGTTGACATAGCGCTCCGACAGGCCGGCAGGAGCTTCTGCGCGGAAAAATCTGGCTCCGTAAAGCATTGTTCGAGGATCGTCAGAACCGCCTTCAGCCGCACCGCGCGCAGCGCTTGCGGCTGGTGCCATCGGCTGCGAAGAACGGCTCGTCGAGCTTCAGCAGCACGATCGAACCCGGCCGCAGCGTGAATTCGCGGCCGCGATGCACGAACATCGATGCGCGATCGCCGGTGTTGCGCACGAGGCAATAACGATCGTCATTGGTCTCGACCACCTGGCGCAGCTCGCGCCGCACCGTGGTGAAGGTGCCGTCGCAGCGGCCGAGCATGGTGGTGCCGAGTTCATCGCGGCACGAAAAGGCACGTCGGAGGCTGGATCGATCGCCCCCGTCGACACCGCGCCAAACGCCAATCTCGTCCAGGTGGCGGGCGGATGCGGCGCCGGCTGGCATCGCGGCCCCTATGGCGGTTGCCTGCGCAACTATGCCGATCCGGCGGCGCATGCCTGCCCGCGCGGCTATCACATCGGGCCCAATGGCGGCTGCCGCGGCAACGGCCGCTGACCGCTTTCGATCACGCAAAACCACTACACGGCGGGCAGCCTTGCCCGCCGTTTTTTATGTCGCAGGCGACGCCTGCGCCGGCGGCTCCGGCTCCTCGACGAATTTATGCACGAGGAAAGCGCTCAGCGTGCTGGGGATGAAACCGACCAGGCCGTACATGATGAACTGGAACAGGCCGCTGTCCTGGCCGCGCGAGCCGTACAGGAGTTCGGCCGCACCGAACGCAACCACGCCGACCAGCAGGATGCGCAACGTCGGGCCGATGCGCTTGACGTGATAGAGGATGTCTTCGATCGCGCCGATCATCAGCGCGGGCAGCAGGCCGAACAGATAGCTGAAGTGCAGCGTCGTCACGAACACCGCGAGCAGCTTGCCGATCTCGGCCGCGCTCGGCGGATGGCTGAAATAGCCCGACATCATCGTGGTCGTCAGCAGCAGCCAGAAGCCGCCGAGCAGCGGTCCCACGGCCGCGAAGATCAGGTAACGCTTCATGCTCTGCCCTCCGCCTCCGGGCTATTTATAGCAGCGGCGGCGAAGCCTGCCACCGTATTGGTCTCCGCAATTCATCTGATTTCACAAGCACGCTCGCAGCGCCGGCCTGGCGTCGATAACGGAAATGCAATCTTCCATCCGCTAGGATGCGATCAACAACACCAGCCGCCTTTGCCCGCTCTACATCAAGCGTCCTGTGAACGCGCAAGTTGTAGAAAAAGAAATACAGCCCAAGGGCATGGCAGCGGTTCTCGAACCTCTTTGAGAACCTGTTCATCGATCGCGCCAAGCGCCTCATACTCATTCTCAACGTCAGGTTTTGCCTCCAGGCAAACAACGCGTTGACGTGCTCCGGGGTCCAGATCGCCTGTGATGACGCCCTTGCGGCCTCGCTGCACTGCGGCGGCTAGCAGCGGCGCCTGAAGCCTGAACGACCAAATAGTCGGTGGCGGGAGCCCTATTCGCCCCACAGCGCAAAGGCGTCGTTGAAGGCGCGTTCGCCCGGTGCGCCCTTTTCGATCGCGATGATGGCGCGGCGCTGGTTGGCATAGACCAGCGGCACGTCGAACCACGAGCGCTCCTTCAGGAGCTGGATGTTGCGCGAGCGGTCGGCATCGACATTGGATAGCCCGACCAGGAAGAACCCGTCGGTGACCTTCACCGCAAGCCCCGCAAGCGGCGTGCCGCGCGCCTGCTCGTTCGACTTCATCAGGATGCCCGGGACGTTTGCGACACCGCCGCCTGAAAAATCCGGCGGCAGGATGAAGGTGAGCTCCGCGGTGTGGCTCGCCGGCAGCGATGAATTGGTGTTGCGGCGGAACGACATCGTCATCTTGAACTTGCGGTCGGGAATGTCGATATCGGCGCGCACGGCGATGTCGCCCTTGGCGTTGCCGGATGCCTTGATCGGTTCGGTGCGCCACACCACCGAGCCGACATATTGCTTGCCCTTGGGATCGGAAGGATCCTCGTCATAGAGCACCACGCGCTGCGCCACCGGCGCCACCGGCTGCTCGGTCGACGACGGCTGGCCGACGCGATCGGGAATCTTCGGTTTGGAGAGCGGCTGTGAGGCGTCCTTCGGCTGCTCGACCGCGGGCTGTGACTTGAACAATCCGCTCACGGTTGACACCACCGACCTGCCCCACAGGATCGCCGCGCCGACCAGGATCAGCACGATGCCGACGGCGATCGCGCTCTTGAACGGAAACACCGCACTGGAGCGGGCGCGCTTGGGCTCGCGCTCGCGGTCGGTGCCGATGCGGGCACGCGGGACGGGTGGCGCAGGCGGCGGATAGCGCTCGGCCTCCTCGATCGACTCCTCGTAGGAATAGGGCGGCGCGAAATCGCCGCCGCGGTTCTCGAGGTCCGGCTCGATCCGGTCGAACTCCGGTGAGGGCGACGGCACATTGGCATAGGTCCGCCGCGCGGCCCGGTTGGCCTGGGCTGCGGCGCGGCCGAGATCGTCGGCATCGGCGGCGATGTCGCGGAAGCCGCGTACACCCGGCGCCTGGGAGATGCCATTGTCGCCGGGGCGGCGCGACGGGGGCAGCGGTGGCGACGGCCCTGCGCGGTCGCGGACCGGGGGCAGCTGCGGCTCCTGCATCGAGACCTGCGGCTGCGGCGGCACCGGCGGTTGCGGCCGCGGCGGGGGCGGCGCGTCGGCCCGCGGTGGACGGGGCGGACGCTCCCCCTCCGGCCCGAGCGGCGGCCGGTCGTTGCGCGGCGGGGGCGAAGCGGCAGGCGGCGGCGCCGATGGCCGCGGACGAGCGGTCGGCGCGGCGGGCTGGCCGTTTGGCGGCGCGGCCGCATCAGCTGGCCGGGTGCCGGTGGAGCGGCGGAAGGCATCCCCCCGCGAAGAGGGGCCGGCGGTGCCACCGCCGCCAGCGCGGGCGTCGCGGGCGCGCTGGGCGGCCTCCGATTCGACCTTGCGGACGGCCTCTTCCAGCGCCAACCTTTCGCGGGTGATCTCGGACTAGAAAGCGGCGGTTGAACGCTGCGGAGCTGGGAAATCAGCGCCGCCCGCGCACGCTCGTAGAGCGCACGCCGGCTCTCGCCGGGGGCGTTGGGATCCAATCCGGCAATAGCGCGAGCGATCAGCGGGTAGTAATCGGCCATATCAACTCAACTGTGCGCGCCTTCGAGTAATATCCCGTTAAGCCTCAAACGGGTTTTGAACCAGGATAGTATCCTCGCGTTCCGGGCTGGTGGAAAGCAGGGCAATTGGGCAACCCACTAACTCCTCCACACGACGGACATATTTGATGGCCTGGGCCGGCAAATCGGCCCAGGAACGGGCGTTGGCGGTGGGCTGCTTCCAGCCCTCGATGGTCTCGTAGATCGGCACCACCCTCGCCTGGGCGCCCTCGCCGGCCGGCAAATGGTCGATTTCCTTGCCGTCCAGCCGATACCCCGTGCAAACCTCGATCGAATTGAAACCGTCCAGAATATCGAGCTTGGTCAGCGCCAGGCCATTGATGCCACAGGTGCGGACGGTTTGCCGTACCAGCATGGCATCGAACCAGCCGACCCGCCGCTTGCGCCCGGTGTTGACGCCGAACTCCTTGCCGCGGCGGCCGATCTCCTCGCCGATCTCGTCATGGAGCTCGGTCGGAAACGGGCCCTGGCCGACCCGGGTCGTATAGGCCTTGCAGATACCCAGGACATAGCCGACCGCGCCCGGCCCCATGCCGGTCCCGGTCGCGGCCTGCGCCGCTACCGTGTTGGAGGAGGTGACATAGGGATAGGTGCCGTGGTCGACGTCGAGCAGCGCGCCCTGCGCGCCCTCGAACAGGATGCGCTTGCCCTCGCGCTTTTTCAGGTCGAGCAACCGCCACACCGTCTCGGCGTAAGGCAAGAGCTTTGGCGCCATCTCCGTCAGTTCGCGCAAGATCGCCTTGCCGTCGATCTCTTCGAGATTGAGCCCACGCCGCAGCGCATTGTGGTGCGCCAGCAGCCGGTCGATCTTGTGCGACAGCGTGTCGAGATCGGCCAGATCCATCAGCCGGATCGCGCGGCGGCCGACCTTGTCCTCATAGGCCGGTCCGATGCCGCGCCGGGTGGTGCCGATCGCGGTGACCGCATTGGAGGTTTCGCGCAACGCGTCGAGCTCGCGATGCAGCGGCAGGATCAGCGTGACATTCTCGGCGACGCGCAGATTGTCCGGGCTGACGGCGACCCCCTGCGACTTCAGCTTGGCGATCTCGTCAAGAAAGGCCTGCGGGTCGAACACCACGCCGTTGCCGATCACAGCCAATTTCGAGGGCCGCAGCACGCCGGAGGGCAGCAGCGCGAGCTTGTAGGTTTCGCCGTTGATGACCAGCGTATGGCCGGCATTGTGGCCGCCCTGAAAGCGCACGACGATGTCGGCCTGCTCCGACAACCAGTCGACGATCTTGCCCTTCCCTTCGTCGCCCCACTGGGCGCCGACGACGACAACGTTGGCCATTCCTGGACTAGTCCCTCTGCAATCCCGACTTCATACGAGCATGAACCCCACGGAAACCGTGTCCCACCCCGCACACTCCAGGCCTGGAGTGCGCTTTTCCGGGATCATGCGCCCAGCTCAAATTCACGGCCGGGGCCGCTCGCATGCGAGGCGTCTACCCGGATAAAGGATGCGGCCCTCTGAGGCAAGCAAGAAGGGGCGATTCGAAGCCCCGCGCCATAAGGCAACCCTTTGATATCCCCTTAAAATTCGTTGCTCGGCCGGTTCCGGCCTGCGTTCCCCGGGGGCATGGCCCTGTAAGGTTCGCTCAAGAGGTCGCGCGCAGGCGCTGCTCTTCATTCGACGCGGCGACGCGCGAAGGTTGCGACAGCGCGACGAAGCCCAGTGACAGTGGCAATCCGGCTACAAGCAATATCGCAGCGGCGATCAACGCCGCTATCGGCGAGTTCCAGGCGTCCTGCAAGCGGCCCGCAACGGAGGGGCCGACGGCCATCAGCACGTAGAAGCAGGTGTAGAAAATGCCGAAGCCGACCGGACGCTGCAGCGGTGCGAGGATAGCGGCGGGAAGCGAGAGAATGGCTCCCGACAATGGACCGACCGCGATGCCGAACATCAGGCAAGCGGTGGTTGGATAGACATCGAGAGCGAACGACAGCAGCGCCAGCGCTGCAATCGGACCGCAGACGCAGATGGCTCCGACCGGCGCGCCGAGCCGCTGGACCACATAACCTCCGCACGGGATCGCGACAATCGTCAGCCAGATCGAGAGGCTCGTGAGCGACGCCGCGGTGGTCGGCGCAATCCCGCGCGCGGCCATGGCAAGCGGCGCGTAGCTGAAGAACAGGATGCAGGCCAGATTCATGGCCCCCCAGATCACACCGGCGACCGTGACCGGCAGCCAGACGGAAACCGGCAGGCCCGCGCGACCGGTCGCGGCGGTCTCGCTCCGTTGCTGCGGCTCCGACACAAGCATGAAGCCGCAAAGTGCCGCGCTGGCGCAAACCGCGCCGCTGATCATCACCGCCGGCCAGCCCCAAAGCTGCGCGACATGGGCCTGTATCGGCAGGGCCAACATCGCGCCAAACGGCCAGCTCATCTGCAGAAGCGACATTGCGAGGGTGATCTCGCGGCGGCCAAACCAGTCCGTCACCAGCTTGGTTGCAACCAGGGCCATGATCGTCGCTCCGACGCCGCCGATCGTGCGCGCCAGCAACGCTGCCACGAGGCCGTTGGAGGCCGCCAGTCCCAGTCCGGAGAGCACCATCAGCGCCAGTCCGGCGATGCCGAGCGTCTTGTCCGTGAGGCGGGCGCCAAGCACACCGGTCGGAAAGGCAACCGCGACGCCCGGCAACAGATAGGCGCCGATCAGCATGCCGATTTCTGAATAATCAATCGCCAGATCCCGCATCAGGAGATGCGTCGACGAGCCGACCGACTGAAACTGGAACCCGGTCGCCGCACGGGCCGCGAACAATATGGCAAGGATCAACCATCTGCGGTCGGGCAACGGCTTCTCCAGTCAATTGACCTGATCGCTATCATTCAAGGTGAGGCTCAGGACTTCGGAGAATTCGATCAGTTCGTCTTCCGAAATATCGTGGAGCGTCATTCTAATCTGCATGATCGCCAGATCGATCAAATCGGCGGTGAAAACCATTCCCGCGGAAAGCACGGTCTTGCGCTGCTCGAGGAGCGCCGGAATGACGGCGCGAAGACGGCGGGCGCTCAACTCATCCATATCGGCGCCCCCTGGGGTGCCGCTGCGACGTAGCGATCAGCCAGTGGCTCGTCGCCGCGACGTCGGCGAACAATTCGATGGCGCTGGTGGTCACGACATGAACGGCCTGCGCATCCGCCTCCATCCGCCGTCTGCTCACCGATGCATCGCTCAGGAACGTCACGTGATGGCCGCGACAAGACGCGTCGATCGAGGTCGCAAGGCAAGTCTCCTCGGCAGCGAGACCCGCGATCGCAAAGCTGCCGAACTGCGAGACGATATCGTCGAAGAGCTGATTGGCGTAGCAGGACGGCTGTTGCCGTTCGAAGACCATGTCGGCCCGATTGGGCTCGAAGCCGGAAATCCACCGGGACGGCGCCTTCTTCGCCGTGCCCGTCCGCTCCGCCTGCCGCGTGAAGGCAATCGGCAGCCCGATGCTCCGGGCATGCCGTATCGCAGCCATGCAATTGTCCAGCGACCGCGCGAGATCGCACGACGGGTCCCGCGCGAGCTCGTCGCGATTGCACTGCTGGAGGTCCGTCAGCACCAGAAGGCGGCTGCCCGCCGCACCGACATAGGACTGCAAGTCGATAACCGAGCTCATCTCGCGTCCGCCGTGCTGCAAATGCCCCGACGTGCGGACTGTTCGAGGATTCCCGGAACATCCCAGCGGCCCTCCGGCCGAATGATCACGTAGGGATCGTCGTCGAGCGAGATGCTTTGCGGGTGCTTCTCCGTCTCCAGCTTGACTTCGACATAATCGAAATCGGAGAACACGAGCTCGCGGCCGCCCATCAGCTTGAACCCGCGCGACTGCCAGACCTTGAGAAACCGCTTCTGGGAATGCGCGTAGAGGACGCTGTAGCCCTTCTTGCGGCAGAGCTCGATCGCGGCATCGAGGATGCGCCCCGCCAGGCCGCCGCCGCGGCCTTCCTGGCGCACCGCCAGCCGTTCGAGCTTGGCAAAGCCGGCGAAGTAGCGGATGCGCATGCAACCGACCGGCTCACCGTTCTTGTGGCAGATCAGATGAGTTGCGGAAAAGTCGTTGCCGTCGAATTCCCTCCTCGAACGGACAGCGCTGCTCAGCCATGTAGATCGCGCCGCGGATGGCGATCACGCGCGCCATTTCGTCCATCGAGCGAACCACCTCGACCGTGACCGGATCGGGCTTGGCGGCCTTGACCGGCGGAAGATCCGCCGAGCGATCGAACATCTGCAGCGCAGAGGTGTAGACGCCGTCGTAGTGCGCGCCGGGCGAGAAGCCGAGCGGCTCCAATACGCGCAGACCGCCTTTGGTGATCGGACGCGAATAGAGGTTGACGCCCCGGTAGAGCGGCGAGGAGATCTTGTCGAGCACCAGCGGTATGGCCGCCGCCAATATGCCCTTGGCGTGGATACCCCAGACATAGATACCGGCGGGACGCTCGTGCTGCCGCGCGATGTAGCAGAGTTCCGGCAGCTTGGTATTGAGCCGACCGTCGACCAGCCGCCGCACCCCTTCGTCGTTAAGCATCAATAGCGCGAGAAACCCTTCTCCCTTGGGAGCCGCCACATTGTGGCGGTCGCGCCTGGCAATCGCCCAGAACGTATCCGGATTGTGGTTGGCCACCGTCTGGAACATCGCGTTGGTGGTGAGGCCTGGAATGTCTACCCGTGCGGCATCGATGAGTGCGGCAATGTCCGCAGCGTCGGGGGTGAAGATGACCGTTCGTCTGGCCATCTGCATCGCGTTCATGCGGTCGATGGAAAAGGCCGGGGCCCGCCCTTGCGAGGCCGCTGCGCCGGCGTTCTTGCGAATGAGGCTGAGGTCGAGCGCGGTCATGTTGGCGTCTCTTGGTTGTGGAAGTGGCGTATTTCTGCAATGAATAATGAAAGACAAACTGAGGGAAGCTGTATGCACTCAGATGAGCGCAGGGGTGCGCACGACGGTGCGCATACGCCGGGTCGGATGGCCAACTGGGACCTGGTTCGAATTTTCCTGGAGGTGGCGCGGTTCGGCAGTTTCCGGGCGGCAGCCGACCAGTTGAACATGTCGGCAAACTTCCTTTCCAAGCGCATCTCGCTGCTCGAGCGCGCCTACAAGACGACGCTGCTGACGCGGCATGTCGACGGCGTCCGGCTGACGCGCGAAGGCCTCCTGGTGCTGGAAGCGGCCAAGCGCATGGAGGAGGCCTCGTTCGGTCTCGACTGCGCGCTCAATCAGGGCACGCCCGCGCTCACGGGCGAGGTGCGGATCGCCGTCACCGAGGGGCTCGGGACGTTCTGGCTGGTCCCGCGACTGGTCGAGTTTCAGCGCGCCTATCCGAGCTTGCTGGTCGACCTGAAATGCGAGATGCGCGAGGCCGACGTGATGCGCCTCGAAGCCGACGTTGCCGTGCAACTCGAGGAGCCGAAGCAGCCCGACCTGAAGCGGATCAGGGTCGGCCGCCTGCATATCATGCCGTTCGTGAGCCCGTCCTATGTCGAGGTCTACGGCATGCCGAAGAGCGTGGACGACATCAAGCGAAACCATCGGATCGTGGTGCAGGATGCCGAGCAGACCCGAGGCAGGGAGATTTACGAAAGGTACGCCGACGGACGCGAGCAGATCGGCTTCGTCGCAATGCGCAACAACGTCTCCACCGCGCATCTGTGGTCGATCGCAAAGGGCGCGGGCGTCGGCTGGCTGCCGACCTATGTGCCGGCGCTCGGCGACCCGCTGATCCCGCTCGATATCGGCGTTCAATTCGAACTCGATATCTGGATCGCCTACCATCCCGACGCCAAGAAGATCGCAAGGGTCAAGCAGGTGATCGACTGGACCATTCAGTCGTTCGACGGACGCAAATTCCCCTGGTTCAACGACGCCTTCGTTCATCCGCGCGATCTGCAGAAGGCCTACAAGGACGCCGAGCCGCTCGTGAACCTGTTCGCGGGCTTCAAGAAGGTATCGCGGCCGAAACTCATCCGCTTCCCCGATCAAGCGAACGGAACCGATCGATGACGGACATGTCAGAAGGACAGATCGATCAGTTCGTCAAAGCCAGATGGCGCGCGATCGGGATTTCGCAGAGCGACCTGGCCGAGGTGCTGAGTGCGGCCTCTAACGAACCGAGGCATGACCCTGGACGGCACCGAAGCGAAATCGGACGCCTGAGGCAGATCGCCGAGGCCCTCGAACTGCCGACCGACCTTCTGTCCAGCCAGGTCGATGGCAGAAATCCTGGCGAGGCGGCGGCGAACCCCGCGATGCAATCGCTGCTCGATTTGCGCCTGTTGCGGGCTTTCCGCGAACTGCAGGACCACGACACCAAGCGGGTGCTTGTCCATCTCGCCGAGCAGATCGTGAAATGCCGCGCCAATCGCGGCGAGGCTGGCTGAACGATTTTGGAATTTGCGAGCATCATTGCAGCCCGCATGAGCCAGCCTTAAGGGCCCTTTCCGGGGCAGATCACTTCGCGGTC
>CAVUCB010000027.1:0-39866 GCA_963739755.1 uncultured Alphaproteobacteria bacterium | reverse complement strand
GGCCTCTGTTTCAATCGACGCGCCTTCATGTACGGGCCGTACAGAACGTCCTGGGTGCCACTCGTAGGCTTTCACAATGGCAACCCCGACGATGACGACAAAGGCGATAAACAGGACCGTTTCGATGAACAGTGTGTTTGATACCTTCCGCCACACGATCCATAGAGGATCGACCGGCCACAGTGGTCAATAAAATCCGGGCTTCGACGTGAAGCGGGAGACTTCTGTCGGGAGATGCGACATTTTTGCAGCGCCTGCTCGTCGGCTGCGGCGCCAGATCGAGAGGCGTGAGGAAGATCCCGTTCAGCGAGAAGGAACGGACAAATGTTTGCAGTCAAACGATATGTCCGCAAACGACGCCCGTCGCACGTCCTTGCCGGAGACGTTGGACGTCGGCGCACGCTCAAGGTTATTTCTCAACCACGATTTTGGAGCACATGACGTTCGACGGGTTTTACTTGTCACCTTACTTCCGCGGCACAGCCGCAAGTGATGGCCGCTCAGATTGATGTTGGCGCGTCTTTGGTATTGCTCATTGCGGCCGAGGGCCCAGCGCGCTTAACCCGCTTATCGTAGTGTGCCGCGAGGTCTAGCAATCGTCGCTTCGTAAACTCGTCGGCGTTCTCCGCAAGGAGGCGACAGCGTTCGGCCTGCGCTTTTAAGAAGTTAGTATCCACGGCAATCCCCCCACTCAACAACAAACTCGATCTTACACACTCGCATCTACGACGGGCGTCGGAAGGTGCGCTTAAACTGTCGATAAATAGAGCTTAGTACTCGACGAGGGTTCGACGGTCTTACCTTGTCACCTTGATTGATTTTGCCACACGCGCCCGCGCACTAGCATCGACTATTCCGGCAAGCCCGCGGCTCGAAGAGCCGCTGCTATTCGATCGCGTGCATTTCGGGCAAGCAGGATCGGAAAGCTTCCAGGGAACATGCGAGGCACGAAAGTCAGGCTGCAATTTAAAAGTTGCGTGGCCGCCTCCTTGCTTCCCCAGCCGCCGCATTAAGGCGTTCACAATGTATGCTCCCACGTATGAGCATCCTTGGCAATTTGGATGGCATTCATCGCGATCGCCATCCGTCCTCGTAGCGGCCTAGCTGAAATGCGCGAATGAACTTCCGTTCCAAGCGCCTCGTCTTAGTCGGTCAAGGGACTTACCTAATCATTCGGTCAAAGCTCTCGAGGGCGCGTTCTGCCTCACCGCACATGAGTGTGACCCACCCCCGCGAATACCACGCGATAGCCAGATTAGGATTGAGACCACCGCCTGCTCCACCATGGACGCTCCACGGTCCTATTCACGTCCAATGTCTGTGATTACATGTCCCGCATCTTGGCCAATGTAAAAGCGTCATCGCTTCCCGCCCTTGACCCCAAATAGGCGAAACGAATTGCATCGGCGTGCTTTTCGGCAGTTAAGGGCACCCCAGCAGTACCTTGTTGCCTCATCAGTGTCGAAGCAGCCATCGCGTAAGCGGCGCCATATTCCGGGTCTTGTTCAAACGCCTTTACGAAATATTCGCGTGCCTTGTTAACGTTCCTCTCCTATTAACCAATGCCATCGCCGCGCAAATAGTCGTAACTATCCAGCTATCGGTGGGCTTTTGCCTCGCCCGTTCGATCTCAGCTTGCTCAAGCTTGGAGCAATCAAACCCACGACGCTACTTGTGACCTGGTCTTGGAGACCGAACACATCCTCGAGCGCACCATCAAATTTGTCCGCCCAAAGATGCCTGTCTGTGGCGGCCTCTATAAGCTGACCGGTAATGCGCTAACACGGCTACCGGCTTTCCTCACGCTTCCTTCGAGCACATAGCGGACGCCAAGCTCGCGTGCGACCTGTTTGATGTCGACCGCCTTACCCTTGTAGGTGAAGCTCGAGTTTCGGGCGATTACGAATAGCGACCTGAAGCGCGACAGTGCGGTGATGATGTCTTCGACCATGCCGTCAGCGAAGTATTCCTGCTCGGGATCGCCGCTCATGTTTTGGAATGGCAGCACCGCGATGGAAGGCTTATCGGGAAGAGCGAGGGCCGGAGCTTGGTTGAGCAGAGCTTGATTGCGACTTAGCGCGAGCGCTTGACGGTCAATCTTTATCCGCCACGCGCGCATCGGCTCTGCAATATTCTTCAGGTTCTGCGGACCAATATCGTCGAAGACGATATCGACCTTGCCGCGGATTTGCCGATGGGCATCATCGGATATGCAAACCCCGCCCGGTTCCGCGATCCCTTCAAGACGGGCCGCGATGTTGACGCCGTCGCCGAAGATATCGTTGTCATCGATGATGATGTCGCCGACGTGTATGCCGATGCGAAATTCGATCCGTTTGATCCTGCGGCACGGTCGCGTTCTGCTCGGCCATGCCGCGCTGGACTTCAACGGCACCGCGTACCGCATCCACGGCGCTCGCAAACTCGACCAGCATTCCGTCGCCTGTGGTCTTGACGATCCGCCCGCGATGGTTGGCGATGGTGGGATCGACGAGGGCCTTTCTGACCGCCTTGAGCCGGGCCAGCGTGCCTTCCTCGTCGGTGCCCATCAGGCGGCTATAGCCGGCGACATCCGCCGCCAGCACCGCTGCCAGTCGCCGTTCCACGTGCTCGCCGGTCAAAAGAAGGGACCCCAGATCGCCAATTCAACGCCACTATCAAAGCATGATGTGCTGGTCTCGGCCAACGATCATTGCGATATACTTCGTGGCACCGACTTCGACGAGGTCTACCTCGATGGCGATGCCGTTTCTTGGACCGTTAAAGGGTATGACGGTTTCTCGGGACCACCCCTAAGGCGGGGGCAAATGATGCGTCCCTTTTCGGCAACTCGGTCGCTTGGACGGGATCGGCCTGCTCGACCGTCAAACCCTAATATTTCTTAACGACCCTTTTTGACCCGGGATATTTCTGAACGCGGTCTCGCACGCGCGAAGACGGGGGGCCTGTCCATGCTCCCCGGGGGGTAGATTTTCGCCCATCAAGCCTGACGTAAACTTAGAAGCCTTGCCCACCGCGCCCTTTGGCATGCGGCCGATTGTGGTCGCGTCAGCCGTAACAGCGAGGCGGGTTATGAACCGTGATCTCTACGCTGAGGTATCAGCACGCATTATTGCAGAGTTAGAAGCCGGCGCCACCCCTTGGGTTAAGCCGTGGTCGGCAACGCCCGGCGCGAATACGCCGTGCAACGCCGTGAGCAACCGGCCCTACTCTGGCTGCAACGTCGTTCTGCTGTGGATGGCGCAAGCGGCCGGTTATCGCACGCCGCGCTTTCTTACCTTCAAACAGGCTCTTGAATTGGGCGGCAGCGTTCGCAAGGGCGAGCGCGGCACGAAGGTCTATTTCGTGAAGCAACTGCAGGTCCGCGACGAAGGTGCGGACGATAGTTCTTCGACGCGCCTAGTTCCGATGATGCGGGAGTATACGGTTTTCAACGTCGACCAGTGCGACAACCTTCCCAATAGCATTCACACAGGGAAGCCAATCCGCGTCCGCAATCCCGACACGCGCGACGAGCTTGCCGACGCATTCCTTTGCGCAACTGGTGCGGACATTCGTGAGGGCCACGGGGAGGCGTGCTACATACCAAGCCGGGATTTCATCTCGATGCCGGCCTTCACTGGGTTTAAGGGCGCGGACCACTTTTACAACGTGGCATTCCACGAATTGACGCATTGGACCGGACACAAGGCGCGTCTTGATCGCGATTTGCGGAACCGGTTCGGTTCGCACGCCTACGCGGCTGAAGAACTCGTCGCTGAGTTGGGCGCCGCCTTCCTATGTGCGGAATTTGGCTTTGATGGCGACGTTAGGAATGCGGGGTACATCGCCAACTGGATTGAGCTTTTGAAGGCCGACAAACGGGCATTCTTCACGGCGTGCAGCCAAGCATCGAAGGCGGCGGGCTACCTTCGCGGCTTGGCCCTTGTTGAGCCAACAGAGGTGGCGGCATGACAATGTCCAGCAATCGACATAAGCCCATTTTCGACATCCACCCGGTGACGGGCGTCGGCATCGAGGTGTTCTACGCTGACCGCTCTTTGGAGACGTTCGGCAAAGGCGGCAGCGGTTGGTTTTGGTGGTTTCGCCACGCGGCTTTCCGCCGGAGGGGCAACCTACAGGTCCGTTCGCTACGAGCTACGCCGCATATCGGCACGCCTTGGGGGCTAGTTTGGGGGCTGAGAGGGGCTGCTTGACGCAATCTCAAGAGAACTCAAGGAGTTAGGCCCCCTTCTTGGCGGAGAGGGAGGGATTCGAACCCCCGATAGGCTTGCACCTATGCCGCATTTCGAGTGCGGTGCATTCAACCACTCTGCCACCTCTCCAGGGCGCCAAATCAGGGGCGGAGCCCCCCGTGGTCGGGGCCGTGTTCTAGGCGAGGACGGCTGACCAGACAAGGCGCGGAATGATAAATCCTTGGACCTTTCCTTGGACCATTCCTTGGGCCTTTTCGACCGTCAAACCGGGGAACGCCGATGATCGAGCACGTTCAGATAAGGGCCAATGGCGCATCGTTCCACGTGGCGCGGGCGGGGACCGGTAAACCGCTGCTGTTGCTGCATGGCTGGCCGGAATTCTGGCTGACCTGGGAGCCGATCATGACCTCCCTGGCCGGCCGTTACAGCCTGATCGCGCCGGACCTGCGCGGGTTCGGCGACAGCGACAAGCCGGACGGCGCCTACGGGCCCGACCAGCACGCAGCCGACATGCTGGCGCTGATGGATGCGCTTGGTATCGAGCTGGCCGGCGTGGTCGGCCATGATGTCGGCGGCGCCGTGATGCAGCCACTGGCGAGAACTGCGCCCGGGCGCCTCGCCGGACTGTTCTTTTTCGACTTCGTCTATCCCGGCATCGGAGCGCGGATGGGCGCGCCGGATCGGCTCAATCGCATCTGGTATCAATCGTTCCACCAGATAGAGATGGCGCCGGCGCTGGTCGGCGCCACGCGCGCGAGCTGCCGGACCTATATCGGGCATTTCCTGAAGAACTGGTCGTATCGCAAGGACGCGTTCGACGACGTGCTCGAATTATTCACCGACAATTTCCTCAAGGCGGGCAATCTCGCCGGCGGCTTTGCGCACTACCGGGCAGCGCATGCCGGGCGCGTCAGGATGATGCAGGGCGAAGTGCCGAAATTGCCGCCGATCGACGTGCCGACCTGCGTGCGCTGGGCCGAGCACGACCCGCTGTTTCCCTATGCCTGGACCGATCGGATGCACGAGACGTTTTCAAATCTCGATCTCGCGATGTTTTCCGGCGTTGGACATTTCCCGCACCGGGAAGATCCGGATCGCACCGCAAACGAGATTGCTACGTTCTTCGAGCGCATTGGATGGAGCTGACAAAATCGCCTCTACCTTTCGAGAAGAGGCGAAGAGGAGCGGCGAGCGCCCATCCAAAATGGCCAAAAAAAATGTGGGACCGCCATACGCGATACACAATGGCGGTCCCGTGCCGTCTCATTGAAATGCTGATCGGAAAGTTGGGGTCTCGCCGGCCAGTGTGAGCGACGGGGAGACGCTAGCAATTGCGCAGGCGGCGGCAACTTGAAGTCGATTTTAACCTAACCGCGAAAGGTTACTTCTTGTCTTTCTTGCTGCCGTTGCCCTTGCCGTTCTCTTTCCGGCGATTGGTAAAGCGCGCGTTGCCAAGCCCGGTGCCGATGGTAAGCACGCCCCAGCGCTCCACGTCCTGCATGAAGGGAACTTCGGCCAGTCCCTGCACCACGCCGTCATTATGCATCATGACCGCGGTGTCGTGGTCGCCGATCGCGGGGATCGCCTCGACCAGGCTCGCCGGCAGGTTGAACTTGCTGCTTTCCCAATTGCCCGGCAGGTTTTGGGCGCCTTTCTCGATCGATCCGTCTTCCTTGATCACGCCGGGACAGGCGATGCCGATGAACGGCGCGAGCTTGAATCCTTCCTCATCTGCCGCATCGATCAGGAGTCTCAAGCATCTTCACCAGCCGCTTCACCGCGCCTTCGCGCGTCGGCTCGTCATCGGCATGGCGCCACAGCTCGGATTTCCAGACTTCCGCCTTTGACAGATCATCCGCCTTCTTCCAGCGCGTCTCGACCACGCCGCAGCGGATGTTGGTGCCGCCGATATCGACCGCGAGGATGCTGTCATAGCCCTCGAAAATCCAGGAGGGTGCAAGATGCAACGCGCCGATGAGAGCTGCTTCATCGGGATGAAAGCGGATCGGCATCAGTTCGGTCTTGAAATCTTCCGCGCGCAGGATGATCTCGGTGCGCGCGATCGCAAGCTCGCCAAGCCGGCTGTCGCGAAAGCCGCCGCCGACCACGATGCGCTCGGTCTTCGCCCAGGCCTTGGTCTTGAGGAAGCGCCGGGTTACGTAGGCCAGCTCCTGCGCGAACTCCTCGATCGCGCTGTGCATCACGGCTGACGCTTCGGTGTCGTCGCCGATCAGCATGTCGTCGAGTGCCTTCTTGCTGATCGTCTCCGACGGCACGTCACCGAACGGGTCTTTGCCGGTCTTGCGCAGCGGCTTGCGCCAGCGGTCGAAGATCTTGCGGAACGCACCCTTGGAGGCGCGGTCGCCGAGAAAGCCCTCGTCGTCCTTCAATTCGATATTGAAGGTATCGACATCGACCGAGGGCAGCCGGGTAGCACCATGGTGCGCGATGCCCGTGTTGGTGATGACGTCCTCAGCCATGCGTGCCTGCCCGCTTCGTTGCCTGGCGGGACAACGGCGTGGGAACCCGTTGGTTTCACGGGGGTGCGGGCTCCACTGGAGGGAAGGCGAGAGGCGGCGAAAATCGGCCAAATCCTTCATTTTTGGCCGGTTTTGAGCTCAGTTCGCCTTGACTCCCCGGCTTTAGCCGCTATAAGTCCGCTCCATTCCGGCGCGGGATTTCTCGCGCCGCTTGTTTTTGCGCTGAGTCCGCCGCTGAACTTGCAGCGGATCGCGCGAAACGTACCCATAACGACTGAACAAAAAGCCGGCCCGGACTTTCGTTCGAGGCCGGGATCGAACACGAAGGAATTAAACGATGTTCGCAGTCATCAAGACCGGCGGCCGGCAATACCGTGTCGTTCCGGATGATGTGCTCGAGATTGGCAAGATCGCCGGCGATGTCGGCACGATCGTGCAGCTTGATGAAGTGCTGGTGCTCGGCGGTGACACGCCGACGCTGGGAATGCCCACCGTGGCAGGCGCCTCCGTTGCAGCCGAAGTGCTGCTGCACAAGCGCGGTCCGAAGGTGATCGCGTTCAAGAAGCGCCGCCGCAAGAATTCGCGCCGCAAGCGCGGCTATCGCGACGAGATCACGGTGCTTCGCATCACCGAGATCCTCGCCGATAACGCCAAACCCTCGGTCGGCCCGCGGCCGAAGAGGGAAAAGGTGGCGACGCCGGCGGAAGACGGCGACGAGGCGCCGGAGCCCGCCAGGAAGGCGGCGGCGAAGAGGCCGGTAGCCAAAGCCGCTGCGGCTAAACCGCGCGCCAAGGTGGCTTCGAATAAGGCGCCTGCGAAGAAGTAAGGTCTCCGTCACGTCTCGGTAACGACGGCGACCAAATGGACGTGATAAAAAGTGAATGATTCCTTCAAGGAATTGACTTAGAGAACAGGTAAGTTTGGAGACGAGCCATGGCTCACAAAAAGGCAGGCGGTTCATCGCGGAACGGACGTGATTCCAAGGGCAAGCGCCTTGGCGTCAAGGCCTTTGGTGGCGAGCATGTGATTCCCGGCAACATCATTGCGCGTCAGCGCGGCACGACCTGGCATCCCGGCCTTAATGTCGGCATGGGGACCGATCATACCCTGTTCGCCAAGGTCGAGGGTCATATCGAGTTTCAAGCCAAAGCAAACGGCCGCACGTTCGTATCGGTTCGCCCGATGGCGGAGGCTGCAGCCGAGTAGACGGTGGATCATTATAGAGTCCGCCGGGTCCTGACAAACCGGCGGAGTCGCAGAGGCTCCAAAGGGGAGGCGGGAAACCGGCCTCTCCTTTTTCGTTTTGTTGATACTGATGGAGCCGACCATGTTGCAGGATATCCCGCCCCCCACCTTGCGCGAGGCCTGTCCTTGCGTCCTCGAGACCGAACGGCTGACCTTGCGCAGCCCGACCTTCGCGGACGTAAAAGCAATCGCGCGGCTCGCCAACGACCGGCGTATTGCGGAAAATACCCGTCGTCTCCCACATCCCTATCTGCAGGAACATGCCGCCGCATTCGTGCGCAGCGTCGCGGCCAGCCGCAGCGAAGTGGTGTTCCTGATCGAGCAGAATTTTGCCCCGGTCGGCATGATCGGCCTCAGCTGGCGCGAGCCCGACGCGCCCGAACTCGGCTATTGGCTCGGCTTCGAACATTGGGGCCAGGGTTTTGGCACCGAAGCCGCACGCGCGGCGATCGACTATTTCTTCGAGGAGTTTTCCCAGGAGACGCTGTCGGCCTGTGCCCGCGTCGCCAACCCCATGTCGCGCAACATTCTGGAGAAGTGCGGCTTCCAGTGGAGCGGCGTCGAGCTGCACCGCTTCGAGGCGCTCGGCTCCTCCAGCCCGGTCGACTGCTTCCGCCTCTCCCGCAGCGTCTGGTCGTCGCTGAAGAACTGGGCGAGCTCGACCAAGAAGGTGCGGTAGCCAGCCAAAATCGTCATTGCGAGCGAAGCGAAGCAATCCAAAGTCCAGCGCGACGCTTTGGATTGCTTCGTCGCTTACGCTCCTCGCAATGACGAGTGCGTTACGCCGGTGGATTGACCGCGGTCTCCTCGCGCCCAAGTTTGCGCTCGCGCAGGAAAATATACAGGCCCGCGCCGATGATGATCGCCGCGCCCGCAATCGTCGCGGGCTGCGGCACGTCGCCGAACACAATGATGCCGAACATAACGGCCCACACGATCATCGAATATTGATAGGGCACGACGACGCTGGCCGGCGCGAGCTTCAGCGATCGGTTGACGCAGATCAGCGCGGCCACCGAGATGCAGCCGGCGGCCGCGAACATCGCGAGGCTGGCAGCATTCGGTGTCACCCAGCCGAATGGCGACATCAGCGCGCCGAGGGCGAACGTGCCGGCGAATTGCGATGTCGCCATCACGATGTCAGGCGTGTTGCGCAGGGAGCGCGTGATCAGCATCAGGATCGAAAACGACAGGCTGCCGCCGAGCGCAATCATCGCCGGCCAGCTGATGGTCTGCGCAGATGGCCTGAGCGCAATCAGGACGCCGCCAAAGCCGATCAGGATCGCACTCCAGCGCCGCCAGCCGACCTGCTCGCGCAGCACCAGCGCCGACAGCGCGGTGACGAAGATCGGACAGGCGAGATAGTAGGTCGTGACGTCGGCAAGCGGCAGATAGACGGTGGCGAGGAAGAATGCCGCGACCTCCAGCGTCGAAAGCACGATGCGGATCGCCTGCAGCAAAGGCCGCTCCACTTGCAAAAACTTGTCGCGCTGCCGCCAGATCAACGGCGACAGCACCAGCAGCGCCGCACAGGCGCGCAGCCACAGCAATTGTCCGACCGCGTAGGTCGCGACCAGATATTTCCCGAGCGCATCGCCGAACGAGAACATGAACACGCCGAGCAGCATCAGCCCGATGCCGGCGAGCCGCGCGGTGCGTTCGTCTGTGTGAGTCGAAATTCGTGCCAAAAGGCTCATGACGGCGCTGTTTTAGACGCACCGATGTCTCCGGCAAGCCCAATTGCCGCGACAGCAGCTCTGCGATACCGATGGGTCAAACGGCCGCATGCATCAGGAAACACGCCATGACCGAGTTCGACCCCGCGACGCACCGAATGGTGACACAGCAACGCTGGTTCGAGGATTTCGTGCTCGGCGAGCGCTTCGTGCTGCCCAGCCGCACGCAGACCTCGGCGATCTTCGCCGCGTTCCAGACCGCGAGCGGAGACACCCATCCGGTGCATTACGACGTCGAATATTGCCGCGCCCGCGCCATGCCGCACCTGCTCGCGCACGGCTTCCAGACGCTGATCCACACCGCGCCGGGCGCGGGACTGTTTCCCTTCCTGGTCGAGGAATTGCTGGTCGGCTTCCTCGAACAATCGAGCCGCTTCTTGAAGCCAGTCTATGCCGACGACACCATCTATCCCGCGCTCGAAGTCATCGAGCTCACGCCGGGCCGCACCACCGGCGTGGTGACGTTGCGCAGCACGGTGCACAACCAGCGCAAGGAGCTGGTGCTGGAGGGTGTGCAGAAGTTTCTGATTCGCCGGCGGCCAACCTAACCTTCTCGTCATTGCGAGGAGCGTGAGCTCCGAAGCAATCCAGGCCGCTTCGGCGGAGGGAGTGTGGATTGCGTCGCGGAGCCCGTCATCGGGCGCCCGTTCGCGCGAACCGTTGGCTCGCAATGACGGATGGAGCCCTATTCGATCACATCATCCGCCGTCGCGAGCAGCGTCGGCGAGATCTCGAGACCGAGCGACTTCGCCGTGGCGCGATTGAGCACCATCTCGAATTTGGTCGCCTGCTGCACCGGCAGGTCGGCCGGCTTCTCGCCCTTCAGCACGCGCGCGGCGTAGCTGCCGGTCAGCTCCATCACCGCATAATAGTCGGAGCCGTAGCTTGCGAGCCCGCCGGCCTCGACATAGTCGCGCACGTCGAAGATCGTCGGCACGCCGTTGGCCAGCGCCAATGCGGCGATCTGCTCGCGATGGACGTAGAAAAATCCCTCCGGGCCGAACACCATGCCGCAGCCTCCCTCGTGCGGGACTTGCGCAAAGGCGGCGTCGATCTCGCGCGCGGTGTTGGCGTTCAACACCTCGACATGGACGCCGAGACCTGACGCCGCGCCCTGTAGATCGCTGACGAATGGCGCCGCGAGTTCGGAGGTCGGCTTCACCAGCGTGAAGAAGCGCGTGGTCTTCGGCGCCAGCTCGCGAAACAGCCCTAGCCCAACTTTCCCAACTGAGGGGTAACGCAGCCAAATATCCTTGGTAAATCAAGGGCAGCGGTCAAAAGGTCTTCACTACAAAGCCGGGTTTGATGCCTTCGCGATCTGGCCCGCTGCGGTAATCTTGGGAGTTGGCTGAGGTGGCATTTCGAGGTTGAGCTGGCTGGCCAGGAGCTTTTGATCGGCGTTCAGTTCGGTGTAGCGGCTGAGGATCAAGGTTCGCCCTTCGGTGGTGGGGAAGTGAACATCGAGCATCTGGATGGCGGCAAATTTGTCGAGCACCGCCCTGGGCGTGAGGCCGCCCGCCAACGGCCTGAGCCTTGCACGCAAGGTGACGTGGAGACAGTAGGCCTGGAAGGCGACGAAGATGTGAGCTTCGATCCGCTCGATCGTTTGATGGAAGATCGGGCGCACTTCCAGATCGCCCTTAAGGTTCTTGAACGTTGCCTCGATTTCAGTCAGCTGGATGTAGAACTTCCACAGCTTCTCTGGCTGGTGTTCGTACAGATTGGTGCGCAGCAGATAGCGACCCTCGCGGCGGCGCACCTTGCGCAGCTTGTCGCGGTTGAGCGCGTAGCTGAAGCTGGCGATGTGCGGATCCACTTCGATGTCCACCAGCCGCCACGCCGCCCTTGCCTTGTCCCGCGCGGCGCCGAGTTTCATCAGTAGCTCTTCGCGCTTCAGTCGCATGGCGGAGAGCTCCTTGAGCCGGCCCCACAGCCACTTCAACTTGCGCCGCCGCATCGCGCGTTCCTTGTCGATGCGGGCACGGCTGCGAGCCAGCACATAGAGCTCCTGCTCGTCCTGCAAGAGCTTGACGTCGACCCCATCGCGCACCGCTTGCCATGGCCGCTCGAGCAGAGCTTTTTCCAGTTTGGTCAGTCGTCCTTTCGGAGTGCCGACCAGATATGAGATCGGAGGATCGGATTGCCGCATCTCTGCCAGCACCTCGTCGGTCGGAATGCCGCGATCCATCACCCAGATGCGCTGGGCCTTGCCGTACTGGTTTTCGATTTTCTGCAGGAAGCCGCGCAACGTCGTGTTGTCGGCGGTATTGCCGGGCAAAACTTCATACGCCAGCGGAAAGCCCTCGGGCGTCACGATCAGGGCGATCACCACCTGCACGCAATCACTGCGCTTGTCGCGGCTGTAGCCGTAACGGCGCTTGTCGTTCTCGTCATCCGGCGGGGCCGATTTAAAATAGGTGCTGGTCAAGTCGTAGAGCAGAACCTCAAAGCTGGCGCCGAACAAATCCTGCCAGCGTTGCCGCAGGTGGCTGAACAACACACTCTTGTGGGGCAGCACTTTGTCCAGGCAGCGATACAGCGCGTTCTTCGACACCAGCGAATAATCCTCGCCGAGAAGATCCCCCATCGCGCTCTGCTCGAACCATTGCCGATGCAGCCGCCATTCGCTGCCGGGATCAATCAACCGGTAGCACACCAACGTCTGCAGGATATGCCGCCAGCTGGTTCCTTCGCGCAGAGTCCGGCAGGCGCTCTCTCCAGAACCGATCGAGCTCCAGTTGCTCGTAGAGATGACACGAAAGCCAGCAGGCTCCCCATTGCCGCGGGCGGCGTAATTCCATCGCATCGAGCCGTACCTGCAGCCCGTAGCTCCGGGCGTACTCCGGAACGTCTTGCCCGGCAGGAAACAGTGCGAGTTGTCGATGTTGCTGGCTGCCTTCGTCAAAAGCATCGACCACCCGGCACCAGGCCTCGCGTTGGCTGTCGTTGATCTCGCCGAGATAAAGCACCGGCCGCTGGACCACTCGACCGCCGGCGCAGCGCTTACTCTCGACAATGCTCCAGTAACGGTGCTCTTTGCCGTCCTTCCGTCGTCGAGTGAATTGCAAGTACATGAGCGACGATTCTACTCGGATCAAAATCCTCGAAAAGGTAGTAGGTCTTCACTACAACGATTTTCGAGGCCTCGTGCCTTGTAATGACTCAGCTTTTGCCTCGACTAGACACCGAAAATCGATAAAAACGAGATCCAGTTGGGAAAGTTGGGCTAGCCGCTTGGCTGCCACTTCCGCATTCAGCGAGGTGATGCCGGTAGCGTTGCCACCGGGGCGACTGAGGCTCTCGACCAGGCCGAGCCCGACCGGATCGGTTCCGGAAGAGAACACGATCGGATCGTCGCGGTCGCTTTCTTCGCCGCCACCGCCGCCGCGGTGCTGCCGGGCGTTGCGATCATCGTCACATTGTGACGGACCAGATCGGCGGCGAGTTCCGGCAGCAACTCATTCTTGCCGCGCGCCCAGCGGTATTCGATTTTGACGTACTGTCCTTCGACGAACCCGCCGGCATTCAGTCCCTTGCGGAAGGCCGCCAGACGCTTCTCGTTCTCCTCCGGCGTACCGGCGTGCAGGAAGCCGATCAAGGGGGGCGCTTGCGCATGCACTACCATCGGTGTGGCCAGGGTTGCGCCGGCAAGAAGACCAAGAAACTCGCGTCGTCTCATTCGACCACCTTGTCGGCGGAAGCGAGCAAGGTTTCGGGCACGGTGAGTCCCAGCGCCTTCGCGGTCTTCATGTTGAGTGACAGCTCGAATTTGGATGCCTGGTAAAACGGGATGTCGCCGGGATTGGCACCCCTCAGGATGGCATCGATGTTGTTGGCGGCGCGCTTATTCAGCTCAACCAGATCGAACGAATAGGCCATCAACCCGCCGGCCTCGACGAACTCCGCAAACGGATAGATCGCGGGCTTTGCCGCCGTTGCGATCAGGTTGCCTATCACGGCACGGTTCGCCATGGTGTCGGGATTCTCGCCGACCATGAAGGCGTTGACGCCTTCGCCGGACGCCCGCGCGATCGCGTCGCGATAGGCGGCTTCTCCGGTCGGAGGATCGACAAGACAGGGAATGACTGCAACGCCGGCGGCTTTGCCGGCCTGGCTGATGTCACGGCCCTGGCCGCCATCCCATTGCCTGCGCAAGGTGAGGCAGCCGAGGCTGGCGAGCTTTGGAAACATCTCGCGTAACAGCGCGATCCGCTTGCCGTAGATCGAGGGCCCCGTGTCGACGCTGACGCCCGTGATGTTGCCGCCGGGATGCGCGAGGCTCTGGATCATGCCTTGCCCGACGGGATCGCCGGTCAGGGCCACAACCGCAATCTTGTCGCCTGCCTGCTTGAAGTCCATCGCGCCGAGGCCGACGACATGGACCACATCGGGCCTGGCGGCGATCACCTTGGCCACCAGCGCTGTAAGCCCGCCGGCGCTCCTCTCGCGGCCGTAGCGCTCGACAACAAGGTTCTTGCCCTCGACATGGCCGAGGCGGCGCAGCTCTTCGAACAGGGCGCGATAGTAGCGGTTATCGCCGTCCTCCCGCATCGAGGCGGCAGGTTCGAACGGGCTGAAGATCGCGAGCCGCTGGCTTGCAGCCGCCTGCTGCGCGCGCGAGGAGAGCGGCCATACCGCGATGCCGCCAAGAAAGCTCAAGAACCGGCGGCGTCTCATCGATGCCCCTTGTTTAGCCGGACAGGCGCGTTTGGCCCGAAGTAGCACACATGCGGGCACGGAACAGCGCATGCGAGGGCGCGCGACAACCTTAACGACGGTCGGAAAATGCCGCCTTTTCGATATCTTTGGGTTGCCGCATCCGCGCGACTACCCTACCTAGGACCCATGAAATTCCTCGATGAAGCAAAAGTCTATGTCCGCTCCGGCGACGGCGGTAACGGCTGCGTGGCGTTCCGCCGCGAAAAGTTCATCGAGTTCGGCGGTCCCTCCGGCGGCAATGGCGGCCGCGGCGGCGACGTCGTCTTCGAGGTCGCCGACGGGCTGAACACGCTGATCGATTACCGCTATCAGCAGCACTTCAAGGCGCAGAAGGGCGAGAATGGCATGGGCAAGGACCGCCATGGCGCCAATGGCAAGCCGATCGTGCTGAAGGTGCCGATGGGGACGCAGATCTTCGACGAGGATCGCGAGACGCTGATCCACGACTTCACCACGCTCGGCGAAAAATTCGTGCTCGCCGAGGGCGGCAATGGCGGCTTCGGCAACGCGCATTTCAAATCATCGACCAACCGCGCGCCGCGCAACGCCAATCCGGGCCAGGTGGGCGAAGAGCGCTGGATCTGGCTGCGGCTGAAACTGATCGCGGATGCCGGCCTCGTCGGCCTGCCCAATGCCGGCAAATCAACCTTCCTCTCCAAGGTCAGCGCGGCGCGGCCGAAGATCGCGGACTATCCCTTCACCACACTGCATCCGCAGCTCGGCGTCGTGAACGCGGATGGACGCGAGTTCGTGCTCGCGGATATTCCGGGCCTGATCGAGGGTGCGCATGAGGGCGCAGGCCTCGGCGACCGTTTCCTCGGCCATGTCGAACGCTGCCGCGTATTACTGCATCTGGTGGATGCGACCTGCGAGCACGCCGGCAAGGCCTACAAGACGGTTCGCACCGAGTTGGAGGCCTATGGCGGACAGCTCACGGAGAAGATCGAGATCGTCGGGCTGAACAAGATCGATGCGGTCGAGCCGGACGAATTGAAGAAGCAGAAGGACCGCTTGAAGCGAGCGGCGAAGAAAACGCCGCTGTTGATGTCGGGCGCGACCGGCCAGGGCGTGAAGGAAGCGCTGCGCGCGCTGACTGAGGTGATCGGGGACAAGCAGATTACCAGCAAAGCAAAACGCGCGGCGCAAATGACGCCCTGGGAAGCGTAAAGGCTGGCCGGCACGATGGCGCGAGCAAAGAACGTCATCTGGATCATGTGCGACCAGCTTCGCCATGACTATCTGGGCTGCACCGGCCATCCCACGCTGAAAACCCCCAACATCGATGCAATGGCAAAGCGCGGCGTGCGTTTCTCCAACGCCTATGTACAGTCGCCGATCTGCGGCCCCTCGCGGATGTCGTTCTACACCGGCCGCTACATGCGCTCGCACGGCTCGCACTGGAACGGCTGGCCGCTCCGCGTCGGCGAGCCGACGCTGGGCGATCACCTGAAGAAGATCGGCGTGCGCAATGTGCTGGTCGGCAAGACTCACATGGCGCCCGATCTCGAGGGCCTGAAGGCGCTCGGCATCGCGCCCGAACTCGATTATCGGCGTCCATGTGTCCGAATGCGGGTTTGAGCCCTACGAGCGCGACGACGGCCTGCATCCCACCGGCCGCCCTCGTCCGCGCTACGACGATTATCTGCGCGAACACGGTTTTGACTCGGCAAATCCCTGGGAGCACTGGGCCAATTCCGGCGAAGATGCCGACGGCTCCTTGCAGAACGGCTGGCTGCTGGTGCATGCCGACAAAACAGCCCGCGTACCGGAGGAGCATTCCGAGACGCCCTACATGACGCGGCGGGCGATGGACTTCATCACGGAGGCCGAGACCGATGGCCGCCCGTGGTGCCTGCATCTCTCCTACATCAAACCGCACTGGCCATATGTCGCGCCCGAGCCCTATGCCAGCATGTATGGCCCAAAGGATGTACCGCCTGCTATTCGCTCGGAGAAGGAACGCCAGGAGGCGCATCCGGTATTCGCCGCCTACATGGACATGCGCTACTCCCGCAACATGTCGCGCGACGAAGCCCGCGAGAAGGTCATCCCGACCTATATGGGCCTGATCAAGCAGATCGACGACCAGATGGGCGTGCTGATGCGCTTCCTGGAAGAGCGCGGCCTGCTCGACACCACCATGATCGTGTTCACGTCGGATCATGGCGATTATCTCGGCGATCACTGGATGGGCGAGAAGGATCTGTTCCACGAACAATCCGCCAAGATTCCCTTGATCGTGATCGATCCGTCCGCGTCAGCCGACGCAACGCGCGGCACGGTCTGCAACGCGCTGGTCGAAGCAATCGACCTCGCGCCGACCTTCATCGAGTACTTTGACGGCACGCCACCCGACCATATCCTCGAGGGCCGCTCGCTGATGCCGCTCTTGCGCGGCGAAAGCCCGTCCTGGCGCGAGGTCGTGTTCTCCGAATATGACTACGCCATGCAGGATGTGCGGCTGAAGCTGAACCAGCCGATCGAACGCTGCCGGCTGTTCATGGTGTTCGACGGACGGTGGAAATACGTCCACGCCACGGGCTACCGGCCGATGCTGTACGATTTGCAGAGCGATCCGCAGGAGTTTGCCGATCGCGGCGAGGACCCGTCATGCGCCGAGGTCATCGCGCGGCTGCAGGCGGCGCTGTTCGACTGGGCGCTGCATCCGAAGGGGCACATCACCACGCCCAACGCCAGGATCGCGCAGTACGCCGGCGGCCAGATGCAAGTCAAAGGCGGCATCCTGATCGGCATCTGGGACGAGACGGAGCTCGCCGCAATCCGCACGCGGATCGCCGCAAACTCTGCGCCAGCTTAGTTCGTGATCTTGTAGCCCGTAGCCTTGACGATCGGCTGCCAGAACGCGGTGTTGTCCGCGAGCTCCTTCGCCAGTCCCTCAGGCGTTGAGCCAACCGGGATCAGCCCGATCGCGAGCAGCTTCTCCTTCACCTCCGGCTTGGCCAGCGCTGCGGCCACCGATGTACTTAGTTTCGCGGCAAAGTCGGGAGGGCTGCCGGCCGGCAGCCACATCCCGTACCAGGCGCCGGCCACAAGGTCGATGCCACTCTCTTTCAGCGTCGGGACGTCGGGCAGGAACGGCGACCGCGCCTCGCTGCTGACGGCCAGAATTTTGAGACCGCCGCTGCGATGCTGCGGGATCGCATCGGCGGCGGTGATGACGGCAAACGGCAAATGTCCGCCGAGCAGGTCGTTGATGATCGGCGTGGTGCCGCGATAAGCAACCCGCGTCAGCGGGATCTTCAGTATTTCCTCGAGCCTTGAACCGGCAAAATGCGGAATGGTCCCGTTGCTCGGCACGCCGAACGACGCCTTGTCCGGATGGGCTTTGAGCCACGCCACCAGGCCGGCAAAATCCTTTGCGTCGACGGCCGGACCGATGGCGACGCAAAACTCGAATCGCGTCAACAGCGACACCGGCATGAAATCCTTGTCGCGATCGAAACTCGGTTTCGTCTCCACCATCGGCAGCAGAAACATGGTCGGCCCGGTGGTGACCAGGATCGTGGTCCCGTCAGGATTGGCGCCCTTGACCGCCTTGATCCCGATCAGCCCGTCGCCGCCGTTGCGCTCCTCCACGATGACGGTGCGGTCGAGCGGCTGGCTGATCTGTTGAGCGAGCAGCCGGCACAAGGTGTCGCCGCTGCCGCCAGCCGAAAAGGGAAAGATGATTTTGGTCAGCGGCCCGGACTCGGCACGTGCCCGCCCTGCTGTCGCCAGCACCGGTAACGCCAGCGCGCCGGCGATGAAGCCTCGACGGTGCATCCTCAAGCCCACCTCCCGCATGATTTTGGCCCACTAGACCAGAACACAACAGGCAATGGAATGGGCGATAGGGCGAACGGCCGCAACCACACTAGCGGGAGATAATCTTGCGCGGACCGCGGTCCTGCTGCAAAACCCTCCCACACAAGACCTGCCAGGGAGAAAACCATGATCGGTTACGTCACCGTCGGTACCAACGACCTGAAAAAGGCCGGGGAATTCTACGACAAGATTTGCGGCGAATTGGGCATGGGCCGCTTCATGGCCAATGACCGGCTGATCGCCTGGGGCGCCAAGAGCGGCGGCGCTGGTTTCGGCGTCGCCCTGCCCTTCGACGGCAAGCCGATGACGGTCGGCAACGGCGTGATGGCGGCCTTCGGCGCCAAGGACAAGGAGCAGGTCGACCGCATCCACAAGCTCGCGCTGTCGCTGGGCGGCTGCTGCGAAGGCCCTCCCGGGCAGCGCAGCACGCAATTCTATGCCGCCTATTTCCGCGACCCCGAGGGCAACAAGCTCAACGCCTTCGTGATGGGCTGATTAACCCTGACTTTCGGCCGCTTTCGCGGCAACGCGCCACTTCCAAAGTCCGGAAGTGGCGCGTATTGCTTTCACGAAACGCTGCCCATTTGCACCCGCCGTCATGGCCCGCCCTCAGTTCAAGAAATTCCGGCGCATCGTCGTCAAGGTCGGCTCCTCGCTTCTGATCGATTCAGGGGCGGGCGAGGTGCGCGCCTCATGGCTGTCGGCGCTGGCCGACGATCTCGCGAAACTCCACGGCGAGGGCCGCGAGATCCTGATCGTCTCGTCGGGTTCGATCGCGCTCGGGCGAGCCAGGCTGAAATTGCCGCGCGGCAGCCTGAAGCTGGAGGAGAGCCAGGCCGCGGCCGCCGTCGGGCAAATCGCGCTGGCGCGGATCTGGTCGGAAGTGCTGGGGGCGCATGGGATCGGCGCCGGGCAGATTCTCGTGACCCTGCAGGACACCGAGGAGCGCCGCCGCTATCTCAACGCGCGCTCGACCATTGCAAAGCTGCTCGAGTGGCGCGCGGTGCCCGTGATCAACGAGAACGACACGGTCGCGACCAACGAGATTCGCTATGGCGACAATGATCGCCTCGCCGCGCGCGTCGCCACCATGGCGAGCGCCGATCTCCTGATCCTTTTGTCGGACATCGACGGGCTCTACGATGCGCCGCCGTCGCAGAATCCGAATGCCAGGCTCATTCCTGTCGTCGAGAGCGTCACGGCCGAGATCGAGGCGATGGCGGGCGATGCCGGCTCGGAATTGTCGCGTGGCGGCATGCGCACCAAGATCGAGGCGGCCAAGATCGCGACCACCGGCGGCACCCATATGCTGATCGCCTCCGGCAAGATCGAACATCCATTGAAGGCGATCGCGGATGGCGGCCGCTGCACCTGGTTCCTGACTCCGGCCAACCCGGTCACCGCGCGAAAACGCTGGATCGCGGGCTCGCTGGAGCCCAAGGGCACGCTGACCATCGACGCCGGCGCGGTGACCGCGTTGCGCGCCGGAAGAAGCCTGCTGCCGGCCGGGGTGATCCGAGTCGACGGGCAGTTCGCCCGCGGCGATGCCGTGGTGGTGCGCGGCCCCGATACCCATGAAATTGGCCGCGGCCTCATCGCCTACGACGCCGAGGACGCCGAGAAGATCAAAGGCCGCTCCTCCCCGGACGTGATGGCGATTTTGGGCATCAGCGGCCGGGCCGAAATGATCCACCGCGACGACCTCGTGGTGGGCCCGACCGGCGCCATTCCGGCCAAGTAGGCCATTGGCCGACCCGCCCGGGGCCGAATCCGGCGGCCTGCCATGCCGGTTCCGCGCCTCGCCAAGGCCTCAAATTCCATGCTACGACGTGGCTTAATCCAAGGCTGAAACGACATGAGCGCGCCCCTCAAGGCCATCGACGGCAATGCCGATCTGGCGACCCTGATGAACGACCTCGCGAGCGCCGCGCGTGCCGCGGCGCGGGTGCTGTCGTTGGCCTCGCCGGAGCAGAAGGACCGCGCGCTGGCAGCCATGGAGCGCGCGATCCGCGCCAATGCGCCCATGATCCTCGCAGCCAACGCCGAGGATGTCACGGAAGCCCGCGCCTCCGGCGTCACCGGCTCCTTCATCGACCGCCTGACATTGACTCCCGCGCGGGTCGACGCCATGGCCGACGGCGTTGCCGCAGTGCGCAACATTGCCGACCCCGTCGGCGTGATCACCGAGAGCTGGCAGCGCCCGAACGGCATGACCATCGAGCGCGTGCGCGTGCCGCTCGGCGTCGTCGCCGTGATCTTCGAGAGCCGCCCCAATGTCGCGGCCGATGCCGGCGTGCTCTGCCTGAAATCCGGCAATGCCGTGATCCTGCGCGGCGGCTCGGACAGTTTCCGCTCCTGCCGCGCGATCCATGACTGCCTGGTGCAGGGCCTGCGCGAAGCAGGACTGCCGGAGGCCTCCATCACGCTGGTGCCGACCCGCGACCGCGCCGCGGTCGGGCTCCTGCTCACCGGACTGAACGGCGCTGTCGATGTGATCGTGCCGCGCGGCGGCAAGAGCCTGGTCGCCCGCGTCGAAGCGGAAGCGCGCGTTCCGGTGTTCGCCCATCTCGAAGGCGTCAACCACGTTTATGTCGATCACGCCGCCGATCTCGACATGGCGAAATCCATCGTGCTGAACGCGAAGATGCGCCGCACCGGCGTCTGCGGCGCGGCCGAGACATTGCTGGTCGATCGCGCAGGCGCAAGCGCCAACCTCAAGCCGCTGGTGGAAATGCTGATCGATGCCGGCTGCGAGGTGCGCGGCGACGAGGCCGTGCAGCGCGCGGACAGCCGCGTGAAGCCGGCCTCCGACGAGGACTGGGATGCCGAATATCTCGACGCCATCATCGCCGCACGCGTGGTCGACGGGGTCGACGGCGCGATCGCGCATATCCATCATCACGGCTCGCAGCACACCGATGCGATCGTGACCGAAGACGCGAATGCGGCGCAAAAATTCCTGAAGGAAGTGGACTCGGCGATCGTGCTGCACAACGCTTCGACGCAGTTCGCCGATGGCGGCGAGTTCGGCTTCGGCGCCGAGATCGGCATCGCCACCGGAAAATTCCACGCCCGTGGTCCGGTCGGCGTCGATCAGCTGACCAGCTTCAAATATCGTATTCACGGCACCGGGCAGACGCGGCCGTGAACTGTTCCTTGGGTCAGTGGGGCACGCATTGAACGAAGCGTCAGTTGCGTTGCCGTCGCTGGCCCACGAGATTCCGCTCCATACCAACGGCATGCGCGTCGGCCTGCTCGGCGGCTCGTTCAACCCGCCGCACCTCGCCCATCGCACCATCAGCCTGTTCGCGATCAAGCGGCTGAAGCTCGACCGCGTCTGGTGGCTGGTGTCGCCGGGCAATCCGCTCAAGGACAATGGCCGGCTGCATGAGTTGGAGGAGCGCGCGCAGGCCGCCCGCGACATGGCCGCCGATCCGCGCATCGACGTGACGTGTCTCGAATCCGTCATCCGCACACGATACACTGTGGACACGATCAACTATCTGCGCCGCCGCGCTTCCGGCTTGCGCTTCGTCTGGATCATGGGCGCCGACAATCTCGCGCAATTCCATCGCTGGCAACACTGGCAGCGCATCGCGACCCAGGTACCGATCGCAGTGATCGATCGCCCTCCGCAGAGTTTCCGTGCGCTGGCCGCGCCCGCCGCGCAGGCGCTGGCGCCCTATCGTTTGCCCGAGAATGAGGCAGGAAGGCTTGCCGATCAGCGCGCCCCCAGCTGGGTGTTCCTCACCGGGCTGAAAATGAATCTTTCGTCGACGACCTTGCGGAACCCGGATGGGAGCTGGAAGACCGCGACGTGAGAGCACGGGGTATGGATATTGAATCCATTAACCCCACATGCGTAGAATGGTCCGTGGGCTGCCGGATTCGGCCGCCCGCGATACAGTGAAAGGAATGGTCCCTGGCCACATCTGTATTGTCCAAGTCAGTTTTACCCAAGTCTCGACAGAGCGCGCGTAAAACGTCGACCGAAGCTGCGGCCCTGTCTGCGCCGTCCGACGCCGACAAGACGCTGAAACTGATCCTCTCCCGCCTCGAGGATATGAAGGCGGAAGAGACGGTCACCATCGACCTTCACGGCAAATCGGCATTTTCCGACTACATGATCATCACCACGGGCCGGGCCAACCGGCACGTCGGCGCGATCGCGGAAAATGTCACCAAGGCCCTGAAGGAAACCGGAATCAAGAACATCCATGTCGAGGGCTTGCCCAACTGCGATTGGGTGCTGATCGATTCCGGCGACGTGATCGTGCACGTGTTCAGACCCGAGGTTCGCGAGTTCTACAATCTCGAGAGGTTGTGGACTCAAGGTCCGGGGGCGGCGAAGGCGATCTAGGCGAGTTGAGCCGGTGCGAATCGGCCGCGGCGCGTGATAATTTGCGCGCATGCGAATTGTCGTCATCGCCGTCGGCCGGCAGAAGCAGGGACCAGAACGCGAGCTGGCCGAGCGCTATCACAAGCGCTTCGACGAGCTCGGCCGCAAGCTCGGCTTCCGCGGTCTCGACATCCGGGAGATCGGCGAAAGCCGCGCGCGCGAGGCACCGGCGCGAATCGCCGAAGAGGCCGCCGCGATCTCGGCCGCAATCCCGGAAAACTCCGTACTTGTCACGCTCGATGAACGCGGCGAAAATGTCGACAGTGCCACGTTCGCCCGCCGGCTCGGCCAGTGGCGGGACCAGGCCGTCGCCCAGACTATTTTCGTGATCGGCGGCGCGGACGGACTTTCGCCCGATTTGCAGGGCAAAGCCACGATCAGGGTCGCCTTCGGGGCCGCGACCTGGCCGCATCAAATGGTTCGCGTGATGCTATTGGAGCAGCTTTACCGGGCTGCGACGATTTTGGCGGGACACCCCTATCATCGCGCGTAGGATGCGCGGGCGACGAACAGCGATTTCGGATCAGATGCACGCCCGGCCCCCTCAATCGACCACCGACGCCGTCCGCCGCTGCTGTATCTACGGCGCGCTGATTCTTGCGGGACAAATTTGCTCGCCCGCAGCGGCGCAGACCGTAGCCCCGCCGGTGCAAAACGTGGCGGCTTCCAACGACGTGCTGAAGCAGCGCGAGCAGGAGCTCGAGGCCGCGCGCATCCAGCAGAAAAATTCTGCCGAGCTGCAGGCCAAGCTCAAGGCCGAGATCGCCTCGATCGGCGAGGACCGCAGCAAGCTCAACCAGCAGCTGATCGACATCGCCGCGAGGGTACGCGACGTCGAAGGCCGCATCTCCGACACCGAAACACGGCTGCAGGCGCTGGACGGACGCGAGCAGGAGATTCGGTCCTCGCTTGCTTCGCGCCGCTCCGAAGTGGTCGAGGTGCTGGCAGCACTGCAGCGCGCCGGGCGCCGCACGCCGCCGGCCCTTCTGGTGCGCCCGGAAGACGCGCTGCAATCGCTGCGCACCGCGATGCTGCTCGGATCGGTCATTCCCGAACTGCGCGCGCGGGCCGAGACGCTCTCGGCCGACCTCGGCGCACTCGTCGCCGTTCGCAAGCGGATCACCAGCGAGCGTGATCGCCTCGCTTCCGATCGCGACAGGATTCGCGTCGATCAGACGCGGCTCGCCGCGCTGGTCGACGAACGGCAGAAGAAGCAGGCCGGAATCGAGCAGGACATCGACTCGGAAGGTGCGCGCGCGGTGGCACTCGCAAAGCAGGTCGGCGATCTGCAGGGTCTGATCAGCAAGATGGAGCAGGAGGTTAAGGGCGCCGCCAAGGCCGCCGCCGCCGCGACGATGCAGGGCGGCAGCGGCAAGTCCGATCCGGCGCTCCTGAAGAACCCGGATCGCACCAGTCCGGCGATTGCCTTCGCCTCTGCCAAGGGCCTATTCAAATTCCCGGTTAACGGCACCAAAATCCGCGATTTTGGCGGTTCCGACGGCGCAGGAGGCGCAGAAAAAGGCATTTCTTTGGCAACGCGGCCCGGCGCGCAGGTAACAACGCCTTGTGACGGCTGGGTTGTTTACGCCGGACCGTTCCGCAGCTATGGACAACTCTTGATCCTCAACGCGGGGGGCGGGTATCATGTCCTGATCGCCGGGATGGAGCGCATTTCGGTAAACATCGGACAGTTTGTGCTTACGGGGGAGCCGGTCGCAACCATGGGAACGACGTCCCAGGTCGCTTCCATTCTCGCGACCAACGCTAGCCAACCCGTGCTCTATGTCGAGTTCCGTAAGGACGGCACTCCAATCGATCCAGGCCCATGGTGGGCCGCAAATGAAGGCGAAAAGGTTCGCGGATGATGCGCAAGACTTCTGTAATCCTCCTCAGCGCTGCCACCGGTGCGGCATTGACGCTGCTCGTGACCCAGCCGCGCGCGGTATTCATGGGTTCGACCGCGCGTGCCGCAACCGCCGACACTTATCGCCAGCTCAATCTGTTCGGCGATGTGTTCGAGCGCGTGCGCAGCGACTATGTCGAGAAGCCTGATGACGGCAAGCTCGTGGAGTCCGCGATCTCTGGCATGCTCTCCGGCCTCGATCCGCATTCGAGCTACATGGATGCGAAGAGCTTCCGCGACATGCAGGTGCAGACCCGCGGCGAGTTCGGCGGCCTTGGCATCGAAGTCACGATGGAAGACGGCCTGATCAAGGTGGTCTCGCCGATCGACGACACCCCGGCCTCGAAGGCCGGCATCCTCGCCAACGACATCATCACGACCCTCGACGACGAGCAGGTGCAGGGCCTCACCCTGAACCAGGCGGTCGAGAAGATGCGCGGCCCCGTCAACACCAAGATCCGGCTGAAGATCGTCCGCAAGGGCGTTGACAATCCGATCGAGGTCACGCTGGTGCGCGACAATATCCGTGTCCGCTCGGTGCGCGCGCATATCGAGGCCGACGACATCGGCTATATCCGCATCACCACCTTCAACGAGCAGACCACCGAAGGCCTGAAGAAGGAAGTCGCCAACCTGCAGAACCAGATCGGCGACAAGCTCAAGGGCTTCGTCATCGATCTGCGCAACAATCCGGGCGGCCTGCTCGAAGAAGCCGTGACCGTCTCCGACGCCTTCCTGGAGCGCGGCGAGATCGTTTCCACCCGCGGCCGCAACGCCGAAGAGACCCAGCGCCGATCCGCCCACCCGGGCGACCTGACCAAGGGCAAACCCGTCATCGTGCTGGTCAACGGCGGCTCGGCCTCGGCCTCCGAAATCGTCGCGGGCGCGCTGCAGGATCACAAGCGCGCCACCCTGGTTGGCACCCGCTCGTTCGGCAAGGGCTCGGTGCAGACCATCATTCCGCTCGGCAGCGGCAACGGCGCGCTCCGGCTGACCACCGCGCGCTATTACACGCCGTCGGGCAAGTCGATCCAGGCCAAGGGCATCGTGCCCGACATCGAAGTGGTGCAGGACGTGCCGGACGAACTGAAGGCGCGCACCGACACCAAGGGGGAAGCTTCGCTCCGCGGTCACCTGAAGAACGACGGTGACGAGAAGACCGGCTCGCAGTCTTATGTCCCGCCGGATGCCAAGGACGACAAGGCGCTCAAGATGGCGGACGACCTGCTGCATGGCATCAAGTCCTCGTCCTCGGCACCGAACCCGGCACCTGCCACGACCGACAAGGCCGCCGCCGACAAGCCAGCCACGGCCGACCGGCAGCCCGCCAACAAGGACAACTGACCGGTCGAGCCGATGAGGCTTCGATAAAAGGGGCGGCCTTCCCGGGCCGCCCTTTTTGCTTGTTCCCGTGTTCCGCGTACCCCCGCCCTGCCGTCCGGCGAGCCGGCCGTGGTATCTTCGGCCGCTGATTTCGGGAACATGATGGCTGACACGGTCGATGATCTGAGCGCCCCGCTCGGGCAGAATACGGGGCGGCGCAAGCGCCGATTCCGGCTGCCGTTTAGCGCGATGCAGGCGCTCGCGGGCCTGCTCGGCCTGTTCCTGCTGACCTTCATCGGCTTCGCGCTGTTCAGCGACAATCCGCTCGGCGGCGAGCCGGTCGCACATGTGGCGCTGCGCGAGAAGGCCTCGGAAGAGAAAGCAATGGCGGCGGCCAGCCACGAGCATGGCGAGAAGGCCATGCCGAAGCCGGCCGAGCCGGGTGAGCACAAGACCATCACCATCATCGACGGCTCGAGCGGCAAGCACCAGGATGTGGTGGTCGGCGGCGGGGCCGAAAAGGGTGAGAGCGAGGCCGCGGCCGCACCAGCCATGATGACGGGCATCGATCAGCGGCTGCTCGAGAAGACCCGCTACGGCATGATCCCGATGATGGCCGAGGGCCTGAAACCCTTCACGGTCTATGCCGCCGACGCCGACCGCGCCAGGGCCGCGAAGATGCCGGTGGTGTCCATCGTCGTCGGCGGCCTGGGCGTCGGCGCGGCGAAAACCACCGATGCCATCATGAAGCTGGCGCCGGCGGTGACGCTGGCGTTCACGCCCTATGGCTCCGACCCCGGCAAACTCGCCGAGCGGGCGCGCTCGCAGCGCCACGAGATCCTGCTGCAGATTCCGATGGAGCCCTACGACTACCCCGACAACGATCCGGGACCACAGACCCTGCTTGCCACGCTGGGGCCGGAAGAAAATCTCGACCGGCTGTACTGGCATCTCGGCCGCCTGCAAGGCTACGCCGGGATTGCCAATTTCATGGGTGCGCGATTCGTCGCGACCGACGCCGCGATGGGGCCGATTATCCGCGAGGCCTCCAAGCGCGGGCTTTCCTATTTCGACGACGGCTCGGCGCCGCGCAGCGTGGCCTCGGCGCTGGCCGGCGGCCAGGCCATGCCCTTTGCCAAGGGCGATGTCGCCATTGACGCGGTCCCGACGTCGGCGGAAATCGATCGCGCGCTGGCCAAGCTCGAAACCATTGCAAAAGAACGCGGCTTTGCGGTCGGCACCGCGTCGGCACTGCCGATTTCGATCGACCGGATCGGCGCCTGGATCAAGACGCTCGATGCCCATGGCGTGATGCTTGTGCCATTGACAACCACGATGCTGAAATCAAAATCGGTTCAATAGAGCATGATCCGGAAAAGCGGGTTCCGAGTTTCCGAAAGACCATGCTCAATCAGGAATCTAGAGCGCGATGACGATCGATCCTAATACCATCGCGCTCTAGTCCGGGGTTCACCGCGTCTTGCGGGCACCGTCGGCGGCCTATTTGATTGCCGCCTTGGCCCGGATGACTGCAAGAGGCATGGACGGAATGACACGTTACGAAGACCTACCCTATCGTACCTGTGTCGGCATCATGCTGCTCAACGAGGAAGGGCTAGTCTTCATCGGTCGCCGCGCCGGCGGCATCGAACATGTCGACGAATCCCATGTCTGGCAGATGCCGCAGGGCGGCGTCGATCCCGGCGAGGACAACTGGCAAGCCGCCAAACGCGAGCTCTACGAGGAGACCAGCGTGAGCTCGGTCGAGAAGCTCGCAGAGGTTAGTGACTGGCTGATCTATGACATCCCGCGCACGGTGGCGGGACGCGCCTGGAAGGGCCGCTATCGCGGCCAGCGCCAGAAGTGGTTCGCGATGCGTTTCACCGGCAAGGACGCCGAGATCAATGTGGCCCACCCCGGCGGTGGCGGCCACAAGGCCGAGTTCATCAACTGGCGCTGGGAGCCGATGAAAAACCTCCCCGAACTCATCGTTCCGTTCAAGCGCCCGGTCTATGAGCGGGTGGTGAAGGAGTTTGCGAAGCTCGTGGGCAGATAGGTTGTATTCCTGCTCGCTACACCAAAATAGCGGCGCAAACGATATATTCACGATATGCACCGAAACTCCGGCCTATCCAGGATGGATTCGACCGGGGAAGCCATGAGCGCAATCGGCACCGCAACACCGTACGGCAACGACCTTTCTTCACTCCTCGCCGGTTCGACGCAAACATCCAGTGCTGCAGACGCGTCCGCTCCTGCCACCCCTGCCGCCACATCCGACCCGAGTTCCAACAGCCATCGTGATCCCGCGACCCGCGTCGACCTGTCCGACAAGATCAAGGCGATCCTGGCCCGTGCCAGCACCGACCAGGATGTCGCGGATCGGCTCAAGGCCTTGGTCCAGGCGCATCGCATCGACAATACGGACGGGTCCACGCAGGACAGTTCGTCGTCTTCGGACCAGAGCTCCAAAACCGACGTGAACAAGGGTTTTGAGCAATTGTCCGGCGGCACGCCTGCAGACGACGGTTCCGATGGACCGGTCCAGGTCGCGAGGAATTTCGCGACCGGCTTGAAAGCCGGCGGCTATACGATTTCGGCGGTGGCTCGTGCCAGCGATGGATCGTTCCAGGTCCAGATCGTCGGACCGGACGGCAAAGGCTTCCTCGATCGGCGCTTCGGCACATCAGGTGAATTTTCCACCTTTGGCGGAATCGGGGCCGGCACCGTTGCGCAGTCCTACCAGCAGGGCAACAAGGAATACATTACCTTCTCCGAGAGCGAGGCGGCGGCATTGAACGTGACGGCATCCTCGGATGCGGGCACGATCTCTGCGACATCTACGGGCACCCATACGGCATCGACCACCTTTGTGGTTGATTTCACCACCGGCGCAATCTCGCTGCAGCAATCCGACTACACTTCGGTGTCGACCGCCGTCCAGATCAACCAGCCCGGATCGACCTATTCTGCGGTCGCCTGAGCGATAGAGGCGACCCAGTCTCGTCACGTGTCTGATATAGACTCCACGCCTTCTGGAGAGTCCCTATGTCAGAGCAGAAACTCTATCGCCCCAATGTCGGGATCGCACTGTTCAACGCGGAAGGCCGCGTGCTGATCGGCCGGCGCTTTCGCGACGACGGACCCGAGATCATCCTGCCTGGCCTCGAATGGCAGATGCCGCAAGGCGGCGTCGACGAGGGCGAGGATTTGCGTGCCGCGGCGCTGCGCGAGTTGTGGGAAGAGACCAGCGTAAAAAGCGCTGATTATCTCGGCGAGAGCGACTGGCACGTTTACGAGTTTCCTCCCTACGGCGGCCCGCCGCATCGCCTCGCCAAATTCCGCGGCCAGCGCCAAAAATGGTTCGCGCTGCGATTTACCGGGAACGAAGCGGAGATCGATCCGCTGACGCCGCGCAACGACCAGCCCGCGGAATTCGATGCCTGGCGCTGGGAGCGGCTCGACCGCGTCGCCGATCTGGTGGTGCCATTCCGCCGCGAGGTGTATCGCGCCGTTGCTGAGAGCTTCGCGAGATTTGCAAAGGCTTAATTATTCGGCCCGACCACGAATGGGCCGATCGCGATCACGTGGCAATCGCTGTCGCGCTTGGCACAATTGCCGAGCGCGTCGCTGATCGCGCTCTGCTCGGAGCTGGCCTTCACGGCCACGCCGGGGCGCCCTGTGGTACCAACCGCAACCGCATTCCATCCCGCAGGAGAATCGCCAAGCCTGCGCGCCAATTCCTCGCGCTCGTTGGCGATGATCGAAGGACTGTTCGCGGCTCTGAAAAACCCCATCGCCTTCATCAGGGTCGGCACCGGAACGACGAAGACATCGTCGACCGCGACGATCATGCACGGCACCCCGGCGGTGGCGCCGCAGGATTCCAGCGAACGGCGCGCCGATTCCTCGACGCTCTCGCCATTGGTGTTGAAGATGAATTGTCCGCCCGGCCCGACCGCGACAGTGCGCGACTTGCGCCCGGGAACAAAGGCGGCTTCAAGCCTTGCCTTGCCCTGATCGCGGATCAGTGGCACCTCCCTCGTGACGAATGGCCGCTCGATCGACGCATCGCGCCGGATCCACGGCGTCGGCGGCATAGGCGGCTTTCCGTGTGCATAGACCACCGCGTTGCCCACGGCGTAGAGTTCGCAGCGCCGTCCCAGCCCTCCGCTATCCGAGCGCTTCTGGCATTGATCCAGCGCGCCATTTTTAGCGGCTTCCTCGTTCGGCTGGCCGACGACGAAGCCGGGAGTGCCGAGATTGGTCAGCGCCAGCGCCTTGTAGTCGGCGCCCGTGACATATTCACTGGCCAAATTCGCGCGGGTCCGCTCGGCGATGAACGGGACATTCTCGGGCGAGAATTTCTCGTCGTTCAGGGCCGGCGGCGGCGCGGGCGGAATAGGCGGCGCAATTTGGGCGGACTGGGTCGGCGACGGGCCGGGCACCGACGAAGGGGATGGCGCAGGTGCGGCCTTTTCCGTGGACGCAGTATCCTTCGTCCCGGGTGTCAGCTCGAGCTTGGTGAAATACAGAAATCCAGCCACGCAGATCGCGACGATCGAGACCACGCCGACCACCACGGGCCAGACCCAATTCGGTGCGCCGGCCGCGGACTTCGCCGGTGGCTTCTTCACCTGCGGCGTCGAATATGTGCCGTCCTCGCGCCGCATCGCGATCATATAGGCGTGCACCGGCGTCGGGATGTTCTTCACTTCCTGCGCGCCGATATCGGCGAATTGCACCGAAAGCTTGTTGGCGACCTGCTCGTGCACCGCGCGCGAGACGCAGATGCCGCCGACTTCGGCAAGCCCCTCCAGCCGCGCGGCGATGTTGACGCCGTCGCCAAGCAGATCGCCGTCGCGCTCGACCACGTCGCCGATGGTGATGCCGATGCGAAAGGCCATCTGCCGGCTCGGCGGATAGGCCATGTTGCGGGTTCGCAAGGATTCCTGGATGTCGATCGCGCAGCGTACCGCTTCGACCGCGCTCGGAAATTCGGCGAGCACGGCATCTCCGGCGGTGTTGAAAATCCGCCCGCCGGCCTTGGCAATGAAATCATCGGTGACGGCACGGTAGGACGCCAGACGCCTCAGCGTCTCCTCTTCGTCCTCGGCAACCAGCCTGGAATAGCCGGCAATATCGGCCGCAAAAATCGCCGCGATCTTGCGTTTCATAAGGACCAGCCCCGGACCAAAAATCAGCGGCCGCAGAATGCCGTCTCGGGAGCCCAGGCGCAACGGGGTTCCGCGCCCGCCATGGCAGCGAGCGTTGAATTCATTGAAATTTTATGGAGCAGGCGCCGGCCCCGTTAATGCATCGCGGTAAATTCGAGCTGATGCTTGATGCTCTTGAAATGATCCAGCCGCTCGAGCTCGCGGTCGAGTTCGGAGCCGTCCTTTTCCGCGAGCTTTTCCTGCATCTCGGTGATGGTCTCGGCGAACCTGGAGCGGTCCAGATCCTCGATCGCGGTCGCAACGTCGGCGAGCACGGTCAGGCCCTTCTCCGAGACCTCGGCAAGGCCTCCGAGCACGATGATCTTCTGCTTCGAGCCGCCGGTGAATACCGTCAGGATTCCCGGACGCACCGCGGCCACAACCGGCGCGTGACCCGCCAGCACGCCGAAATCGCCCTCGGCGCCGGGGATGTCGACCTGATCAACCTCACCGGAGAAAGCGAGTTTTTCCGGCGAAACGAGATCGAAGTGAAAGGTGGCCATGGTCTACCTGTTCTCTCTGCGGTCACCCGCGGGCTTGACCCGCAGGTCCATCAGTCAAAACATCTCGCTTTCGATGGATTGCCGGATCAAGTCCGGCAATGACAAACTTGCCTAAGCCGCTTCAGCGGCCAGCTTCTTGCCCTTCTCGACCGCCTCTTCGATGGTGCCGACCATGTAGAAGGCGGCTTCCGGCAGGTGGTCATACTTGCCTTCGCAAAGACCGCGGAAGCCCTTGATGGTGTCGGCGAGTTCGACGAACTTGCCGGGCGAGCCGGTGAAGACTTCGGCGACGTGGAACGGCTGCGACAGGAAGCGCTCGATCTTGCGGGCGCGCGCCACCGTCATCTTGTCCTCTTCGGACAGTTCGTCCATGCCGAGAATGGCGATGATGTCCTGCAGCGACTTGTAGCGTTGCAGGATCTGCTGGACCAGGCGCGCGGTGTTGTAGTGCTCTTCGCCGACGACGAGGGCGGAGAGCATGCGCGAGGTCGAGTCGAGCGGGTCGACCGCCGGATAAATGCCCTTTTCCGAAATCGCGCGCGACAACACGGTGGTCGCGTCGAGATGCGCGAAGGAGGTGGCGGGCGCCGGGTCGGTCAAGTCGTCGGCCGGCACATAGATCGCCTGCACCGAAGTGATCGAACCCTTGGTCGTGGTGGTGATGCGCTCCTGCAGCGCGCCCATGTCGGTCGCGAGCGTCGGCTGGTAACCCACCGCCGACGGAATGCGGCCGAGCAGCGCCGACACTTCCGAGCCCGCCTGCGTGAAGCGGAAGATGTTGTCGACGAAGAACAGCACGTCCTGGCCCTGGTCGCGGAAATACTCGGCGACCGTCAGCCCGGTGAGGCCGACGCGGGCGCGCGCGCCGGGCGGCTCGTTCATCTGGCCGAACACCAGCGCGCATTTCGACTTCACACTCGGATCGGGATTGTGCGGATCAGCGTTGACCTTGGATTCGATAAACTCGTGATAGAGATCATTGCCTTCGCGGGTACGCTCGCCGACACCGGCGAACACGGAGTAGCCGCCATGCGCCTTCGCGACATTGTTGATCAGCTCCTGAATCAGCACGGTCTTGCCGACGCCGGCGCCGCCGAATAGGCCGACCTTGCCGCCCTTGGCGTAGGGTGCGAGCAGATCCACGACCTTGATCCCGGTAACGAGAATTTCGGCTTCGGTCGATTGCTCGACATATTCCGGCGCGGGCTGGTGGATGGCCCGCTTGCCATCGGACTTGATCGGGCCGGCTTCGTCGACGGGTTCGCCGATCACGTTCATGATGCGCCCGAGCGTGCCCTCTCCGACCGGCACCTCGATCGGCTCGCCGGTGTCGGTCACTTCCTGGCCGCGAACCAGCCCCTCCGTCGCATCCATCGCAATGGTGCGGACGGTGGATTCACCGAGATGCTGCGCGACCTCGAGCACGAGACGATTGTTGCCGTTCTTCGTCTCCAGCGAATTGAGAATCGCGGGCAGGTGGCCTTCGAACTGCACGTCGACGACGGCGCCCATGACCTGGGTGACGCGACCGATCTGGTTGGCTGCTGTAGCCATTCAACTATCTCCTTCGATCCGAATTTCTTAACTCGCGCATGATTTAGCGGATCATGCGCTAGACCGCGGTCAGCTTGACCGGGATATTGCCTTTGGTTGCCTTCGAATACGGGCAAATGGTGTGAGCTTCTTCCATCAGCGCCTGGACCTTGGCCTTGTCGGCGCCGGGAACGGAAACCTTCAGCTCGACCGCGAGCGAGAAACCTGCATCGGTGTTGAGCGTCACGTCGGCGGTGACCTTGGCGGCCTGGCCGTCGACGTCATGCTTCTTGGCGAGAGCAAGGATGGCCTGGCCGAAGCAGGCGGAATAGCCGATCGCGAACAGCTGCTCGGGATTGTGGCCGTCGCCAGCGCCGCCGAGATCCTTTGGCAGCGCCATGGCGAGTGCGAGGCCATGGGTGTCGAGCTCGGCGCGGCCGTTGCGTCCGCCCTTGGTGGTTGCCGATGTATGGTAAGCCATCGCGTCCTCCCTCAGACTGCCTCGGCGCCGGAGATGATCTCGATCAGCTCCTTGGTGATCATCGCCTGACGGGTGCGGTTGTAGATCAGGGTCTGCTTGCGGATCATTTCGCCGGCATTGCGGGTGGCGTTGTCCATCGCGCTCATCTGCGCGCCATAGAAAGATGCGTTATTCTCCAGCAGCGCGCGGAAGATCTGCACGGCGAGATTGCGCGGCAGCAGGCCGGTAAGGATCTCGTCCTCCTCCGGCTCGTATTCGTAAGCGGTCGAGGACTGTGCTTTGCTGTCCGGCGTCTCGACCTCGAGCGGAATGATCTGCTGTGCGGTCGGGACCTGTGAGATGACCGAGCGGAAGCGCGAATAGAACAGCGTGCAGACGTCGAACTCGCCTGCCTCGAAGCGGGCGATCACTTTCTGCGCGATGCCCTCGGCATTGACGAAGCCGAGCTGACGCACCGCACGCAGGTCCAGGTGCTCGACGATCTGCTTCTCGTAGAGGCGGCGGAGCTGTTCATAGCCCTTGCGGCCGACACAGAAGAATTTCACTTCCTTGCCCTGGCTCATCAGGGTCTGCGCGCGCTCGCGCGCGAGGCGCACGATCGAGGAGTTGAAGGCGCCGGAGAGGCCACGCTCGCCGGTGCAGACCAGAAGCAGGTGCACCTGGTCCTTGCCGGTGCCTGCAAGCAGCGCCGGCGCGCCGGGAGAGGCCGCTGCGGCGCTGGCGATGTTGGAGATGACCGCATCCATCTTCTCGGCATAGGGCCGGGCGGCTTCGGCAGCCGACTGCGCACGGCGCAGTTTTGAGGCCGCCACCATCTGCATGGCTTTGGTGATCTTCTGCGTCGCCTTGGTGGAGGCGATGCGGACCCGCATGTCTTTCAGTGACGCCATTTTTCGTTCACCCAGGCGACCTGATCTTCGACCCGGTCGCGAACCCCGCTTTCGTCATGCCCGGCCTTGAGCCGGGCATCCGTTCTGTTTTCTGTCATGCCCGAACATGTCGATGGCCGCGACAAGATCGCGGCCATGACGGCATCAGGCAAGCGACTTCGCGAAACCTTCGACCACCGATTTCAGCTTGGCAGCGCTGTCGTCGGAAAGATCGCGGCTGTCGCGGATGGCGTTAAGAAGATCGGTATGCTTGCCGCGCAGGAGCGACAGCAGACCGTCCTCGAACGCCCGCACCTTGCTGAGCGGCAGCGGGTCGAGATAGCCGTTGGTGCCGGCCCAGATCACGCAGACCTGCTCTTCCATCTTCAGCGGCGAGAACTGCGGCTGCTTCAACAGCTCGGTCAGGCGCGAGCCGCGGTTGAGCAGGCGCTGGGTGGTGGCGTCGAGGTCGGAGCCGAACTGCGCGAAGGCCGCCATTTCGCGGTATTGCGCGAGCTCGCCCTTGATCTTGCCGGCGACCTTTTTCGTCGCCTTGGTCTGCGCCGAGGAACCGACGCGCGACACCGACAGACCGACGTTCACCGCCGGACGGATGCCCTGGAAGAACAGGTCGGTTTCCAGGAAGATCTGGCCGTCGGTGATGGAGATGACGTTGGTCGGGATGTAGGCCGACACGTCGTTGGCCTGGGTTTCGATGATCGGCAGGGCGGTCAGCGAGCCCGAACCGTGGTCCTCATTGAGCTTTGCGGCACGCTCGAGCAGGCGCGAGTGCAGATAGAACACGTCGCCCGGATAGGCCTCGCGGCCCGGCGGACGGCGCAGCAGCAGCGACATCTGGCGGTAGGCGACGGCCTGCTTGGACAAGTCGTCATAGATGATGACCGCGTGCATGCCGTTGTCGCGGAAGTATTCGCCCATGGTGCAGCCGGTGAAGGGGGCGATGTACTGCATCGGCGCGGGGTCGGAGGCGGTCGCGGCGACGATGATGGAGTATTCCAGCGCGCCCTGCTCTTCCAGCACCTTGACGAACTGCGCCACGGTCGAGCGCTTCTGGCCGACCGCGACATAGACGCAATAGAGCTTGATCTTCTCGTCGCCGGTGGCGTTCAGCGGCTTCTGGTTCAACATCGCGTCGAGCGCGATCGCGGTCTTGCCGGTCTGGCGGTCGCCGATGATCAGCTCACGCTGGCCGCGGCCGATCGGGATCAGCGCGTCGATCGCCTTCAGGCCGGTCGCCATCGGCTCGTTCACCGACTTGCGCGGAATGATGCCGGGCGCCTTGACGTCGACGCGGCGGCGCTCGGTGGCCTGAATCGGGCCCTTGCCGTCAATCGGATTGCCGAGCGCGTCGACGACGCGGCCGAGCAGACCCTTGCCGACCGGGGTGTCCACGATCGCACGGGTGCGTTTGACGGTCTGGCCTTCCTTGATCTCGCGGTCGGCGCCGAAAATCACGATACCGACGTTGTCGGTTTCGAGGTTGAGCGCCATGCCGCGGGTGCCGTTCTCGAACTCCACCATCTCGCCGGCCTGGACGTTATCGAGACCGTAGACGCGGGCGATACCGTCGCCGACGGACAGCACCTGTCCGACTTCGGAGACCTCGGCCTCCTGGCCGAAATTCTTGATCTGGTCTTTGAGGATCGCGGAAATTTCCGCGGCGCGGATGTCCATCAGCCTGCCTCTTTCATCGCGTGCTTGATCGAATTGAGTTTGGTGCGAAGCGAACTATCGACCATGCGGCTGCCGAGCTTGACCACAAGCCCGCCGATGATCGAGGGATCGACGTTCACGTTGAGGGTGACGTCCTTGCCGCTCACTGCCTTGAGCGCGGCCTTCAGGGCGTCGAGATTCTTTTCAGAGAGCGGCTCGGCCACGGTGATTCAGCGGTCGCCTCGCCCCTGAATTTGGCGACCAGCGCGCGGAAGGCGCGGATGACATCTGATACAGCGAACAGCCGGCGATTGGCGGTGAGAACTTTCAGGAAATTCGCGGAAATGCCCGTGATTTCGGCCTTGTCGAGCACCGCGGACAGCGCCTTCAGCTGCACTTCCGCCGCGAATACCGGGCTGCGGACCAGCCGGTTGAGATCGGCGCTCTCACTTAGTAAGGCCTCGAATTTGTCGAGATCGGCTTTGACCGCGTCGATGGATTTTTCATCGCGGGCCAACTCGAACAGGGCCGTAGCGTAACGGCCGGACACTCCCGAAACAGACGGATCTTCTGCAGCCACTGACTCGCTCTTTTAGCTATTAAACTCGCAAGGGAAAAACCGTCGCCACCGGAAGCAGCGCCTATCGATCCAAGCCCTTGGAATTCAAGCGGGACTTCGATTTCCGACCGACACTTTGGAAGTATCGGGGTCGTTAAAATCGCGGCTTTGCTAACATAGAGGGAGCGCAGGTGCAACATGACGGAGACGTGATCGTCTCGCTCTTCGGTGCACGCTCGCGGCAGTTCTCCGCAGATCACTCGGCCGAATCGGCCTCAGGATTCGCGCGTTCGATCGGGCGATGACGCCCCAAGCGCCGGCTCACCCACGACGCGATGCCGTTCCATCCGCTCTCTGCATGGCGCGCCAAGCGGCTCCCTTCGGAACGAAAAAGCGCAGACCCATTCCATTTGCGCATTACTTGATCACATCTCACTGATTTTCACGACGACTTGTCTCTACAGTATTACCAAGTATTCGATTAGATTAAAACTTAGTTAAATTCACAGTTATGGAACCTACTCTGATTAGTGTAGGCCAGGTAACAAGATGTTACAGCCCGAGATATCGGGCCTTTACTGCCCAATTCACGCCATATTGCGACGCAAAACGGCGCGCTCCTGAAGCTGGGACGGGGGTTCCACTTGCCACGTATGTGGCAATACTTCTCAAAGGGACAGACTGAATGAAGGCAACCAAGAAGATGACGGCGGGAACCGTAACCCGTTCGAATAGCGGCGCTCGCCATTTTTGCCGCAACTCTCCTGCTCGGCGGGACTGCCACCGAGGCGTCGGCCAAATCGAGGCACCACCACCAGGGACATCACTTCCACCACGTCAGCGAGGCCTCCGAGAGCCCGCGGGGCGGTTCTCACTCCAACTCCTGGCGCGACGCCAATGCCTCGATCGGCGGATCCGGGCACAGCTTCACCGGCGTTGCCTCGATGTACGGCAATGAATCCGGCAGCCAGACCGCCTCGGGCCAGCGCTTCAACGAGAACGCCATGACCTGCGCCCACCGCTCGCTGCCGTTCGGCACCAAGCTGCGCGTGAGCCATGGCGGCCGCTCCATCATCGTCACCGTCAACGACCGCGGCCCGTTCGTGCGTGGCCGGGTGCTCGACCTCTCCACGGGTGCCGCGCGCGCCCTCGGCCTCTCCGGCCTCGGCCAGATCACCGCCGAAGTGGTCTCGTAAGCGCCTCGCGCGCTCCTCACCTCAAAATCTGGCAAGTACCGCGTCCAGAAACGGCGCCAGCAGTCGCTGCGCGCCAAAGAAACCCGCCGTCGCGAATGACGGCGGGCTTTTAGCCCTTTCACTCCCCGTCATTCGAGGCGCGACGAAAGTCGCGAGCCCGAAATCACGACGGGGACGTCGACCCGCCAACTACAAAAAGCTCTGCGGATCGACGTCGACTTCGAGCTTGAGATTGCCCTTCGGCTTCGGCCCCGCGGCCAGCCATTCGCGCAAATAATCCGACAGGTCGAAGCCCCGCGCGGATTTCAGCAGCAGGCGGAAGCGATAGCGGCCCTTGATCACCGCAAGCGGCGCTTCGGCCGGGCCCAGCACCTGCACGCGCTCGTCGCGTGGCGCGAGCGCCACCAGCCGCCGCGCAAAACCTTCGGCGCGTGGGGCGATCGCCCGCCGAGATGATCAGGCTCGCGAGCCGGCCGAACGGCGGATAAAAGGTGCGTTCGCGCGAGCCGATCTCGTTCTCGTAGAAAGCCTCGCGGTCGCAGGCGACCAGCGCCTTCATCACGGGATGTTCGGGCTGATGGGTCTGGAGATAGCCGACGCCGCGGCCCTGGTCGCGCCCGGCGCGCCCGATCACCTGGTTGAGCAATTGCCAGGTGCGCTCGGCCGCGCGCGGATCGCCATTGCCGAGGCCGAGATCGGCGTCGACCACGCCGACCAGATTGAGCCGCGGAAAATGATGGCCCTTCGCCACCAATTGGGTGCCGACGATGATGTCGACCCGGCCTTCCGCGATCTCGTTGAGCTCGCTGCGCATGGTCTCGATCGAGGTGATGAGATCGCTCGACAGCACCATGGTGCGCGCGTTCGGAAACAGCGCGGCCGCCTCCTCCTGCAACCGCTCGACGCCGGGACCGACGGCGACCAGCGTTTCCTCCGCCGCGCAATGCGGGCAGGTCGTGCGGGCGCGGCATCGAGAAGCCGCAATGGTGGCAAACCAGCCGCTGGCGAAAGCGGTGATCGACCAGCCAGGCATCGCAGATGGTGCAGGCGAAGCGATGGCCGCAGGCGCGGCACAAGGTCAGCGGCGCATAGCCGCGGCGATTGAGGAACAACAGCGCCTGCTCGCGCCGCTCGATCGCGGCATTGATCTCTCCGGCGAGCCGCGGCGAAATGAAGCGGCCGCGCGCGGGCGCCTCGCGGCGCAGGTCGATCGCCTCGATATGCGGCATGTGCTGGCCGCCGAAGCGCGACGGCAGCACAATGCGCTGGTAGCGGCCCTTGCGCGCGTTGACCTCGGTCTCGACCGATGGCGTGGCCGAAGCCAGCACGATCGGGATTTTGGCGATATGCGCGCGCACCACCGCCATGTCGCGCGCGTGGTAATGCACGCCGTCGTCCTGCTTGTAGGCCTGGTCGTGCTCTTCATCGACCACGATCGAGCCGAGATCGGCATAGGGCAGAAACAGCGCCGAGCGCGCGCCGACCACGACCGGCGCCTCGCCGGCCGAGATCGCGGCCCAATTGCGCGCGCGGGTGCGCGGCGTCAGTTCCGAATGCCATTCCATCGGCCGCACGCCGAAGCGCGCGCGAAGCGATCGAGAAATTGGCCGGTCAGCGCGATTTCCGGCATCAGGATCAGCGACTGCTTGCCGCGGCGGATGGTTTCGGCGACCGCCTCGAAATAGACCTCGGTCTTGCCCGAGCCGGTGACGCCGTCGAGCAGCGCGACATGGAAGCTGCCATTGGCCGCAAGCGCCCGCATCGCGTCCACGGCCGCGCGCTGCTGCCTGGAGAATTCCGGCGGCGCGTAAGTGCGGATCGGGTGGAGGCGGCGGCAGCGCGCGCGGCATTGTCTCGACTGTCAGCGTGCCTTCGTCGACCAGACCGTCGATCACCCCCGTGCTGACACCGGCTTCGTGCGCGGCTTCTGATTTGCCGTGCAGCAGGCCGTCGGAGAGCACCTCGATCACCCGCCGCCGCGCCGGCGTCAGGCGCCTCGGTGGCTCGCC
>CAVUCB010000026.1:0-38274 GCA_963739755.1 uncultured Alphaproteobacteria bacterium | reverse complement strand
CAGCTTTGCCCGGCTAATCGGCGGACGGCGCGCCGACCATGGTGGCGAGTTGACCGAAGCTCCAGTGGGTCGGCGCGAGGCTCGAGCCCCAGTCGGTGGGCGCGTGCCTTGCTGGTTGCTCTGCCCCGCCGTTTCCTGCACGTCCTCTGGTTGGCCGTCTTGTAGCGTATCGCTATCGGCTCGATCGGTGGTTGGCGTGGACGAAATCGACACGGCGGCCACGTGCGCGTCGAGTGAGCGGCCGTTCATAGGGGCGCGATCGGCATGGTCTCCATGCTCGCCGGCAGCACTTTGCGGAGCCTGATCCTTAGGCGAAAGCCGATGCGCATTTGTCGCAGCAAGTCGGTCTAGCGTTTCAAGGATGAGGGGTTTCTCCTGATCGACCCGTCGTGCAACCTGCGTGACGAACTCATTGAAGCGCGCTGCGCCTATTCTGCAGGCAGCGGATTGCGCGGCGTCCGGCAATGCTGGCGTCACAGTGAGATGATAGCGCGCGTGCATCGCAACCGTTTCACCAACGAATTTCAATTCCCGCGTGAGCTGATCGAGTTGCTGGCCCATCTGGGCCAGACGTTCATACATACCGGGGCGGTCGTCCTGATCGCCCGCTACATCAAGAAAACGATCGAGCGCGGCTCCGACGAGCCCGGACTTGGTGGCGCCGCGCTGCTCGGCCGCGACTACCAATCGCGAAACAAGATCCTCGCTGACATAGACGCAGATTTTTCGCTTCATGGCGCGCTCTGACCGGCGGCCGTGTGCAAATCTGTTTCGAGAATTTTTCTCATGCTCGACGCTGCCCTTCGCCACTCTATTCACAGAGATAGAAAGGCGTGTCGCGACATCCGCGCAAGGTGCGGAGCTCAGCTATCGCGGTTTCGGCGGGATCAGCGCATGAAAACAGGCGCGAGCGTAGACATTGGCTATCGCATTCTGTTTGGGGGACTCGGGCTTTACGCTCACGAGCGCCGGCAATCGCAATTACTAGCCTGGATTTCCACGGAGGCAGATTCGCCTAACATGTGCGTCGCTAAGGGATTCACGCAGACTCGCGAATTCTGGCCGCGCCATTAGGCCAATTGGCGCGCTGATAAGGGCTCATCCCAGTGCTACTTCGCCAACAAGAACGCGGAAATCCCGCGAAACGTGAAGACATGAGGCCAAGTAACGCCGCGCAGGAATGCTATCAGCGCACCATTTAGCATAACGCTGCACGGCGAAAAGGCCCCACAAAATATGGAGTCGAACAGGCGTCAAGTTAGGCGAATTCGGTTCCGTGGAAATCCAGGCTAGCAATCTTTGCGGATCTGTCTGCGTTCGAACATCGGCGATCATGCCGTGGCGATCTGCTCGCAGCGCGATGATCGAGATGCCCGCATACAAATGTCGACCGGATGTCTGCAAGGATGGCGTTTAACGCCTCCTCAGGCCTGGACGTCGTGCCGCGATTGCGTCTCCGCGTCATAGAGGCGAATTCGGAGCGCAGGAAAACGGCGTTTCAATTCGATGGCACCGTTCTCGGCACCCTCTCTGGTATTGAACTCGGCTTTGATTTGTCCGTCGATCTCGAGGGCGAACCCAATCGTTGGAAGTTCGTTGGAACGAGGAGGCATATCGGTATCCCGCGCCGCATTTAGAGGGCATGGGCTACTGTGAGTTTGGCTCCGTCGGCAAGAGCGCAAGAACGAGCAATAATTTGTTAGAGACTGAATAACATCTGGCCACGAGTACATCGCTTGATGGCAGCCTTAAGAGGATCTGTTTGTCTATCTAGCGATGCCATATGACAGCAATCGTTATGGCAATCGATGTACTTGGGCGCTCTCGCCTATCGAATGGCCAGCGAGTGTTCTTTTACGAGAATATTGTAGGCCCGAAGAGAGTGGCCATCCGCGGGCACTTTATTTTATGTTCTTGGATCGAAGCGGCTTCGATTCCAGCGGATCGGATGGCCGTTTGGGGTAGTGGAATTCGGAGCCGCGCAGCGAGCGTTCCTTCAAATTATCTCAGAACAGAATCGCATCGGTGATTTCATAGACAGCTCAGATGTCGTCGCGATGGATATCTCGCCGATCGCGTTGCGAGTTCAGCTTCCTGTGAAATGTTCGGAATTGGACTACGCTCGTTCAAGTAATTGACGCCGGTTCTACGATTGGCGCTGCCCGCGACTTTTCATCGGTCGCCTGATGACGTTTGATGAGGCACAGAGATCGATGGAGGCGAGCGACGAAGCATGAGGAAGAACGCAAATTGGTCCGCCACGCACGAACCGCGCAACGTGAGGGCAGTATCTGAAAAGCCACTTGCCAGACCGGTCGGAGCGACAGAAGCCGCTCGATCCGCCGGGAGTCCTGCATCATTGCAGTCGGGCGCGCGGACAATCCGGCGTCCGGAGTTGCATCAACTTGTCCCACTGGCGGATTCGACGATCTACGAACTGGAGCAGCGTGGAGAATTTCCGCGCCGCTTCTTCATTACCGAGCGTTGCGTCGTGTGGAATCTCGCCGAGGTTGAAGCCTGGCTTGAGGAGCGTCGACGCGCTTCGAACGCCGATCAGGCCAATCGGGGCCCATCAGTTCGTCCTTACCGACGCGGCCGACAACACGACGCCGTCGGGGGCGACTAGCTGCATCGAAGGTGGATAAAGGATCGGGGTGCGGTCCTTACCCTCAAACCAAGCATCGACGAGATCGGCCCATTCCTGAAGCATGTGACGGCGTTGTTGTTCGTATTCAGCCTTGTTGTAGACGCCCCGAGAACTGCGACCGTCCTCGTGGGCGAGACATTTCTCGATCCAGTCGCTGTTGAAGCCGAGTTCATTAAGCAGCGTTGAGCCGGTCCGGCGCAGATCATGCACCGTAAACGGCTGGAGGGGCAGCCCCTGTTTTTGGGCTCGCATGACGACGGCCGTGGTGATGCGGTTGAAGGTCGCGCGGGACATGGGGGCGTCGGAATCATACCGCGACGGGAGGATATAGCGAGAATTGCCTGCACAGGTTTTGAGTGCGATGAGGATGTCGAGCGACTGGCGAGACAGATAGACGTTGTGCGGCTTATTCCGTTTCATCCGTTCCTTCGGAATACTCCAGACGGCGTGCTCAAAATCGACCTCATCCCAAACGCCGTCGAGAAGTTCGCTCTTCCGAACCATCGTCAGCAGGATCAGTTTGAGCCCGAGCCGGATGGTTGGCAGCGTCGGGACCTCTTCGACAAGACCGAAGGCAATCCGAATTTCGGATGACGTCAGTGCCCGGTCTTTCGGCGCGAAAGTCGCGATCGATGCCGGTCCAACCTCGTCTGCGGGATTGGCGACCTTGGCGCCGTTCGCTTTGGCGAACCCGTAGATCTGCTTGACGATATCACGGACGTGGATCGCCGTTGCCGGCGCGCCACGGTCCTTCACCTTCTTGCAGAGCGCACGCAAATCGTCGGGCGTGATCTCGGTCAGAAGCCGGCTCTTCCAAGCGGGGAGAATATCCCGATCGTAGATCGACTTGCGCATGGAGCGGGTACTCTCCGCCATGGCGGCTTCGTCGAACCAGCGCTTGCTGACCGCGCCGAAATTGCCATCCGCGAGCGACTGCCGCTTCGCCCTCTGTTTTTCCTGCGCGGGCGAAACGCCCTGCATGATCGCGGATCGGGCGCCGATGCACATCTGGCGCGCCGCCGCGAGCGAGAGGCCATCGGCCCCGTAACGGCCGATCGTCAGCGTTTCTCGCCGCCCATTGAGACGGTAGTCAAGCCGGAATGTAATGTGGCCTGACGGCGCGACGACGACGTACATGCCGTCACGATCGGTAATCTTGTAGATTTTACCTTTTGGTCTCAAAGCTTTGAGAGCAGCGTCTGTGAGCATTTTTACGCCTCCATCTGGAGAACGTAACATGTACAACGTCCAATTTATACCGTCAAGCAAAATACCGTCGAGACAACAAATAATTCAATAATATCATGATATTATGGCAATCACTGACAAAAGTCGGCTTACGGTATTGGATAATAGAGTGATCTGCCCAAAAACGTAATACCGTCAGAATCGCCGTCAGATCGGACGCAACGCGAGCGTTGCCCACCGACTGCCATCGAGCGAAGTCTTATTTTAATTCAGTAGGTTATGCGGGGAAAGTGTCAGCGGTCGACAGCGACTGATTGAAGTGGAATCATTCCCACTCAATCGTCCCCGGAGGCTTGCTGGTCACATCGTACACCACCCGATTCACGCCCTTGACCTCGTTGATGATGCGGGTGGCGACGTTGCCGAGGAATTTCATGTTGAAGGAATAGAAGTCCGCAGTCATGCCGTCGGTCGAAGTGACGGCGCGCAGGCCCACGACGTATTCGTAGGTGCGGCCGTCACCCATCACGCCGACGGTTTTCACCGGCAGCAGCACGGCGAAAGCCTGCCAGATCTCGTCATAGAGGCCGGCCTTGCGGATCGCGTCGATATAGACGGCGTCCGCGTTGCGGAGGATGTCGAGCTTCTCTTTGGTGATGTCGCCGGGGCAGCGGATCGCAAGGCCCGGGCCGGGGAACGGATGGCGGCCGACGAAGATTTCGGGCAGGCCGAGCTCGCGGCCGAGCGCGCGCACCTCGTCCTTGAACAATTCACGTAGCGGCTCGACCAGCTTCATGTTCATGCGATCAGGCAGGCCGCCGACATTGTGGTGGCTCTTGATGGTCACCGACGGTCCGCCGGTGAACGATACGCTCTCGATCACGTCAGGGTAGAGCGTGCCTTGCGCGAGAAACTCGGCGCCGCCGATCTTCTTGGCCTCGGCCTCGAACACGTCGATGAAGAGACGGCCGATGGTCTTGCGCTTCACTTCAGGGTCGGTGACGCCGGCAAGCTCGCCAAGGAATTGCTTGGAGGCATCCACATGCACCAGCGGGATGTTGTAGTGGTGCCGGAACAGGTCGACCACCGTCTCGGCTTCGTTGAGCCGGAGCAGGCCGTGATCGACGAAGACACAGGTGAGCTGGTCGCCGATCGCCTCATGGATCAGCACGGCGGCGACCGCGGAATTGACGCCGCCGGAAAGGCCGCAGATCACCCTGCCCTTGCCGACCTGGGCGCGGATCTTCTCGATCGCTTCCTCGCGGAAGGCGCGCATGGTCCAGTCGCCGGTCAGGCCAGCGACCTTGCGCACGAAATTGCGGATCAGCTTGGCGCCGTCGGGCGTGTGCACCACCTCGGGGTGGAACATCAACCCGTAATATTTGCGCTTCTCGTCCTGGATGATCGCAAACGGCGCATTGGCCGAGACGCCGGCGACGACAAAGCCCGGCGGCATCCTGGTGATGCGGTCGCCATGGCTCATCCACACCGGATGGCGCTCGCCGGTCGACCAGGCGTTGTCGAACAGGCAGCTCGTCTCCTTCACCTCGACATCGGCGCGGCCGAATTCGCGATGGTGACCGCCCTCGACCTCGCCGCCGAGCTGGGCGGCCATGGTCATCTGGCCGTAGCAGATGCCGAGCACCGGCACACCGGAATCGAAGATAAGCTGCGGCGCGCGCGGTGAGCCGGCTTCATGCACGGATTCCGGCCCGCCCGAGAGGATCACCGCTTTCGGCTTCATCTCGCGGAAGGCGGCTTCCGCCTTCTGGAACGGGACGATCTCGCTATAGACGCCCTCCTCGCGGACGCGGCGGGCGATCAGCTGGGTCACCTGACTGCCGAAATCGACAATCAGAATCTTGTCATGCGCCGAGGCCACATCGGGCGTCGACTCCTGTGCTTTCTGTGCGGCTGTCATGGACAGCAGATACGCGACAGAGGACGGCATCGCAACCACGGGAAATCGATGACCCACATTCTTCTGGAGGCGTGTTCTTCTAGAGGCCTGGACAAACCGATATATGTCAGTATTATTGACCTAATTGGTCTGACAAGAACGGGAGGAAATCATGGCGGCCTCGCATTATCCGGCTTCGCAGTTGGCGGCGCTCGGCCGCGAATGGGTGGAAGCCTGGAATTCCCGCGTCTCGAACGGGTGCTGACGCTCTATGCCGAGGATACCGAGATGACCTCGGACCGGATTCCGGCGATGGGCTTCGACCCCAGCGGAACCGTTCGCGGCAAGGCGAGCCTGCGGGCCTATTGGGGCAAGGCGCTGACGCTGATCCCGAACCTGCACTTCACGCTGATCGATACGTATGTCAGCCCAGACAGCGTGGTGGTGTTTTACGAGAACGAGCGCGGCAAGAAGATCTGCGAATATCTGCGGCTCGATGCGGAAGGCAAGATCCGGCAGGGCTCGGCGAACCATCTGGCGCATTAAAGCATGATGGGATTAGGTTCGATAGCCTGAGTTTTTCAGGTAGTTCGCGCATTCTTGGGCTGTGAAGGCTTCAAGGACTTGTGCAATTGCGGCGCAGACGGCATCGGCGGTTCGGGCGGCAGCTTTTCGCAGAAGGTGCTTGAGCTTGGCAAAAACCTGTTCGATCGGGTTTAGGTCGGGTGAGTATTTTGGCAGGAAGAACAGTTTGGCGCCGACGGAGCGAATGAGCTGACGCACGACCTTGCCCTTGTGGCTGCCGAGATTGTCCATGACCACGATATCGCCGGGGCGAAGGGTGGGCAGGAGAACTTTCTCGACATAGGTCCGAAAGCTCGCGCCGTCGATCGGCCCCTCAATGAACCACGGCGCATCGATCCGGTCGTGGCGCAGGGCCGCCAGGAAGGTCATGGTCTTCCAGCGACCGTGGGGAACCTTGGCGGAAAGCCTGCGCCCGCACGGCCCCCATCCTCGCAACGGAGCCATATCGGTCCTGGTCCAGGTCTCGTCGATGAAGACCAGCCGTTCAGCTTCGACGCGATCTTGATATTTTGTCCACTGGGCTCGCCGGCGCGCCACGTCGGGACGATCGCGTTCGCCAGCCACCACGCTTTTTTTTGAAGCTGAGCTTCTCCGCGTGAACGAACTCCCACACCGAGTGGTAGTCGACCTTCAAGCTGCGTCCGGCAAGCTCGGCAACAAGCCCGCGCAAGGTGAAATCGTCATTCCTGATCCGTTGCGACAGCCAAACCGCGTGGTCCCCCGAAATCGCCTTCGGCTTGTGCCCGCCCATCTGGCCAGGAGCAACGCTGCCGGTTTCCTCCACCCGCTTCATCCAGCCGATGGCCGTGCTGATCGCGACCCCAAACTGCTTGGCTGCCTGATTGCGGGACATGCCGCCCTCAATCGCTGCCACAACACGCTTGCGAAGATCCAGTGAGTAAGGCTTGCCCATCCATGCTGGCCTCCTTCCCAGCCAGCATGGTGAATCAGAAACAAGCTGATTTGGGAATCTTGAGGGTTCTGTGAGGTCGCGTGGTAGGCGCGAGCGGTGCGCACGCTGTGGTGAGCGCGACCTCACAGAAGCCGGATTGAACGAAGCCGCGGTTGTTTTAGCACTATGGGGATAGTGGCGGTGGCGAGCCGGCGAGGCGATTTTGACGACAGCTGCGTAATCGATGCGAGGAGTTATTTTGGCAAGGACGACCTCGCGGATCCGGTGCCGGGCGCGAGACGGACGTCAGTTTGATGCGACGGTCAGTTCTGCAGTCGGGATTGCGGCAGTCGCTCGGCATAGCTGCCCGAGTGGCGACAGTTTGCGCAGCAAGCACGGCGGCGGTGACGACGATAACAGGCAGCGATGAGATCATGACGTATCACAATGGAACGGCTGATGGGTGGAGGAGCGCGGCACGGCTGCGATCCGCCGCATGGTGCCCCCGCAATCGGGGCAGATGAGGAAATCACAGGCGTTGCTCTGTCGATCGCGTTTGGCGCGACCGGTCGCCAGCCCGGAATCGGCTGCCGCGTGATGGGCGTCGAGCAACCGGCGGCAGAGGGCGACATTGTCGCTTCGTTGGCCATTGGCGAGGAAGCCGTAGTAGCGAATGCGGTGGAAGCCGTCCGGCAGGGCATGCAGCAGGAAACGGCGGATGAACTCGTCGGCATCGAGCGTCATCAGCTTGGTCTTGCCGTTCTGGCGATAGTCCTTCCAGGCGAAGCGGACCTTGCCGTCGGAGAGCGAGACCAGCCGGCTGTTGGCGATGGCGACGCGATGGGTGTAGCGGCCGAGATAGGCCAGCACCTGTTCGGGACCGCCGAACGGCGGTTTGGCATAGACGACCCATTCGATGAGTCTGAGTTGGTCGAGCCCGGTGGCGAAGGCCGTGGGCTCGGCCATACCGGCAAGTCTGCCGAAGAAGCGCAGCTTGCCGGCCTCGAATGCATCCTGGAGGTTCTGCAGGAACAGGCGACGAAACAGGCGCGAGAGCACGCGCACCGGCAGGAAGAAGCCGGGGCGGCAAGCGACCCAACGCGTGCCGTCGAGCGAGGGGCCACCGCCTGGCACCACGCAATGAATGTGCGGATGGTGCTGCAGGGTCTGACCCCAGCTATGGAGCACCGCGGTAACGCCGATTTGCGCGCCCAGATGCCTTGGATCGGCGGCGATGGTGGTGAGCGTCTCAGCGGCGGCGCGGAACAGGATCGCATAGACCGCGGCCTTGTTCTGGAAGGCGATCTCGCCCGCCAGCGTCGGCAGGGTGAAGACGACGTGGAAGTACGGCACCGGAAGAAGTTCGGCCTGTCGATGCGCGAGCCATTCGGCGCGCGCCAGCCCCTGGCACTTGGGGCAATGGCGGTTGCGGCAGGAGTTGTAGGCGATGCGCGTCGCGCCGCAATCATCGCACTGCTCGACATGCCCGCCGAGCACCGCGGTCCGGCACGCCGTGATGGCGCCCATGACGCGCCGCTCGACGCGGCCAAAATGCCCGGCGCGGGCCTGCCGAAACGCGTCGCCGTGGCGGCGGAAGACATCCGCCACCTCCAGAACCGCAGCCATGGTGTCCGCTCAGCCGGGCGGCACGACCTCCAGGCGGAGCCGGTCAAGCGGGCTTGGCGTGTTGCTGATGGTCTTGGTGGCGACCTGGGTGTAGCGCGCGGTGCTAGCCAGGCTGGCATGGCCGAGCAGCACCTGGATGATGCGCACGTCGGCCCCGTTCTCCAGCAGATGCGTCGCGAAGCTGTGTCGCAGCGTGTGGACCGTCACCTGCTTGCTCAGGCCGGCCGCCAAGCGGGCCGAACGGCAGGCGGCGTGCAATACGGTGGCATCGAGCGGCCGGTCCTCGTCACGGCCGGGGAACATCCAGCGCTGTGGCCGAGCCAGCCGCCAATAGCTGCGGAGAATCCGCAACAGCTGTGGAGAGAGCATGACGTAACGGTCCTTGCCGCCCTTGCCCTGCTCGACCCGGATCACCATCCGCTGGCTGTCGATGTCGGCAATCTTCAACAGAACCACCTCCGACACGCGCAGTCCGGCGGCATAGACCGTCGTCAGCGCGGTGCGGCTCTTGAGGCTTGGAATTGCCTCCAGGAAGCGCACGACCTCGTCGGCGCTCAGCACCACCGGCAGCTTGCTCGGCTGGCGCGCATAGCTGATGCGCTCCGGAATGGCGTCATGGCCGAGCGTCACACCGTAGAAAAAGCGCAGCGCACACACGATCTGATTGAGCGCCGGCCAGGATATCCCGATCGCCACCAAGTGGACCTGGAAGGCGCGGATATCCTCCAGCTCGAGACAATCGGGAGACCGACCGAAATACCGGCTCAACTTCGATACCGCGGCAAGGTAGGATCGTTGCGTCGCAGGCGACAGATTGCGGACCGTCATGTCCTCAATCATGCGGCGGCGAAGAGGGCTGATCTCAGCCATTGGAAAACTCCTGTCTGAAGGGTTGGGCTTCGAAAACCCGCAATCCTCTCAGACAGGAGCCCGCTATTGCGATCCCTCCTCAATTGCCGCGCCAGCGGCTTCGTTCAATCCCAAATCGATTCAACTTAACCCCATCCCGCTTTAGAGCCGCGTCGTCATTGCGAGCAAAGCGAAGCAATCCATCTCTGAGCTTGCTGAAGCATGGATTGCTTCGTCGCTACGCTCCTCGCAATGACGGCGGATGGTGTGTCAGGCTTTCTTCAACACCGACACGAAGAACCCGTCCGTGCCCGTGCGGCGTGGCGTCATCAGCCAACCCTCGGGCGATTTGAGCGCGGCCTGCATGAAGGCATCGGCCTTGTCCCACAACACGCTCGCGGTCTCTTCCGGCGGCACAACCGCAAACTCGGGATGGCGCGCCATGAACGCGCGCACCTGCTCGCCGTTCTCCTCCGCCAGCACCGAGCAGGTGATGTAGGCGATGCGCCCGCCCGGCTTGACCACGCGGCTTGCGCGATCAAGCACTTCGATCTGTTCCTTGATCCGGATTTCGAGCGCGCCCGGCCGCATCCGCCATTTGGCGTCGGGGTTGCGCCGCCAGGTGCCGGTGCCGGTGCAGGGCGCGTCGATCAGCACGAGATCGGCGGATGCCTTGATGTCGGAAAGCGGCTCATCTTCCCCTTTCGGCGTGCGCACGTCGGCATTGTGCACGCCGGCGCGCGAGAGCCGCTCGTAAATCGGCGCGAGCTGGCGCTTGTCGTGGTCGGTCGCGATCAGGCGGCCCTTTCCTCCCATCATCGCGGCAAGCGCCAGCGTCTTGCCGCCGGCGCCGGCGCAGAGATCGATCACCTGCTCGCCGGGTTTTGCCGCTGACAACAACGCGGCGAGTTGCGAACCTTCGTCCTGCACTTCAACAAGGCCCTTGATGAAGTCCTCCTCGGAATGGATGCCGGGATTTTTGGCATCGGCGCCGAGCTCGATGCGCAAGCCGATCGGCGACCACGGCGTCTCGTGCGCGCCGAGATGTTTCATCGAACCCTGCACCTTCTCGCGCTTGGCTTTGAGCGTGTTGACGCGAAGATCGAGCGGCGCGCGGCTCGCCATCGCGGCCGCTTCCGCCGCGCGATCGTCGCCGAACACCTTTGCCAGGTAGGGATCGAGCCATTCCGGATAATCTCCGGCAACCGGCGCCGGCGCGTCGCCGGGCGAACGCGACGTCAGCGCGCTCTTCTCGGCATCGCTCAGCGGCTCCGGGGCAAAGCGGCCGCCGTCGCACAGCGCGGATATCGTGGCGGCATCCATGCCGCGCTCGACCTTGAGCATGCCGAGCACGCGCGAGCGCGGCGTATCATCATCCATCACCCAGGCGCTGGACGCGCGCCGCCGCAGCACGTCCCACACCAGACCCGCGATCGCCGCGCGATCGCCGGAGCCGGCAAAGCGATGCGCCGTGCCCCAGTCCTTCAGTGCCTTGGCCGCGGGTGCGCGTTGCGCGTCGATGGTATCGATCAGTTCAATCGCGGCGGAAAGCCGGGCAGCGGGAGTCATTGAAATCTTTCGGTTGGAGGCGCGTCAGAGCAGAAGCAGGATTTTCAGCGCGAAATAAAGCCACATCACGAACAGCACGATCACGCCGGCAAACCAGGCGAGCGAACGCGTCCGCACATCGTTGGAAGTGACGAAGATGCCGGCATGCACGAAACGGGTGACCACGAACACCCAGGACAGCATCACGATGATGAGATCGGCATGGCGCAGCGGCAGCGCCAGTGCGATCAGCACATAAAACAGCACCGGCACCTCGAACTGGTTGGCAAAGCAATTGCCGATCTGGGCGGCGCGGGTCGGCCAGTTCTGCTGGCGCAGCGCGATGTCCTTGAACCTGGTCTCGCCGCTCTTGAGCGCCTGGCCGCGGGTCAAGGCCATGCCCATCAGCAGGGCGAAGGTGAGGAACGCCTGCACGAAGAGTGGCAGTAAAACCATTTGAATCGACACGGGAATCTCCCCCCCTGACCGCGGTCGGCCGGTGACAGGCTAATAGCGGCCGGCTCCGGCTGTGACAACAAGCCGGCCGTCTCGGTTGAACCACAGGACAGAACAACGTGACTAACTACCTATAGTTCAAGTCGTTTTGGGTTTTGGCTGCTAGCCAGCGAGATGCCGCGATGAACATCACGACCACCCTGCTCAGCAAGTTCGGCGACCTCACCGGCCTCCTCGGTGATGGCCCGGACGGCGGACTCGGCCTCATCATGTCGGGGCTTGCCGGCACCGCCGCGGCGCTCGCGGTCGCGATTGCCCTCACCGTCTATTTCCACACCGGTTACCGCACCCTGCGCGACGTCGTGAAGCATGGCGTGGCCGCAATGGTCGCGCTCGCCCTCGTCGCCTTCGCCGCCTATGACATGCGGCATGCCGCGATGGCCTATCTCGGCATCAACCCGTCGAAGCGGCGATCGAGTTCGAAATCCGACTGCCGAAGGCGGCGCTGTCGGCGATATCAGACACCCAGATCGAGCTCCACACCGACCGCAACCAGCGGCTTGCCCAGATCGAAAACGCGCTCGACGCGACGAATGACCAGAGCGTGCTTCGCGGCGTTGTGACGCTGGATTATCGCACCACCGAGCGCGTCATGGTGCTGAATTTGGCCGGCCGTGCCCAATGCGAGTTCAAGCTGCGCCTTGCGGCCGATCCCAGCCGTTCCGAGCAGTTCGGACCATGGCATCTCGCCGATCGGGTTGCGTTTCCTGATGGAGCAACGGAAGCGAGCGCCCATGACGCTTTCGCGATCCGCTATCGCGTGCTTTAAACATCCGCACAAACAGCGCTTTAAACATCCGCACAGCGAAAATTGTGAACCAGGCGTCATGATTCCGATGCCGAGCCGTACTACGATTGGTGCGGAAGGGATTTCGCATGACCACATTTCGCCTGACGCAAATTTCCGACACGCACCTTGGACGGAAGCTGCCCAAACTGATCCAGAACTTCGAGCGGATCGCCGAACACATTGATGTGACGCGGCCCGACCTCGTCCTCAACAGCGGCGACATCGGCTTCGACGGCCCGAACCAGCCCGACGATCTCGAATTTGCCCGATCGCTGCATGACGCGATGCCGGTCGCCTGCCGCTATCTGCCAGGCAATCACGACATCGGCGACAATCCGACCCAGATCGGCCCGGTTCCGGCGCAACTCGTGAGTGAAAAAGGCCGGCAGGCCTACATCTCGGTCTTCGGCGACGACCGCTGGCGTTTTGAAGCCGCCGGCTGGTGTTTCATCGGGCTCAATTCGCTGGTGATGAATTCGGGCCTCGTCAGCGAGGCCGAACAGTTCGACTGGCTGGCGGGCGAACTCGCCAGCGCCGGCGGCAAGCCGGTCGCACTGTTCCTGCACAAGCCGATCTTCCTCAATGCGCCCGACGATCCCGAGATCGAGGCTTCCTCATTCCGCTACGTGCCGATGCCGGTGCGGCGGCGGCTGGTCGAGATGCTGCGCGGTGTCGATCTGCGGCTGGTCGGAAGCGGGCATGTGCATCAGCGCCGCGATTTCACCTTTGGCCATACGCGGCATGTCTGGTCGCCCTCGGCGGGCTTCATGATCTCGGATGCGAAGCAGGAGCGGATCGGGATCAAGGAAGTCGGCCTTGTCGAATATCGCTTCCAGCCCGACGGCTTCGAGGTTCGCCATGTCCGCGCCCCCGGCCAGATCGATGTCGATCTCGACGAGATCTGGACCAAGGAGCATAAGGCGCCGACGCCTGCGGAAGCCCCGGCGACGATCTAGCGCATGATCAGATCAGTTGAGCCAATAACCTCCAGCAAAGCTGGAGGTTGAAGCGCAAGCGAAGGACGAATAAAAGCAACTGCTTTCATGAAAGCCGCTGACGCGGCTTGTCGGAATGACGCTCTAACGAATCGGCTGCGAGCCGTCGAGGCGTCGAGCGGTCTGTTCCGACGACAGTCGCGCGAACTCGGCTACGTCGAAGAAGTGATGCGGCGTGCAGCGCCCGCTGGATGGCCTGAGCGCCTGCGCTTCTTCCAGCTGATGTGCAGCGCACCCAATGATTGGGACGCAGCCCGTGGAATTTCGCTCTTGACTAAACCCTCGATTGAGCAGAAACGCTTGCAACTCAGAGCGCCGGTGCTTCGAAAAAGAGGATTAACGCGAAGCGACGCGCGGTTTTGCAGCGACGTTGGATTACGCTGCAGCCAACACTGCAACGCTTGTGGGCCGGGCGGCCAGCCGGTAACTCGACCGGCTCTGTCGAAGCGGACGCGGGCGCTGAACATCGAGGTTCAGTTATGCCGCAGCGCGGTCGCCATCTGTCCCCAGCCTTCCATCCAACAGCGAATGAGAATCTTGGCAAGGCCGGCTTCCATGGCGTGCCGCCCTAAGAGCGCAAATCGACGCAGCTAGCCCGCGAAGGACCTTGTCGCGCTGGAAGGTGCGCAAGCTGATCAAGGAGGGCCGCCAAGGAAAAACATCGCAGAGCAGCAAATGCTGCGCAAGGATTCGAGCGCAGCAACCACAGTTGATTCTGAAAATGCACAAATTGGGGGCTGATTATGAATACGAATGTGAATCGCCAGCCGCGCCAGCGTGCGGCGATCGATAGCGCTTTCAGCGCGACCCTGAACCACGCCGCGTTTAGCGGACAAGCGGAGCGTGTGATCGAGTTGGTTGCCATTGGCGCGGATGTCAACGAGCCCGACAGCGACGGCGATACGCCGCTCATGCTGGCGGCGGCGCAGGGCCATGGAAGCATCGTCGCAGTACTGCTGCGAAACGGAGCGGGCGTGGACGTGCACAATGACAGAGGCGAAACCGCGCTGCACCACGCTGCCTATGGCGGGCACGCGACAAGCGTGGAGGCGCTGCTGGCCGCAGGCTCTTATGTCGACGCGCGTGACAACGGCGGCAGCACACCTCTGATGTGCGCAGCATTTGGCGGTCATGGCGATGTTGCCATCGCTCTCCTCGCTTCTGGGGCCGACGTCAAGATCAAGAATTTCGGCGGTTTCGGGGCGCTTGATCTTGCCGCGCACAGAGGTCTTGATCTGCGTGGCAAGCTGTTGCGGTTCGAACAGCACGCCGAAATAGCGCCTCATGGCTCTGCGCGGTAGCCTTCGGCGAACAGCATTGGGCTTGTAAAGGGCATCAAGCCGCTTTCCAGCGGCTTGATGCTGGCCTAAGGCTTGTGGCTCGTCGCAACTTGACTACGCGAGCTGCGCTCGCCGAAAGCCGAGACCGTGTTCGCCCAATTATTGGCAGCAGATGGCAAGGCCCTGTTTGTGGAGCCCGGCATGCCCGAAGGGCTGGGGATGCCGCGAACACACTATGACGTCGTTCCCTAGTCTAAGACAGGGTTCTATTTGCGGCCAAGCGTAGCGACGGTCTCTCGGTGGTCCGCAAAATCGTCGCCAGCCATTTTATCGCCAGCCCCGCCGAGACTCGCCATCATCGCTTCCCTGATGTCGTCGTTGGAGTGGAGATACTCGCTCGGCGCTTTCATCGTGTCGATCCCGTAAAGATACATCACACCCGCCCAAATGCGTTCCCTTGCGCGAGGTGGCGAGTATTTGACGACACCGGCTTCTTCCTCCTTCACCACGGCGTACGCCCAACGGTCCGCTTGCTCTCGCGACATGCGGCCGTTCAGCACATCCTCGAACACCCGACAGACAGCCTGGAGATCGACCTCCATCTACCAACTCCCCCTGTATCGACCGCTACTGTCAAATTGATAGTGTCTCGTGATTCCATCGGGCCGCTCGGGACGAATTTGCCGAACATTGCCCATCCGATCCAAGGTCTCATGCCAACCGCGCGTGCATCCCGTCATGGTGTCAAACTCGTGCACGTACCGACGCCCGGCCAGTTCGCCCGCATTGTTCGCCGGTTGAACCGGGCCGTAGTAGCGGATACGGCTGTTCTCTAGTGCTTTGTCTCCTCCCATGCCGTACTTCTCTCTGAAGAACGGTCCAAAGAATGCGCGATCGATCTGGCGCAGGCGCTCGGGCAAGAGGCGTTGATTGGGGTATGTTGGAAGAACCTGCCTTAACGGTACGACAGCGGCGGAAAAGGTCGACCGTTCGGCCGTGGCGTCCAAACGGCGCCCGACATCCGAAGACGGCACATCGACGCCAAAGCGAAAATCATCAACGGTCATGGCTATCCCCGTCGCCACGAAAATTGAAGCGCTTCAATTGACGCGTCGGCGCGCGAAGCAAAAGTCGATATCCGATCTAGCAAGCTTCATCCTTTGGTTGAAATTTGTGGCGGCGGCATGACGGATTTCACCATCGCAATGCAACACGGGCATCCATCGAGTCGCAGTGGCCGGCATCGAGCCGGGAAACCCAATCCAACCGAGTTTTGCGAAATCTAAGGCCGGCGAATACCGATCCTGAAGATTACCAGCCTTGTCTTCAACAGCCGCGGTGACATCAAGTCGCTGCCGAGCGGCACGGTTACCGGACCTTCCCCGGGATCCTAGGTTAGATCTGATCCTGAAAATCAGATTTCACCTCAGGTTGTAAAAGTGACGGAGCCCATCTGCCCCCAAAGAAAAGCCACAAATAGTGATAAGCATAAAGCAAGTTCTGAGTTCATGCGGCTCTTATGAGGTAGTTGTCGCATTGATGCGATCCCACTCGCATCTGCGCCGATGGTCGTTGATCGTCGGAGCCGTAAGCATCTTCCCCAAGGTTTCAGCGAGGCGGAGCAGGCACTCCATGTCAGCGTCGAATCCAGAAGTCACATTCACGCCCCGCGCAAGTGGAGACGGCACGTGGTATGTGGAGGTCGCAAGCCCTGCTATTGCGTGTGAGGAGGTGGGCGACTTCAGATCAAAGGCCTCGGCGGAGGCTTGGATCCTTGATATGCTAAGAACCTATGCCATGAGTGGTACAAGCGGCTCCGGGGCCTGCTCGGCCAACGCGAAGACCGTGCATGGAGATGCGATTTAGCGGATTTCATGCGTTCCAGGCGAAGCGACACCCGGGAACGTGGACCCCGCATATCGCTGAGTTTATCATCGGGCCGCGCTTTGCACGGACCCATTGGCTCATGCGGGCTTCAATGACGCTTGATCGCCGCGTCAGATCTGCGCGGCGTTCTTCAATTCCTGCTTGATCGACACCAGCAGCGACTGCAGCGCTTCCGCGTTGGCCGACTTTTTCGGCGCGCTTGCGACTACCGGCGGCGGCGGAGCGGTGATCGCAACAGGCGCTGGTTTTGGCGCGATGACCGGCCTGGGCGGGAAGATCGGCTCGGGCGCGGACATCGGAGTGCCGACCGGCGCGGACGCCGATTGAAGCTCCGGCTCGACGAATTCGCCATGCAATACGTCTTCGCGGCGGCCCATGATGAAAAGGGTCGCCCAATACGCGAGCGCGAACAGGATTACGCAGAAAACACCGATCTCAAACATCACTGCACCAGAAATTGGTGCAATATTTCAATGTCTTGGCTCACCCGTCAAGCTACGGGCAGGCCAAATAGTGCCAATTCCGCACCACTGTTGCCGCCAGGATACACTGGCTGGCGGGCTTTAGGCCTTATCCGGGCCGACCCGCACCAGCTGCTTGCCGAAATTGGCGCCTTTCAGAAGGCCCATGAAGGCGCCGGGCGCACTGTCGAGGCCTTCAGTCACGAACTCCTTGTACTTGATCTTGCCCTCGCGCACCCAGGCCGACATGTCGCGCAGGAAGTCGGCGTGACGCGCGGCGAAATCGCTGACGATGAAGCCGCGGATGGTGAGGCGCTTGGTCAGAACCGCACGCATCATCGAGGCCGCCCATTTCGGCGGCTTGGCCTCGGTGTCGTTGTAATGCGCGATCAGCCCGCACACCGGCACGCGCGCAAAATTGTTAAGCAGCGGAAACACCGCCTCGAACACGGCGCCACCGACATTCTCGAAATAGACGTCGATGCCCTTCGGGCAGGCCTCTTTCAGCTTTGCCGCGAGATCGGGATCGCGGTGATCGAGACACTCGTCAAAACCGAGCTCCTTTTTCACGTGCTCGCATTTATCCTTGCCGCCGGCGATGCCGACCGCTCGCGCGCCCTTGATCTTCGCGATCTGCCCGACAGCGGATCCCACCGCGCCGGACGCAGCAGCAACCACGACGGTCTCGCCGGCCTGCGGTTTGCCGATATCGAGCAGCCCCGTATAGGCGGTCATGCCGGGCATGCCGAGCACACCCACCGCGGTGGAGATCGGCGCCATGTTCGGATCGATCCTGGCGAGGCCCTTGCCGTCGGACAGCGCATGCGTCTGCCAGCCGGCACGGGCGAGCACGATGTCGCCCTTGGCGAAGTTGGGATTGTTGGACGCGATCACCTCGTTGACGGTGCCCGCCTCCATCACGCCGCCGATCGGTACCGGCGTTGCGTAGGACGGACCATCGCTCATCCGCCCGCGCATATAGGGGTCGAGCGAGAGCCAGATCGTGCGCAGCAGTACCTGCCCCTCGCCCGGCGCCGGAATTGGGGTCTCCTCGATCCGGAAATCGGACGGCTTGGGTTCGCCGACGGGACGGGATGCCAGAACGATACGCTTGGCCTGGGCCATGATGGTTTCCTCCGTTTTTTGTCTGATGACCGACATGTAGCGGGGAAGCAGGCGCAGCGGAAGGGAGCAGTCATTCCGGGGCGACGCGCGGCGCGGACCCGGAATCTCAAGATTCTCAGGTGCGCAATTGCGCACCATAGTTCGGTCCTGCGGACCGCCCCGGAATGACGTCGTGTTATTACACCGCGCCCGGATAGTTAGGCGACTTGCGCGTGATGGTCACGTCGTGGACATGGCTTTCGCGCAGGCCCGCGCCGGTGATGCGCACGAACTGCGCCTTTTCGTGGAATTCAGCGATATTCTTGGCGCCGACATATCCCATCGCCGCGCGCAGGCCTCCTGCGAGCTGGTGCATGACATTGGCGACCGGGCCCTTGTAGGGCACCTGTCCCTCGACGCCCTCAGGCACGAGCTTGAGCGTGTCCTTGATGTCCTGCTGGAAATAGCGGTCGGCCGAGCCGCGTGCCATCGCGCCGACCGAGCCCATGCCACGATAGGCCTTGTAGGAGCGGCCCTGCCACAGAAACACTTCGCCCGGCGTCTCGTCGGTGCCGGCGAGCAGCGAGCCGACCATGGCGATGTCGGCGCCGGCGGCGAGCGCCTTCGCCAGATCGCCGGAATACTTGATGCCGCCGTCGGCGATCACGGGCACCTTCGCCTTCTTCGCGGCTTCGACTGAATCCATGATCGCGGTGAGCTGCGGCACGCCGACACCGGCCACCATGCGCGTGGTGCAGATCGAGCCGGGGCCGATGCCGACCTTGATCGCATCCGCGCCGGCATCGATCAGCGCCTGCGCGCCCTCTTTGGTCGCGATGTTGCCGGCGATCACCTGTACCTCGTTGGAGAGGCGCTTGATGCGGTTGACGGCCTCCAGCACGCGCGAGGAATGGCCATGCGCGGTGTCGACCACGATGAGATCGACGCCGGCATCGATCAGCCGCTCGGTGCGCTCATAGCCGCCCTCGCCCACCGTGGTCGCCGCCGCCACGCGCAGGCGACCCCGCGCGTCCTTGCAGGCGAGCGGATGCGCGACCGCCTTTTCCATGTCCTTGACGGTGATCAGCCCGACGCAGCGATATTGATCGTCGACGACGAGCAGCTTTTCGATGCGGTGCTGATGCAGCATCCGCTTGGCCTCGTCCTGGCTCACGCCCTCGCGCACCGTGACGAGCTTTTCATGCGTCATCAGTTCCGACACCTTCTGGCGCGGATCGGTGGCAAAGCGCACGTCACGGTTGGTCAGAATGCCGACGAGCTTGCCGGGCTTGCCCTTGCCGCCGCCGGTGACGACGGGAATGCCGGAAAAGCCGTGGTCCTTCATCAGCGTCAGCGCATCGGACAGCATCGCCTCCGGGCCGATGGTGAGCGGATTGACCACCATGCCGGACTCGAACTTCTTCACCTGCCGCACCTGGGCGGCCTGCGCTTCGGGGTCGAAATTGCGGTGGATGACGCCAACGCCGCCCGACTGCGCCATGGCGATCGCCATGCGCGCCTCGGTGACGGTATCCATGGCAGAGGCGATGATCGGGATATTGAGCGAGATGGCGCGGGTGACGTAGGAGCGGATGTCGACCTCCGATGGAAGCACATCCGAATGGCCGGGTTTCAGAAGGACATCGTCGAATGTGAAGGCTTCGCGAAAGCCCTGAAATCCCTGCGCCATCGTCAACTCCTTATCCGCGGCCCGGTGGCCGCTATCAGCTTCTTATGGATGAACACCGCCTTCGGCAAAACTTGGCGTTCCGCCGTCGAATCGAGGCCCATCGGTGGGGTTGACGCTGGTCGATAGCATGGTGCTGTGACGAATCAAAGCACCAACCACAGCCTTTTCATCGCCTGGCCGTTCAGCGAGGGTAGCCCGGCGGCGGACCGTGCTGGCGGATCGCCTCCACGACTTCCCGGTGCCGGCGCTCCTCCCGCTTCATATGGACCGCGACGATCGCATGCGCGGACGGCACCAGCAGCAGGAAATGAAAAAACAGGCCCAAAATCAGGCAGATTACCAGCAGCACCAGGTTGAAGATCGCCGAAAAGGGCTGCCCGTTGAAAAGCAGGCCGAGCGGCGGCAACAGCGCAGCGAGGACGTAAATCATCGTTGAACCCACCGACCATGCGAAAACCGTCAGGCAGCATTTAGGTTTTGTAGCGCCTTCCGCAATAGCCAGTATGACGGGAGGGTGATACAGCGCCCTTACCCGCCTTGCCCGCCTCTTTTCACGACCAACTGCATTTTGATGGACAAACAGCGCGTTATCCCGCTCATCGTCGCCACCGCCCTGTTCATGGAAAACATGGACTCGACGGTGATCGCGACCTCGCTTCCGGCCATCGCCGCCGACATCGGGACCAGCCCGCTGACCTTGAAGCTCGCGATCACTTCCTATCTGCTCTCGCTGGCGGTCTTCATCCCGGCGAGCGGCTGGACCGCGGACCGGTTCGGCGCGCGCATGGTGTTCGCGCTCGCGGTCGGCGTGTTCATGGTCGGATCGATCGGCTGCGCTTTGTCTACATCTGTGACCAATTTCGTGTTCGCGCGCATCCTGCAGGGCATGGGCGGTGCGATGATGACACCGGTCGGACGATTGGTGTTACTGCGCACCATCGACAAGAGCGCGCTGGTCAACGCCATGACCTGGGTCACCGTGCCTGCGCTGATAGGACCGGTGGTCGGGCCGCCGCTTGGCGGTTTCATCACGACCTATTTCTCGTGGCACTGGATCTTCCTGATCAACATCCCGATCGGGCTGCTCGGCATCTTCATGGCGATGAAATTCATCGACCCGATCAAGAGCGTCGATCCTGAGCGTTTCGACCTCTATGGCCTCGTGCTCGCCGGTGTCGGGCTTGCCGGCATCGCATTCGGTCTGTCGGTCGCGGGCCTCAATCTGTTGCCATGGGCCGTCATTGCGGCGCTGGTCGGGGTCGGCTCGGTCTCGATGACGCTCTACGTTATCCATGCGCGGCGGACGGGATCGCCGGTGCTCGATTTCTCGCTGCTGCGGCTTCCGACCCTGCGTGCCGCTATCATCGGCGGATTCCTGTTCCGCCTCGGCATCGGCGCGTTGCCATTCCTGCTGCCGCTGCTGATGCAGGTCGGCTTCGGTCTGTCGCCGTTCCAGTCGGGCCTTGTCACCTTTGCCTCCGCCGTCGGCGCGATGGGGATGAAGACGCTGGCCGCGCGCATCATCCGCGCCTTCGGCTTCCGCAACATGATGACGGTCAACGCCGTCATCAGCGCGATATTCCTGGGCGCCTGCGCGCTGTTCACGGTGACGACACCGCTGCTCTTGATCTTCATCATTCTGGTGGTCGGCGGCTTCTTCCGCTCGCTGCAATTCACCGCCATCAACACGGTGGCCTATGCCGAGATCGAGCCGGCGCAGATGAGCCGGGCCACCACGCTCGTCAGCGTCAACCAGCAATTGGCGCTGTCGGCGGGCGTCGCCGTCGGCGCGGCCTCGGTCGAAACCACGCTGTGGCTGCATCACCAGACCGAGCTGAGCGCCGGCGTGTTCGCGCCAGCCTTCCTGGTGGTCGCGCTGATCTCGGCGGTCTCGTCTTACTTCTTCTGGCAGATGCCCGACGATGCCGGCCACGAAATCTCGGGCCGCAAGGCGATCGCGATCGCGAGCCGCAAAGGCGCCGCGAAGGGCGCGGCACAAGAAGCAACAGTGGCCGCCACCGAGGGCACCCAGGACGCGCGGGATCAGAGGTTGGGCTGACCGCGAAATCCGGTCGCCAGCACGTAGCGTTCGGATGAATCCTGCCGGCTCGCGGCCGGCTTCACGTGCCTGACGCTGGCGAAGTCGCGCTTGAGCTGCGCCAGCAACTCGGTATCGGCGCCGCTCTGAAACACCTTTGCCAGGAACGCGCCGCCGGGATTGAGCACTTCGGTGGCAAACGCCACAGCGATCTCGACCAGGCCTACGATGCGCAACTGGTCGGTCTTGCGATGGCCCGTGGTGTTGGCGGCCATGTCGGACATCACGACATCGGCGCGGCCGCCCATCATCGCCGTCAGTTTTTCCGGGGCGTCGGCGGCATGGAAATCTAGCTGGGCGAACTGGACGCCGGGGATCTCCGGCATCTCCAGGAGGTCGATCGCGATCACCCTGCCCTTGCCTTCGGCCGCGCCGACGCGTTTGGCCGCGATCTGGCTCCAGCCGCCGGGCGCGGCGCCGAGATCGACCACGGTCTGGCCTGGCTTGAGCAGGCGGTGCTTGTCGTCGATCTCGAGCAACTTGTAAGCCGCGCGCGAGCGAAAACCGTCGCGTTTGGCCTGCGCCACATAGGGATCGTTGAGCTGCCGCTCCAGCCAGAGTTTTGACGACAGTTTGCGCTTGCCGCCGGTCCTGACCGTGACATGCAGCCGGCCGGTCTTGTCCTTTGCCATGGAATCACCCGGCGAGTAGTGGAGCGGATTTGACGTTCGCTCTTCGGTAGCCGCGATCTCTTGTTGCGAACGTCAAATCCATAAGCTCCACTACCACTAACAATTTGTTGGCGACCCTCTTATTCTAACATTCGCAAAAGTGCCCGCTGCAATGCCGTGCGAATGTTAGATTCTAGCCTGAGGGATGTTAAAGAAGACGACTCCAACAATGAAGTGGCTCCATCACGCGGCGGCGAGCAAATCGACGATGTTCTGGATGGCTTTGTCGGCGCGGTGGTAGGCGGCTTCAAGTCGGCTGTCTGGGCGATTTTGAGGGTCCGGACGGCGGTGGAAGCGGCTGTTGGCAAGTGGTCCGCACAGCCGTTTGTGGAAGAACAGAAAAAGCAACGCGACTTGAACACCCTTTGAGGTGAGGCGGTAAGCGTAGCGGGATCCGTCGCGTTCAAGCAGACCGTGACCTTTCAGCTTGCGCAGATCGTAGCGCAGTTGGTTCAGACCATAAGATGGTTCGGAGAGACCGAAGGTGGTGCGGACGGATTGGTGGATTTCCTTCGCGGTCCAGCCGCCGACGTGAGTGGCGCCATGCAAGAGGACCTCGAGGAGCCGAATGACTCGTCTGTCGTGGATTTTGATGCCGGGATAGCGGACCGAACCGATGGTGATCGGCAGCGCAATCCGCTGTAAAAGCGGGAAGTCGACGTGAACGTTGAGCCACTGGGCCTGGAAGCCAGCGAAGCGGCTGGTGATGACTTTGAAGGTCTGGCGGACGGCGTCGAGATTGTCCAATCCCTTTTTGAGGCCGAAGTCGTTGAGGTTGTTGGAGCAGAGCTCATTGCGCAAGAACGTTGCGAACTTTTCGTACTGCTTCAGGAAGGCATGCTTGAAGTAGGCGCGGAAGACGTGATGGCCATGCTCGATCTGATCGATGACGGTGGCGAGCTTGCCGGGCAGCCTGCGGTGTAGGCGGGCGCCGAAGATCTCGGCAATCTTGTGGGCTGTCAGCCGCCACAGTCCGAGCTCGCAGCCGCGTTCGAACAGTTTGTGGATGGGAAAGTTCCGTTTGAAGATGAAGTTGCGGCAATATTCGATTTGCGAGATGGCATAGAAGCGCGACAGCTTGACCCGCTTGCGCTCCTTGACGGAGAATTTGGGCCCGAGGATCAGGGTCCAATAGTCGAGCCGTTCGCGAATGATGTCGGGGCTCAGTTTGTCGGCAGCGGCCTGGAGTGCAGCGACGTCGTCAATCGCCAGGAAGGCATTGTCATTCTTCCGGAAGCCGACCTGCTCACGATTGAGCTCCTGCTCGATGAAGTTGTGGCCGTTGAGGTAATATGTCGTTTGGAAGGGGAAGAAGGTAGCGACGCGCATCACCATGGGGCCGAGAACTTCATCGCGGATATAGAAGTAGTCGTGCGTGAAGCGGCTGCGCTGGCGGGCGAGGATGCGGTGGTTTGGATCCTTGGTGGGATACTTCGGCACGCTGACCCGGAAGCTCGGCCCCTGTTCCATACTCTTGAAGATGAAATAAACGCCATAGGCGTTCCTCTTTGTCATTCGGCGTAGCCAGGGGAGCACATAGTCTTCCTTGCGCACCCCCTTTTCGGCCCACTCGATCGGGATATTATGATTGCGGGCGAAGGCCTCGACCCAGTTCTGGTAATCGGCCGTTCGCCGGCTCAAGATCTCTTTGCTGAGCACAGGAATGCCAACGACGTTTCGGAAAAAGTGCACCACCTGTTCGGGCCGCGACAGCCCACTGAGGTAGCCGTGAATGACAATGCGGTCGAAGCAATGGTAAACGAACAGCAGCAAGTCGCCGAATAATTTGGTGAAAAGTTCCATGGCAAACACCCGCATCAAGCGTGGACTGGGCAAGCTCATGGTGGACGGCAAGAGCTTTCGTCTCGCCGATGAAGTCCGCTACATTCAGCGGCGGGCGGCCGACCACACCGGACGCGTGATCAGTATCGGTCAGCTCGTCCTGTTCTCGAGCGAATCTGGCGATGCGTGGCTGCTTGACCCTTCCGACCAACTCGCTGCACGACTGGCCCGGGATGGAGACCCCGAACCGGTCCACATCGACGAGACTGATACCACCTTCGCAATCGGTTGGAAGGGCCACTATCGCATCGACGGACCGGCATTCATCTACGTTGATCGCGACACAGGCCGAACAAGCACCATCCTCGGATATCCGAGTTGACTAAATTTCAAATATTTTTTTTGGGTCGCCAATGCGCCGTCCTCGCGCATCATCTCGACCAGCATGCCTTCGCGCAAGCCGCGATCGGCGACGCGCAGCCGCGGCAGCGGAAACGCCTGGCGGATCGCATCGAGAATGGCGCAGCCGGCGAGCACCAGGTCGGCGCGATCGACACTGATGCAATTGTTGTTGGCGCGGTCCTGATAGCTCATGCAGAGCAGGCGGTTGATGGTCGCGGTGATGTCCGTGTCTTCCATCCAGATGCCGTCGACCCGGCGGCGGTCGTAGCGCGCGAGATTGAGATGGATGCCGGCGAGCGTCGTCACCGTGCCCGAGGTGCCGAGCAGGTGCATGCCGCCGATGTCGCCGCCATGCTCGGCCGCGAACGGCGCGATATGGCCGGCGACCTCCTCGACCATCCGCGCGTAGGATTCCTTGGTGACGTCGCGGCCGCCGTGATGTTCCGCCAAGGTCACCACGCCAAGCGGGATCGACATCCAGGCCTTGATGCGAGGCTTGCACGGCTTATCCGCCGGATCGCGCTCGATCCGCACCAGCTCGGTCGAACCGCCGCCGATATCGAACAGGATCGCGCCGTGGCCTTTGGGGTCAAGCAGCGGCGAGCAGCCAATCACCGCGAGCGCCGCCTCGGTCTCGCGGTCGATCACTTCCAGTCGGATGCCGGTTTCGGCCGCGACGCGGTCGCGGAAGCCATCGGCGTTCGAGGCCGCGCGGCAGGCTTCGGTCGCGATCAGCCGCAGCCGACGCGCTCTCCTGAGTTCGATCTTGTCGCGGCAGATCGACAGCGCCGCGATGGCGCGCTCGATGGCGGCATCGCTGATGCACCCCGTGGCAGAGACGCCCTCGCCAAGGCGGATGATGCGCGAGAAGGAATTGACCACGCGAAAGCTGTCGCCGAACGGACAGGCGATCAGCAGCCGGCAATTATTGGTGCCGAGGTCGAGCGCCGCATAGACCTCGGTTCCCTTCGCGGTTCCTTTATCAATTCCCTGGCCCTGCGAAGGCTGGGCGGCTGCCGCGCCCGGCGCCGCTATTGCGACGCCACCCTGCAGGTCTTCGCAGGGCATCAGGCCGCCGCGAAGCCGCGTGTCATCATTCATTCAAACTATCTTTCCGCGGCTGTCACGAGCCGGCCTGGAATGTCTATTCACACAAACTTTAGCAGCGCGTGAGGGGTGTGCAACAACCTCCACATAGGACTATGCCTAATCGGCCATTGTAGCGGCCGGATCGGTGGGTTATCTGACCGGAACGGCGCGAAATCGCGCGAAAACAGGCCTTTTCAATGCAAGATCACACTTCGCCCGCTTCTCTCGAAAACGCTATTGCAATGCAAAAATACGGCGTCGGGCAGCCGGTCCGCCGCAAGGAGGACGATACGCTGGTCCGCGGCAAGGGCAAATACACCGACGATTTCAGCCTGCCGAAGCAGGCCTATGGCTGGGTCGTGCGCTCCAGCCACGCCCACGGCATCCTCAAGGGGATCGATACCACGGCCGCCAGGGCCATGCCCGGGGTGCTCGGGATATGGACCGGTGCGGACCTCGCTGGCGCCAATTTCAACCCCTTCACCTGCGGCATGCCGCTGAAAAGCCGCGACGGCTCGCCGCTGCTGCAGACCAACCGCATGCCGCTCGCAACCGACAAGGTGCGCTATGTCGGCGACCCGATCGCCTTTGTCGTCGCCGAAACGGTGGCGCAGGCGCGCGATGCGGCGGAAGCCGTCGAGCTCGACATCGACGCGCTGCCGGCCGTGACCGATGCCGCGGAGGCCGCCAAACCCGGCGCGCCGCAGCTCTATGACCACATCCCCAACAACGTCGCGCTCGACTACCATTATGGCGACACCGCTGGGATCGAGGCGGCCTTCGCCAGCGCCGCGCATGTCACGAAACTCGACATCGTCAACACCCGTGTCGCCGTGGTGTCGATGGAGCCGCGGGTTGCGCTCGGCCATTACGACAAGGCGAGCGAGCGCTACACGCTGCAGGTGCCGACCCAGGGTGTGTCCGGCAACAAGGCGGCCATGGCGAGGATCCTGAACGTGCCGCCGGAGAAGGTGCGCATCCTCACCGCCAATGTCGGCGGCTCGTTCGGGATGAAGAACCTGCACTATCCCGAATATGCCTGCATCCTGCATGCGGCAAAGGCGCTTGGCCGGCCCGTGAAATGGACCGACGAGCGCTCAACCAGCTTCCTCTCCGACAGCCAGGGCCGCGCGCAGTTGATCCATGCCGAGCTCGCGCTCGACGCCGACGGCAAATTCCTCGCGGTGCGGCTTTCCGGCTATGGCAATCTCGGCGCCTTCATCACCGGCGTGGCGCCGGGGCCGCTCTCGCTCAACACCGGCAAGAATCTGGCCAGTGTCTATCGCACCCCGCTGCTCGGCGTCGACATCAAGACGGTGCTCACCAACACCACGCATATGGGCGCCTATCGCGGCGCCGGCCGGCCCGAGGCCAATTACTACATGGAGCGGCTGATCGATAATGCCGCCGACGAGATGGGCATCGACCGGCTGACGCTGCGCAAGCGCAACTTCATCAAGTCGGCGCAACTGCCGTTCGCGGCCGCCTCCGGCGTCACCTATGACAGCGGCGATTTCGCCGGCGTGCTGGCGAAAGCGCTGGAGATTTCCGACCATGCCAATTTTGCCAGGCGCAAGCGCGAGAGCCGCAAGAATGGCAAGCTGCGCGGCATCGCGGTCGGGTCCTATCTCGAGGTGACGGCGCCGCCGAGCGGCGAATTGGGCAAGATCACCTTCGATCCCGATGGCTCGGTGACGCTGACGACAGGCACGCTCGATTACGGCCAGGGCCACGCCACGCCGTTCGCGCAGGTGCTGACCTCGCAGCTCGGGGTGCCCTTCGACAAGATCAAGCTGCAACAGGGCGACAGCGATCTCGTCCGCTTCGGCAATGGCACCGGCGGCTCGCGCTCGATCACGGCGACGGGACAAGCGATTGTCGAAGCGTCCGCGCTGGTGGTCGACAAGGGAAAGAAGGCCGCCGCGCACTTCCTGGAAGCCTCCGAAGCCGACATCGAATTTTCCGGCGGCCGCTTCACCATCGCCGGCACCGATCGCTCCATCGGCATCATGGAGCTGGCGCAGCGCGTGCGCGACGGCAAGATGCCGGAGGGCACGCCGAACTCGCTCGACGTCGATCATGCCACCAAGGAAACACCGTCCACCTTCCCGAACGGCTGCCACGTTGCGGAAGTGGAGATCGACCCGGATACCGGCGTGATCAAGATCGTGCGCTACGCCGCCGTCAATGATTTCGGCACCGTGGTCAATCCGATGATCGTCGCGGGCCAGCTCCATGGCGGCGTAGCCCAAGGCATCGGCCAGGCGCTGATGGAAGAGGTGAACTACGACACCAGCGGCCAGCCCATCACCGGCTCGTTCATGGACTACGCCATGCCGCGCGCGGAGGACATTCCGGTGATGGAAGTCGGCGATCATCCCTCGCCGGCGAAGAGCAACCCGCTGGGCACCAAGGGCTGCGGCGAAGCCGGCTGCGCCGGCAGCCTCGTCTGCATCGTCAATGCGGTGGTGGATGCGCTCGCCGAATACGGCATCAAGCACATCGACATGCCGCTGACACCTGAAAAGGTCTGGCGCGCGATCCAGGACGCCAAGGCGAAGGCGGCTTAGTGCGACGCTTCTTCGCTTGCCACAACTCCGCTGTCGAAGACGGACGATCCGGTATTCCAGAGGCGCTGGAGTATCACTGAGAGGCCGCAGCGTACTGGATACCCCGCCTTCGCGGGGAGCGTCGAGGTGAATCCCATGGTTTTCTGGATAGCGAGTGTGGTCGGATTGGCTATCGCCTATCTCCTCGGTTCTACGCCCACGGGCTATCTGGCGGGGAAACTGCTCAAGGGCATTGATATCCGAGAGCATGGCTCCAAATCGATTGGAGCAACGAATGTATTGCGAACCCTGGGGAAATGGCCTGCGTTGGTGGTGCTCCTGGTAGATGTGCTGAAAGGTGCGGCGGCGATCGTCTTTGCCCGCTGGTTTTATCCTTGGTTCTATACATTGCCCTCTGTCACGCCACCGACGGCGCTTGATCTGCAAACCTGGGTGCCTTGGGCTGTTGGCTTGGCCGGACTTGCCGTGTTGTTGGGGCATAGCCGTTCGATTTGGTTGAATTTTGCAGGTGGCAAGTCCGCTGCGACGGGGCTCGGTGTGTTGCTGGCGATGTCTTGGCCAGTAGGTTTGGGTGCTGCGACGGTTTTTGGCGTTGTGCTGGCTATTTTTCGGATTGTTTCCCTTGGTTCGATGCTGGCGGCGTTGACTGCGATCGCCCTCATCTGGGGCTTGGAGCAACCGTTGCCCTATCGGTTACTGGTGATTGCAGGGAGCATTTACGTGATTGTCCGCCATCGTGCTAACATTCAGCGGCTACTGGCTGGGACGGAGCCACGCCTAGGGAAAAGCAGCCAAGAATTGAAAGCAGAATTGAAAACAGAATTGCAAATTTAGTGCGTGCACTCCGGGACTGTCGAGATCGCCAATACGGGCTGCTTTTATGGGTACGCGCCCTGGATGGATTGCCGGCCCGGCAATGACGATTTCTACTTCAGGCCGCGGCCTGCTCACGCGGCTGGTAGATCGCGACGTGCCAGCAATGCGCCAGCGGCGTAGCGCCGTTGGCGACCACCAGCGCGTCGAGCTCGACGAAGCGGTGGCCCTTCTTCTCGTAATTGCCGACCACCCGCGCGCGGGCCGTAAGCTCGTCGCCGATCTTGCCTGCCGACAATAGCTGCATCTTCGTTCCGACGTGAATCCAGGGGCCGAGGATAGCGTTATCGACCAGCACCCTGTTCATGACCCGTGGCAACAGGCCGGGATGACCGAGGCCCTCGCGTGCGTAAATCGGATCGGTTTCCCTGATGTCGCCGAGATATTCCCTGGCCGCCTCGCCGGCCCATTGGCGGGGCTCGACGCCGAGCCATTGGCCGACTTCGTATGACGTCGTGCTCACCGGCTTGCGCTGGCTCATCGCGGCAACGGCGGTGTAATCGGCCAGCGAAAAGGACGGCCGAGAGGCCGGCAGCGAGGCACTGCCGGTGGCGCAGAGTTCGCCCTTGCTCTGCACCTCGATCGTCAGCCCGCCGGCCTCCTCGACAGCGCTCACCTCGGCGATCTCGCCGTCATAGACCGGCTTGACAAAGCGCGCCTCGATCAAGCCGCGCTCGAGGAAATCGCGGCCCCATTTCGCCACCGGCATGTGCTGCATATAGGCCATCACATCGACGCCCGGCACGAGACCGCCGGAGAAACCGTACTTCCGCGCCACCGTGTCGTCATGGATCTTGTTCTCGGAGAACTTTGAGGTGTTGTAGGCCGAGACGCGGTAGGTTTGCAGACCCATGGTTTCCCCTGATTTTGGTGATTTTCTGCCCGCAATGGTAGTCGAACCGAGGCGCGTGGCAAGATCAGTGTTTCCCTCGCAATTTTTCGCCCGATGGAGTACAGGCGGGGCGATGACGGAAACCCCGAAAGCCCCCCACATCTACGTCGATGCCGACGCCTGCCCGGTAAAGGACGAGATTTATCGCGTCGCGTTCCGGCTCGGCGTGCCTGTGAGCGTGGTCGCAGGCCAGCTCATTCGTGTGCCGCAGGATGCGCTGATCGAGCGCGTCGCGGCCGGTTCCGGCATGGATGCCGCCGATGACTGGATCGCGGAGCGCGCGGGCCCCGGCGATATCGTCATTACCTCGGACATTCCGCTGGCGAGCCGCTGCGTCAAGGCCGGCGCCGAAGTGATCGCGCCGAACGGCAAGCCGTTTTCCGAACAATCGATCGGCATGACGCTCGCGGTGCGGAATTTGATGACCGACCTGCGCTCGTCCGGTGAAGTCACAGGCGGGCCGAAATCATTCTCGCCGCGTGACCGCTCCGCCTTCCTGTCGGCGCTCGACCAGACCATCCGCCGCATCCAGCGCCGTCGCGCCGAGCAGGCGGCGACGAGCCAGGGCTGATCGATGGCGCCGCCGCTGATCCAGCTGAAAGACATCCGGCTGACCTTTGGCGGCACGCCGCTCTTGACCGGCGTCGAGCTTTCAGTGTCGCCCTCCGAGCGCGTCTGCCTGATCGGCCGCAACGGCTCCGGCAAATCGACGCTGCTCAAGATCGCCGCCGGCCTGGTCGAGCCCGACAGCGGCAGCCGCTTCGTGCAGCCCGGTGCGACCATCCGCTACCTGCCGCAGGAGCCGGATTTCGCCGACCACGCGACCACGCTCGCCTATGTCGAAGCGGGCCTCGGGCCGGGCGACGACCATTACGCGGCGCGCTATCTGTTGGAGCAACTCGGGCTTGATGGCGACGCAGACCCCACCAACCTCTCCGGCGGCGAGGCCCGCCGCGCCGCGCTGGCACGGGTGCTGGCGCCCTCGCCCGACATCCTGCTCCTGGACGAGCCGACCAACCATCTCGACCTGCCGACGATCGAATGGCTGGAACGCGAGTTGGATGGTCGCCGCAGCGCGCTGGTCCTGATCAGCCACGACCGCCGCTTCCTCACCAATCTGTCGCGCGCCACCGCCTGGCTCGACCGCGGCCAGATCAGGCAGATCGATCGCGGCTTTGCGGCGTTCGAGTCCTGGCGCGACGAGGTGCTCGCCGAAGAAGAGCGCGATCAGCACAAGCTCGACCGCAAGATCGTCAACGAGGAGCATTGGCTGCGCTACGGTGTCTCGGGACGCCGCAAACGCAACGTCAAGCGGCTTGGCAATCTGTTTGCGCTGCGCGAACAGCGGAAGAACTATCGGGGCGCTGCGGGCGCGGCCAACCTCGCCGCGGCGGAGGCCGAAAAGTCCGGCCGCCTCGTGATCGAGGCCAAAAACATCAGCAAGGCCTATGGCGATCGCGACATCGTCCAGAACTTTTCCATCCGCATCCAGCGCGGCGACCGCGTCGGCATTGTCGGGCCGAACGGCGCCGGCAAGTCCACGCTGGTGAACTTGCTGACCGGTGCCGACGCGCCCGACAGCGGCAGCCTGCGGCTCGGAGCCAATCTCGAGATGGCGACGCTGGACCAGCACCGCGAAAGCCTCGACCCCAAATCGACGCTGGCCGAGGCGCTGACCGGCGGCCGCGGCGACCACGTGATGGTCGGCGGCAAGCCGAAGCATGTCGTCAGCTACATGGAAGACTTTTTGTTTGCGCGGGAGCAGATGCGCACGCCGCTGGAAGTGCTCTCCGGCGGCGAGCGTGGCCGGCTGATGCTGGCGCGCGCACTGGCAAAACCATCGAACCTCCTGGTGCTGGACGAGCCGACCAACGATCTCGATCTGGAAACGCTCGACGTGCTCGAGGAAATGCTCGGCGATTACGAGGGCACGGTGATCCTGATCAGCCACGACCGCGACTTCCTCGACCGCGTCGTGACCTCGGTGATCGCGCCCGACGGCAACGGCCAATGGATCGAATATGCCGGCGGCTATTCCGACATGCTCGCGCAGCGCGGCTCCGATCTGAAGCGCGAGGAAGCGAAAGCAACGGTCGCCGAAAAGAAGGAAACAACGGTCCCCTCGCCCTCGCCTGCACCAGCGCAAAAGCGCCGGCTCAATTTCAATGAGAAGCACGCGCTGGAAACGCTGCCCAAGGCCATTGCGAAGCTGCAGGAAGAGATCGCGAGGCAGCAACGGCTGCTTGACGATCCCAACCTCTACGCCAGGGATCGCAGGAAATTCGAGGAAGTCTCGACCGCTATCGCCACGGCCCAGCAGGAACTGGCCACGGCCGAAGACCGCTGGCTGGAACTGGAAGTGTTACGCGAAGAGATAGAACAGGCATGAACCGTAGGATGGGTAGAGCGAAGCGAAACCCATCTGACACGCCGACATAGTTGATGGGTTTCGCTGCGCTCAACCCATCCTACGGCGTCACAGCTGAAGAGATAGACCATGACCACTCCCCTCGCCGCAAAAATCGCAAAAGAATACGGCACGCCCTGCGCCGTCATCGACATGGACAAGGTCGAGCGCAACATCGCGCGCATCCAGGCAGCCTGCGATGCGGCCGGCGTCGCAAACCGGCCGCACATCAAGACGCACAAGAGCCCATTGCTTGCGGAAATGCAGGTCAAGGCGGGCGCAAAGGGCATCACCTGCCAGAAGCTCGGCGAAGCCGAGGTGATGGCGGAGGCCGGGATCGATGACATCCTCATTTCCTACAATCTGCTCGGCGATGAGAAAATGGCACGCCTCGGCGCGTTGCAGGCCAAGGCGAACATGACCGTCGCGGCCGACAATTCCGTTGTCGTGGCTGATCTGCCGAAGGCGGCAGCGGCCTCGGGCCGGCCACTCTCCGTCGTGGTCGAATGCGACACGGGCCGCAAGCGCGCCGGTGTCGAGACATCAGCGGAAGCGATCGCGCTGGCGCGCGAGATTGCGGCGTCAAAAGGCCTGCAATTTGCGGGCTTCATGCTTTATCCGACCGAAACCGGTTGGGCCGAGGCGCAGAAATTCTACGACGAAGCGCTGGCCGGTGTACGCGCGCTCGGCCTTGACGCCAAAATGGTCTCGACCGGCGGTTCGCCGAACCTGAAAAACCTCGGCAAGCTCAAGGGCGCGACCGAGCACCGGCCCGGCACCTACATCTACAACGACCGCATGCAGGTCGCGGCCGGCGTCGCTTCATGGGATGACTGCGCGCTGAACATCTATTCGACGGTGGTGAGCCGCGCCGGTCCCGACCGCGGCATCCTCGATGCCGGCTCCAAGACGCTGACCTCGGACACCGGCGGCGGGCTCGAGGGCCATGGCCTGATCCTCGAGCATCCCGAGGCGAAGATCGCGAAATTCGCGGAGGAGCACGGCTTCCTCGATCTCGCCCGCAGCAACACGCCGCCGAATGTCGGCGACGTCGTGCGCATCGTGCCGAACCATGTCTGCGTCGTCGTCAACATGATGGACGAGGTGGTGATGGTGCGCGGCGATGAGATCGTGGGTGTGCTGCCGGTCGCGGCGCGGGGGAAGCTGCGCTAGGCGCGGATCAACGCCTGCAACTCCTGGTCCAGCGCGTCACGGAACAGCTTGATCGGGCGCGCCAGCCGACCTGCCGGCGCGCGATGCACCATCCATGCACGAACCGCAGGATTGAAGTCGCGCAGTTTCACTTGCTTAAGTTTGTCGCGAAATGCGCTCCGCTTCAGTGCGATCGGCGTCACGAGGCCAACGCCCAGGCCGCGCGCCACCAGCGACAGACGCAGCTCGCTATCCAGCGCCTCCACCGCGATGTTGAGCGAAAGATGCTCGGCATCGAAGCGACGCTTGAGCGCGTCGCGAAACCCGCAGCCATCCTGGTTGATCACCCACGACATTTGCGAGAGTATTTCAGGTCCCTGATTTCGGCACCTTCATGTCGCGCCGGACCACGAAGCTGACCGGGCTGCGCGCCGAGATCGTCGGCGACGAGATCGGCCGGCGGGACCGCTCCGTCCGGCAGGCAGATGGCGGCGGCATCGAGCTCGTTGCGCGACACAGATTCGAGCTGGTGCGGCGACCAGCCCGAGATCGCACGCACGGCGAGCGCAGGAAATTCGGCCCGCACCGTATCGAGCGGCCCGCTAAGCCCAGTCTCCGACAGGAACGGCGTGAGGAGAGCCTGAACTCGCCGCGCGCCACGCCGTCACCGACTCCTGACTTGAGGTCGTCGAGCATCCGCAGCAGGCGCCGGCCCTGCTCGTAGGCCTCAAGGCCTGCCGAAGTCGGCTTGAGCGGCTTGGATAAGCGATCCAGGAGCTGCGCGCCCAGTATCTCCTCGAGGTTCTGGATTCGTCGCGTTACGCCCGGCTGAGTCAGATTCAGCCGCGCGGAAGCCGCGACGATCGATCCCGTCTCGATAACGGCGACGAACGCAACCAAGTCATGGGTGTTCATAATTATCTCGCATATTCTTTATCAGCTTATTTGAATTGTAGCATATTAGCGCTTGCCCTTAAAGGGACCCCTCAACCCTTTGCGAGGTCCCATGACCATCTCCGAGGCCACCAAATTTTCGTCAGAAAAGCCGATCGCGACGCGTTCCCTGATCTGGCTTGGCGCTGTTACCACCGGCGTGGTCGTCGACCAATCTGTTCGCACCGTAAGATTCTGGTGGGTCTGATCGGACCGGTCGCTGGCCATGACCGACTGGCAGGCCGGCATGATCAGCACCTTGACGCTGCTCGGCTACGCGCTCGGGCTGCTGCTGCTCGTTCCGCTAGTCGACCTCGTGGAGAACAAGCGCCTCATCCTGCGCACGCTCGCCTGCGCCATCGTCGCGGCGCTCGGCACGGCGCTGGCCCCGACGCCGGCTGCTTCTCGTCGCCACCTTCGTTCTCGGCGCATCCTGCGCTGCAATTCAGATGATGGTCCCGCTCGTTGCGTCGATGGTCGCACCGGCGCGGCGCGGACAGGCGATCGGCGAGGTGATGAGCGGATCTGATGATCGGCATCCTGCTGTCGCGCCCGCTGGCGAGCCTGATCGCCGACGCCTGGAGCTGGCGTACCTACTACCTCGTCTCGGCCGTCCTGATGGCAATGCTCGCCGGCGCGCTCGCCCGCTATCTGCCGAAGCTCAAGCCGATGGCGCAGATCCGCTATGGCGAACTGCTCGGATCGTTTCCGCAAACTCCTGCAGGAAGAGCCGGTGCTGCGCGTTCGCGCCTGGACCGCGGCACTGGTGATGGCCTCCTTCACGGCGTTTTGGGCGGCGGTCGCCCTGCGCCTGCCGGACGCGCCGTTCCAGCTCGATGCCAAGGAGATTGCCTTGTTCGCATTGATAGGCGTCGTCGGTGCGGCAGCCACTCCCGTGGCGGGCCGTTGGGGCGATCGCGGCTGGGCGCGGCCGATGCTCCTTGCAGCGCATCTCTTGATCATCGGCTCGCTCGCGCTGTGTGCGTGGGCTGCCTTCCTCGAAATCCCGGGTCGCGGCGTTGCTGGTCTTGAGCGTCGGCACGGTCCTGCTTGACGTCGGCATCACCACCGACCAGACCCTGGGCCGCCGCGCGGTCAACCTTTTGCGGCCGGAAGCGCGCGGCCGCATGAATGGCCTGTTCGTAGCGCTGTTTTTCATCGGCGGCGGGATCGGCGCGGCGGCCGCGTCCTTCGCATGGACCTATGGCGGTTGGACGATGGTCTGTGTCGTAGCCGCGAGCTTTGGCGTCCTCGGTCTGATCACCGATATCGCGACGGACATTGGCACCTTATAAGCGGTCCCTTTAGGAGGGTTGCTGTCCAGCCACTTCAGCGCACCCTTCCCCGCTGTAATGCCGGTCGCAAACGACGCCTGCAGGAGATAGCCGCCGGTCGGTGCTTCCCAGTCGAGCATTTCGCCCGCGGCAAAGACGCCGGGGAATTTGCGAAGCATGAAATCAGCATCGAGCTCGTCGAGCGAAATACCGCCGGCCGTCGATATCGCACGCGCGATCGGCGCGATGCCCGTGAGTTTGATCGGCACGGCGTTGATCAAATCGGCAAGGCTTGCGGTGAGAGTGAGGACAGTGATTGGCCCGACGAAATCGCCGCCTCCTGCAACAGGCCGATCGCGACGGGCGAGAGATTGAACGCCTTGCGCAGAAAATTGGACAGCGATTGCTTGCCGCGCGGCGCCGACAATCGCGCGGCCATTTCATCCGTCCCGAGATCAGGCCGCAAGGCGACACTGCAAGGTCGCTTCACCCGACTTCGCAATCGCCTCGCGCAATTCGGCCGAGAGCGCATAGATCGCGCCGCCTTCGATGCCGTTTCGCGTAATCATCGCCTCGCCGCGGATGGTTGCGCGCCGAATTTGAACTCGACGCCCTTGAGCGGCTGGCCCTCGAAGCGGTCACGGAAGACTTCGGACCACGCGACGGTGAAACCGCAATTGGCCGGCCGCAACGGCGAGATCGCAACGCCCTTGGCCGCGAGCGGGTCCACCCACGCTCCATCAGACCCGAGCCGCGGCCAGCTCGCGCCGCCGAGCGCCAGCACCGTCGCGCGCGCTTCGACTATCCGTTCGCCGTCCGGCGTTTGAAATCGCAATCGTCCCTGCTCGTCCCAGCCGGTCCAGCGATGCCGGAACGCGAACTGCACGCCTTGCGAATCCAGCCGGCGCAGCCAGGCGCGCAACAAAGGCGAAGCCTTGAAGCTTTGCGGAAACACCCGCCCGCTGGAGCCGACAAAGGTCGGCTGCCCCAGCGCCTCGCTCCATTCGCGCAGGCGATCCGGCGGAAAGGCGGAGATCGCAGGCTTCGAGGCGCGGCGCCGCTTCGCGATAGCGCGCGAGAAACGCCGGCAACGGCTCGCTATGGGTGAGATTGAGCCCGCCGCGCCCGGCCATCAGGAATTTGCGGCCCGCCGACGGCATCGCGTCGTAGACGGTGACGCCGGCGCCGCCCTGCGCCAGCACTTCCGCCGCCATCAGCCCGGCCGGGCCGGCGCCGATGACGGTGGCATTCACGGCCTACAGCTTCATGCCGGCGCGCGCGGCGGCCTGGCCGACATATTTCTGGGTCTGCTGGAACGCGCCTTCCAGCGCCTTCGCCTTCGACATGTCGCTGATCTCGGCGAAATGCGCGGCGACCGCATCCGGCGTCCATTCGGATTGCGGCAGGTTGATGCCTTCGCTCTCGATGAGCTGGATCACCGCGAACGAGCCGGCGCCGGCGCCCATGATGGTGCGGGTCGGCGCGTCCTCGCTCAGCATATATTCCACAGCCGGCGTGATCGCCTCGGGCCGCATCAGCTTCAGCGCCTGCGGCGGCAGCAGCTCTTCGGTCATGCGCGTCGCCGCGGTCGGCGAGATCGTGTTGACGCGGATGTTGTACTTGCGGCCCTCCTCGGCCAGCACGTTCATCAGCCCGACCATGCCGGACTTCGCCGCACCGTAATTGGCCTGGCCGAAATTGCCGTAGAGGCCGGACGATGAGGTCGTCAGCACGATGCGGCCGTAATTGCGCTCGCGCATGCCGTCCCACACCGCCTTGCAGCAGTAGAAGCTGCCGACCAGGTGCACGTCCAGCACCTTGGCGAAATCGGCGGGCTCCATCTTGGCGAACGACTTGTCGCGCAAGATGCCGGCATTGGCGCAGAGCAGGTCGACGCTGCCCCACTCTTTGGTCGCGCGCGCAACCATCGCCGTGACCTGCTCGAAGTTGGAGACGTCGGCGCCGTCCGCCATCGCCGTGCCGCCGGCCTTTTTTATCTCCTCCACCACGGCTTCGGCCGGCGACAGCGAGCCGCCGGTGCCGTCGCGGGCGCCGCCAAAATCGTTGACCACGACCTTGGCGCCGCGGCTCGCCAGCCCCAGCGCATGCGCGCGCCCGAGACCATTGCCCGCGCCGGTCACGATGGCAACGCGTCCGTCAAACCTGATTGTCA
>CAVUCB010000025.1:0-35692 GCA_963739755.1 uncultured Alphaproteobacteria bacterium | reverse complement strand
TAGCCGTAGGACAGCGCGACCCGGATGTTTTCGCCGCACGGTCAGCGCCATGAACGGCTTCGGAATCTGAAAGGTCCGATTGATGCCGAGATGCACCAGCCGGTGCGAGGCCATGCCGCCGATCGAATTGCCTTCGAAGGCGACGCCGCCGCCATCGGGGTAGAGCCCCGAGATCACGTTGATCGCCGTGGTCCGGCCGGAGCGGTTCGGCCCGACCACCCAGATTTCGCCGGCCGCGACATGGAAGCTCAGGCCGTCGAGCCCGTAAAAGCCGCCGAAGCGCTTGACGAGCTTCGAGACATCGAGAATCGGTTCGGTGTCAGGGGACATGCCACCCCCTGCGCGTTGCCAGCGACACCAGGCCGGCGGGCAGGAACAGCACCAGCCCCATGATCAAGAGGCCATAGATCAACTGGAAATATTGCGGCGTGGTGAAGCCGATCAGGTTGTAGATGCCATAGAGCATGATGACGCCGACGATTGGGCCGGTGATGGTGGCCACGCCGCCGAACAGCGCGAACACGATGGCGAAGATGGAGAACTCGCCGGAGAAGACGTTGTCGGGATAGAACACCGAGACGTACCAGGCATAGATGCCACCGGCGAGGCCGGCGATCAGCGCCGAGGCCAGCCAGGCGATCACGCGCATCTTGACCACATTGACGCCGGCCATCGAGGCCCGACACCGCGTCCTCACGTACCGCCTGCAGCGCAAGGCCAAATCCGGGTCTTGAGGTAGACCACGCCGCCAACCGTCAGCGCGAGCACGATGAGCGCGGCGGTGTAGGCATCGGTAGGATTGAAGGTGCCGGTGAGCGAAACGCCGTACGGTCCCTTGGTGATGCCCTCCAGCGCCGGATTGGCGACGAAGTGCAGCACCGCGAGCGAGGCGGCGAGATTGGCGATCGCGAAATAGGCGCCGGATAGCCGCAGCAGCGGCGTCAGCAGCAGTCCCAGCAATACGCCGACAATTCCGCCAGCCAGCACGGCAAGGACGGCCGGCGCCTGCAGATGCATCACCATGATCGCAAAGCCGTAGGCGCCGGCGCCGAAGAAGCCGACATAGCCGAACGGCAGATAGCCGGTGAAACCGTAGATGATGTTCACGCCCTGCGCGAGGATCAGGAAGATCACGAAGTTGAACAGCAGCAAATGGTTTTGGTAGACGCCGGGCGCGACCGCGAACACGACGATCAGCGGCACGAGAATGAACAGCGTATGCTTTAGCGCATTAGGCAACGCGCACCCGCCTTCCGAGCAGGCCGCTCGGGCGCAACAACAGGATCAGGATCAGGAGCACGTAAGGCAAGAGATCGGCCCATGAGCTGAGATAGGTCTGTACCAGCATGTAGCAGACGCCGTAGACCACGCCGCCGAGCGCCGTACCCAGGGGATTGCCGAGCGAGCCCAGCACCACGATGGCAAAGGACGTCACTGTCGCGTCCGCGCCGAAGGCCGGCGTCACCGAGCCGAACATGAAGGGCGCGAACACGCCCGCGACCGCAGCCAGCCCAAGGCCGATACCGAAGGCCGCGGCCGAAACGCGGTCGACATCGATACCGGTGGCGAGCGCCTCGTCGCGCCGTGACATTACCGCGCGCGTCAGCGTGCCGAGGCGCGTGCGGTAGAGATAGACATAGACCAGCGCGATGGCGACCAGGCTGGTCGCGGCTGCGATCACCCAGGGTGCCGGAAAGCCCTGGCCGAAAATCTGGACCGGCCCCGCCCCGCTTGGCTTGCCGCCGAACCATTTGACCTTGACGGTGGTGAAGACGGTGCCGAGCAGCCGGCTCTGGATCGAGCGTTCGCTGGTGCCGGCGAAGATCGTGGTGACCGCTTCGATCACCTGCGACAAACCGAAGAACAGGATGATCGACAGCATCTCGGGATTGCTTGATCCCTGCAGCCGCGGCACCAGCACCCAGTAGAGCAAGAGGCCGGCGAGCACGAAGATCACGAAGGCGAGCGGCACCGCGAACAGGGGATCGATGCCGAAAATGCCGACCACGCCGAGCGCGATGAAGGCGCCGAGCATCAGCATGTCGCCATGCGCGAGATTGACGATGCGCATGACGCCGAACACCAGGTTGAGCCCGATGCCGACCAGGCTGAAATAGAGCCCGAACAGCACGCCGGCGACCAGCGCGTAGGTCAACATGCTACCGCCCGCCGCCGAGTGTCAAACCGCGCCCCCGCTGCCGCATCACGGCGCCGGATAGATCGGCTTGCCGGTGGCGGTCTCGTGCGGATAGATCGAGATGAACTTGACGTGCTCGTGCTCGTCGACCACGAGCTGGCCGAGCGGCGTCAATTCGCCGATCTGGCCGCCCGTCTCGTCAAGCTCGAAGGTGCCATCGAGCGTCTTGAGCTTGCCGGACAGCGAGAACACAGCGCGGCGCAACTCCATCTGATCGAGGCTGGTCGCAACCGACAGCGTCTTCTCGATCACGAGCCCGGTGGTGTAGCCCGCGACCGCGTTGAAGCCGAACTCGACCTTGCCGTCGGAATATTTCTTGTCCCAGGCGGCCCTGTATTCCTTCAGGTTCATGCCGAACTCGACGGGATAGTCGAGCACCGAGGATGGCACGTAGGTGAAGACATGCTCGAGCCCCTTGGCGCCGACATTCTTCTCGAGCAATTCCGTCTCGATGCCGGGATAGATGCAGAACAGCATCTTGAATTTGACGCCGACGTCCTGGGCGTTGCGCAGGAAGGCGATATCATTCGGCGCGTAGCCGAGATGGATCACTGCGTCCGGATTGGTGTTGCTGATGTTGTTGATGATGACGTTGTAGTTCGTGGTCTCGGTCGGAATGCCCTGGTCGTAGACGATCTCGATCGGCGCGCCGGAATCCTTCACGAATTTTCGGAAGGCGTTGGCCTGGGTGCCCGTGAACTCGTTGGTCGAATAGAGGATCGCAACTTTCTTGATGCCAAGGGCGGGCCCATCATGGGTAATGAAGTCGGCGACCGGCTTCGGCCAGACGGTCGAGACCGGGTCGGCCATCAGCGCGATGTAGGGATTGTCCTTGGCGAAAAAGCTCGCGCCGGTGCCGGTCTGGTCGAACAGGAACATCTTGTGGTCGCGCGCGATCGCCACGGCCGGCGCCGTCAGCACCGATCCGGAATCGGCGACCAGGAGATCGACCTTATCCTGGGTGATGAGCTGGTTATAAAGGGTTGACGCGGTCGCGGTGTTGCTCTGGTCGTCATAGGCGACGAGCTTGATCGGGATCTTCTTGTCGAACGCCTTCACATAGGCGCCGCCGTCGGCATTCTTCTGCTCGACCCAGAGTTTCAGCGCGCTGTGCACCGGCATCGAGATCGAGGCGAAGCGCCCGGATGAGGCGTAAAGCGTGCCGATCTTGATTTCGCTCGGCGCGTCCGCGGCGAACGCCTGCGTCGCGATTGCGAGGCTTGCGGCGAGCGCCGCGCCCATCACCTTGAACATCAAATTCCTCCCGAATTTCTTAAGCTCTGGGGGTCCTTCTACGCGCGCCATCAGGGGGACACAAGCGCCCCCAGCCTCATCCATTGTGCGGGTGACGGAATACGCGGCATGCGCGACGTGCGCGGATGGCCGTTGACGGGCGGGCGGCAAATGTCGCATCAAGATTTCAACGATCCCGGAGGAAAGAAACGATATGGCCGAGCCCGCGCGCGCGAAACCAAAACCGACACCGGAAACCCAGCATTTCTGGGACGGCACGCAGGCCGGCGAGCTGCGCCTGCAGCGTTGCGACGCCTGCTCGCATGTCTACTTCCCGCCGCGGCCGTTCTGTCCCTCCTGCGCCTCGCGCAAGGTCTCCGTCTTCAAGGCGAGCGGCAAGGGCAAGCTCTACAGCTATGTCATCAACCACCGTCCCGCCGCGCCCGGCTTTACGCCGCCCTACTCCATTGCCGTCGTCGAGCTGGAGGAAGGTCCGCGGATGATGAGCAACATCGTCGACTGCCCGCAGACGCCGGAGGCGCTTGAGCTCGACATGAGGGTCGAGGTCAAGTTCGAGAAGCTTGACGACAAGATCACCCTTCCCTTGTTCCGTCCGGCGAAGGGGTAACATCATGCGCAGGAACCAGGTCGCCGTCGTCGGCGCAGCCGAGACCACCGAGCTTGGCGTCATCCCCAACGTGTCGCAGATCCAGCTGCATGCGGATGCGGCGCTGAACGCGATCGCCGATGCTGGACTGAAGCTTTCCGACATCGACGGCTTTGCCACCGCGGTCGAGACGCCGCAGCAGGTTTGCCACTATCTCGGCATTACGCCGACCTGGGTCGACGGTACCTCGGTCGGTGGCTGCTCGTTCATGCTGCATGTCCGCCATGCTGCGGCCGCGATCGAGGCCGGCCTCTGCAAGACCGTGCTGATCACGCATGCCGAGAGCGGCAAGTCGATGATCGGCAAGCAGCCGCGTTCGACGGCGCCGGACAGCCTCAACGGCCAGTTCGAGTCACCGTTTGGCGTGTATGGGCCGCCGAGCATGTTCCCCATTCCCGTGCTACGCTACATGAAGACCCACGGCATCACCCATGAGCAGATCGCCATGGTCGCCGTGGTGCAGCGCGAATGGGCCGCGAAGAACCCGCGCGCCAGCATGAAGGATCCGATCACGGTCGCGGACGTGCTGAACTCGCGAATGATCGCCTATCCGTTCCGCCTGCTGCAATGCTGCCTCGTCACCGATGGCGGCGGCGCGCTGATCCTCACTTCCGCCGATCGCGCCAAGGATTTTCCGACCAAGCCGGTCTATGTCCTTGGCACCGGCGAGAGCGTCGAAACGCCGATGGTCAGCCAGATGGAGACATTCAACTCCTCGCGCGCCTTCAAGGTCGCGGGTCCGCTCGCGTTCAAGGAAGCCGGCATCACCCATGGGGATGTCGATCATCTCATGATCTACGACGCCTTTGCGCATCTGCCGCTGTTCGGCCTCGGCGATCTCGGCTTCATGCCACATGAAGAGACCGGCAAGTTCATCGCCGACGGCAACACGCGTCCCGGCGGCAAGCTGCCGCTCAACACCAATGGCGGCGGGTTGAGTTATATGCATTCCGGCATGTACGGGATGTACGCGCTGCAGGAGAGCGTGCGGCAGATGCGCGGCATCGCGCCGGCGCAGGTGCCGAATGCGAAGATTTCGGTGTGCCACGGCGTCGGCGGCATGTTCGCGGCAAGTGGCACGATCATCTTTACGAACGAGAAGTAACAACCGTCGTCATTCCGGGATGGTCCGAAGGACCAGACCCGGAATTCTCGAGATTCCGGGTTCGACGCTGGCGCGTCGTCCCGGAATGACACAGCAAACGGGAGGCAACCTTGGCCAAATCACTCGAAGGCAAATCCATCATCGTCACCGGCGCCGGCCGCGGCATCGGCCGCGAGATCGCGCTGCTCTGCGCCGCCGAAGGCGCCAAGGTCGTGGTCAACGATCCCGGCGGCGCGGCCGATGGTTCCGGCACGAGCGCGTCGCCGGCCGAAGAAGTCGTCGACGAGATCAAGAAGCGCGGCGGCACCGCGGTCGCGAATTTCGAGACGGTGGCGGAAGCCATTCCCGCCAGCCGCATCGTCAAGACGGCGACCGATCATTTCGGCAAGCTCGACGGCGTCGTCAACAACGCAGGCATCCTGCGTGACATGATCTTCCACCGCATGAGCGTGGAAGCCTTCGAGTCCGTCATCAAGGTGCACCTGATGGGTTCGTTCTATGTCGCGCATGCTGCAGCGCGGTTGTTCCGCGAGCAGGAAAGCGGCTCCTTCGTGCACTTCACCTCCACTTCCGGCCTGGTCGGCAATTTCGGCCAGGCTAACTATGCCGCCGCAAAGCTCGGGATTGTCGGGCTGTCGAAATCGATCGCGCTCGACATGGCGCGCTTCAATGTGCGCTCGAACTGCATTTCGCCGTTCGCCTGGAGCCGGCTGATCGGAACCATCCCGACCGAAACCGACGCCGAGAAGGCGCGCGTCGAGAAGATCAAGCAGATGGGGCCGGAGAAGATCGCGCCCGTGGCTGCCTACTTGCTGAGCGACGCCTCCAAAGACGTCACCGGGCAGATCTTTGGCGTGCGCATGAACGAGATTTTCCTGTTCAGCCAGAACCGTCCGCTGCGTTCGGTGCAGCGCAGCGAAGGCTGGACGCCGCAGACCATCGCGGAACATGCGATGCCGGCGCTGAAGCCGTCGTTCTACAAGCTCGACCGTTCCGCCGACATCTTCAGCTGGGACGCGATCTAATCTTGTCGTCCCGGCAGAAATTTCGCACTATCTCAAGTTGTCGCCCGCTTTATGCCGGATTGCGGGCACAGGATTTCCTTCCAACAAAAAAATATTGGAGGAGGAAACCATGACAAGTGCACTGACCTTTCGCGACAATCAACCACTCAACCGCCGCAAACTTATCAAGGGTGCGGCGGCGTTAGCGGCAACGGCCGTGACGGCAAGCGCAGCGTCTGCGGAAACCGCAGCGCCACTTGGCCAGACCGGAGCTCCGACCATACAAGGCAATGCACTGCCCCTGGGCCCGCTCTCCGGCAGCCGTTATCCGGATGCTCACCTCGAGTCTGCCAAAAGGGGGCAAGCCTACTTCGGGCCTCCCGATTTTCCAGCCTTCGCCGGCACGATGGCCGTCGAGCGTGTTGCAACCGGGATGCGCTGGGCCGAGGGGCCGGTCTACTTCCCGGCCGGCCGTTACGTGCTGTTCAGCGACATTCCCAACAACCGCATCATGCGCTTTTCGGAGGATGACGGTCACCTCAGCGTCTATCGTCAACCGTCGATGAACTCGAACGGCAACACGATCGACCGCGAAGGACGGCTGCTTACGTGCGAGCATAGCGGCCGGCGCGTCACCCGGACCGAACTCGACGGCTCGATCACGATCATCGCCGATAAGTACAATGGCAAGAAGCTCAACTCGCCGAATGACGCGGTCGTCGCAGCCGACGATGTTCGATCTGGTTCACGGATCCGGCGTACGGCATCGGCGGATATTATGAGGGCATCAAGGCCGAGCAGGAGCAGGCCAAGCACAACGTGTATCGGGTCGATCCGAAATCAGGAGACATCAAGGTCGTCGTCGATGACTTCGTTCGAGCCCAACGGCCTCACCTTCTCCCCCGACGAGAAGCGGCTCTATGTGCTCGACACCGGCTTCACGGATGGCCCGGACAACCCATCGCATATCCGCGTGTTCGACGTGGACCTTGGAGCTGGAAAGCTGTCGAACGGCAAGGTCTTTGCGGAAATGCCAAAACCCAGCATTTACCGACGGGGCGCGCTGCGACCGCGACGGCCGCGTCTGGTGCTCTGTTGGTTGGGGCGATCCGAACGAGGACGGCGTGCGCTGCTACACGGCGGAAGGTGAACTCCTCGGCAAGATCCACATTCCGGAAACGGTCGCCAATTTGTGCTTCGGCGGCCAGCAAGCGAAACAGGCTCTATATCTGCGGCTCGACGTCGCTCTATGCGGTCTATATCGGGTGTGCAGGGCGCGAACCTTGAAGCACTTAGAGTGCACGATGCATTACGGGATTCGTCATGGCGCGTCCGGGATTGCGTCGCTTGGCGGAGCGCTTCACCGGATTGACGGTGATTTGGTCGAGCCCTCTTAACCCGTATTCCGCAGCCCCGCCGAAATGCCGTTGATGGTGATCTGGATGCCGCGCAGCACCTGCTCGTCCGGATTCTGCGTGCGGTGCTCCTTCAACAGTTCGACCTGTACGTGGTTCAACGGATCGAGATAGGGGAAGCGGTTGCGCACTGAGCGTTCCAGCAGCGGGTTGCCCTGCAACAACCGATCCTGCTCCATGATGTCCAATAGCGTCTCGATCGACAGATGCCATTCGCGCCGGATGCGACTGAAGATTTTTTCCCGCAAGGCTTCGTCCGGCACCAGCTCGGCATAGCGCGAGGCGATCGCGATCGAGCTCTTGGCGAGCACCATGTCCATGTTCGACAGCAGCATGCGGAAGAACGGCCATTCCCGATAAAGCTCTTTCAGGAACGGCATCCCCTGATCCGGGTGTTCCGATATCCAGGTGTCGACCGCGCTGCCGAAGCCGTACCAGCCCGGCAGCATCAGACGGCATTGCGCCCACGAAAACACCCAGGGGATCGCGCGCAGATCCTCGATCTCGCGGGTCTTCTTGCGCGAGGCGGGGCGGCTGCCGATGTTCAAGGTCGCGATTTCGGTGATGACCGTCGAGGCCCAGAAATACTCGGCAAAGCCCTCGGTCTCGTAGACCAATCCGCGATAGGCCTGGAAGGCGAGCGCCGACAGCCGATCCATCGCGGCCAGATATTCCCGCTTGGGTGCCGGCTGCCGCGGATGCAGGAGACTGGCTTCGAGCGTCGCAGCCGCGAGAATTTCCAGATTATTGCGGCCGACCTCGGCGTTCGAATACTTGGAGGAGATGATCTCACCCTGCTCGGTGATGCGGATCTGGCCATTCACCGCCCCACCCGGCTGCGCGATGATGGCGTCATAGCTCGGGCCGCCGCCGCGGCCGACCGAGCCGCCGCGGCCGTGAAACAAGCGCAAGCGCACGCCGTGGCGCTCGAAGATCTCGACCAGCCCGATCTCGGCCTTGTAGAGTTCCCAGCCCGAGGTAACGAAGCCGCCGTCCTTGTTGCTGTCGGAATAGCCCAGCATCACCTCCTGCACGGAGCCCCGGCTATCCACGAGCTTGCGGTAGTCGTGCAGCGCCAGCATCCGGTCCATGATGCCGGAAGAGGCCTGCAAATCCTCGATTGTCTCGAACAGCGGCACGATGTTGATCGCGCTGCGGCCGGACGGATTGACGAGACCGACTTCCTTCAACAGGAGCGCGACCTCCAGCATGTCAGACATGCCCTTGCACATCGAGATGATGCATTGGGGGATCACGTCGGCGCCGAACCTGGCATGCGCCTCGGCGGCGGCGTGGAACACCGCGAGTTCGCCGAGGGTCTCCTCACTGTATTTCACGAAACTCGACGTCAGCGGACGGGTGTGGCGCAACTCGCTCGACAACAGCGCAACCCGCGCCTCTTCGCCGAGCGCCAGATAGGACATGCCCGGCATCGCAGCGTCCAGAAGCTCCGCGATGGTGCGCTCATGCACGGCTGAATTCTGCCTGATGTCGAGACGGGCGAGATGGAAGCCGAAACAATCCACCGCGCGACGCAATAGCCGCAGGCGCCCGCGCGCGATCACGCGCGCATTGTTGGCGATCAGCGAGCGATGCAGCACATCGAGATCGGCCAGCAGTTCCTTGACGCTCTGATAGGGCGCGGCTTCGGCGACCGGTTGCCGGACGACCTCGACGTCGAGCCGCTTGGCGGTTGCGGTCAGCCGCGCATAGATGCCGGACACTGCCAGACGATACGGCTCGCCCCTGCGATGCGGCGAGGTATCGGGCGAACGCTGCGCCAGTTCGCGCAGTTCCTCCGAGACATCGGCAAGGTGCGCCGCGATCGACAGTTCCCCGCCGAGCGCATGCAGTTCCTCAAGGTAGAAGTGCAGCACGCGAGAGGACTGCAGCCGCAGCGTTCCGCGCATCACATCCGCGGTGACGAAGGGATTGCCGTCGCGGTCGCCGCCGATCCAGCTCCCCATCTTCAGAAACGAGGCCAGCTCGCCGGCGGTCTCGTCGGCGGCATCCAGCCGGTCTTCGAGTGCGCAGATCAGCCGGGGCACTTCGCGCAGCAAGGTGTAGTCATAGAACGACAATCCATTTTCGACCTCGTCGAGCACGGTGAGCTTGGTCCGGCGCAACAAATTGGTCTGCCACAAGGTCAGCACCTCGCGACGCAGTTGCTCGTCGCACTCTTCGGCCTCTTCCAGCGTAAGCTGGACCCGCTCGCGCCGGTCGAGCAAGCCTGCGATCTCCATCTCGCGGTCCATCGTGCTCTTGCGGCGGACTTCGGTCGGATGCGCGGTGAGGACGGGACTGACGAGCGCGTCCTTGAAAAAGCGCCGCAGATCGGCCGGCGTGATGCCGGCGGCCTCCGCATGCGTCAGCGTCTCGGCCAACACGCCGGCGCGCGACGCGCCGTTGGCAGCCTTGCGCGAACGCATCTGGCGGATGTTGTTATGGTCCTCGGCGATATTGGCAAGGTGAGAGAAATACGCGAAAGCGCGCACGATACGCACCTCTCGGCAATCGACAGGCTGTCGAGCATGGATTCGAGTTCGCGCCGTGCGAGCCGGTCCTCGTCGCGATGGAAGCGGATCGAGGTCTGCCGGATGCGCTCGACCAGGTCGAACACGTCGGCACCCTCCTGGTCGCGCACGGTATCGCCAAGGATGCGCCCGAGCAGCCTGATGTCGTTGCGCAGCCGGGTGTCCTCTTCCAGCGCCTGCACGTCATCGGCACGATTTGGCCGGATTTCGGCGTCGGAAGGCATGGTCTGAAGGGACATGGCGCTACTCTCCAGAAGCTGCCCGGCACTCTTGGAGTGTGCAATTTTTTTGCCGCAGCGCAAGATGAAGATAGAGGCGGCCTCTCCTTGTCGTCCCGGCCAAGCGAAGCGCGAGCCGGGACGACAGCGCGTTTTGTCTCAAATCCTCCGCCCCGCCCGTTCCCAATAGGGATCGCGCAGGCGGCGCTTGAAAATCTTGCCGGAATCCTCGCGCGGCAGGTTTTGCTGGATTTCGACGTGTTTCGGCACCTTGTAGTCGGCCAGCGACGCCTTCAGCCGCTTGCGGATCTCGGCGACATCGAGCATCACGCCAGCTTGCGGTTCCACCACCGCCATCAGCGCCTCGCCAAATTCCTCGTCGGGAATGCCGAATACCGCGCAGTCATGCACACCCGGCACCGCATGCAGCACCGACTCGATCTCGGCGGGATAGATGTTGACGCCGCCGGAAATCACCATGTCGCGCTTGCGGTCGCAGATGAAGACATAACCGTCGGCATCGACATAGCCGACATCGCCCGAAGTAATAAATCCGTCGCGCTCGATCTCGGCGCGCTTTTCCGGCTTGTTGTGATAGGTGAAATCCGGCTGGGCCGCCATCCGCGAATAAATCTCTCCAATCTCGCCCTGCGGCAGTACCCGGCCATCGTCGCCGACGAAGCGCAGCTCTGCGCCGGGCGAGATCTTGCCGACGGTGCCCGGCTTCCGCAGCGCGTCCTCGGAATTGGCGAAGGTCACCGCGCCGGACTCGGTCGAGCCATAGAACTCATAGATCACCGGCCCCCACCACTCGATCATGCCCCGCTTGACGTCGGGCGGGCACGGCGCGGCAGCATGGATGATGTGGCGCAGCGAGGAAACGTCATATTTCCTGCGCACTGCCTCCGGCAGCTTCATCAGGCGGATGAACATGGTCGGCACCATGAAAATGGTGTCGATGCGGTGCTCCTCGACCAGCCGCAGGAACTCTTCCGGGTCGAAGCGCGACATCAGTACCAGCACGCCCCCGAGTCGCCCCGAACGGATGCCGAAGGAATTGGGCGCGGAATGATAGAGCGGCCCCGGCAGGATCGCCCGCGCGCCCGGCTTCAGGCCGTAGATCATCGCGCGCATCCCTTCCGCGGCTGCGCGTCTGCTCCGGCGTTGGCGCATTGCGGCGGACGCCCTTGGGATGGCCCGTGGTGCCCGAGGTGTAGATCATATTTTGCGGCTGTGGGACGGCCGGGCCTTGGTAAGGCTGTTGCTGTGCGAGCCAGGATTCGAAATCGACGGCGAAATCGGGCTTTGCGAGGTGATCGGGATCGATCTTGTAGCTCTTCAGGATTTCCGGCGGCGCCGGGACACTGAGCACGGTCACGCCGGATGGGATGGCATCGCGGAGCTGATGCAGCATGTCGGCGTGACCGACCAGCACCGAGGTGCCGGAGTCCTTCAGGATGTAATTGATCTCTTCCGGCTTGAAATGCCAGTTGACCGGCACACCATAGGCGCCGAGCCGCATCGCCGCATAGGCCGCCTCCATGAAGGTGATGTCGTTGCGCATCAGGATGCAAACGCTGTCGCCCTGCTTGACGCCGAGCTTGTGCAACCCGCCGGCAATGCGCGCGGCGCGGTCGGCGACCTCGGCGTGGTCGCGCCGCCGGTCGCCGGAGATGATGCCGTGATAGAGGGAGGACGTTTCCATTGTCTCTTTGCGATCTGGTGTCAGGTTTGAGATCGTCATTCCGGGATGGTCCGAAGGACCAGACCCGGAATCTCGAGATTCGATGCTTCGCATCGCCCCGGAATGACGGTGTATCACCCCGCGTCCGCAAAGCGCGGAGCGCGCTTGTCGATATTGGCACGAACAGCCTCGAGCTGGTTGGGGCTGCCCAGGAGCTTTTGCTGCTCGACGGATTCGGCGAGCAGCGCAGGCGCTGGATCGACCGAGAGCTTGTTGAGCATGCGCTTGGCGGCGCGGATCGCGTCCGGGCTCTTGCCTGCGATCTCGCGCGCGACCTCGAAGGCAGCGGCCCGCGGGTCGTCGCAAAGGCGGGTGGCAAGACCGTACGACAGCGCCTCCTGCGCGGAAAAGACCCGGCCCGTATAGGTCAGCTCGCGCAGGATATCGTCACGCACCAGGGTGGCCAGGATCGGCGTGCCCGCCATGTCGGGCACCAGGCCCCATTTGATCTCCATGATCGACATCCGTGCGTCCGGCGTGAGGAAGCGCATGTCCGCGCCGAGCGCGAGCTGGAAGCCGCCGCCGAAGGCCACGCCCTGGATCGCGGCAATCACCGGAACCGGCAGCTGCCGCCAGCCCCACACCGCCTGCTGCGGAAAATTGGCGAGCCCATGCGTGCGCTTGGTCAGGTCGCGGCTGTCGCCCCCTGGTATGCCATGGCCGCCATTGTCGTTCATGGCGGCGAAGCGGCCCATGTCGAGGCCGGCGCAGAACGCCCGGCCCTCGCCGGACAATACTACCGCTCGCAGGCCCTTTTCCTTGTTGAGGCGATCGGTTGCGCTGACTAGCGCGTCGAACATCGCGGCATCGAGCGCATTCATCTTGTCGCCCCGCACCAGGCGGACGTCGGCGACGCCATCCGTGATCGAGATCGAGACGCGTTGCTCCATTTCAAATCCTCCTAGGGACTTGTTCTTCGTTGCAGCTTTACAGAAGGCCTCAGTGCGGATTTAGTCAATCGACCAATTAACAGACATCCGCCGGGGTGGAAACGATGTTCAAGGACCAACTTCTCGCGGGCCGCCGCATCCTCGTGACCGGAGGCGGCACCGGGCTTGGCAAGTCCATGGCCGCGCGCTTTCTCGAACTGGGCGCCGAAGTCCACATCTGCGGCCGCCGCAAGATCGTATGCGACGAGACCGCGACCGAGTTGATGGACCAATATGGCGGCCGCGTGGTCAGCCACGGCGTCGACATCCGCAACGCCGTGGCGGTGGACGAGATGATCGACCAGATCTGGACCGGTGGTCCGCTGACCGACCTCATCAACAACGCCGCCGGCAATTTCATCTCGCGCACGGAAGAGCTCTCCCCGCGCGGCTTCGACGCCGTGGCCAATATCGTCATGCATGGCACGTTCTACGTGACGCATGCGGTGGGTAGGCGCTGGGTCGCCAACAAGCTGCGCGGCAATGTGGTGTCGATCACCGTGACCTGGGTGCGCAACGGCTCGCCTTACGTGGTGCCGTCGGCGATGAGCAAATCGGCCGTGCACGCCATGACCATGTCGCTTGCGACCGAATGGGGCCGGTACGGCATCCGCCTCAACACCATCGCACCCGGCGAAATCCCGACCGAGGGCATGAGCAAGCGCATCAAGCCAGGCGACGAAGCCGGCGCGCGCACCAAGGCGATGAACCCGATGGGCCGCGTCGGCACCATGGAGGAGCTGCAGAACCTCGCGGTGTTCCTGATCTCCGGCGGCTGCGACTGGATCAACGGCGAGACCATCGCGATGGACGGCGCGCAGGGTCTCGCGATGGGCGGCAATTTCTATCAGCTCCGCGACTGGAGCGACGACGACTGGACCAAGGCGCGCGAGTCCATCAAGGCACAGAACGAAAAGGACCGCGCGTCGCGGGGGTGATCGGCACCGTCATTGCGAGCGAACGGGTCGCGCGAACGCGCGCCCGATGACAGGCTCCGCGAAGCAATCCACCGAGCCGCAAAGAAAGAATGGATTGCTTCGGAGCTCGCGCGCAATGACGGACGATTGCGCGGCGCGATCGAGCCAATATCATCACCAAAAAAACACCGGGAGAAACATGTCCGCATCCGAACAGCCGCAAAATCTTGCCGAAATGGTCCGCATGCGGGCGAAGAACTCGCGGCAACGCGGTCGCCTATGAGTTCGAAGGACGCCAGACCACCTTTGCCGAGTTCGACCGCAAGACCAACCAGGTCGCCAATGCGCTGATCGCATCGGGCGTGAAACCGCGCGAGCGCATCGCCTATCTCGGCAAGAATAGCGACATCTATTTCGAGCTGCTGTTCGGCGCGATCAAGGCCAATGTGGTGATGGCGCCGGTGAACTGGCGGCTGGCCGGTCCGGAAGTGGCGTTCATCGTCGAGGACTGCAAGGCGCCGGCGCTGTTCGTCGGCCCCGAATTCATCACGCAGGTCCGCAATATCAGAGACAAGCTGCCGAGCGTGCGCGCCATCATTACGACCGAAGACGGCGCGGGCGAATGGCCAGACTTCACGGCCTGGCGCGATGCACAGAGCACGGAAGCGCCCAAGGTCGAGATCAATCCGAAGGACATTGCGATCCAGCTCTACACCTCGGGCACGACCGGCAAGCCCAAGGGAGCGATGCTGTCGCACGCGAATTTCTTCAATTTGGTGCAGACCGGCAACGAGGCCGAGAAGCCCGAATGGAACAGATGGACCACCGACGACGTCTCACTGGTGGCGATGCCGATCTTCCATATCGGCGGCTCCGGCTGGGGCGTGATGGGGCTTTACCACGGCGCCCGCGGCGTGGTCGCGCGCGAGTTCGATCCGACCAAGGTGCTCGATTTCTTCGAGCAGTCCGGCATCACCAAACTCTTCATGGTGCCGGCGGCGATGCAGTTCGTGGTGCGGCAACCGCGCGCGCGGCAGGTCGATTTCTCGCGGCTGAAATACATGCTCTATGGCGCCTCGCCCATACCGGCGGCTCTGCTGAAGGAATGCATCGAAATCTTCAAATGCGGCTTCGTACAGATGTACGGCATGACGGAGACGACAGGCACCATCGTAGCACTTCCGCCGGAAGACCATGTCGAGGGGCTGGAGCGGATGCGCTCGGCCGGAAAGGCGCTGCCCGGCGTCGAGCTCGCGATCCTCGATGCCGACGGCAACGAGCTGCCGCCTCGGCAGGTCGGCGAGATCGCCACCCGCTCCGGCTCGAACATGGCGGGCTACTGGAATCTGCCGGAAGCGACCGCGAGGACGCTTGGCAAGGACGGCTGGCTGCGCACCGGCGATGCCGGCTACATGGACGAGGACGGCTATCTCTACATCCACGACCGCATCAAGGACATGATCATCTCCGGCGGCGAGAACATCTATCCGGCCGAAGTCGAGAGCGCGCTCTGCGATCACCCCGATGTCGCCGAAGCCGCCGTGATCGGCATCCCCGACGACAAATGGGGCGAAGCGGTGAAGGCCATCGTGGTCATGAAGCCCGGCAAGAAGTCAACCGCAAGCGACATCATCAACTTCACCCGCGAGCGCATCGCCGGCTACAAGACGCCGAAATCGATCGACTTCATCGAGGCACTGCCGCGCAATCCGTCCGGCAAAATCCTGCGCCGGCACCTGCGCGATCCCTACTGGGCGGGCAAGGACCGGCAGGTGAATTGAGAACGCCGCCGCTCGCGTCTCACGCGACCTCAAGCTGCTTCGAGCCTTTTCGCGGGCCGTCTTTGCGCGCCAAACCAGCGCGACATCAGTCCCGCAGGTTCGTCCGCCTTCGCGTTCGGAACGAAGGGGTCGGTGTAGCAGACCGCGCCAACGATCCTCGCGCGCCGAGCCACATCGTTGGTCATGGCCGGAGCGCCCGAGGTGTAGATCACATCGTCCGGCAACAGGACCGGCAGGTAGTCGAGCGGCCGGCCGATACGGATGGCCGGCGAGACATTCTGCGGCTCGGACACCATCGGAATGATGGTGACGTTGGGAAACAGCGCCAGCCGGCACAGGGCCGCGTGCATGTAGAACGACTGCAGCTTCCGTGTCGCCACCAGGAACATCAGCTCGCGCTGCGGCTGCTCGGTGATCGCCGCCGCGGCGATCGACCACATCGGCGCAAAGCCGGTACCGCTCGCCACCAGCACGATGCGGCCGTGATGATCGGGGCGGAGTAAGCGCTGCCGAACGGCCCCGACACGCCTGCACGCGATGGCCGACGCGAATGTCCTGGCCGAGTGCGGAGGATACGGCACCGTCGGGAAAGCGCCGGATATGGAAATGCAGCAGGTGGCGTTCGGGCGCGCCTTCGAGCGGATAGGTCGGGCTATAGCATCGCTCCGGGAAGCCGCGAAATTGCAGCTTGCAGATATTGGCCCGGCAGATAGTCGAAGCGGCCGCGGCAATTCGAGGTCACGCCGATCACGTCGGGCGCCAAGCCGCGACCAGATCGGCGACCCGCGCCGACATCGACACCGTATCCGGCACGGGCTCGCTCGCGAGCTTGAGGTCCGAGATGATCCGCGCCTGGCAGGCGTGGATCATGTCGCTGCCCTCTTCGGTGCCGCCGAATACCTTGCCTCGACCAGACGCACCCGGCAGGCGCCGCAAACTCCGCTTCGGCAATCGTGAGGCAGCTCGACGCCTTTCATGAGCGCGCCGTCCAGCAGAAGGTCACCGCAGTTGGCGAGAAACGTCTCGTCGTTGAGGTTACCTTGCAGATTTTGCGCATCACTCCACCTCGAGACGAATGGGCCGGACATGCCGGGTATGCCGGATCTGGCTGTGGTCGAAGGCCGCGACCCGCATGAAGACGCCGGTCTTGATCGGCATGTCGATATCGCTGTCGCGTATCCAGGCGGCGCGCCACTTCGAGCGCCCAGTGGCCGGATGCCCAGCGCGCCGCGCAACGCACGTCGGCGCGATCGCCGGAAAATTCGCCGGAGATGATAACGCCGGGAATGACCGTGCCGATCGGAATCAGAGCGGTCCAGCTCCGGCGAATACGGCACGGACTCCGCTTCCGTCATGAACCAGCGCGCGCCGTCGCTCTCGCCGACATCGGGATCGAGCGACAGCTGCCCCATCGCGGCAGGGTCGCCGCGAGGTCGCTTCGGCAGCCGGCGGGGCCTGACGACTCGCATCGCTGTCGTCTCTTCCGTCGGTCGCATCAAAATTGTCGGCTGTAGTTGGCAGTGCCCGGATCCGGCGCGAAGCCGCCTCGGTAGGGCACGGCGTTATTCACCTGCATCGGCGTCGGCTCGAGCGGCGGACCGAAATGATCATCGTCCATCCAGCCGGTCGGACCGCCGCTGGTCGCCTTCCATTGCCACACATCGGCATAGACGCCGGCTGCCGTCGTGAAGTGCAGGCCGCGTCCCGTCATGGTGGCGGGCGCACCGGGAATCGGCTGCGGGCTTGCATGGAACGTTCGGTCGCCGGCCAGGTCGACGTCCATCGTCGTCAACAGCACCGCGAACTTGTCTTCGTTGTAGTCGCTGCTCGTCGCCCCGCTCGTAGCCGTCATGAAGCAGATGCCAGCCGTCGATCTCGCTTGACCAGTGGCAATTGCTTCAACGAGCGGGTCGGGTCTTCCCAGGTGAACAGGAAATACGCCCAGGTGCCGTCGTGCACCGCGCGAATGTCGACCCGCGTTTCTCCCTTGCCGTCAAAATTTCCGCCCTGATTGGTCATCAGCGAGAACGGCTGGATGTTGCGCCACACCGGATCGGAAGTGTCGCCATCGAGAATGGGCGCATCGGCGCTGGCGATACGGTGAACCTGGAAACTGTCGACGCCGAGCCAATCGGTCGCGACGACCAACCGAAGCCCGGTGATCGCGACCGCGGCCGCCACGACAAACGGATTGGCCTGCAGGGTCGTGACGTTTCGCCGCGTGACGCTCGCGCGGTCTTGTCTTGCGGGGTTGCGCGCCTCGCGTCGCCTCGGCCGATCGTCTTGTGACGGCTGCTCCGGCTGAAGCGGCGCCCTGGCGGGATCCGCGACATGCCGGCGCGGCGACTTCTCGACCAGCAACGCCAGCAATTCCACTGCATCGAGCCGCGGCGGCGGAGGCGGCAGCCGTTCGGGACGGAAGATACGAAGGAGCTGCGATGTCGCCGCCGATCCGGACATGGATGAGAATATGGAGCAGGCAAAGGCCGGGACCACCCAGGTCGCATACCAATGTACCGTCGCCGCGTCGTAGCCCGCGAACACGCCGAAATAGAGCAAGCCGCCGCTGACGATCAGCACCACCATCGCAATGAAGAAAATCCAGGTCAGAATGACGCTGATCGCGCCCAGCCGGGCCTGCTTCGGGCCGAACAAGCCGCGCAGGCGGACCTTGTCGAGCTGAACGCGGCGGCTGAGCCCGGATCGGACCAGATAGACCGCGTATGCGATCGCCACCGCGACCAGCACCAACGCCGCCTCGATATGCATTGTCCAGACGTTGGCGCGCGGCAGGATGGCATCGAACAGATTGATCCAGTTCCGGTCCGGCGCTTCCGTGGCGATCCGCAGGCCGCTGAAGAAGGCGACGCCGATGGCGGCCGACAAGCAGCCAGTGCAGGACGATGGTGCCGTAGTCGGTCCTGCGCGGCTTCACTGCGCCTCCCCTTTCGGAGAGGTGAGCATTTTTGCATGATGGCACGCGGCTGCGCACCGGCTGAAGCCAGCTTCAACCGCGGATGCCCTGCATGGAACTGTTACTCTTACGCAAACTACCTGTTCCCCAGATATCGGCCCGCCGCATGGCGAACGCAAGTCTCCTTTTGATGAGCACGCTCGTTCCAGCGCCATCCAACCAGCACCGCCCAGCTGATTGAACGCTCCGCCGACTTGTTGCGTGATTGAGTCTATGGACCGATCGAAGGATCGAACCGCGCGGTCTCAAGTCTTTTGCGATGTTTTCATTTTGTTCCCCTGCTTCTGCCAGAGAATGATCCGCGCTGCCGACCAGTCGGATGAAAAATTCATTTAGCTTCGTGGCGTCAATCCGCCGGGACGCCGCTCAATCGCGCGCCGAAGCAAGGTCATAGCTGGACGATTCTATGACGACGATGCTTTGTCTCCGGCGCGCTTGCCACGAAGTAGAATGTCGTCCGTCGTCCCATTCCTGCCGGAAAATGGTCGGCATCGGCTGCCAGTTTCCGCCCGGCCAGCGAACTCAATTCAAGGGGGAAATGCACGGGATGAGTTCGCACAAGAGCGCCCGCAAGTATCCTCGGCGCTTGCCTCGCTCAATCCTTTCGCGGCAAACGTGGCCGATGATCCCGTCTCGCGCGGGCTGCATGATAGCGCGCGGAAAATGGTCGGCATCGCGCTGTTCAGCGGCGTCATCAATCTGCTGATGCTGTCCGGCTCGCTCTATATGTTGCAGGTCTACGACCGCGTCATTCCGAGCCGCAACATCGCGACGCTGTTCGGCCTGTCGCTGATGGTGCTGTTTGCCTATCTGATGCAGGGATATCTCGACGCGTTGCGCGCGCGCATGCTGTGCCGGGTCGCGACGCTTTTCGATGCCGGCCTGCAGGATTCGATCCATACCGCGCTCGCGACGCTGCCGCTGCGCGGCGCAAGGCCGATGGTGATGCAGCAGCCGCTGCGCGACCTCGACCAGATCCGCGCCTTCATGTCGAGCATGGGGCCGACGGCGTTTCTGGACATGCCCTGGATTCCGATCTTCCTGATCGCGCTGTTTCTGTTCCATCCCGCGATCGGCCTGACCGCCCTGCTCGGCACCCTTGCGATCGTCGCGATGACGCTGATCACCGAACGCATGTCGCGCGGCGCGGCGAAGGCCGCGATGGACTCGAGCGCGCAGCGGCAGGTGCTCGCCGACACCACCCAGCGCAATGCCGAGGTCATCCGCGCGCTCGGCATGGTCGATCGCTTCGGCGCGCTTTGGGCGCGAGTCAACGAGCGTTACTTGCGTGAGAATATCCGCGCCACCGACGTCTACGCCAATCTCGGCTCCGGCGCGAAGGTGCTCCGCTATGTGCTGCAGTCCGGCATGCTAGGCATCGGCGCGTATCTCGTTGTCGCCGACAAGGCCTCCGGCGGCATCATGATCGCCTCCTCGATCATGATGGGCCGGGCGCTGGCGCCGGTCGAAGTCGCGCTCGGCAGCTGGAAGCAGCTCGTCGCCGCACGCCAGGGCATCAGGCGCCTGCGCGATATCTGCAAGTCGACGGCAAAGCCGGCAGAGCCGCCGGTGATGCTGCCGCGACCGTGCCGCGAGCTTGCCGTGCAAGAGCTTTCCGTCGCCGCGCCCGGCACCGACAAGCCGATCGTGCAAACATCTCCTTCGCGCTGAAGGCGGGCACGGGCCTTGCCTTGCTCGGCGCGAGCGCGTCGGGAAAGACCTCCCTCTCCAAGGCGCTGGTCGGCATCTGGCCGGCGCAGCATGGTGTCGTCCGGCTCGACGGCGCGGCGCTGGATCAATGGCGCAATGAGGACATCGGGCGCCATATCGGCTATTTGCCGCAGGATGTCGCGCTGTTCGACGGCACGGTCGCGGAAAACATCTGCCGATTCGATCCCGATGCGACGTCGGATGCGATCCTCAAGGCGGCCCAGATCGCTGGCGTGCATGACATCATCCTGCGGCTGCCGGACGGATATTCGACGCGGATCGGCCAGAGCGGCATGTCGCTCTCGGCCGGCCAGCGCCAGCGCATTGGACTGGCGCGTGCCGTGTTCGGCGATCCGTTCCTCATCGTGCTCGACGAGCCCAACGCCAATCTCGACGCCGAAGGTGAAAATGCGCTCGGCCGCGCCATCCAGATCCTGCGACAGATGGGCAGCATCGTCATCGTCATTTCGCATCGGCCGAATGCGCTCGCGGCCTTGAACATGGCGCTGGTGCTCTATGACGGCAAGGCGATCGCGTTCGGTCCGAGCCAGGACGTCTTTGCGCGCGTGCGAGGATCGGTCCCGCCGGGGGCGCCGCCGCAGTTCCAAACAACAAGCAGACCGCAGTGCCAAATAACAACAAAGCGGCGCGTCGTGCCGTGACCGCGGAGCCCGTCCAGCCATGAAATTCAGCGATCCGATCGATGACGACGCCCCACGCTGGAACGACGATCCGCGCTCCCAGGATTTCGGGCCGCAGGGTGCGGCGCTGATTCTCGAGCTGCAGCGCTTGCGCCACGCCTTCGACGAAGTGAACCGGAGCCCGCGCAAGTCCCGCGGCGCGCCTCGTCGCGCCACCAAGCCGGACCCGCGCCGGCGTCCGGGCCCGCCAAAACGTCCGCGCAAGAGCCGCATGAGCAAGGTCGTTGATGCCTGTCTGCAGCAGATCGGGCTCAAGGCGCCGCCCGAGATCGAGCGCCGGCCCAGCCCGTTGCACGATCTTCACGTTCCGCCGCCGCACGAGCCAAGCCCGACGCTCGCGCCGCGCGATCCCCTCACGATGGATCTGGCAAAACTCGCGCCCGAAATTGCCGGACCTATCGATGTCAGTTCGTCGATAAGCTTTGAGAGTCCTGATGCAGCGCTGCTGCTGCCGGCAGCGAAACCCGCAGTCAAGGCTGGAGGGTTGGTCGAAACCTGCCGCACCGGCTTGATGGCAGGGGCTCGTTTTGTCATCCGTGGCGATGACGCGCCGCCGCCCGTCGACGGCAACCTCTCGCTCAAGACGAGCTGGTCGTTCGACCGCGAACTCCGCACCGGACTTCGTATTCTCCTGATCGCCGGTGTGCTCGGCGGCGGCTGGGCAATCTTCGTGCCGCTCGCGGGCGCCGTCGTCGTACCAGGCAACCTCGTCGTTCAATCCAACGTCAAGACGATCCAGCATCCAACCGGCGGCGTCGTCGCGGAAATCAAGGTCCAGAACGGCAGCCGCGTCCTTGGCGGCGATCTCCTGGTGCGGCTCGATGCGACGCAAGCGCAGGCGAGCCAGCAGATGGTCAGCAAGCAGGTTGACGAAATGCGCGCGAAGATCGCGCGCCTGTCCGCCGAACGCGACGGCCTTTCACAGCTCGAGATTCCGGCGGAACTTGCGGGCCGCGCTACCGACGAGACCGTGAAGGCGCTGCTCGCCTCCGAACAGTCGTTGTTCAAGGCCCGCTTTACGGCACGGCAAAGCCAGAAGGACCTGCTGCAGAGCAAGGTCGCGCAACTCACCGAGGAGATTTCCGGACTCGATACCCAGGTTGATTCCAGGGCCAAGCAACTGGAGCTGATCCAGGGCGAATTGGCCGGCGTGCAGGATCTTTATGACAAGCGCCTGGTGCCGCTCACCCGCCTCACCGCGCTGCAGCGCGAGGCCGCGCGGCTCGACGGTGAGCGCGGGCAACTGATCTCCTCGATCGCCGAAACCAAATCCAAGATCGGCGAGGCCCAGCTTCAGATCGTGCGTCTCGATCAGGATTTTCGTACCGATGTCGTCAAGGACCTCGGCGACGCCCAGGGCAAGGAGGCCGAGCTCGTCGAGCGGGGCGTTGCGGCACGCGACCAGCTTGATCGCATCGAGATCCGCGCGCCGACCTCCGGCGTGATCCATCAGTTGGCCGCCCACACCATCGGCGGCGTCGTCAAGGCCGGCGATGCGATCATGGAAATCGTTCCCGACACGGAAGATTTGCAGATCGAGGCGCGGGTACAGCCGCAGGACATCGATCACGTTCGCGCGGGGCAGAAGGCATTCGTACGTTTCTCGGCCTTCAACCAGCGCACCACGCCGCAGCTCATCGGCGACGTCTCCTATGTGTCGGCCGATACCAGCCACGATCAGCAGACCAACGCGCCCTATTTCACTGTCCGCGTCACCCTGCCCGACGACGAGCGCCGCCGCCTCGCCGGCCAGCAGCTGGTGCCGGGCATGCCGGCCGAAGTCTTCATGCAGACCGGCAGTCGCACCATGATGAGCTATCTGTTCAAGCCCATTGTCGACCAGATGCGCCGCGCGTTTGTCGAGCAGTGAACGCCTCCGCTGTACCCGAGAGTTGCCGCATTCGCCAAGGCCCGAGTCAAAGTGCAGTCACAGTTGCGACACCCTTATGAGCGAAGATTCGGTGTACGCGCGCGGTACATTCTCTCAGTTGGAGGAAAGTCAATGGCTTTAACAACCGTACGTGACGATGCGCGCATCCACGGCGGCCACAGTGCCGGCGGACAAGGCGCCGGCGGCCAGGGCGCGCAAGGCGCTGGCGGCGGCAACGGCGGCCAACAAGTCGCGGATGATGGCGATGGCCATGGGAATTCCGGCGAACATGGCAATCACGGCGGCCAGCCGGTTCCAAGCTTCTGGAACGAGAACCAGCATAGCCAGAACGGTGGCCACCATCAATTCAAGTTGATGTGGTATCACGCCTGACGGCGGATCAGCGCGCCAAGAGTTCGCACCATCGTCGCGTAAACCGCGACGATGGTGCGGCTCGCGCTATTTGCAAGCGATAGCTTCGATCACTTCTTCGCCCGCTCCCGCAATATGCGGCGGCGCTCCTTGGCCTCGTCCGACCAGACCTCGTCCAGTTTGTAGAACTCGGGAACCACCTTCGCGCCCGGCGGGAAGGTGAACCACGGCTGCTTGGTCGAAGTGAAGACATGGATGTCCGGCGGACACTGGGTAGGATCATCCATGGTGCCGACGCGGACGAAGCGGATCGCGGGCCCAGCGCCGGGATAGTTGCTCCAGACGGCGACCTTGCAGCTCGGACAGCGCGCGATGCGCTGGCCCTTGCCGCTTGCCGATGGCGTGTCGACGATCTCCGGTTCGGCCTTGAGGTGGTCGACCCGATCCGCCTCATACATCGCGTTGAGCGCATGCGCCGTGCCGGTCTCGCGCTGGCACCAGGTGCAGTGGCAGGCGTGCACGATCAGCGGCCTGCCGTTCAGGCGATAGCGAATCTTTCCGCACGTGCAGCCGCCTTCCATATCCCTCTGCTCTAATGTTTGCCTGCCCCCATATAGCCAAACAGGAAGCCGGCGACCTTGCGCTTCTGGATCTCCTCGCTGCCCTCGGTGATGCGGTAGCGGCGGTGGTGGCGATAGATGTGCTCGAACGGCTTGTGGCGGGAATAGCCCATGCCGCCATGCACCTGCATGGCGCGGTCGGCGGCCTCGCAGCAAAGCCGGTTGGCCCAGAAGTTACACATCGACACCTTGTCGGAGAGGGTGTGCTCGACCTGCGGCTGCGTGAGCTGGTCCATCTCCCACGCCGTCTTGCGAATCAGCAGCCGCAGCATCTCAGCCTGGGTGGCCAGTTCCACCAGCGGCCACTGGATCGCCTGGTTTTCCGCGAGCGCCTTGCCGAACGGTTTTCGCGCCCGCGCGTATTTCACACTCTCATTGATGCAATAGACCGCCGCCCCCAGCGAGCTTGCCGCCTGGCGGATGCGGTTCTCGTGCACGAAGCATTGCGCCAGCGACAGCCCCTTTCCGACCTCGCCGAACAGCGCATCTTCCGGCACGAACACGTCGGTGAAGCTAACGCGCGGATGATCGGTCGGCATGTTGAAGGTCCACATATATTGCTCGACCTTCACGCCCGCACTTTTCGCCGGCACCAGGAAGCAGGTGATGCCCCGCGCATCGCCATCATTGCCCGAGGTGCGTGCGAACAACGCACAATGCGTGGCGACATGCATGCCGGTCGTCCACATCTTCTCGCCGTTGATCAGCCAGCCCTTGACGTTGTCGCGAGCCGCGGGCTCTGCCTTGGTTTCCATATGGGTCGCGTCCGAGCCGTGCTCGGGTTCTGTCAAACCAAACGTGATGCGATATTTGCCCGTGATCGATCCATCGATCATCGCCTTCTGCTCGTCACTGCCGTAGCGGTCGAGCATGGTGACGATAGGCAGATTGCCGACGATCGAATGCTCATTCTGCAGATCGTTGTGCAGGCCGAGGCCCTTCGATGCAAAATGCTCGCGGATCACGGCCATCCAGAGATTGGAGCCGTCCTTGCCGCCATAGCGTTTCGGGATTGCAAAACGCAAATGGCCCGCGGCATCGGCGCGGTCCTTGGCCTTGCGCAGCAGCGCCTCCCACTCATGCCGCGGCAGGCCGCCATTGTCGAAATCGGTGCGCGCCCATTCGCGGCGGTGGTCGAAGAAGCGGATGTTGTCGTCGGCCTCCTCCAGCGGCTTGATCTCGCGCGCGATGAAGCGGTCGAGTTCGTCGAGATAGGCGACGAGGTCGGACGGAAGGTTGAAATCCAAGGCGCTACTCCCTGTGCTTTTGTCTGTTGTTGCGGCAGTCGATTGGGCGAGGACAGCTTGTGGCGCGGCCCCCGTTTGCGTAATTGGGTGTATCGAACATCGCGCGCGAGGTTAGGATCCGGTATTTCGCGCCACAGAAAAAATCACGGGAGGAACGATGGAGCTGAAATTTTCCAAGGTTACGCGCAAGGGGCCGATCACGATCGTGACGCTGCAGCGGCCTGAAGTGTACAACGCGCTGCATATCGATGCGCATTTCGAGCTCAACAAGGTCTTTGACGATTTCTGCGCCGATCCCGAGCAGTGGGTCGCGATCGTCACCGGCGCCGGCGACAAGGCGTTTTGCGCCGGCAACGATCTGAAATGGCAGGCGGCCGGCGGCAAGCGCGGCTGGGACAAGGGCGGCTTTGCCGGGCTCACCACGCGCTTCGACTGCGACAAGCCGATCATCGCCGCGGTCAACGGCGTGGCGATGGGCGGCGGTTTCGAGATCGCGCTCGCCTGCGACCTCATCATCGCCTCCGAGAACGCGACCTTCGCCCTGCCCGAGCCGCGCGTCGGCCTCGCCGCGCTTGCGGGCGGCCTGCAGCGCCTGCCGCGGCAGATCGGCCTGAAGCGCGCCATGGGCATGATCCTGACCGCGCGCCACGTCTCGGCCAAGGAAGGATTTGAGCTTGGCTTCGTCAACGAAGTCGTTCCCGCTGGCGAAGCGCTCGCCGCCGCCGAGCGCTGGGCGGAGACGATCGCCAAGAATTCGCCGATGTCGATCCGTGCCTCCAAGCAGGCGATCCGGATGGGCATGGAGGTCTCGCTGGAGAAAGCGATGACCGACCAGCGAGAGTATCCCGCCGTCAAGGCGATGGCGGCCTCGCAGGATTATATCGAGGGCCCGAAGGCGTTTTCGGAGAAGCGCGCCCCGAAATGGTTGGGGCGGTAGGCTCCCGCGTAGGATGGGTTGAGCGCAACGAAGCCCATCCTGGAGCCTCATGCGCGGTGATGGGTTTCGCTTCGCTCTACCCATCCTACGATTTCTCCCGCTTGTACGACGCGTAATTCGGCTGATCGACCGCGAGCTTGGCGAGCGTGGTCTGCCAGAGATGCTCCGACAGTCCCGGCGTCGCCAGATTGACCTCGCCTTTGGCGATCTTTTCCGCCAGCGCGCGGTTCTGCTCGATCAGAGAGCCTTCCATCCCCAGCAGTTTCGCAAGCCGATCCGCTTCGGCGGCGGCGCCGCCATCCTCCAGCGTCAATTGCCGCGTCACGAGATCAAGGATGTTGATCGCGACACGCACCTTGAATGCATTGTGGCCCGAGATCATCGGCGCGACGTCATTGCGCAGGAAATCGGCGACCGCCCTGGTCAGCTCGATCGGTGTCGGTTCGTCCTGCATTTCAGTTTCCCCGAGGTGCGAGCAGCCGCAACAAATCGATCTCCGTCTCCGACGCGCGGCGGCCGATCATGGCGCGCTCCATGGAATGATCGGGTCCGATGCGGAAGCGCTGCATCATGCCGCAGCACATCACGCCCCAGCGCAGCGTACCCATCACTTCCCAGAATTTCACCCGCGCGGGATCGACCTTGCGGCTTCCCTCTTCGTAACCGGCGAACAATTCCTCGCGCGAGCCGAAGCCGCCGACCGGTTTGTCGATCTCGCCGAAGCGCCAGGAGTTGACGCAGATCCAGCCGAGATCCTCCATGGGGTCGCCGAGATGCGCAAGCTCCCAGTCCAGCACCGCACGCACGCCGTCGGGCCCGATGATGAGATTGCCGTGACGGAAATCGCCATGTACCAGCGTCACCTCCTTCGAGGGACCGGGATCGTGCTCGGCGAGCCAGCGCAGCGCCAGCTCGAACACCGGCCGCGGCCAGTTGAAGCTGCGATATTCGCGTCCCATTTCGACAATCTCTTTGGTCGACGACATCTCGCGGAGCGCTGGCAATTGATCGCGCGGCAGGCCGTGAATGCCGGCCGCGACCTTGCCGAGCTGGCGCGCCAGGATCGGCCGCGCCCTGGCAAATTGCTCGTCGCGCAGGATCTTGCGCGCGATGGTCTCGCCTTCGACACGGGCCATGATGAAGCCGGTGCCGAGATCGTCTTCCGGCGTGAGCACATGCATCACCTTCGGCGATGGCAGGCCGGCGTCATGGGCGAGCTGCATCAGCCGCGCCTCGGCATCGAGCCCCGCCGCACGCGTCGGCGCCGCGCCATAGCCCGTGGGCGAGCGGCGCAGGATCGCGCCATGCCGACCTGTGGCATGCACGATGTCGAACGACCAGGTCTCCTGGCTGGCGCCGCCGGAGAGTTTTGCGGCGCCGGCCACACCGGTCGCGCCGGGATAGAAGGACGCGACGCAGCGGTTAAGTTCTGCTTCGATCATTTGCCTTTGAACTTGGCGGGCCGCTTCTCGAGGAACGCGGTGACGCCTTCCTTGAAGTCTTCGGTCGCCCCCGCGATGCGTTGCGACTTGAATTCGAGGTTGAGCTGGTCCTCGAAGGAATTTTCCGGGCTGTCCCAGTACAGCTGCCGGATCAGCGACAGCGCCACCGTCGGCCCATTGGCGAGCTCATGCGCCAGCTTCATCGCTTCCTTCATCAGGTCGGCATCGTCATAGACGCGGTTGATGAGCCCCCATTCCAGCGCCTTCTCCGCCGGCAGCCGGTCGCCCATCAGCGACAATTCGATCGAGCGCGCCTTTCCGACCAGGCGCGGCAGCAGCCAGGTCGAGCCGCAATCCGGCACCAGGCCGATGCGGCGGAAGGCCTGCAGGAAATAGGCTGAGCGCGCGGCGAGCACCATGTCGCCGAGCAGCGCGAAACTCATGCCGGCGCCGGCCGCCGGGCCGTTCACCGCGGTCACCAGCGGGCAATGCAGGTTGCGCACGCGGCGCAGGAAGGGATGGAATCCGGTCTCCAGCGCCGCGCCCGCATTGCTGCGGCCCGGCTTCTGCTGCTGGTTGCGGCCCTGCAGATTGGCGCCGGTGCAGAAGGCACGGCCCGCGCCGGTCAGCACCACGCCGCGCACCTCGTCCTTCGCCTCTTCGATCGCGTCGAGCGCTTCGGCAAGTCCGCCGAGCATGTCCATGGAGACCGCGTTCATGACCTCCTGATGATCGAGACGCAGGACCGCGACCGGTCCGTCGAGTTCGAGCGTGCAGTGGTTGAATTGCATCATTTCCTCTTTTCGCGTGAGCCCCGCTTGTGTGAGCCCGGGTCGTTCGTGCCGCGGTAAATCAGATCAAGCCCGGCGACATATTTGATTTTTGCAAGCGGCTTGTCCATGCTTGGAACCACGAAGTAACGTGCGTCAAACAAATATGGAAACGCCACATGAGCTTTTTCGACCTTTCCGGCCGCGTGGCCATCATCACCGGCGGTAACGGCGGTATTGGCCTTGGAATCGCACAGGCACTTGCGTTGAGTGGCTGCAGTGTCTCGATCTGGGGCCGCAATGCCGAGAAGAACAAGGCAGCCGCCGCGACCATGGCCAAGGGCCCCGGCGAGGTCGACACCCAGATCTGCGACGTCAGCGATCCCGCCTCGGTCAGGGACGCGATGAAGGCGACGCTGGACGCATACGGACGGGTCGACGGCTGCTTCGCCAATGCCGGCATCGGCAGCGGCGGGCGCAAGCCTTTCATCGAGCGCAGCGAGGAAGAGTGGCGCAAGATGTTCGCGACCAATCTCGACGGCGTATTCCACGTGTTCCAGGCCGCAGCCCGCCACATGACCGAGCGCGCGCAAGCAGGCGACGCGTTCGGCCGGCTGGTGGCTACGTCGAGCCTCGCCTCGCTGTTCGGTACCGCGCGCAACGAACATTATGCCGGCACCAAGGCCGCCATCAACGCGCTGTGCCGCGCGCTCGCGGTGGAGCTGGCGCGCTACGGTGTCACGGCGAACGCGATCCTGCCCGGCTGGATCAGGAGCGAAATGACCGCGCGGGTGCTCGCCGACGACAAATTCGTCAGCGCCGTGATGCCGCGCATTCCCGTGCGACGCTTTGGCGAGCCGAGTGATTTCGGCGGCATTGCGGTTTATCTCATGAGCAAGGCGTCGTCGTATCACACCGCGGATTGCTTGGTGATCGACGGCGGCTACACGGCGTTTTGAGGCTCGCGAAAGCAGCGTAGGGCGGGCAAAGGCGCACTTGCGCCATGCCCACCAACTAACAACCATTACGCCCGTCGATGCGTGATTTGTGGGCACGCTTCCTCCTTCGCTCGTTGGCGGAGCGGATAGCACAAGACAGCACTGATTTGGCCTTCTGAAAAAGCGAAATTTTCGGGATGACGCCGCTCCATGCGCATCGGATTGATGGGCACGCGAAATCGCGGGTTGGCGCAAGGCTTCCCGGCACAATTCTGAATGCTGCACGCTGCACCTCGGAAAATGAAACGGCAATCCGTCCAGCAGCGGACTTCCGCATTTGTACGTGGCCGACCGTATTAAAACAGTCGAAACTCAATGTTTCCAGCCATTGTCGTGATAGGCCTAGCATTTGCGCGCATCGCATGAAATCGCTGGGATCATGGTCAAGGCAGTGCTGAAGGAAAATGGCGAAATCATCCAGCTTTGTGGCGGCCAAGCGCGGCCGGGTCCTGCTGGTGCGGCGACGGCGCGACCGGAAGGGGATGTTTCCGGGCGGCCGCAAGCGGCAGGATGAGACGACAGGGATTGCATGAACGCGAAATCAGGGAAGAGCTGCCGAGCTGAGCTCGGACGGCTCCGCCTCTGGAAAGAGGTCAAGGCCGAGAACCGGCATCGGGCCGGAAGACGAGCGACGCCATCTTCATCGCCAAGAAGGCCACGGGGCATCTGGCGATCGGCGACAAGAAGGAATTCGACCGCGCCACCTGGTGCAAGCCGCGCGGCCTGCGGCTGACCCGACCTCCCGCTATATCCGCGACAAGCTGTTTCCGAAGCGTTCGATTACGGCTGGTCGAGAGCCGTAACGGGCGCCTCGCGTTCTGAGGTCCGGTTCCTCCGGCTTCCGCCGGCCTCCTGCACACGATCCGGCAGTCTTGCGCTGGTGCCAATGACGATATCCCGAACATTGTCGTCACGCCAAAATTGCAGTTCTCGAAGCCATGATCGTCAGGTGCCGAATCTTCGTTGAATAGCGCCAGGAGCCCGGCTCGATCGTCCAGCGGTGCACAGCATAGTGGATGGCGATGAAGACCAGATAGCCGGAAAGCAGTCCGGCGAAATTCGCCGACCCGTCTTCCATATCCGCGGTGCCAGGACCACGAGTCCAAACGGTGATGCCAGAGCGGCGTGCTGAGGCTCGATCTCTCCGCGTCCGGGTCGCTCGGATGGTCATGATGAAGCTGATGCAGGCGTCGCCCCAGGGGAAAAGGGTGGTGGAAGGCAAATTGTGCACCAGATATTCCACCAGCGTCCAGGCAGCCATGCCCGCAACGACGAGCGGAAGCGAGAGATGCCGGCCAGCCCTGCGAAGGTCAGGATCGCCAGCGGAAGGGTCGACGAAATCGCCGAAGTGTCGGATCCAGCGCCACAGTTCGGCGGACTGGCTCGGCAGGATAGCTGGCTTCATTTGAATCACCTCGCGCCCGCCCCAAGGACAACTCAACCCGCAGCGGGAAGTCCGAGGCCGCTATTTGAAACAGATTTGCATGGACGGAATTGCTGACGGACCTCACCTTCGACCTTGCGAAGTTCAACCCTTTGATGCGAGTTAGCCCGAGGTTCCGCGCCAACGGGCGGCGCGAATGCGCGCCGATGACTGGCAAGGCGCGGCCCTGCGGCCAAGGGGCCGCCAATGAGCCCTGCGGACTGGAGGGAGAAACACCATGGAATACGACCCGGAGAAGTTTCGACGCCGCGCGAACGCTACAAGGTGCTGACCTCCTTCGTCCTGCCGCGGCCGATCGCCTGGGTGACGAGCGTCGGCCCGACCGGCGTGGTCAATGCGGCGCCGTTCTGCTTCTTCAATGTGTTCTGCGAAGACCCGCCGCTCTGCATGTTCGCGGTCAACCTGCGGCCCGACGGCCGCACCAAGGACACCGTGACCAATATCGAGCGCAACGGCGAGTTCGTGGTCCACATCCCCGACGAGCCGCTGGCGCACGCCATGCACGAGACCAGCGGCGACTTTCCGCCCGAGTCGGCGAGCCCGGCTATCTCGGGCTGAAGCTCGCGCCCTCCTCCAAGATCGCCGCGCCGCGGCTCGCGGACACGCCCTGGGCGATGGAATGCAAGGTGTGGAAGGAGATCGACGTCAAGGGCGACCGGCTGCTGATCATGGGCGAAGGCATCAATTTCCACATCCGCGACGATTTGTGGGACCCGGCCCCATGCGCGTGCACATGGAGCGCTATCATCCGGTCGGGCCGCATGTTCGCCGACCGCTATTGCCGCACCGACGACCGGTGGTGTTTCCGACGGCGGAAGGCGCGAAGGCCAAATCGCCGGCGGTGAAGCGCGATGCGACGTGCTCCTTCACGAGGACGTCCGCGGACATGCCGGAGGCATCAGAACGCCGCCTGCGCATCGCGATGGTGATCGACAGCCGCAGTCGGCCGGAGCACGGCGGCGTTCTTCACCCGGCTGCTGCCGTTCGATCCCGGACCATCCGTTCTGCGCGGCCTGTCCGGCGACGGGCCGACTTGGCCTTCTGGCGCCAGCATGGCCCTCCATCGCGACCGCGTAGGGTGCGCCGCGATCTCTTCGCCAGGATCAAGACCGGCGTCTGGCATGGCACGAATCGCGCGACACCCTGAACACGATCGGCATGGTGCGGTTCATCCCTGTGCAGGAGATGACCGACCTGTCCACCGTGATCGTCGCCGGTTATCATCGGGCCCCAGCCGTTCATGTTGTCGTCGTGGAGCAGGTCGCGCGTCTCGGCCGCGAGCCGCGCGGTGCGCAGCACGGCGGCAACGTGGCGATCGGGCGCGCGCTTCGACAGATTGCAGACGAAGGGGCGGCCGTGCAGAGGCCATGCACCATGAACTTGTCGATGCCGGGATGATCCATCAGGCCGAGATGTCGTCGCTGCCGGAATTCCAGGGCCGGTCGCCCTCGAGCTGTCCGATTTACTGGCCGCTTTGGCGTTGCGCATGTCCGACGCGATGCAGCGGTACTCGCCCTTGATTCGACGATCGGATTACGGCGATTGCTCGCCAGAGGCCGGCGATCGTCGATTTTACCCGCTGCCGGCGATCACCAGCGCGGATAGCCGCGGCCGGCCTCCTCTAGTGGATGCGAACGTGGAACCCCGCTGATAGCCTCATGGATCTGGCTGCTCCCTTTCCGGTGCCCGTCGGTGGCGCACTGGCCGGCGGCGCGCTGGTGATGGGCGCGGTGGTCGCTGATATCCTCAGCGACCGCAAAGTGGGACGGATTAGCTGAACCTCTGCCTCATCGGCAAATCCTCCGCAATTCGCCTTTCGCCTTCGCGGGCTCGCCGATCTTGTCCTGCGTCTTGGTGTCGAAGTCGCTGGCGTCGTGGCGTTCGTGCAGCTGGCTGGCGGGATCGCCCCAGGCGCGGTTGACCATGCGCCCGCGCTTCACGGCCGGACGCGCGGCGATCTGGTCGGTCCAGCGCTGCACGTTCTTGTACTCGTGCACGGCACAGGAATTCGCCGGCGCCATAGATAAGGCCCTTGGCCAGCGCGCCGTACCAGGGCCACACCGCCATGTCGGCGATCGTGTAGTCGCCGCCGGCAGATATTCATTCTCCGCCAGCCGCCGGTCGAGCACGTCGAGCTGGCGCTTCACTTCCATGGCAAATCGGTCGATGGCGTATTCGATCTTGGTCGGCGCGTAGGCGTAGAAATGGCCGAAGCCGCCGCCGAGATAGGGCGCGCTGCCCATCTGCCAGAACAGCCACGACAGGCACTCGGCCCGGGCCTGGCAGCCCTCGGCAGGAACGCGCCGAACTTTTCGGCCAGGTGCACCAGGATCGCGCCGGACTCGAACACCCGGATCGGCGTCGGCCCGCTGCGGTCCATCAGCGCCGGGATCTTCGAGTTCGGGTTGACCGCGACAAAGCCGCTGCCGAACTGGTTGCCGTCGATCCGGATCAGCCAGGCGTCGTACTCCGCGCCGCTATGGCCGGCCGCCAGCAGCTCCTCGAGCATCACCGTGACCTTGACGCCGTTCGGCGTCGCCAGCGAATAGAGCTGCAGCGGATGCCGGCCGACCGGCAGTTCCTTCTCATGCGTCGGCCCGGCGATCGGCCGGTTGATGCTGGCGAACGGCCGCCGCTCTCCTTGTTCCAGGTCCAGACTTTGGGCGGCGTATCGATAGGTCGGCGAGGCGCGTCGGTCATGCGGTGGGCTCCAGGTTTTGTCCGTCATGGCCGGGCTAGTAGTGCTTGCGCAGACTACGTACGCTTGTTGCGCTCCCGGCCATCCACGCCAATTTCGCATTTGAGTAAGGAGCACGTGGTGCCCACCCTCCCACCGTCATTTGCGATCGCAGCTTTGCGTCAAGCCCGGGCACTGCGGATTATCGTTGCGTTTGCAATACGCTTTCACGCGGCCGCCGCTCTTTCGCCGTTCTGCGCGCCGTCATCCAAACCCCTCATAGCCCTTGGCCGCGACCTCGTTGCAGATCTGGCGATAGACGCCGACGCCGCCGATATAGGGCATGAAGATCCGCGGCTTGCCGGGGATGTTGGCGCCCATGTACCAGGAATTGGCCTGCGGATAGAGCGTGCTGTGCGCGACTTCGTTGACATGCGCGACCCATTTGTCCTCGGCCTCGCGCTCGGCTTCCATGGCCTCGAGGCCGCGCTCGCGCATGTAGCCGATGCAATCGGTGATCCAGTCGACATGCTGCTCGATCGAGACGATCATGTTCGACAGCACCGACGGGCTGCCGGGCCCGGTGATGACGAACAGGTTCGGGAAACCTGCACTCATCAGGCCGAGATAGGTTTTTGGCCCCTCGGCCCATTTCTGGTTCAGCGTCAGCCCATCGCGGCCGCGATGTCGATTTTGGCGACCGAGCCGGTCATCGCGTCAAAGCCGGTCGCGAGCACCAGCGCGTCGACCTCGTAGTCCTTACCGCCGGTGCGCACGCGCGTTCGGCAGTATCTCCTCGATCGGTTTGGATTTGATATCGACCAGCGTCACGTTGGGGCGATTGAAGGCCGCAAAATAATCGCTGTCGATGCAGATGCGCTTTGTGCCGATCGGATGGTTGTTGGGCTGCAATAGTTTTGCGGTTCGCGGGTCCCGCACGATCTCGGCGATCTTCTCCCGGACGAAATCGGCGGCGGTGTCGTTGGCCGCCTTGTCGAGCGCAAGGTTGTTGTAGACCGACATGAAGGTCAGCCCGCCGCGCTTGCCCAGCGCGCTTCATATTTGGCGCGGCGCTCGTTGTCGCCGTCATCGAGCGCGCCGCGGTCGGGCATTTCGGTATAGATGCCGTTGCGCGCTTCTTCGCGGGCAAAGCGCCGGATTTCGGGATAGTTCGTGCGAAACGTCTCGCCGCTCTTCCGTGGTCAGCGGCGCATTGCGCGCCGGAATCGAAAAATTCGCGGTGCGCTGGAACACGGTGAGATGGCTCGCCTGTTCGGCAATCACAGGCACCGACTGGATCGCCGACGATCCGGTGCCGATCACGCCGACGCGCAGGCCGGTAAGTCGACGGACTCATGCGGCCAATGGCCGGTGTGATAGACCTCGCCCTTGAATCTTCAGGCCCTTGATATCGGGCATCCGCGCATTCGACAGGCAGCCGGTGGCGAGCACGACGTAATTTGCGGTCACGATATTGCCTTCCGACGTCGTCACCGACCACAGGTTCGACGCTCTGTCGAACACGCGCGCTCGATGCGCGTGCTGAACTGGATGTCGCCGCGCAGGTCAAAACGGTCGGCGACATGGTTGGCGTATTTCAGGATCTCCGGCTGCGGCGCATAGCGCTCGCTCCAGTTCCATTCCTGCTGCAACTCTTCGGAGAACGAGTAGGAATATTGCATGCTCTCGACGTCGCAGCGCGCGCCTGGATACCTGTTCCAGTACCAGGTACCGCCGACGCCGTCGCCCTGCTCATAGACCCGCGCCGACAGGCCGAGCCCGCGCAACCTGTGCAGCATTACATGCCGGCAAAACCCGCGCCGACCACCACGGCTCGTAATGCGCTGCGCTCTTGCCGGCGGTGGATGGCATGGCGGACATGGACGAACGCTCCCGGGAATTCTCGTCGATTTGGTTGTAACCTTTCTCCGCATAGCGCCAAAGCGCAAGAGGCAAACCAGCACGTCTGATATTCTGCGCCGTGGAACGTCGATCTCAATCCCTCATGTTGAGGAGCGCATCTTCGTGCGTGTCCGGACGATGCTTCGCATCGCCGGGCGAACCATGAGGCCCCACTCTTTCCCGTGGCCCATCCCTCGAGACGCCGCGTGCGCGGCTCCTCGGGATGAGGTCGAGCTTGTGGCGACGCCTGGCATGCACTAGCGTCGCTACAAACAACAACATCG
>CAVUCB010000024.1:0-13473 GCA_963739755.1 uncultured Alphaproteobacteria bacterium | reverse complement strand
CTAATATGCGCCGTCATTCCGGGGCGGTGCGGAGCACCGAACTACGGTGCGCAATTGCGCACCTGAGAAATTTCGAATTTCCGGTCTGGCCCTTCGGGCCATCCCGGAATGACCGAGCAATCGGAAATCGGGTGGCGTAGAAGCGGGCGGCTGCCACAAATTGTAGGCATGACAGCCACAGCCAAAACCATCCGCCCGGTTCCCTCTCCGGCATCGCCGCCGCGCGTCGACGCGCTCGACTGGACGCAGGTCCGAAACCGATCTCGACGCGCAGGGCTGCGCTGTTCTGAAGGGCCTGCTGACGCCGGACGAATGCCGCGCCGTCATCCGCGCTCTATCCCGACGATGCCAATTTCCGCAGCCGCGTCGTGATGGGCCGTCACGGTTTTGGCCGCGGCGAATACAAATACTTCTCTACCCGCTGCCCGACCTGATCGCCTCGCTGCGGCCGGCGCTCTATGCGCGGCTGCAAGGCGTCGCCAATCGCTGGAACGAGGCGATGGGGATCGACATCCGCTATCCCGATCGCCACGACGCTTTCCTGAAGCGCTGCCATGAGGCCGGCCAGACCCGCCCGACGCCGCTGCTGCTGCAATATGAGGCCGGCGATTACAATTGCCTGCATCAGGACCTCTATGGCGAGCATGTGTTCCCGCTGCAGGTCGCGATCCTGCTGTCGGAGCCGGGCCGCGATTTCGAGGGCGGCGAATTCGTGCTGACCGAGCAGCGCCCGCGCATGCAGTCGCGCGCCGAAGTGGTTGCGCTCAAGCAGGGCGACGCGGTCGCCTTTGCTGTGCATCACCGCCCGGTGCAGGGCACGCGCGGCACCTATCGTGTTAATCTCCGACATGGCGTCAGCCGGCTGCGTTCCGGCCGGCGCCACACCGTCGGTGTGATCTTTCATGATGCAAAATGACTGCGGATTTGTTTGACAACGCCGAGGTGCTCCCGGCGCGGGAGCAGATCGCCGAAGGCGCGATGCTGTTGCGTGGCTTCTGCCGGCCGATCCAGCACGATCTGCTCAGTGCCATCGAGCCATCGCCGCGCAGTCACCGTTCCGCCACATGGTCACGCCCGGCGGCCACCAGATGTCGGTGGCGATGACCAATTGCGGCAGCCTCGGCTGGGTCACCGATCGCACCGGCTATCGCTACGACGCGCATCGATCCGCAGTCCGGCCAGCCATGGCCCGGGATGCCGCCGGTCTTTCGTGAGCTGGCAGGGCAGGCGGCCGCGCAAGCGGGTTTTGCCGGCTTCCGGCCCGAAGCCTGCCTGGTCAACTGTTACGAGCCCGGCGCGCGCCTGTCCCTGCACCAGGACCGTGACGAGAAGAATTATGACGAGCCGATCGTCTCGGTGTCGCTGGGCCTGCCCGCGACCTTCCTGTGGGGCGGCTTGAAACGGTCCGACAAGACCGCGCGCTACCGGCTGGAGCATGGCGATGTCGTGGTCTGGGGCGGCCCGTCGCGGCTGGTCTTTCATGGCGTGGCGCCGCTCGCCGAAGGCGAACACGCGCTGCTCGGCCGCCGGCGCATCAACCTGACTTTCCGCAAGGCGCGTTAAGTCCTGGGCAATTGCGCCGTCGCGCATGGCCCTTGTCGCATTTGCGCTGGCGTCCATCTGCTTTATGCTGGCCGCATGGCCTCGACCGAACTCACCGCAGACACCAGCGCCAGCGGCAACCGCGCCGGCCTGTATTTCGCGTTCCTGCAGCTGGTGTTCACGCTGGGCTGGACCATCTACGTGATCTATCTGCCGAAGCTGGCCCAGCAGGTCGGCATCGCGCCAACCGCCGTGATCTTCATCCTGATGATGGATCAGGCCATCTTCACCATCACCGACACCGCGATGGGCATTGCCGCCGACCGCATTGCGGCGCTGGTCGGCCGTCTCGGCATGATCGTCGCCGCCTTGACGGCACTGTCCTGCGCGGCCTTTGTCGCGCTGCCGTTCGTCGCAGGCAGCGGAAGCGGCGCGAAGGTCTGGTTCATTGCGCTGGTTGTGATCTGGTCGATCACGTCCTCGGCGCTGCGCGCGCCGCCGCTGCTGCTGCTCGGCAAATACAGCGCCCGGCCGAACATTCCGTTCCTGTCGGCGCTGGTAATGCTCGGCTATGGCCTCGCCGGTGCGGTATCGCCCTATCTCGGCGTGGTGCTGCGCGATGTCGACGCGCGGCTGCCCTTCGTGATCTCGAGCGTGGTGCTGCTGCTCACAACGCTGGCGCTGTCGCGGGTCGAACACGACCTGGCGGAGGGGGCAGCTCCTCCCGGCCGGCCGCGCCGCCAAAACCCTTCGGCACGGTGCCGGTGATCTTCATCGCGGCGATGATCCTGCTCGCGCTCGGCTATCAGCTGCATTTTTCCATCAACAGCGCGCCGCTCTATCTGCGTTTCGCCAAGCCGATGGATCTGCAGTGGCTGATGCCCGTGTTCTGGATCGGCTTCAACATCGCGATGTTTCCGGCGTGCCTGATCGTCAAGCATCGCGGCGGCCTGATCGTGATGGGCGCGGCGGGGCTGCTCGGTGCGATCGCTGTGCTGGTCGCCGAGATCGCGGGCGGCCTGCAGACGCTGGTGATCGCGCAATTCATCGCCGGCGCGGCCTGGGGCTGCATGCTGATGAGCGCGGTCTCGGCGGCGCTGGCGATCGGCCATACCGGCGCAGAAGGCAAGGTGACGGGCCTGGTTTTCTCCGCGCTTGCGCTCGCGACCTTCGCGCGGATGGCCGCGGTTGCCGGCGGCCTGCAGAAGCTGCCGGAATACGCGCCGCTATTGCATTGGGCGCCGGTCGCGTGCTGGTCGGTCGCCGGCGCAGGATTGCTGGTGATCGTCGCCGCGCGGCTGCAGCAGAGCTGCCTAGTCATTCCGGGGCGATGCGAAGCATCGAACCCGGAATCGAAATTCCGGGTCTGCGCTGTGCGCGTCCGGAATGACGGCAAGTTAATTCCTCGCGGGATGAATGAACGTCCACGGCGTGACTTCCGAATCCCGCGGCACTTCGACGGCGATCAGATACGGCCCGCCATGCGCCAGCGCCTTTTCCAGCGCGGGCTTGAAATGATCGGGCGAGGTGACACGGCTCGCAGCGACGCCAAAGGACTCCGCGAGTTTGACGAAATCCGGATTGACGAGATCGGCCGCGACCACGCGGCCGTCGAAGCGCGTGCGCTGGTCGCGACGCACATTTCCATATGAGTTGTTGTTGAACACCAGCGTCACCACGCCGATGTTGAACTGCACGGCAGTGGACAGCTCCTGCACGCCGAACATGAAGCCGCCGTCGCCGGTGATCGCGACCACCGGCCTGTCGGGATTGGCGACCTTGGCGCCGAGCGCGGTCGGGAAGCCCGAACCGAGCGTGCCCTGATAGCCCGACGTGATGAAAGTGCGCGGCTCATAGATCGGAAAGCCGTACCAGGAGGCGAAGCCGACCTGCGACAGCTCATCGGTGACGATGGCGTTTTCCGGCAGCACTTCGCGCAGGATGTTGAGATACGCCATCTGCGGCTGCACCATCTGGATTTCCGCGTGTGCCGCAGCCGTAGCCTCGCGGATCACGGCGCGGCGGCCAGAGGTCTTGCGGTAGCCGGCCTTGCGTACGGCCGCGGCCAGTTCGCGCGTGCCGCTTTTCGCGTCCGAGATCACGGCGACATCGGGCGTGAAGCGGCGCATCTCGACCGGATCGATATCGATGCGCACGGATTTCAGACCGTCCGGCCGATAGGGCCAGCGCGACATGCTCGGCAATTCGAGCCGCGTGCCGATCCCGATCATCAGGTCGGTCTTGGGCCAGAGCCGGTAAGCCGCCGCCATGGTCAGGCCCAGCTCATGGGCGTTGGAGACGATGCCGCGGCCGCTGCGGAAGGCCACCACCGGTGCGTCGATCATCTCTGCCAGTTCGAGAATTTCGTCGCGCGCCTCAATCGCGCCCGAGCCGACAAAGATCATCGGCGTCTTGCTGGCGGCGATCAGGGCAGCGGCATCCTTGATGCGGTCAGGGTCCGGCTGCGGCGCCGGGAAGCGATCGAACACCTCTGATGCACCGACCTCCGCGCGCTGCGTGAACACATCCCAGGGCATTTCCAGCGAGACCGGACCGCGGCGGCCCGACATCATCTCCTGGAAGGCACGCGAGACCATGCTGGGCGCAATATCGGGATATTCGATGCGGTCGGCCCATTTCACGAAGGTGCGCAAGGTCGCGAGCTGATCCGGCATCTCATGCAGATGGCCGCGGCCCTTGCCCAGGAATTGCGTCGGCACCTGGCCGGTCAGGCACAGCACCGGCTCGTTGCCGCCGAATGCGGTCAGCATCGCCGCGCTCGCATTGAGCACGCCGGGGCCGGGCACCACGCTGAACACGCCGGGCTTGCCGGACGAGCGCGCATAGCCATAGGCCATGTAGCCGCACGCCTGCTCGTGTCGTGCGCCGATCACTTTCAGCTGCGCCTGATGGAAGGCGTCGAACAGGCCGTAGATCTGCGCGCCGGGCAGGCCGAACACGGTGTTGACGCCGTGGGCGACGAGGCCGCTGACGATCGCTTCGCCGCCGGTCATGGAAGTCATGATTTGTCCTTACAGGGTTTCGTCGGCGACGCCGTTGCGCAGCATGCCGATGCCGTCGGCTTCGATTTCGACGACGTCACCGGGCTTGAGATAGCGCGGCGGATCGAAGCGCGCACCGGCGCCGGTCGGCGTGCCCGTGACGATGATGTCGCCGGGCACCAGCGTGGTGAAGGTGGAGATGTAGCTGAGGAGATAAGGAATCCCGAAGATCAGCCGCGAGGTGCGGTCGTCCTGCCGCGTCTCGCCATTGACGCGGGTGGTGAGCCGGATGTCGGCGATCTGCGCCTCATTCGTGTAAGGCACGATCCACGGACCGAGGCTGCCGGTGGAATCGAAATTCTTGCCCTGCGTGACGTTGAATTTCGCGTGCCGCACCCAGTCGCGGATGGTGCCTTCATTGCAGAGCGTGAGCGCGGCGATGTGGCCGAGTGCATCGGCCTCCTTGATGTGCCGGCCGGCCTTGCCGATCACCAGCGTGACTTCGCCTTCATAGTCGAGCTGTTGCGAGGCGCGCGGGCGCACCAGCGGCGAATTGTGGCCGACAAAGGAGCGGGGCGTGCGCATGAACATGCTCGGAAACTTCGGCGCGTCGGAGCCATCCTTGTATTCGGCGTTGCGGTCGGGATAGTTGACGCCGATGCAGATGATCTTTTCCGGCGCCGGGATCGGCGGCTGCCAGACGATGCCGTCGAGCGCCACATCCGGCGCGCTCTGCTCGGCTTCTTCGGCGAGCTTCATCAGCGCGCCCGCGGCGATCACTTCGCGCAGCGTCGGATATTCCTTGCCGAAACGCGCGGAGAGATCGATGATTCCGCGGTCGGTGACGGCGCCGTAAGCTGTCTTGCCGCCGGCCGAATAAGTCGCAAGTCGATGATTGGCCATGAGATGTCCTGTCAGCCGGGCGTCATGCCGACGGCCTTGATCGCGGCGACGGCGGCGGGTGTTTGCAGAAAATCGATCAGCGCTTTCGCAGCGGCGGGCTCTTTGGCGTCGGTGGCGACAGCGGCCGGGAATACCAGCTCCTGCTGCAGATCGGCCGGGAAGGGACCGGCAAGCTCGATGCCGGGTGCGTTGAAGACGTTGGCCAGGAAGATGCCAAGCTCCGCCTCGCCACTTGGCGACGGCCGGCGCGATCGCCGTCGGCATCGCCTGTACCTTGGTTTTGGCCTTCATCTCGTCGGCGATGCCCAGGCGCTCATAGACCTTGGCGATATAGGCGCCGGCCGCGCTGGCCGGGGTGGATGCGACCGACGAGGCGGCGAGCAGCGCTTTCTTGAAGGCGTCCGGCGTGGAGAGATCGGGCTTCGGCGCGCCCGCGCGGACGATCACGCCATAGCCGACACGGGCAATATTGACGGCGGGATCGGCGAGATGGCCCTTCGCCGCCGCATCCTTGAAGACATCGGCCGGCACGACCACGACATCGAACGGCGTGCCGGCGTTGATGCGGCTGATGATGTTCGGCGTGGAATTGAAATGGATCGAGAGCGTGTGCCCGCTCGCCTTCTCGAATTGCGGGCCGAGCTCCCTGAAACAGGCCGGCGAGCGAGCCGCCGGCGATCAGCTTGAGTTCGGAAGCCTGGGCACTTGTCATTGTTGCCATCACCAATCCAACTGCGATCGCGATCCCTTTCATGGTCGCCATCCCTAATCCGCAACCGTGACCTGGGCCACGAAGGCGGGTTCGCGCACCTTGCTGCCGCTGAAGGGCGAACCCTCCTCGAACCAGGAGCGCGGCGCGGGCGCGCCCCACAGCGTCTGCCGCCGGGGATCGTTGCAGCGACCAGCGCAGCGGCTCGTGGTCGTGGTCCATCGGTGAAATAGTCGCTGGTATAGAGCTCGAGGCGATGGCCGTCGGGGTCGCGGACATAGAGGAAGAACGCATTCGAGATGCCGTGGCGGCCGGGACCGCGCTCGAGGTTCTTCAAGTAACCGCTCGCAGCCATCACGTCGCAGAGATGCAGCACGTTCATCGCGGTCGGCACCCAGTAGCAGAAATGGTGCAGGCGAGGGCCCTTGCCGTTGGTGATGGCGAGGTCGTGGACATTGCCCTTGCGATGCAGCCAGGCGGCGGCGATGCGGCCGTTCGGTCCGTCCTCCTCGGCATATTCGGTGAGGCGGAAGCCGAGCCGGGCATAGAAATCCATGGTGTCCTGCACCTCGGCGGCGAAGATGTTGAAATGGTCGAGCCGCTGCGGATGGCAGCCCTTGTAGAGATCGTAGCGGCGCAAGAGATGCGGCCGCTTGTCCATCGCGGCGTAGAGCTCGATCTGGAAGCCGAAGGGATCGGTGAATTGCAGCGTGCGGCCCTGGAACGGCTGCTCGGCGAATTTGTACTGAATGCCGTTCTCGGAGAAGAAGCTGGCCGCCTTGTCGAGGTCGCCCTCATTGCCGACCTTGAAGCCGAGCCGGTTGCAGGCGGCGACCTGCGCCTTCCGCAGCACCAGCGAGTGATGCTGATGCTCCTCGCTGCCGCGCAGGTAAACGACGTCGTTGTCGGCGTCCTCGACATGCAGGCCGACCGCGGTCTCATAGAAAGCGCGGCTTGCCTTCAGGTCGTTCACGTCGAGCACGACATGGCTCGAGCGGATGATGTTGAAGGGCGGATCGAAGACGTGTTTCGGAACGGGCATGTGATTTCCCCTCGATTGTATTCCGGGGACGGTCCGTAGCGCCGAACCCGGAATCTCGAGATTCCGGGTTCGGCGCCGCTTCGCGCTCCCGGAATGACGGCGTTTCTTAAATTCCCAGTTTCTGAATCTTGTGCGTGCCCCGCGCCAGCGAGACATGCTTGGTTTCCATGTAGAAGTCGAAGGAGTAGTCGCCGCCGTCGCGGCCGATGCCGGACGCCTTCATGCCGCCGAACGGCGTCGGCAGATGGCGGACGTTCTCCGAATTGAGCCAGATCATGCCGGCTTCGAGCGCATCGGCGACGCGCAGCGCGCGGCCCATGTCGCCGGTCCAGACATAGCCGGTCAGGCCGTAATTGACGTCGTTGGCGATCTCGATCGCATGCTTCTCGTCGCGGAAGGGGATCACGGTCAGGAACGGCCCGAACACTTCCTCCTGCGCCACGCGCATTTTGGCGTGCGCGCCGGTGACCAGCGTCGGCTGGATATAATGCCCGCCGCCGGGACCGTCATGGGTCTTGCCGCCGACCGCGATGACCGCGCCATCCTTCCGCGCCACGTCGAAATAGGCGCAGACTTTTGCGAGATGCCGCTCGTGGATCAGCGGCCCGATCTCGGTTGCGGGATCGAGGGGATGGCCGACCTTCAGCGCTTTCACGCGCGCGGTCAGCTTCTCGATGAACTTTTCCGAAATGCTCTCCTGCACCAGCAGGCGGCTGGAGGAGGTGCAGCGCTCGCCGTTCAGCGAGTAGATCATGAACACGACCGCATCGAGCGCGCGGTCGAGATCGGCGTCGTCGAACACGATCACCGGGTTCTTGCCGCCGAGCTCGAAATGCACGCGCTTCAGCGTCTTCGCGCCCTGCGCCATGATCGCCGAGCCCGTCGCGCTCTCGCCGACAAAGCCGATCGCCTTGATCGCGGGATGCTCGGTCAGCGCCTTGCCGGCTTCCTCGCCGATGCCGTGCACGGTGTTGAGCACGCCGTCGGGCACGCCGGCTTCCTTCACGAGCTTCGCGAGCATATCGGCCGTCACCGGCGACCATTCCGCCGGCTTGTGCACGACGGTGCAGCCGGCGGCCAGCGCAGGCGCAATCTTCCAGGTCGAGAGCATGAACGGCGTATTCCACGGCGTGATCACGCCGACCGGGCCGATCGGCACGCGGGTGGAGATGTTCCAGTGCTCCTCGCTCGGCGTGTTGAGGCCGTCGCGGGCCTCCGCGCATTTGTCGGCAAAGAAGCGGAAGTTTTCCGCCGCGCGGATCGCGGCCTTGGCCATGAAGCGATGCGCCTGTCCGGTGTCGATGCATTCGAGCACGGCGATGTCGTCGGCGCGGTCCTCGATCGCGTCGGCCACGCGATGCAGCAGCTTGCGCCGCATCGAGGCCGACATGTCGCGCCAGGATTTGAAGGCGAGCGACGCCGCGGTCGCCGCGCGGTCGATATCCTCGGCATTGCCGCGCGCGACGGACGCCAGCACCGAGCCGTCGACCGGCGACTTGGTCTCGAACGTCTCGCCCGAGATCGAGGCACGATCTTGCCGTCGATCATGTGGCCGATGCCGTCGGCGCGGAGCTGCTTCAACAGCGGCGCGACGCGGTCCTTGTTGGCCTGGAACAGATCGGATTTCGGCGTGACCTTATCCATGGGCGGCCTCCGCTTTCAGAGCTTCGTGAATGTTGTTGCGCTTCCAGCTCGTGTCCTTGTCGTTGATCTGCATGTCGAACGACAGCGCGAACTTGCTCTGCGCGAAGACGGGATCGAGATGGGCCGACAGCGCCTTGAAGACGTGCTCGCCGGCCTTCTGACGGGTAGCGAGGTCGCGGCCTTCGCCGAGCCGCAGCACCATGTCGAGGAAGGCGAGGTTCGGATTGCCGTCGGCGATCGCGTAATGCTCGCATTTGATCGCGCGGACGCGGATGCCGCCGAGCGGGAAGATGCCGGTCTCGACCGCGGCCTTGCGGACGACTTCGACGACCTTGCTCATGTCGACGCGCGTGATCGAGATTGGCGGAATATTCGATCGTGAAATGCGGCATGGCGGTTTCACTCCCAATTGTTGTTTGGCTCAGGCGAAATAGCAGCTGACCGAGCCGTAAGCGCCATAATCGGCCTGGATTGTGTCGCCCTTGCGGGTCTCGATCGGGCGGATGAACGAGCCCGCCAGCACGACCTGGCCGGGCTCGAGCGCGAGCCCATGCGGCGCGATCTTGTTGGCAAGCCAGGCCACGGCGGTCGCGGGATGATTGAGCACGCCGGCGGCGAGCCCGGTCTCTTCCAACTGGCCGTTCCTGAAACACAGCGCGCCGATCCAGCGCAGGTCGGCATCCAGCGGCCGGATCGGCCGGCCGCCGAGCACGATGCCGGCATTCGCGGCATTGTCGGCGATGGTGTCGAAGATCTTTCGCGTCGCCTTGGTCTTGGGGTCGACGCGCTCGATCCGCGTGTCCAGGATTTCCAGTGCCGGCACGACGAAGTCCGTCGCGTTGAGCACGTCGAACATCGTGCAGTCCGGGACCTGCGAGCCGCTTGCCCATGATGAAGGCGAGTTCCGCTTCCACGCGCGTGGCGATGAAGCGCTCCGTCGGCACGATGCCGCCATCGGCAAAGAACATGTCGTCGAGCAGCACGCCGGAATCCGGCTCGTCGATATTGAGCGCGCTCTGCATCGCCTTCGAGGTCAGGCCGATCTTGTGGCCTTTGACGACGCGGCCCGCGGATATCTTGATCTCGATCCATGCCTTCTGGATCGCATAGGCGTCGTCGAGCGTGATCGCGGGAAATTCCTGCGAGAGCTGGCGGATTTGCGTGCGCGTCTTCTCGGCGCGATCCAGACGCTCGGCGGCGGCGCGGATGTCTTCTTTGGAAAGGGCCATGCGGGGCTACGCAGAAAGAGGGTGCGGCGAGATGCTTAACATGTTAAGTGTCAGTGGATCAAATCCCCTCGATTTCTTGTTGCATTGCAAACTTAAGCGCATTGAAAGAACGGATGGCGCGGAAGAAATCAGCCAATGGATCGGCAGCGGCGAAGACGCAGCGCCCGCCGCGTGCCGATGCGCGAGTTCTCGCGGTCGCTGCCGATGTCGCTGCTTGCGCGCGCGCGAAGCGGTGATGCGGCAGTTCCGTCCCTCGCTGCGCCGTCATGATCTGACCGAGCAGCAATGGCGCATCCTGCGCGCGCTGGCTGCGATCGACGCCATCGAAGTAACGGAACTCGCGCGTACCGCCTTTCTCCTCGGACCGAGTCTCTCGCGCATTTTGCGCGATCTCGACGCGCGCGGTTTGATCGAGCGCAAGAGCGCGAAGACGGATCTGCGCCGCGGCGTGATCTCGATTTCCGAAAAGGGCCTGAGGCTGATGGAGGTCGTCGCGCCGTCGTCGGAAGCGATCTATGCCGCGATCACCCGCCGCTACGGCGCAAGGAAACTCGCCGAGCTGCAGGACATGCTGGGGGCGCTTGAAGCAAGCCTGGCCGGTTTGGAGTTCGCCGATGAGTTAGGCGAGTAAGCGCAAATTTGCATGATCCGGCAGGGCGGACGCATAGCTCTGAGGCTGCCCGGTCTTTGAGCACGAAACGCCATGTGGCAAAGGGGAATTAACGCCGGCCCTCCGGCGTTAATGTCTGGCGGCGACCGCTTGCGTCATTAGTCGAACTTGTCGCTATTCAATAGCAATTTACTCAGGCCGCCGGACTTCGTAAGTAGCAAATTGGTTTCGCATCCCAAAACCGGATCGCCAAGACCAAGAAAGGCCGACAAGGAAGCCCGGCCTCAGGGAGGATTGGAATGAAACTGACCAGACGCGATTTCGCCGCGGCTATGGCTGCCGGTATTGCAGCACCCCACATCATTACCAGCGCACGGGCGCAGGGCTCTACCATCAAGATCGGCATGTGCGTTCCGGTGACGGGTCCCGCCGCCGAGCAGGGGCTTTGGGCGCAGAATGGCGCCAAGCTGGCGCTGGCCGCGGTGAACAAGGCCGGCGGCGTTCTCGGCAAGCAGGTCGAGCTCGTCATCGAGGACGACCAGACCACCAACCCCGGCATCGTGCTCGCCTTCTCCAAGCTCGCGGCACAATCCGACATCGTCGCGTTCCTCGGATCGATCCGCTCGACCCAGGTGCAGGCGATGGCGCCCGACGTGCTCAAGCTCGGCAAGCCCGTCATGATCGGCGGCACCAACCCGGATCTGACCCATTCGGGCAATCCGTGGCTGTTCCGCTTCCGTCCCAATGACAGCTATTCCGGCCGCGTGATCGCCGACTTCGGCGTCAACACGCTCGGCAAGAAGAAGTGGGCGATCGTGCATTCGACCGATGCGTTCGGCACCGCGGGCGGCAAGGCGCTGACCGACGCCTTGACCAAGCTCGGTGCGCCCCCGGCCCTGGACCAGGGTTACGCCAACAACAGCCAGGACTTCACGCCCGTCGTGCTGGCGGTGAAACAGTCCGGTGCAGACGTGCTCGGCACCTATTTCACCTTCGAGGGCGACCTCGGCATCTTCGCCCGCCAGCTTCGGCAGCTCGGCGTCAACATCCCCTGGGTCGGCTCTCCCTCGGTGGTGGCAGTCTCCTCGACGAAGCTTGCGGGTCCGGCACTGTTCGGCACCTATGGCGTCGCCGATTATGCGGAAGACTCCAGCGAGGCCTCCAAGGCGTTCGGCAAGCTCTACCGCGACTCCTACAAGGTCGCGCCCGACAACCAGAGCGCCTGGCCCTATGACGCCATCACCATCCTTTCGGCGGCGATCAACAAGGCCGGCACGACCGATCCCGGCAAGATCCGCGAGGCGATCCTGGCCACCAAAAAATACGCGGGCGCCGAGGGTGAATACAATTTCGACCAGAACGGCGACGGCCTGCACGGCTACAATGTCGTGAAGAACGACAAGGGCAATATCGTCTACGACAAGCACATCGATTTCAACGATTGATCTGCGACTCGGCCTCTCCCTCGCGGGGGAGGCCGAAGCATTTGTCGAAGCGCTACGCCCTCAATCTCCGTCAACCGAAGGTCCGTCATGGATCTCTTCCTCCAGTTGCTGTTCACCGGCATCGGCATCGGCGCCGTCTATGCGCTGGTCGCGCTTGGCTTCGTGCTGATCTTCCGTGCCACCAATGTGGTGAACTTCGCCCAGGGCGAATTTTCGATGGTTGCCGCCTATCTGATGGTGGTGTTCTCGGTCGATCTCGGCTGGCCCTATTGGCTGTCGTTCCTGCTCGCGCTCGCCGGCATGGCGCTGCTCGGCGTCATTTTCAACCTTGGTGTCTACTACCCGTTGCGACACCGCACCTTCCTGCCCGTCATCATCGCGACCATCGGGGCCTCGATCCTGCTCGCCAATTCCGTGCTCGCGATCTACGGCCCGCAGCCGCAGGTGCTGCAGGGCTGGTTCGAGACGCCCGGCATCCAGCTCGGTCCGGTCTATCTCGACAGCCAGTATCTCCTGATCATCGCGGTGACGATCGCGCTCGTGATCTTCAATTACTGGTTCTTCGAGCACACGCTGCTCGGCAAGAAGCTGCAGGCGACCTCGCAGGACAAGGAAATGGCCTCGCTGCTCGGCATTTCCGTCTCCACCATGATCATGATCACCTTCATCTATTCGGCGATGCTTGGCGGTCTCGCCGGCATCCTGGTCGCACCCGTGCTGTTCGTGTCGATCCAGATGGGTTCGACCATCGCGCTGAAGGCCTTTGCCGCCACCATCATCGGCGGCTTCGGCGATGTCGCGGGCGCCATCATCGGCGGGCTTGCGCTGGGGGTGATCGAAACCTTCGGCGCCGCCTACATCTCCGTGCCCTACAAGGACGGATTTGCCTTCCTGGTGCTGGTCGCCTTCCTGATCTTCCGGCCGCAGGGCATCTTTGGCGAACGCGTGGCGGAAAAAGCATGAGCGCGCCGAGCGAGAAGATGGCGACCGCAACGCCTGTGATCCGCACAAAGCCGTTGCTGCTGCGGCATTTGCCCTATTTCATCGCTGCGGCCATCCTGGTGGCGCTCGCCGCCGGCATGCGGTTCGACGGTTACATCCTCAACATCCTGATGCAGGCGACGACGTTCTCGATCGCGGTGTTTGGTCTTTCCGTCGTGCTCGGCCTGTGCGGCCAGATCAATCTGGCGCAGGCGGCATTCTTTGGCTTCGGCGCCTATGCCGTCGGCATCGGCACCGCCGACCTTCATCAAAGCTTCTGGCTCTGCCTGGCCGGCGGGGTTCTGGTTGCGTTCGTGGCCGGCGCGTTCCTGGGCATGTCGACCCTGCGGCTCGGCGGGCATTATC
>CAVUCB010000023.1:0-13341 GCA_963739755.1 uncultured Alphaproteobacteria bacterium | reverse complement strand
ATAATATGCGCCGTCATTCCGGGGCGGTGCGAAGCACCGAACTATGGTGCGCAATTGCGCACCTGAAGCATCCAGAGATTCCCGGGTCTGGCCCTTCGGGCCATCCCGGAATGACCGATAAATCGGAAATCGGGTGGCATAGAAGCTCCGGTTGCCCCAGATTATGAGCATGACAGCCACAGCCAAAACCATTCGCCCGGTTCCCTCATCCGACATCGCCCCGCGCGTTGACGCGCTCGACTGGACGCAAGTCCAGACCGATCTCGACGCGCAGGGTTGTGCGGTTCTGAAGGGCCTGCTCACGTCAGACCAATGCCGCGCTATCTCCACGCTCTATCCCGACGATGCGCGTTTCCGCAGCCGCGTCGTGATGGGCCGCCATGGTTTTGGCCGCGGCGAGTACAAATACTTCTCATACCCATTGCCCGACCTGATCGCCGCGCTGCGGCCGGCGCTCTATGCGCGCCTACAAGGCGTTGCCAACCGCTGGAACGAGTCGATGGGGATCGATATCCGCTATCCCGAGCGCCACGACGCCTTCCTGAAACGCTGCCATGAGGCCGGCCAGACCCGCCCGACGCCGCTGCTGCTGCAATATGAGGCCGGCGATTACAATTGCCTGCACCAGGACCTCTACGGCGAGCACGTGTTTCCGCTGCAGGTCGCGATCCTGCTGTCGGAGCCGGGCCGCGATTTCGAGGGCGGCGAGTTCGTGCTGACCGAGCAGCGCCCGCGCATGCAGTCGCGCGCCGAAGTGGTGGCGCTGAAGCAGGGCGACGCGGTCGCCTTTGCGGTGCATCATCGCCCGGTGCAGGGCACGCGCGGCACCTATCGTGTTAATCTCCGACATGGCGTCAGCCGGCTGCGTTCCGGCCGACGCCATACCGTTGGTGTGATTTTTCATGATGCGAAATGACTGCGGACCTGTTTGACAACGCCGAGGTGCTCCCGGCGCGGGAAGCGATCGCCGAAGGCGCGATGCTCTTGCGCGGCTTCTGCCGCCCGATCCAGCACGATCTGCTCAGCGCCATCGAAGCCATCACCGCGCAGTCGCCGTTCCGCCACATGGTGACGCCCGGCGGCTACCAGATGTCGGTGGCGATGACGAATTGCGGCAGCCTCGGCTGGGTCACCGATCGCACCGGCTATCGCTACGACGCCATCGATCCGCAGTCCGGCAAGCCGTGGCCCGAGATGCCGCCGGTCTTTCGTGAGCTGGCAGGGCAGGCGGCCGCGCAAGCGGGTTTTGCCGGCTTCCGGCCGGAAGCCTGCCTGGTCAACCGCTACGAGCCCGGCGCGCGCCTGTCGCTGCACCAGGACCGTGACGAGAAGAATTACGACGAGCCGATCGTCTCGGTGTCGCTGGGCCTGCCCGCGACCTTCCTGTGGGGTGGCTTAAAACGGTCCGACAAGACCGCGCGCTACCGGCTTGAGCATGGCGATGTCGTGGCCTGGGGCGGCCCGTCGCGGCTGGTGTTTCATGGCGTGGCGCCGCTCGCCGAAGGCGAACACGCGCTGCTCGGCCGCCGGCGCATCAACCTGACTTTCCGTAAGGCTGCTTAAGCGCATGATCCGGAAAAGTGGGTACCGGTTTTCCCTCGCGACAAACGCATAGCGTTTGCGCGGAGATCATGCGCCAACAATAAACTCCCTTGTCGCATTTGCGCTGGCGTCGATCTGCTTTATGCTGGCCGCATGGCCTCGACCGATCTCACCGCAGACACCAGCGCCAGCGGCAACCGCGCCGGCCTGTATTTCGCGTTCGTGCAACTTATGTTCACGCTGGGCTGGACCGTCTACGTGATCTATCTGCCGAAGTTGGCCCAGCAGGTGGGGATCGCGCCGACCGCCGTGATCTTCATCCTGATGATGGATCAGGCCATCTTCACCATCACCGACACCGCGATGGGCATTGCCGCCGACCGCATTGCGGCGCTGGTCGGTCGTCTCGGCATGATCGTCGCCGCCTTGACGGCGCTGTCCTGCGCGGCCTTTGTCGCGCTGCCGTACGTCGCCGGCAGCGGAAGCGACGCGAAGGTCTGGTTCATTGCGCTGGTTGTGATCTGGTCGATCACGTCCTCGGCGCTGCGCGCGCCGCCGCTGCTGCTGCTCGGCAAATACAGTGCGCGGCCGAACATTCCGTTCCTGTCGGCGCTGGTGATGCTCGGCTATGGCCTCGCCGGTGCGGTATCGCCCTATCTAGGCGTTGTGCTGCGCGACGTCGACGCGCGGCTGCCCTTCGTGATCTCGAGCGCGGTGCTGCTGCTCACGACGCTCGCGCTGTCGCGGGTCGAACGCGACCTGGCGGAGGAAGCAGCGTCCTCCCGGCCGGCCGCGCCGGCAAAACCCTTCGGCACCGTGCCGGTGATCTTCATCGCGGCCATGATCCTGCTTGCGCTCGGCTATCAGCTGCATTTCTCTATCAACAGCGCGCCGCTCTATCTGCGTTTCGCCAAGCCGATAGATCTGCAGTGGCTGATGCCGGTGTTCTGGATCGGCTTCAACATCGCGATGTTTCCGGCGTGCCTGATCGTCAAGCATCGCGGCGGCCTGATCGTGATGGGCGCGGCAGGACTGCTCGGCGCGATCGCTGTGCTGGTGGCCGAGATCGCGGGTGGCCTGCAGACGCTGGTGGTGGCGCAGTTCATTGCCGGCGCGGCCTGGGGCTGCATGCTGATGAGCGCGGTCTCGGCGGCGCTCGCGATCGGCCATACCGGCGCGGAAGGCAAGGTGACGGGCCTGGTTTTCTCCGCGCTTGCGCTCGCGACCTTCGCGCGGATGGCCGCGGTTGCCGGCGGCCTGCAGAAGCTGCCGGAATACGCGCCGCTGCTGCACTGGGCGCCGGTCGCGTGCTGGTCGGTGGCGGGCGCGGGATTGCTGGTGATTGTCGCGGCCAGGCTGCAGCAGGACGCTGAGACCTAGCCCCTCATCCTCAGGAGCGCGAAGCGCGTCTCGAAGGATGAGGCCTCACTATCAGCCTCATGGTTCGAGACGGCGCCTTGCGCCTCCTCACCATGAGGGTCAGTACATTCTTGGCGGGGTGGATGAACGTCCAGGGCGTGACTTCGGAGTCCCGCGGCACTTCGACGGCGATCAGATACGGCCCGCCATGCGCCAGCGCCTTTTCCAGCGCGGGCTTGAAATGATCGGGCGAGGTGACACGGCTCGCAGCCATGCCAAAGGACTCGGCCAACTTCACGAAATCCGGATTGACGAGATCGGCCGCGACCACGCGGCCGTCGAAGCGGGTGCGCTGGTCGCGCCGCACATTGCCATATGAGTTGTTGTTGAACACCAGCGTCACCACGCCGATGTTGAACTGCACGGCGGTCGACAGCTCCTGCACACCGAACATGAAGCCCCCGTCGCCGGTGATGGCGACTACGGGCCTGTCCGGATTAGCGACCTTGGCGCCGAGCGCGGTCGGAAAGCCCGAGCCGAGCGTGCCCTGATAGCCTGAAGTGATGAAGGTGCGCGGCTGGTAGATGGGAAAGCCGTACCAGGAGGCGAAGCCGACCTGCGACAGCTCATCGGTGACGATGGCGTTTTCCGGCAGCACCTCGCGCAGGATGTTGAGATACGCCATCTGCGGCTGCACCTTCTGGATTTCCTCCTGCGCCGCGGCGGTAGCCTCGCGGATCACGGCGCGGCGGCCAGAGGTCTTGCGGTAGCCGGCCTTGCGCACGGCCGCCGCCAGTTCGCGCGTGCCGCTTTTCGCGTCCGAGATCACGGCGACATCGGGCGTGAAGCGGCGCATCTCGACCGGATCGATATCGATGCGCACGGATTTCAGACCTTCCGGCCGATAGGGCCAGCGCGACATGCTCGGCAATTCGAGCCGCGTGCCGATCCCGATCATCAGGTCGGTCTTGGGCCAGAGCCGGTAAGCTGCCGCCATGGTCAGGCCCAGCTCATGGCGCGTTGGAGACGATGCCGCGGCCGCTGCGGAAGGCCACCACCGGCGCGTCGATCATCTCTGCCAGTTCGAGAATTTCGTCGCGCGCCTCGATCGCGCCCGAGCCGACAAAGATCATCGGCGTCTTGCTGGCGGCGATCAGCGCGGCGGCGTCCTTGACGCGGTCAGGGTCCGGCTGTGGCGCAGGGAAGGGATCGAACACCTTTGATGCACCGACCTCCGCGCGCTGCGTGAACACATCCCAGGGCATTTCCAGCGAGACCGGACCGCGGCGGCCCGACATCATTTCCTGGAACGCACGCGAGACCATGCTCGGCGCGATATCGGGATATTCGATGCGGTCGGCCCATTTCACGAAGGTGCGCAAGGTCGCGAGCTGGTCCGGCATCTCATGCAGATGGCCGCGGCCTTTCCCAAGGAATTGCGTCGGCACCTGGCCGGTCAGGCACAGCACCGGCTCGTTGCCCCCGAATGCGGTCAGCATCGCAGCACTCGCATTGAGCACGCCGGGGCCGGGCACCACGCTGAACACGCCGGGCTTGCCGGACGAGCGCGCATAGCCATAGGCCATGTAGCCGCAGGCCTGCTCGTGCCGCGCGCCGATCACTTTCAGCTGCGCCTGATGGAAGGCGTCGAACAGGCCGTAGATCTGCGCGCCGGGCAGGCCGAACACGGTGTTGACGCCGTGGGCGACGAGGCCGCTGACGATGGCTTCGCCGCCGGTCATGGAAGTCATGATTTGTCCTTACAGGGTTTCGTCGGCGACGCCGTTGCGCAGCACGCCGATGCCGTCGGCTTCGACCTCGACGACATCGCCGGGCTTGAGATAACGCGGCGGATCGAATCGCGCGCCGGCGCCGGTCGGCGTACCCGTGACGATGATGTCGCCGGGCATCAGCGTGGTGAAGGTCGAGATGTAGCTGAGGAGATAAGGAATCCCGAAGATCAGCCGCGAGGTGCGGTCGTCCTGCCGCGTCTCGCCATTGACGCGGGTGGTGAGCCGGATGTCGGCGATCTGCGCCTCATTCGTGTAGGGCACGATCCACGGACCGAGGCTGCCGGTGGCATCGAAATTCTTGCCCTGCGTGACGTTGAATTTCGCGTGCCGCACCCAGTCGCGGATGGTGCCTTCATTGCAGAGCGTCAGCGCGGCGATGTGGCCGAGTGCATCGGCCTCCTTGATGTGGCGGCCGGCCTTGCCGATCACGAGCGTACTTCGCCCTCATAGTCGAGTTGCTGCGAGGCGCGCGGGCGTACCAGCGGCGAATTGTGCCCGACAAAGGAGCGCGGCGTGCGCATGAACATGCTCGGAAATTTCGGCGCGTCCGAGCCGTCCTTGTATTCGGCGTTGCGGTCGGGATAGTTGACGCCGATGCAGATGATCTTTTCCGGCGCCGGGATCGGGGGCTGCCAGACGATGCCGTCGAGCGCCACATCCGGCGCGCTCCGCTCGGCTTCCTCGGCGAGCTTCATCAGCGCGCCCGCGGCGACCACTTCGCGCAGCGTCGGATATTCCTTGCCGAAACGCGCGGAGAGATCGATGATTTCGCGGTCGGTGACGGCGCCGTAAGCCGTCTTGCCGCCGGCCGAATAAGTCGCAAGTCGATGATTGGCCATGAGATGTCCTGTCAGCCTGGCGTCATGCCGACGGCCTTGATCGCGGCGACGGCGGCGGGTGTTTGCAGAAAATCGATTAGCGCTTTCGCAGCGGCGGGTTCTTTTGCGTCGGTGGCGACAGCGGCCGGGAACACCAGCTCCTGCTGCAGATCGGCCGGGAAGGGACCGGCAAGCTCGATGCCGGGCGCGTTGAAGACATTGGCCAGGAAGATGCCAAGCTCCGCCTCGCCACTGGCGACGGCCGGCGCGATTGCCGTCGGCATCGCCTGTACCTTGGTTTTGGCCTTCATCTCGTCGGCGATGCCCAGGCGCTCATAGACCTTGGCGATATAGGCGCCGGCCGCGCTGGCCGGGGTGGATGCGACCGACGAGGCGGCGAGCAGCGCTTTCTTGAAGGCGTCCGGCGTGGAGAGATCGGGCTTCGGCGCGCCCGCGCGAACGATCACGACATAGCCGACACGGGCAATATTGACGGCGGGATCGGCGAGATGGCCCTTCGCCGCCGCATCCTTGAAGACATCGGCCGGCACGACCACCACGTCGAACGGCGTGCCCGCATTGATGCGGCTGATGATGTTCGGCGTGGAATTGAAATGGATGGAGAGCGTATGCCCGCTCGCCTTCTCGAATTGCGGGCCGAGCTCCTTGAAAAGGCTGGCGAGCGAGCCGCCGGCGATCAGCTTGAGTTCGGAAGCCGGGGCACTTGTCATTGCTGCCATCACCAATCCAACTGCGATCGCGATCCTTTTCATGGTCGCCATCCCTAATCCGCAACGGTGACTTGGGCCACGAAGGCGGGTTCGCGCACCTTGCTGCCGCTGAAGGGTGAGCCTTCCTCGAACCAGGAGCGCGGCGCGGGCGCGCCCCACAACGTCTGCCGGCGCGGGTCGCTGAGCGACCAGCGCAGTGGCTCGTGATCGTGGTCCATGGTGAAATAATCGCTGGTATAGAGCTCGAGGCGATGGCCGTCGGGGTCGCGGACATAGAGGAAGAACGCGTTCGAAATGCCGTGCCGACCCGGGCCGCGCTCGAGATTCTTCAAAAAGCCGCTCGCGGCCATCACGTCGCATAGATGCAGCACGTTCATCGCGGTCGGCACCCAGTAGCAGAAATGGTGCAGGCGAGGGCCCTTGCCGTTGGTGATGGCGAGGTCGTGGACATTGCCCTTGCGATGCAGCCAGGCGGCGGCGATGCGCCCGTTCGGCCCGTCCTCCTCGGCATACTCGGTGAGGCGGAAGCCGAGCCGAGCATAGAAGTCCATGGTGTCCTGCACCTCGGCGGCAAAGATGTTGAAATGGTCGAGCCGCTGCGGATGGCAGCCCTTGTAGAGATCGTAGCGGCGGAGCAGATGCGGCCGCTTGTCCATGGTGGCGTAGAGCTCGATCTGGAAGCCGAAGGGATCGGTGAACTGCAGGGTGCGGCCCTGGAACGGCAGCTCGGCGAATTTGTACTGAATGCCGTTCTCGGAGAAGAAGCTGGCTGCCTTGTCGAGGTCGCCCTCATTGCCGACCTTGAAGCCGAGCCGGTGACAGGCGGCCGCTTGCGCCTTCCGCAGCACCAGCGAGTGGTGCTGATGCTCCTCGCTGCCGCGCAGGTAAACGACGTCGCTGTCGGCGTCCTCGACATGCAGGCCGACGGTCGTCTCATAAAACGCGCGGCTGGTCTTCAGATCCTTCACGTCGAGCACGACGTGGCTCGAGCGGATGATATTGAAGGGCGGATCGAAGACGTGTGTCGGAACGGGCATGTGCCTATCCATCTCGATTCGTCATTCCGGGATGCGCCGTCGCGCAGGCCCGAACCATCTCAGATCGTGGTCATGATTCCGGGCTCGCGCTTCGCGCGCCCCGGAATGACGGCGTTTCGTTAAATTCCCAGTTTCTGAATCTTGTGCGTGCCCCGCGCCAGCGAGACATGCTTGGTTTCCATGTAGAAGTCGAAGGAATAATCGCCGCCGTCGCGGCCGATGCCGGACGCCTTCATGCCGCCGAACGGCGTCGGCAGATGGCGGACGTTCTCCGAATTGAGCCAGATCATGCCGGCTTCCAGCGCGTCGGCGACGCGCAGCGCGCGGCCCATGTCGCCGGTCCAGACATAGCCGGTCAGCCCGTAATTGACGTCGTTGGCGATCTCGATCGCGTGCTTCTCGTCGCGGAAGGGGATCACGGTCAGGAACGGCCCGAACACTTCCTCCTGCGCCACGCGCATTTTCGCGTGCGCGCCGGTGACCAAGGTCGGCTGGATATAATGCCCGCCGCCGGGACCGTCATGGGTCTTGCCGCCGACCGCGATCACCGCGCCATCCTTCCGCGCCACATCAAAATAGGCGCAGACTTTTGCGAGATGCCGCTCGTGGATCAGTGGCCCGATCTCGGTTGTGGGATCGAGGGGATGGCCGACCTTCAGCGCCTGCACCCGCGCGGTCAGCTTCTCGATGAATTTTTCCGAAATGCTCTCCTGCACCAGGAGGCGGCTGGAGGAGGTGCAGCGCTCGCCGTTCAGAGAGTAGATCATGAACACGACCGCATCGAGCGCGCGGTCGAGATCGGCGTCGTCGAACACGATCACCGGATTCTTGCCGCCAAGCTCGAAATGCACGCGCTTCAGCGTCTTGGCGCCCTGCGCCATGATCGCCGAGCCCGTCGCGCTCTCGCCGACAAAGCCGATCGCCTTGATCGCGGGATGCTCGGTCAAGGCCTTGCCGGCTTCCTCACCGATGCCGTGCACGGTGTTGAGCACGCCGTCGGGCACGCCGGCTTCCTTCACCAGCTTCGCCAGGATATCGGCGGTCACCGGCGACCATTCCGCCGGCTTGTGCACGACGGTGCAGCCGGCGGCCAGCGCGGGCGCAATCTTCCAGGTCGACAGCATGAACGGCGTGTTCCACGGCGTGATCACGCCGACCGGGCCGATCGGCACGCGCGTGGAGATGTTCCAGTGCTCCTCGCTCGGCGTGCTGAGCCCGTCACGCGCCTCCGCACATTTGTCGGCGAAGAAGCGGAAGTTTTCAGCTGCGCGGACGGCGGCCTTGGCCATGAAGCGATGCGCCTGGCCGGTGTCGATGCATTCGAGCACGGCGATGTCGTCGGCGCGGTCCTCGATCGCGTCCGCCACGCGATTCAACAGCTTGCGGCGCATCGAGGCCGACATGTCGCGCCAGGATTTGAAGGCAAGCGACGCCGCGGTCGCGGCACGGTCGATATCCTCGGCACTGCCGCGCGCGACGGAGGCCAGCACCGACCCATCGACCGGCGAATTGGTCTCAAAAGTTTCGCCCGAGATCGACGGCACGATCTTGCCGTCGATCAAATGGCCGATGCCATCGGCGCGGAGCTGCTTCAACAGCGGCGCGACACGATCCTTGTTGGCCTGGAACAGATCGGATTTCGGCGTGACCTTATCCATGGACGGCCTCCGCTTTCAGGGCTTCGTGAATGTTGTTGCGCTTCCAGCTGGTGTCCTTGTCGTTGATCTGCATATCGAACGACAGCGCGAACTTGGTCTGCGCAAAGACGGGATCGAGATGGGCGGACAGCGCCTTGAAGATGTGCTCGCCGGCTTTCTGACGGGTAGCGAGGTCGCGGCCCTCGCCGAGCCGCAGCAGCATGTCGAGGAAGGAAAAGTTCGGATTGCCGTCGGCGATCGCATAGTGCTCGCATTTGATGGCGCGGACGCGGATGCCGCCGAGCGGGAAGATGCCGGTCTCGACCGCGGCCTTGCGGACGACCTCGACGACCTTGCTCATGTCGACGCGGTGATCGAGATTGGCGGAATATTCGATCGTGAAATGCGGCATGGCGTTTTCACTCCCTGTTGTTTTTGGTCTCAGGCGAAATAGCAGCTGACAGAGCCGTAGGCGCCATAATCGGCCTGGATTGTGTCGCCCTTGCGGGTCTCGATTGGTCGGATGAACGAGCCCGCCAGCACGACCTGGCCGGGCTCCAGCGCCAGCCCATGCGGCGCGATCTTGTTGGCGAGCCAGGCCACGGCGGTAGCGGGATGATTGAGCACGCCGGCGGCAAGCCCGGTCTCTTCCAATTGGCCGTTCTTGAAACACAGCGCGCCGATCCAGCGCAGGTCGGCATCCAGCGGCCTGATCGGCCGGCCGCCGAGCACGATGCCGGCATTGGCCGCATTGTCGGCGATGGTGTCGAAAATCTTGCGCGTCGCCTTGGTCTTGGGGTCGACGCGTTCGATCCGCGTATCCAGGATTTCCAGCGCCGGCACGACGAAGTCGGTGGCGTTGAGCACATCGAACATCGTGCAATCGGGACCGGCGAGCCGCTTGCTCATGACGAAAGCGAGTTCGGCTTCGACGCGGGTGGCGATGAAGCGCTCGGTCGGCACGATGCCGCCATCGGCAAAGAACATGTCGTCGAGCAGCACGCCGGAATCCGGCTCGTCGATATTGAGCGCGCTCTGCATCGCCTTCGAGGTCAATCCGATCTTGTGGCCTTTGACGACGCGCCCCGCTGATGTCTTGATCTCGATCCATTGCTTCTGGATCGCATAGGCGTCATCGAGGGTGATCGCGGGAAATTCCTGCGAGAGCTGGCGGATCTGCGTGCGCGTCTTCTCGGCGCGATCCAGGCGCTCGGCGGCGGCGCGGATGTCTTCGGGGGAGAGGGCCATGGGAGCCAAGCAGAAATGGGAGCTACGCAGAAAGAGGGTGCGGCGAGATGCTTAACATGTTAAGTGTCGCGGATCAAACCCCCTTGCTTCTTGCTGCATTGCAAACTTGAACGCGTTGAAAGAGCGGATGGCGCGGAAGAAATCGGCCAACGGATCGGCTCCGGCGAAAGCACCGCCACGTCGCGTGCCGATGCGCGAGTTCTCGCGCTCGCTGCCGATGTCGCTGCTCCGCGCCCGCGAAGCGGTGATGCGGCAGTTCCGTCCCTCGCTGCGCCGGCACGATCTCACCGAGCAGCAATGGCGCATCCTGCGCGCGCTCGCCGCAATCGACGCCATTGAAGTCACGGAACTCGCGCGCACGGCCTTCCTCCTTGGTCCAAGCCTCTCGCGGATTTTGCGCGATCTCGACGCGCGCGGTTTGATCGATCGCAAGACCGCAAAGACGGATCTTCGCCGTGGCGTGATCTCGATTTCGGAAAAGGGTCTCAAGCTGATGGAGGTCGTGGCGCCGTCGTCGGAAGCGATCTATGCCGCCATCACCCGCCGCTACGGCGCCAGGAAACTCGCCGCGTTGCAGGACATGCTGGGCGCGCTGGAAGCGAGCCTGGCGGCGTTGGAATTCGCCGACGAAGTGAGCGAGTAAGCGCAAATTTGCATGATAGCGCGGATGTGACGCATAGCTTTAACCGCTGCCCAGCCTTTGAGCACAGGGTGCGCTGTGCCAAACGGGGAATTAATGCCGGGGCTCCGGCGTTAATACTTGGAAATCTTGAAGCGGTCGAGAGCCTGCGTCGTTAGTCGAAGTGGCCTCGATATCAATTTACTCGGAGCGCGAGAATCCGTAAGTAGCAACACGGTTTCGCGTCCTTGAGTTTGGATGCCAAGACCAAGAAAGGCCGACAAAGAAGCCCGGCCTCAGGGAGGAATTTTATGAAGCTGACGAGACGCGAATTTGCGGCCGCTGTTGCTGGTGGTATTGCGGCACCCTACGTTATTTCGAGCGCTCAGGCCCAAGGCGCCACCATCAAGATCGGCATGTGCGCGCCGGTCACCGGCCCCGCCGCCGAGTCCGGCGGATACGCCATCAAGGGCGCCAAGCTCGCGCTCGAAGCCGTCAACAAGGCCGGCGGCATCCTCGGCAAGCAGGCCGAGTTGATCGTCGAAGACGATCAGACCACCAATCCCGGCATCGTGCTGGCGTTCTCCAAACTCGCCGCGCAGTCCGACATCGTCGCCTTCCTCGGCTCGATCCGCTCCACTCAGGTGCACGCGATGGCGCCCGACGTGCTCAAGCTCGGCAAGCCCGTGATGATCGGCGGCACCGATCCTAACCTCACCCACATGGGCAATCAGTGGCTGTTCCGCTTCCGCCCCAATGACAGCTATTCCGGCCGCGTGATCGCCGACTACGGCGTCAACACGCTCGGCAAGAAGAAGTGGTTCGTGCTGCATTCGACCGATGCCTTCGGCACCGCCGGTGGCAAGGCGCTGACGGATGCGCTGGGCAAGCTCGGCCTGACAACGACCGATCAAGGCTATGCCAACCAGAGCCAGGACTTCACGCCCGTCGTGCTCGCGATCAAGCAATCCGGCGCCGACATTCTCGGCACCTATTTCACGTTCGAAAGCGATCTCGGCATTTTCGCCCGCCAGCTCCGCCAGCTCGGTGTCAACATCCCCTGGGTCGGTTCGCCATCGATCGTCAACATCACCGCGCTCAAGCTTGCCGGTCCCGCGCTCTACGGAACCTTCGGTGTCGCTGACTACGCCGAGGATTCCAGCGAGGCCTCGAAGGCGTTTGGCAAGCTCTATCGCGACGCCGTCAAGGTCGCGCCCGACAACCAGAGCTCCTGGCCCTACGACGCCATCAATGTGCTGTCGGCCGCGATCAACAAGGCCGGCTCGACCGATGCCGCCAAGATCCGCGAGGCGATCCTCGCCACCAAGAAATTCCCGGGCGCGGAGGGCGAATATAATTTCGACCAGAACGGCGACGGGCTTCACGGTTACAACATTGTGAAGAACGAGAAAGGCACGATCGTTTTCGACAAGCACATCGAATCCAACGATTGAGCGCGCTATCGGCCTCCCTCGGTCCTGCCGAGGGAGGCCGAAGTGTTTATTCGGCGACTTGAACAGTTCCTCTCAACCGATCGCTCTTCATGGATCTCGCGCTTCAACTGCTTTTTACCGGAATCGGCATCGGCGCCGTCTATGCGCTGGTCGCGCTCGGTTTCGTGCTGATCTTCCGCGCCACCAATGTGGTGAACTTCGCGCAGGGCGAATTCTCGATGGTCGCCGCCTATCTGATGGTGGTGTTCGCGGTCGATCTCGGCTGGCCCTATTGGCTGTCGTTTCTGCTGGCACTCGCCGGCATGGCGCTGCTCGGCGTGATCTTCAATCTCGGCGTCTACTATCCCCTGCGCAATCGCAGCTATCTGCCGGTGATCATCGCGACCATCGGCGCCTCGATCCTGCTCGCCAACTCCGTGCTCGCGATCTATGGCCCGCAGCCGCAGGTGCTGCAGGGCTGGTTCGAGACGCCCGGCATCCAGCTCGGTCCGGTCTATCTCGACAGCCAGTATCTGCTGATCATCGCCGTGACGATCGTGCTCGTGATCTTCAACTACTGGTTCTTCGAGCACACGCTGCTCGGCAAGAAGCTGCAGGCGACCTCGCAGGACAAGGAGATGGCCTCGCTGCTCGGCATTTCCGTCTCCACCATGATCATGATCACCTTCATCTATTCGGCCGTGCTCGGCGGCCTTGCCGGCATCCTGGTGGCGCCTGTGCTGTTCGTCTCGATCCAGATGGGCTCGACGATCGCACTGAAAGCCTTTGCCGCCACCATCATCGGCGGATTCGGCGATGTCACCGGCGCCATCATCGGCGGGCTTGCGCTCGGCGTGATCGAGACGTTTGGTGCCGCCTACATCTCCGTGCCCTACAAGGACGGCTTTGCCTTCCTGGTGCTGATAGCGTTCCTGATCTTCCGGCCGCAGGGCATCTTCGGCGAACGCGTGGCGGAAAAAGCATGAGCGCGCCGAGCGAAAACATGTCGGCGGCCCCGACCGTCGTGCGCTCGAAGCCGCTTCTGCTGCGGCATCTGCCGTATTTCATCGTCGTCGCCGTCCTGGTCGTGCTCACTGCCGGAACGCCATTCGACGGCTATGTCC
>CAVUCB010000022.1:0-17233 GCA_963739755.1 uncultured Alphaproteobacteria bacterium | reverse complement strand
AGGCCAACTGGGCGAGGGCGCCGCGATCTCGAGCGCCATGATCCCGTTCCTGCTGGCCGCGATCATGGTGTCCTGGTTCGGCCTGCAGCGCCGCAAATGGCAGCAGGGAGAGAACAATGACTGATCTCCGCGGCGTTGCCATCTTTTTGCGCGAACGGGGCAGGCCTCGCGCGCGCTGCCGCAAGTGGCACCAGGGAGAGAACAATGACTGATCTTCCTGCCAACAAGGTCGACCTCAAGGCCATCCTCTCGACGGCTGGGCGGGTCGATCACAGCGAGGGCATGAGCTACCTGCAGTCGCTGCCGCGGCGGCTGGTGACGCTCTATCTGCCGCTCTCGATCATCGTCATCATCCTCTTGTTTCCGTTCTACTGGATGGCGCTGACCTCGGTGAAGCCGGACGAACAGCTCCTCGACCTCGACAAATACAGTCCGTTCTGGACCTGGAATCCCACCTTCAAGCATTTCCACAAGCTGCTGTTCGAGAGCTATTACCCGCACTGGCTGTGGAACACGATGTATGTCGCGGTCGGCGCCACCGTGCTTTCGATCATCGCGAGCGTGCTTGCCGCCTATGCCATCGTGCGGCTGCGCTACAAGGGCGCCAACCTCGTTGGCGGCCTGATCTTCCTCGCCTATCTGGTGCCGCCGTCGATCCTGTTCATTCCGCTGGCGACCGTCGTGTTCCAGTACGGCTTGTTCGACTCGCCGCTGGCGCTGATCCTGACCTATCCGACCATCCTGATCCCGTTCTCGACCTGGCTGTTGATGGGCTACTTCAAGACCATCCCCTTCGAGCTCGAGGAATGCGCCCTGATCGACGGCGCGAGCCGTTGGCAGATATTGATCAAGATCGTGCTGCCGCTGGCGGTGCCCGGGTTGATCTCGGCCTTCATCTTCTGCTTCACGCTGTGCTGGAACGAGTTCATCTACGCGCTGACCTTCCTGCAATCGACCCCGAACAAGACCGTCCCGGTCGCGATCGTCAACGAGTTCGTCGACGGCGACATCTACCGCTGGGGCTCGCTGATGGCGGGCGCGCTGGCAGGCTCCCTGCCGCTCGTGATCCTTTACGCCTTCTTCGTGGAGCATTATGTGTCGGCGATGACCGGCGCCGTGAAGGAATAGACGATCGAGCATGATCCCGGAAAAGCGGATACCGGTTTTCCGTAGGGATCATGCTCCAGAGAGAATCCGGGCGCGCGTAACGAATTAGAAGAAACGAGGAGTAGGCGCTTGCACGTATTGGTTCTGGGCGCGGCCGGCATGGTCGGTCGCAAATTGGTCGAGCGTCTCCTGAAGGACGGTCGCCTCGGCAAGTCCGACATCACGAAGATGACGTTGCATGACGTCGTGGCGCCTGCGACGCCCGACAAGCCGGGCTTTCCGGTCGATGTGCACGCGGGCGACTTTGCCGTGCCCGGTGCCGCCGAGAAGCTGATCGCCGGCCGGCCCGACGTGATCTTCCATCTCGCCGCCATCGTCTCGGGCGAGGCCGAGCTCGACTTCGACAAGGGCTATCGCATCAACCTCGACGGCACGCGGATGCTGCTGGATGCGATCCGCCTGATTGGCGGCGGCTACAAGCCGCGCGTTGTGTTTACCTCCTCGATCGCGGTGTTCGGCGCGCCGTTCCCCGACGCCATCGGCGATGAGTTCTTCCACACGCCGCTACTCAGCTACGGAACGCAAAAGGCCATCGGCGAATTGCTGCTGTCGGACTATTCGCGCCGCGGCTTCATGGACGGCATCTCTATCCGCCTGCCGACCATTTGCATCCGTCCGGGTGCGCCGAACAAGGCCGCCTCTGGCTTCTTCTCCAACATCCTGCGCGAGCCGCTCGCCGGCAAGGAGGCGATCCTGCCGGTGTCCGAGGACGTCCGCCACTGGCACGCCACGCCGCGCTCGGCGGTCGGCTTCCTGCTGCATGCCGCGACCATGGACCTTGCCGCCGCCGGTCCCCGCCGCGGCCTCACCATGCCCGGCCTCACTGCGACTGTCGGCGAGCAGATCGCCGCACTCAAGCGCGTCGCTGGCGAAAACGTCGTCGCGCGCATCAAGCGCGAGCCCGATCCCTTCATCATGGGCATCGTCGACGGCTGGCCGCGGAATTTCGAGGCCAAACGTGCGCGTCAGCTCGGCTTCACCACCGCTGAAAACACCTTCGACGACATCATCAAGATCCACATCGAGGACGAACTCGGCGGCAAGTTCGTGGCCTAAGGGCAAACTACGAAGACATGGCCGGCGTTGCCTGCATCGGCGAATGCATGATCGAGCTGAAGCAGGCGGGAGGCGGCCTGTATTCGCGCGGTTTTGGCGGCGACACGCTCAACACCGCGGTCTATCTGGCCCGTCTCGGCGTCGGCGTCGACTACATCACCGCCCTCGGCGATGATCCCCTGAGTGACGAGATGGTCGCAGGCTGGGCGGCCGAGGGCGTCGGCACCGCCAAAGTCGCGCGCCTCGCCGGCAGGCTGCCCGGCCTTTACCTGATCGCCACCGACGCGAGCGGCGAGCGCCGCTTCTTCCACTGGCGCGAGACCGCGGCGGCGCGGAGCCTGCTGGATTTGCCGGAGACCGAAAGCCTGCTGCAATCGCTCGGTGGCTACGATCTCGTCTATCTCTCGGCAATCACGCTCTCGATCTTTACGGAAAGCGGAAGAGGGCGGCTGCTGACGGCGCTGCGGCAAGCGCGCTCACGCGGCACCCGCGTTGCCTTCGACACCAATTTCCGCGCCCGCGGGTGGCCCGATCTCGATATCGCGCGCCGCGTATTCCGCGAGGCGTTCGAGACCTCGGACATCGCGCTGGCCTCGACGGAAGATTTGCTGCCGCTCTATCCCGGCGAGAACACGGAAGCGTTGCTCGCAAAAATCCCGGGCGGCGAGGTCGTGCTGAAACTCGCCGAACCCGCAAGCGTGCTGCGCGTTGCGGGCGCCTCCTGCCGGATCGAAGCCGAGCCTGTGACCGCGCCCGTGGTCGACACCACCGCGGCGGGTGACAGCTTCGCCGCCGCTTATCTCGCGAGCCGGCTCGCAGGCGCTGAGCCCGTCGAGGCGGCGCGCGCCGGTCATCGGCTGGCAGGCGTTGTGGTATGCCATCCCGGTGCCATTATTCCGCGTTCAGCCATGCCGGCCAATCCGCTCCCCCTTCGCAAGGCTTTGTCATGAATGCATCGAAACAGGAAAAGCTCGCCTCGCTGTTCAAATCCGCCCGCGTCGTCCCCGTGCTGACCATCAACCGGCTCGAGGATGCGGTGCCGCTGGCGCGCGCGCTGGTGTCCGGCGGCGTGCGCATGCTGGAGGTGACGCTGCGGACGCCGGTCGCGGCCGATGCGGCCAAGGCGATCATCGCCAACGTGCCCGACGCCATTGTCGGCATCGGCACCATCCTCAATGCCGATGATCTCGCCCGCGCCGAAGAGCTCGGCGCCAAATTCGGTATCAGCCCGGGCGCCACGCCCGAGCTGCTGAAGGCGGCGGCCGCAAGCAGTCTCCCGTTCGCGCCGGGCATCGCGACCGCCTCCGAGCTGATGCAGGCGCTGGCGCATGGTTTTGACGTGGTGAAATTCTTCCCGGCCGAGCCGGCCGGCGGTATCAAGGCACTGAGGGCTTTGGCCGGGCCGTTCCCGCATGTAAAATTCTGCCCGACCGGCGGCATCGGGGAGACCAACGCGCCGATGTGGCTATCCGAGCCCAACGTGATCGCGGTCGGCGGCTCCTGGCTGTGCCAGGCCGTGGACATTAAGTCCGGCAACTGGGCCGGCATAACCGCCATGTGCGAGCGGTCGGTCAAGTCGGCGAAAGCGGCGTGAAGTCTTGCCGCTGATGGGCTAGAACGACGGCACGCGAAATCAGGGAGAACGCCATGACAGCCAGCATTGTCGGATGGGCGCATACGCCATTCGGAAAGTTCGACACCGAGACCGTCGAAAGCCTCGTCACCAAGGTCGCCAACGAGGCGCTGGCGGATGCCGGCATTTCGGCCGGCGACGTCGACGAGATCGTGCTCGGCCATTTCAACGCCGGCTTCTCGCCGCAGGATTTTACGGCGTCTCTCGTGTTGCAGGCCGATCCGCATCTGCGCTTCAAGCCGGCCACGCGTGTCGAGAACGCCTGCGCCACCGGTTCGGCCGCCGTGCACCAGGGCATCCGCGCGATCGCATGCGGCGCGGCCAAGACCGTGCTGGTGGTCGGGGTCGAGCAGATGACGCGCACGCCTTCGGCCGAGATCGGCAAGAACCTCCTGAAGGCGTCGTATCTGCCGGAGGACGGCGACACGGTCGGCGGCTTTGCCGGCGTGTTCGGCAAGATCGCGCAGGGCTATTTCCAGAAACATGGCGACCAGTCCGATGCGCTGGCGATGATCGCGGCCAAGAACCACAAGAACGGCGTCGCCAATCCCTATGCGCAGATGCGCAAGGATTTTGGTTTCGACTTCTGCCGCTCCGAGAGCGAGAAGAACCCTTACGTGGCCGGTCCCTTGAAGCGCACCGATTGCTCGCTGGTCTCCGACGGCGCCGCCGCTTTGGTGCTGATGGACTCGGAACAGGCGAAGTCCATGAACAAGGCGATCAACTTCCGCGCCACCGCGCATGCCCAGGATTTTCTGCCGATGAGCAAGCGCGACATCCTGCAGTTCGAGGGCTGCACGGTGGCCTGGCAGCGCGCGCTGGAGCAGGCGGGCGTTGCGCTCACCGATCTCAGCTTTGTCGAGACCCATGACTGCTTCACCGTCGCCGAGCTGATCGAATATGAAGCGATGGGCCTGACGCCGAAGGGGCAGGGCGCCCGCGCGATTCTGGAAGGCTGGACCCAGAAAGACGGCAAGCTGCCGGTCAATCCGTCCGGCGGGTTGAAGTCCAAGGGCCATCCGATCGGTGCGACCGGCGTCTCCATGCATGTCATGACGGCGATGCAGCTCGCAGGCCAGGCGCCCGAGGGCATGCAGATCAAGAACGCAAAACTCGGCGGCATCTTCAACATGGGGGGGGCTGCGGTCGCCAACTACGTCTCGATCCTCGAGCCGGCGAAGTAGGGGCCGCTGTCGTCCCGGAGCCGTAGGATGGGTTGAGCGTAGCGAAACCCATCGTGAATGCCGGCGGAAGTGATGGGTTTCACTTCGTTCAACCCATCCTACGCCTGCTGCCCCGGAATGACGGCGAGGATAGGGATGGAAATGCGCGGACGTCGTGTGCTGATGGATTGCTTCGTGGCGCATGGCGTGCGCCACATCTTCGGCAATCCCGGCACCACGGAAACGCCGCTGCTCGACAGCTTGCCGGCCTATCCGCAGATCGAATACATCATGACCCTGCACGAGGGCATAGCCGTCGGCGCGGCGAGCTTCTATGCGCAGGCCGCTTCCCGCCCGGTCGTCGCCAACCTCCATGTCGCACCGGGCCTTGGCAACGGCATCGGCTCGCTCTACGGCGCGTTGAAGGCCAACTCGCCTGTTGTGGTGACCGCGGGCCAGCAGGATACGCGCATGCGGCTCACGCATCCGCTGCTCGGCCACGATCTCGTCGCGATGGCCGCCCCCATCACCAAATGGAGCGTTCAGATCGAGCGCGCCGACGAGATCGCGCCCATCCTGCGCCGCGCCTTCAAGGCGGCAAGTGATGCTCCGCAGGGCCCGGTCTTCGTCTCGCTGCCGATCGACGTGATGGAGCAGGAGACCTCGGTCGAGGCCGTCGCCGCGGACAAACTGTGGCGCGCCATGTATCCGGATCCAGCCGGCATTGAGGCGCTCGCTTCGCTGCTCCTGAAATCGCAAAACCCCGCGATCGTGGCCGGCGACGACGTGGCGCGATCGGGCGCGACGCAAGCACTCGTCGCGCTGGTCGAGGCGATCGGCGCGCCGGTGTGGTTCGAAGGGCTGCGGCACCACGCCCCGTTTCCGACCAGCCATCCGAACTATCGCGCGTCGCTCCCCGGCGATGCAGCGCAGGTGCGCAAGGCGCTCGCCGACGCCGATCTCGTGCTGCTGCTGGGCGGTCCGTTCTTCGAGGACATCTGGTTTGCGCCCGGAGGCCATATCCCCAACGGCGCCGTCGTCATTCAGATCGAGGAGTTGCCGGAGCGCCTGGCGTTCAACAACCGGCTCGATGCCGGCGTCGTCGGTGACATGGCGGTGAGCCTCGGCTCGCTCGTGAGCGTCCTCGCTTCGCGCGTGCCGCAGGAGTACAGGCTCGCCGCGCAACGGCGCAACGCGGCGCTCGCCGAGTTTCGCGCGAGGGAGAAGGAGGCGTATCGCGCGCGGCTCGAGAAGAGCTGGAGCCGCGAGCCGACCTCGATGCCACGCGTCACGGCCGAGCTCCGGCGCGGCCTGCCCGACAATGTCGTGATCGTGGATGAGAGCATCACCGCGAGCCTCGATCTCGCCCGTGCCTTCGACTATCGCGGCTTCGGCGATTACTTTGGCGGCCGCGGCGGCGGCATTGGGCAGGGGCTGGCGGGCGCAATCGGCGTCAAGGTCGCGATGCCGGACCGCCCGGTCGTCGCCGTCTCCGGCGACGGTTCTGCGATGTACAGCATCCAGTCGCTGTGGACCGCAGCGCACCACGGGCTCGCGATCGTGTTCGTCATCCTGGCGAACCGCGAATACCGCATCCTCAAGCACAATGTCGATGTCTGGCGCCAGAATTTTGCGGCCGGCACCCAGCATCCCTATCAGCAGATGGATCTGACGGGACCGGAGTTCGACTTCGTGCACCTCGCGGCCGGCATGGGCGTCGAAGGCGTCAGAGTCGAAAAGGCCGACGATATCGCGCCGTCGCTCGCCAAAGCGGTCGCGGCCAACCGGCCCTACCTCGTCGAGATCGCGATCGAAGGAAAGCGGTGAAACCCTACTGCGAGCCTTCGAGTCCGAGCTGTTTCACCATCGTTCCCCATTTCAGCTGCTCGGCCTGAATGTAGCCGCGCATGCCTTCGACCGACGGCGAATAGTTCGGGATCAGGCCAAGGGCCGCGATTTTCTCCCTCATCGCGGGACCCTGCATGATGCGCGTCATCTCGGCATGAAGCCGGTCGACGATCGGCTGGGGCGTCTTCGATGGCGCCAACAGCATGTGCCAGGAAACACCTTCGTAGTCCAGGGAGCCCGACGCCTCGGCAAAAGTCGGCACGTCCGGAAGCAGCGGAAATCGCTGCGCCGAGGAAACCGCGAGCGCGCGCAGCTTTCCTTCCTTGATCAGGGGCACCGAGAGACCCGCCTCAAGGAAGCTCGCTGCAACGAAGCCCCCCATCAGATCCGTGGCCGATTGCGGCGTGCTGCGATACGGCACATGCGTCGCTTCGAAGCCGAGCCGCTTCTTGGCAAACTCCATCGACATGTGTTGCACCGAACCCGTTCCGATCGAGGCATAGCTCAGCGGCGGTTTTGCCTTTTTCGCAAGCTCGACGAATTCCGGAAGCGTCTTCGCAGGCAGCGCGGGATTGATCACCAGAATGAACGGCGACTTCACATAGAGTGAGATCGGCGTGAAATCCCTGGGGTCATAATTGAGGTGTTTGAACAATGTCGGATTGATCGATAGTGCGATGCTGGTCAGCACCACCAGCGTGTAACCGTCGGGGGCCGCCGTCGCGACCTGGTTGGCGGCCAGCGTTGTCGCCGCGCCCGGCTTGTTTTCCACGATGACCGGCTTGCCGAAAGCTTGCGACAGCTTATCCGCATAGAGACGCGTGATCGAATCCATGCCGCTTCCGGCCGCGAGCGAAACCACGATCGTGATCGCCCTGGAGGGATAATCTTCAGCTCCGGCCGGCGCGCTTGCCAGCAAGCCCGGCAATGTTACGAAAAGCAGGACCAAATATTTTTTCAAAATCATGACAAGTAACCCGTGAGGCCGGGAAATCGATCGTACGGCTGGCCGGCAGCGCTGGTTGGTCTTCCCGGCGGTAGGTGATGAAAATCGCGTACGGGCAAAGGCACCAGAATGAAGGGTGGGCAAAGGCGCGCCGGCGCCGTGCCCACCGCTCTTGTTGCGGCATGGTGGGCTCGCTTGCGCTTAGCCCGCCCTACAGACTACAAACTCACGCCGCCCGCACGATGACGTGCGGCGCACCCTTGCCCCGCACTTCCGCTTCCTCGAATTCGGCCGCGGCAATCGCCCGGTCCAGCGCCGCGCGCAGCTCTTTTGCCGTCTCCAGCGTCAGCTCTATCCCGGCGCGCGCGCCCGGCTCGAGCGCGCTGTTGAGAAAATCGAGCGTGATGACGTCGCCGAGATGAGCGTGGCGCGCGTGGTCGTAGGCGACCACGGCGTGCGAGAGCGGGAACCATTCATCACCGCGCTTTGCCATGCCCTCGGCGCTGACGACTTCGATGATCGACGTGCACATATCCGATCCTCCTACTTGGCCAGATGCTTGCCGAAGAAAGCAAACACCTTGCTCCAGCCGTCCATGGCCTGCTCGGGCCGGTACAGCGGCCGGTGCCAGTAGAAGAAGCCGTGGCCGGCGCCGTCGTAACGATGGAACTCGTAATTCTTGCCGTGCTTCTTCAGCTCGGCCTCGTGCTGGTTGACCTGCTCGGGGCTCGGCGCGCGGTCGTCATTGCCGAACAGGCCGAGCAGCGGGCATGAGAGGTCCTTGGTCATGTCGATCGGCGCGACCGGTGTCTTCTCGTTGAGCTCTTCCTTGCCCATCACCACGCGGCCGCCCCAGAGCTCGACGCAGGCGTCGACGTCCTTTTTCTCGCAGGAATAGATAAAGGCGTGCCGGCCGCCGGAGCAGGAGCCGAAGACACCGACCTTGCCGTTATGATTTGGCTGCGCGCGCATCCACTTCACAGCCGCCTCAGTGTCGCCGACCATCTGGGCGTCAGGGATGCCACCGTCGGCGCGCACTTTGGCGGCGACGTCGTCCGGGTTGCCCTGGCCTGCGCGCTCATAGAGGTTGGCGCAGATCGCCATATAGCCATGATGCGCAAAGCGCCGCGTCGTCTCGATGTAAAGCTCGCTCCAGCCCGGAAGGTGATGGACCAGCACCACGCCCGGAAAAGGACCGGCGCCTTCCGGCTTTGCCGTGTAAGCGGTAATCGGCGTGCCCTTGTCGCCCTTGATGGTGACGTTCTCGCAGGTCATGCCTCGGTAAAATGACATTTTTCTTGCTCCCTGAGCTTGGTTTCTTCTTGGGTTAGCGCGGCCAGTATTCGACAGTCGAATGCCAAGTGCAACATGCAGGCCGTCTTACGTCGCTAGCCTATCCCTCCAAGCCATTCCAACAGTGCTGCGTTGACCTCGTGCGGACGCTCCTGCTGAATCCAGTGGCCGGCGCCGTCGATAATCCGAACTTGCCGCAAATCGACGACCTGCTTGCGCATGATTTCCACAAGATCGACGCCGGGTATGAAGGTGAGAACCGGATCAAGCTGGCCCGCGATGAAAGCAGCCGGCTGTTCGATCCGCCGATCCGCGATCGCCTCTTGCTGGGCAAAGTCGAGCTCTGCCGTGCGGTAACGGTTGAGCGGTCCACGAAAGCCGCTTTGCGTGAACTCCCCGACATAATAGTCGAGATCAGCAGCCGTGAGCCAATCCGGCAGCGGGTCCGGATCGGGGAGGCCATCGAGATATTTCGCGTCGGCCGGTTTCTGCGGCCTTGGCCCTGCTTTCCTGCCTTCGCCCGAAGCCTGATAGTAAATCTTCCGAAGCGACATGTGCAGGTCGGCCTCGAACTCTGCTTCCGCAACGCCCGGCTCCTGGAAATAGAGCTGATAGAAGAAGCGGTCCTTGTAAAGATTCCGGAACAGTTGGATGCGCGGCATCGGCCCGCGTCCGGTATAGGGGACGCTCAATCCCGCAACCGCGCTGACCTTCTCGGGAAAGAAGAGCGCCGTATTCCAGACAATCGGCGCTCCCCAATCGTGGCCAATCAGGATAGCTTGCTTCGCGCCGAGGCCCTCGATCAGGCCGGCGATATCGGCGCACATTTCCCTGATCGAATAGGCCTCTATCGGCTGAGGCTTGTCGCTTCCGCCATATCCGCGTACGTCGACCGCTGCCACCCGATAGCCCGCTGCCGCAAGCGCTGGAATCTGATGGCGCCAGGAATACCAGCTCTCCGGCCAGCCGTGCACCAGCACGATCAGTGGTCCCGTTCCGGTCTGCGCGACCCGAAGCCGAACGCCGTTGGTGTTGACGAAGGCAAAATCCGGTTTCATTGACTACTCCGTGAGCAGCGTCGGGTGCTCGCGCCCGAAAGTGGCCCGTGCTTGTACTACAGATGCCGTTGACGAAGGAGTTCTGATCGGTGACGCCGGCTAACTGATTTGCTCGACGACGGGCAAATCAGTTGCTCGGTTTTGGCGGATTGATCGCGCTCGCCAGCGCAACGCCCCGCAAAATTGTCTGCGCCGACAAACTAATTTCGTGAGCCGGTTCAAGCTGATCCGGTTGATCATTGCCTTGGCGAAGAAATTTTACTTCCGTTTTTCAGAAAAATATGATTGTCTGCGCGCATCCCGCCCTGATCGGAGGGGCGTACGCGTCGTCACGGACGTCGGGCGGGAGGCGATGGACGCAAGCTGCATCATCTGACGAGGGATGCGGCGGGCGGACGGCAAAAGCGTGTGGTCCCGATCCCCCGATGCTGCCCGATGCTGGGATCAAGCTTGCCGAAGATACTAGGCAAGCGACGGTGGCTATCAAGCCCGGACACCGGGGAGAGCGCGTTATAAGCCGTAAAACCATTGCGCAGGGAAGGCCGGAATGTTTCGGCGTACCTGTTCCACTCGTGTGCTTTCTGCGCTTTCTACCTCGCACACGGGGCTGCGGGTGCGACGTGCATCCGGCTTTCCCTGCGCCCTCTGATTTTGAGGGGCTGTTTGACGCAAAACTCGGGCATTCCGTGCCGCGAGAATGCGGATGTGTGTGTCTTGTGTGGCGCATCCCTCGAGACGCCGCTGCGCGGCTCCTCGGGATGAGGTCGGAGTAAATGGCGCCGAAGCTAGACCCTCATGGTGAGGAGGCGCTCCGCGCCGTCTCGAACCATGAGGCCCGGTCGACGGAGCCAAATCGCATGCCCCCATACGCCCTCCGCCCTTGATCTCGGCTCTCTGCTGCCGTTACTTGGCCCCACAACAAACCGGGAGTGAACGTCGCCATGGGCCCATTGCAAGGCATCAAGGTCATCGACATGACGACCGTGCTGATGGGGCCCTATGCGACCCAGATGCTCGGCGATTACGGCGCCGATGTCATCAAGGTGGAATCAGCTCGAGGGCGACGTCACCCGGCTGATCGGCCCGACTCGGCATCCGGGCATGGGACCGGTGTTCCTCAACACCAACCGCAACAAGCGCTCGATCTGCCTCGATTTGAAGAAGCCGGCCGGCCGCGAGGCGGTGTTGCGGCTGATCGAGAGCGCCGATGTCCTGATCTACAATGTGCGGCCGCAGGCGATGGCGCGGCTCGACCTCGGCTACGACGTGGTCTCGAAGCGCAACCCGCGGCTGATCTATGCCGGCGTGTTCGGCTTCGGCCAGGACGGGCCCTATGCCGCAAAACCCGCCTATGACGATCTGATCCAGGGCGCGACGGGATTGCCGGCGCTGATGGCGCAGACCAGCGACGGCATGCCGCGCTACGTGCCGAACGCGCTGGTCGATCGCATCGTGGGTCTCACCGCCGTCGGCGCGGTCTGCGCCAGTCTCGTGCATCGCGACCGCACCGGGCGAGGCCAGCGGCTCGACATACCCATGTTCGAGACCATGGCGGGCTTCGTGCTGGGCGACCACATGGGCGGCCTCACTTACGAGCCGCATCTCGACAAGGGCGGTTACGCGCGACACCTGTCGCGCGATCGCCGGCCCTACAAGACCTCCGACGGCTATATCTGCGTGATCGTCTATAACGACAAGCAGTGGGAAAGTTTTTTCAAGGCGACCGGCCGCGACGATCTCCGGCAGGATCCGAAATTCGCGACCTTCGCCGGCCGCGCCGTCAATATCGACACCGTCTATGGCGAGCTCGCGCGCATCTTCGAGACGCGCAGCACGGCCGAATGGCAGGAGCTGCTGACCAAGGCCGACATTCCCGTGATGCCGATGCATGATCTCGAAAGCATGCTGGAAGACCCGCATCTGGTCGCAACCGGCTATTTCCCTGTCGTCGAGCATCCGACCGAAGGGCCGATCCGCAGCATGAAAGTGTCGGCGTCCTGGTCGGAGACGCCGGCCGAAACCGTGCGGCTCGCACCGAGCCTTAACGAGCATGGCGAAGAGATTCTTCGTCGGCGCCGGATTCTCGGCGGACGAGATCGCGGCGATGGTGCGCGATGGCGTCACCAAACCCCGCTGCATAGGATTGATCAGATGGAATTCGAGCTCACCGCCAACCAGGAATTGATCCGCGATGCGGTCGCGAAAATCTGCGCGCGCTTCGATGACGCCTATTGGCTGAAGAAGGACAAGGAGGGCGGCTTCCCCGCCGACTTCCACAAGGCACTCGCCGATGCCGGCTGGCTCGGCATCTGCATCCCCGAGGAGTACGGCGGCTCGGGGCTCGGCATCATGGATGCCGCGATCATGATGCGGACGATTTCGGAGTCCGGTGCCGGCATGTCCGGCGCCTCCGCAATCCACATGAACGTGTTCGGGCTCAACCCGGTGGTGGTGTTCGGCACCAAGGAGCAATGCCGGCGCATGCTGCCGGGCATCGTCGAGGGCAAGGAGAGATCCTGCTTCGCCGTCACCGAGCCGAACACCGGCCTCAACACCACCCAGCTCAAGACCCGCGCGGTGCGCCAGGGCGACAGATATGTCGTCAACGGCCAGAAGGTCTGGATTTCGACCGCGCAGGTCGCGGAGAAGATTCTTCTGCTCGCGCGCACCACGCCGCTGGAAGAGGTGAGGAGCCCGACCCACGGCCTGAGCCTGTTCTACAGCGATTTCGACCGCAACAAGATCGCGGTGCACGAGATCGAGAAGATGGGCCGCAAGCCCGTCGACTTCAACGAGCTGTTTTTCGAGGATTTCGAAATCCCGGTCGAGGACCGCTTGGGCGAGGAGGACCGGGGCTTTGAATACATCCTGCACGGCATGAATCCCGAGCGCATCCTGATCGCGGCCGAAGCGGTCGGCCTCGGCCAGCTCGCGGTGTCGCGCGCGGCCGACTATGCCAAGGGCCGTGTCGTGTTCAACCGTCCGATCGGCATGAACCAGGCGATCCAGCATCCGCTGGCAAAGAGCTGGATGGAGCTCGAGGCCGCCTGGCTGATGACGCTCTCGGCCGCCTGGCAATACGACAAGGGCTTGCCGTGCGGGCCGGCGGCGAACTCCGCGAAATACCTGGCGGCGGAAGCCGGCTTCCACGCCTGCGAGCAGGCGGTGATGACCCATGGCGGTTTCGGCTATGCCAAGGAATTCCATGTCGAGCGCTATTTCCGGGAGTCCCTGATCCCGCGCATCGCGCCGGTCAGCCGGGAGCTGATCCTGAGCTTCATCGCCGAGAAGGCGCTCGGTTTGCCGAAGTCGTATTGATGGCTATACGCTCAAATGTTCCCACATCGTCATTCCGGGGCGCGCGCAGCGCGAGCCCCAATGCGCAATTGCGCATTGTGGAGCAACCCCTCACCCGAATGTGCTCGTGGCCAGCAGTTCCGCAGCAAACGCATCGGCGCAGTTTTTCCTGCGGGAAATCGGCCGAAGGCCGCGGATGACGGTCTGCGGACAACGATGCCATGACCTACATCACCGGCGTCGGCCTCACCTCCTACGGCAAACACGAAGGCCTGTCCTCGCTCGACCTCATGAGCAAGGCCGCGGAGCTCGCCATCGCCGACGCCGGCCTCAAGCGCGCCGAGATCGATGGTATCCTCTGCGGCTATTCCACGGTGTCGCCGCACATCATGCTCGCCACCGTCTTCGCCGAGCATTTTGGCATCCGCCCGGCTTACGCCCACGCTGTGCAGGTCGGCGGCGCGACCGGGCTCGCGATGACCATGCTGGCGCATCATCTGGTCGAGGCTGGTGTCGTCAAACATGTGCTTGTTGTCGGCGGCGAGAACCGGCTGACTGGCCAGAGCCGCGACGCCTCGATCGTGGCGCTCGCGCAGGTCGGCCATCCTGATTACGAAGTGCCGCTCGGGCCGACCATTCCAGCCTATTACGGCCTCGTCGCTTCGCGTTACATGCATGAATATGGCGTCACCGAGGAAGATCTCGCCGAATTCGCCGTGTTGATGCGCGCGCACGCGCTGACCCATCCCGGCGCGCAGTTTCATGAGCCGATCACGGTCGCTGACGTGATGGCCTCCAAGCCGGTGGCGTCGCCGCTAAAACTGCTGGATTGCTGCCCGGTCTCGGATGGCGGTGCGGCCTTTGTCATCAGCCGCGAGCCGACCAATGCGGCGCGCGTGAAAATCCGCGGCTGTGCGCAGGCGCATACCCATCAGCATGTCACCGCCGCGCCGGCGCTAAACGAACTCGGCGCCGAGATTTCGATCGCCAAGGCCAAACAGGCGTCCGGCGTGACGATCTCGGACGTCCGATATGCCGCCGTCTACGACAGCTTCACCATTACGCTCGCAATGCTGCTCGAGGACCTCGGCCTCGCCAAACGCGGCGAGGCGGCTTCGCGCGTTCGATCAGGCCATTTCTCTGGCAATGGCGAGATGCCGCTGAATACCCACGGCGGTCTGTTGAGCTACGGTCATTGTGGCGTCGGCGGCGCGATGGCGCATCTGGTGGAGACCCACCTGCAAATGACGGGGCGCGCCGGCATCCGCCAGGTGGGTGACGCCTCGCTGGCGCTGCTTCATGGCGACGGCGGCGTGCTGTCGTCCCATGTCAGCATGTTCCTGGAGCGCGTCTGATGAACAAGCCGGCCGACTGGACCACGGGCCACGAAGCGATCCTCTATCAGGTCTGTGCCGCCTGCGAGAGGCCGCAATATTTCCGTCGCGGCTTTTGCTCGGCCTGCGGCTCGACCGCGCTCGCCGAGCAGCGCGCGAGCGGGAAGGGCACGGTCTACGCGGCCTCCGTCGTCGCCCGCGCGGCGACGCCGGAAACCCGCGCGCATGTGCCCTACAACATCGTGCTGGTCGACACCGAGGAGGGCTTTCGCATGATGGCGCATGGCGCCAACGATCTTTCCATCGGCGATCGCGTCAGCGCGCGCTTCGCCCAGTTTGCCGGACGCCTCGTGCCCTATTTCGAGAGGGAGAGATGACCGATAAAGGAACCGAAGCAATCCAGGACACGAAACAAACGCTGGATGCTTCGTCGCGGAGCTTGTCGGCTCGCGCTTTCGCGCGACCCTGCCCGCTCCACGCGATGACCGAGGTCATCGCGCATAGAATAGGACGCTGGCGATGACGAGCATGGCCGTCACCGCCAGCATGTGCGCAAGTGCCGCCGAGGTTGCCCTCTTGGTGGCTTCCTTCATGCCGGTTCTCTCCCTAGACCTGGGCGCGACGATCCGTGGCGCGGCAGGCACGCACGGTCGTCAGAATCTTTACTCGGAACACCCCGCGTCGAGCATCCGCCTTGAAGAGTCCCCACTCGGCGGCGTCGACTGTGCCAGCGTCGAACAGTATTGCGGCGGCAATTTGACTCCAGCGTGGCCTCAGGCGGATAGTGTTTTGTCAAAATAATCAACAGGCTGGAAAACCCAAGGAAAAACATGGCCCGCATCGACTATAGCGATCCCGAAAAATACAACGATCGCACCCGCGAATTGCTGGGCAAGAACCGCAACGCCAATATCTTCCGCATGATGGCGCATTCGCCCAGCTACCTCTCGCAATATTGCCGGCTGGGAGGCGCGATCCGAAACAGGGGCGAACTCGATCCGGTCGTCCGCGAGCTTGCGATCACGCGCACCGGTATTCTCTGCGAGGCGCCGTATGAGATCGTCGCCCACAAGCGCATCGGCAAGAGCGTTGGCGTCACCGACGAGCAGAACGAGGCGCTGGGGAACTGGCAGGCCGCGAGTTGCTTCAACGAGGTGCAGCGCGCCGCGCTCGCCTTCACCGATGAAATCGTGAAGCTGCGCCGGCCGACGGATGCGACCTTCGACGCGATCAAGGCCAAGCTCACGCCAGGCGCGCTGGTCGAGCTGCAGCTTTCCGTCGGCTTCTACATCATGACCTCGAAATTCCTGGAAACCTTTCAGATCGATATGCAGCCGGCGGCGGAGGTGGTCTGAGAAGCAGCGCACGATTTTTGAGGCGGACCGGACAAGCCGCGGGGAGAGGCGCGGCCGAGCCTTGCAACCTGGGGCTGAAGGGCTATCTGGTGCCGCAGGAGAGGTACGTCGCGCGGCTGCATCGGGATTAAGTCGAGCAGTTTTTTGTTCTTATTGCGATGACGGAAATTTTTCGGAGACGGCATCATGGGGAATGGTTGGGACAGTTCTGCGCTCGCCTGGATCGAATCCATGGGGGAACAGGGCGATCGCGGCGATTGGGGGCGCCGGCACGTTCTCGATCCCGTGATGATGGCGCGGGTTGCCGCCGGCCGTTTCCGCAAAGCGCTTGATGTCGGCTGCGGCGAGGGGCGTTTTTGCCGGATGCTCCGCGCGGCCGATGTGAAAGCAACCGGCATCGATCCGACGGCGCAATTGATCGAGGTCGCGAAACAGCGCGATCCCAAGGGCGACTACCGGCTCGGCCGTGCCGAGCAGCTCGACTTTGCGGACGCCAGCTTCGATCTCGTTGTCACCTACATCACGCTCATCGATATCCCCGATTTCCGGGCTGCGATCCGCGAGATGGCACGGGTGCTGAAACCCGGCGGTTCGCTGTTGATGGCAAATCTCACCGGATTCACCTCGGCCTGTGCCGATCGTGGATGGGTGAAGGACGCGAGCGGGGAGCATCTGCATTATCCCGTCGACCGCTATCTCGACGAGTTTCCGTTCTGGTTCGAATGGTCCGGGATCCGCATCGAGAACTGGCACCGGCCGCTTGCAGCCTACATGAGTGCCTTCCTGGACAGCGGCCTGATCCTGAAATATTTCGACGAGCCGGGTGCGGCGTCGGGCGCGGAGGTTCATCAGGAGCGCCAGCGCCGGGTGCCCTGGTTTGTCGTGATGGAATGGCAGAAGCCGGGCGCTCGAAGGAAATCCAGATGAGTGGGCGAGCCCGCCATGATCGATGAGTTCGGCGATGTCGTCTATTACTGGGCCTGCCTGTGCGTCGCCGCGGGCAGAGAGCCGTCCGAAGTACTTGAGGCCAGCAAATCCAAAATCGAACGCAAGGTCGCAGCCGGCAAGTGAGCTCACGGCGTC
>CAVUCB010000021.1:0-35582 GCA_963739755.1 uncultured Alphaproteobacteria bacterium | reverse complement strand
GAGCGGCGACGTCGCGCTTGGCAAGCAAATCGAGATGCTCGACCAGGGCCTGCATCGCGGGGTCATAGCGGTTCAGCTCGCGGAGCTGGATCGCGAGGCATTCGCTCAAATTGCGCGCGCAGATGCCGGGCGGATCGAATTTCTGCAGCACCGCCAGCACCGACTCGACGTCGGCCTGCGATGCGCCCAGCCGCTCGGCGGCCTGGCCGAGATCGGCCGGCAGATAGCCGGCTTCGTCGACGAGATCGATCAGATATTGGCCGATCATGCGCTGTGCGGGTGCTGCGAACGCGACGGCGAGCTGCTCGGCGAGATGATGGGACAGCGTCACCTCTGCGGCGACGAAGGCCTCGAGATTGTAGTCCTCGTCGCCGGAGGCGCCGCCGCCCCATTCGGTGTAGGTGGTGGGCGCGGCATCCTGGGCGGTGCGGGCAGCCGCTTCCGCCGGCTCCTCGGAGAACACGTTGTCGAGTGGCGTATCCAGCGTCTGTTCCATCTCGGCGCGGCTGCCAAGATCGCGGCTCATCCATTCTTCCTGGGCCGGCTCAAAACCCTCGCCACCCCCGCCCGCCTCGGTCTGGCCGGCGGAAAATTCGTCGCCGTTGAAGCTGCCGGCCTCATCGTCGCCGGAGAATTCGGGCCGTTCCGGGCCCACCTCGCCCGCGACCGGCGGTTCCGGGCCGTCATTGGCCCGCTCCAGCAGCGGGTTTCGCTCGAGCTCCTCCTCGACAAAGGCCGATAAATCGAGATTGGAGAGCTGCAGCAGCTTGATGGCTTGCATCAGCTGCGGCGTCATCACCAGCGACTGGGACTGGCGGAACTCTAATCTCTGGGTTAGCGCCATGGAGGCAAGAACGATCCGTGAAAACTGGTCCGATTCTTGCTTAGCTTAGTCCACAGCCCTTGTATACGCCTTGACGGATGCAATTTTTGGGCTAGAGGCGCGCTTCCCCGGAAAGTGGTTACCGATTTTTTCGCTGCGCTGCGATAAGGACTATAGCCGGAATTCCTCGCCAAGATAGAGCCGTCGCACGTCCGGATCGGCGACGATTTCGTCCGGACTGCCTTCGGTCAGGATTTCACCGGCATAGACGATGTAGGCGCGGTCGGTCAGCCCGAGCGTTTCACGGACGTTATGGTCGGTGATGAGAACGCCGATGCCGCGATTGGTGAGATGGCGCACGAGATCCTGGATGTCGCCGACGGCGATCGGATCGATGCCGGCAAAGGGTTCGTCGAGCAGCATGTAATTCGGACGCGTCGCGAGCGCGCGCGCGATTTCGACGCGGCGACGCTCACCGCCGGAGAGCGCAATCGACGGGGTTTTCCGCAAACGCGTGATGTTGAATTCGTTGAGCAGCGAGTCCAGTTCCTGCTCGCGCTTTTTCTTCGAGGGTTCGACCACCTCGAGCACCGCGCGGATGTTCTGCTCGACCGTGAGGCCGCGGAAGATCGAGGCTTCCTGCGGCAGATAGCCGATGCCCAGCCGCGCGCGCTGATACATCGGCAGTTGCGTCACGTCGTGACCGTCGAGCTCGATCGCACCGCGATCGGCCTTGATCAGTCCGGTGATCATGTAGAACACCGTGGTCTTGCCGGCGCCGTTCGGACCGAGCAGACCAACAGCCTCGCCGCGGCGCACATAGATGCTGACACCGCGCACGACCTGACGCGAGCCAAAGCTCTTTTCCACGCTATGCACAGCCAGGTAGCCCGGCCGCCGCAACAGCTGCGGCCCGCCCGAGCCGTTGCTCCTGGCTTGGCTCTTGACCTGGCCCCTCGCTTGCCGTGCCGGCCCGGCAGGTTTGGTGCGGGCTTGCGGCCTGGACGGCAGCGGATGTTCGCGTGGGGGCTCGCGGTGCGGCTCTCGCATATGTCCCCTCGGCTGTTCTCTCGGATGTTCTCTTGTGTGTTCTCTTGGGTGTTCCCTCGGCAATTCCGCGACCGGCGGCGAGCGCGACAGATCGGTGCCCGACGTCGGCGCCTCGCGTGCGATCGGCGGCGCGTCGCGCACGGGGCTTGTCAGCATGCTGCCGAAGGAATTGGCGAGCGCCGTGATGTCCTCGCGCGAGCGCGCAAAGCCTTTGCCCCGCCTGGCAGGGCGCCGCCGGAACATGCCAAGTAAGTCCACCATCCCCGCTTTGCCCAGGCCTTGTGAGGCGTCCCGCCAGCCGCACGCAGCGGTTTGATTCGCTGGCCCAGCATGAAGCAAGGGATGCCCGTTGCCCACCGGAGCACCCCACCAAATCCCCGCAGCGTAGATACAGTCTCGCAGCCGACGGTTCAACCTCGCCGCGCCACACTATCTAACAAGTGACTGATGTTATTTCTGTTTATTTGGGGCCGGCGCCGCCAGCGGCGAACCGCCGCCCGGCTTGGAAGGGCCGCAATCGCCACCGCCGCCTTGCGGGAGCAGGGCCTGCACCTTGCCGCTATCTGACTCGACCCGCGAGACGCCAGTCGTCATGTCCACCATCAAGCGGTCGCCGCGCAGCACGTTCTTGCACTGGGTCAGCACCACGCCGCCGAGCATGGTGATCAAGTTGGCCTTGGTGTCGAACACCGCTTTCTCGCCGGTCACGACCTGGTCCTTCTGGGTCACAACGACATTGCCGCGCGCTTCCAGCCGCTTGATCGATGACGCACCGCCGGGACCGGGGGTTGCCGACTGCATCGGCGCGCTGGCTGATTTCGCACCGGCCTCTTTCGAGCCGGCCTTGGCATTGGTGGGCGCCGGCGGCGTTGTCGTACCCGAGCCACCGCTCGACTCGTAAAACACCACCAGCGTCTTCGACGTCATGGTGGTGTCACCCTGCACGACCTTCACATTGCCGGAAAAGGTCGCTTCCTTTACCTTGTCGCGCATCTCGAGCGAGGCGGCTTCAATCTGGATCGGCTGATCACGATTCTGCGTAAAACCCTGCATCGCATTGGGCACATTCGACACCGTGCTCTGCGCGTGCGCCCCGAACGCCGCCGACACAAGCGCCAGCGCCGCCGCGATGGCGCGCCCTGCCCTCGGCTCGAAGCCGCATCGGAAAAACTGCGTCATGGGGCTCATTTCGAGTTGGCGGATTTGCTGTTCGATTTCGTCTTCGCCGGCGGTGCCGGCTCCGGCGCGGCCTGCGAGCCGTCATCGGTGTTGAGATTGTCGAGATTCATCACGACATTGCCTTCGAAGCGGATGATCTCGCCGCCGTTGATGATCCGCAGGCGATCGGAGGACAGCGTGCCGTTGGTCAGCTTGACGTCGACATGCTCTTCGGAATCGACGGTGTTCTTGACCATGTCGACATGGGCCTGGGTCAGACGCGCTTCATAGCCGGTCGTGGTCTGCAGGAAGATATTCTTGTGCAGATCGAGCGTCTGCGCCTTGTTGTCGAACAGGCCGGTCAGCGAGTCCAGGAACACGGTCGAACCATCCTGCATCAGCAGCTTGGTCCTGAGCTTGTTGAGCTCGACATGGTCCGGATCGGTCACGTCCTGCACCGCGGTCTTGGCCCACATCTCATAGAGCCGCTGGTCCGGCGTGTAGCCGGCCAGATGCGGCGCCTCCATCGTGATCTTGGTGCCGGATATGGCCAGGTTCCCCATGTCCAGCGGCAGTTTCGGCATCAGCATGCGGAACGGATTGAAGACCGAAATCCCGATTACGCCCGCCATCGCCAGCCCCACGGCGCCCGGCACCGCGACGCGCAGGATTCGCACCATGCGGCTGTGGCGCGCGGCCACGGCAAAGCGCGCTTCGAGACTCGCTTGATAGGCTGGATTTTGGACCGAATTCACGGTTGCTCCGACGCACGAACAAGCGCCATCATACCCGGGCCCGCCGGATAATGCAGCCTGCGACAGGCCTCACGAACATGTCCGAAACGGGGCGAATTGCCCCAGTTTCTGTCAACGAGGTGAACGAGACGTCCGTTCACGAATGCGCGAAAATGTCCTCGGCCTCCCAGCCGGAAAGATCGAGCTTCGCCCGCGTCGGCAGGAAGTCGAAGCAGGCTTGCGCAAGCTCGGTGCGTCCCTCGCGCGCCAGCATCGCATCGAGCCTCTCGCGCAGCGCATGCAAATGCAGCACGTCGGAGGCGGCATAAGCGAGCTGCGCTTCGCTGAGCGTGGACGAGCCCCAGTCGCTCGACTGCTGCTGCTTCGACAGATCGATGTTGAGCACCTCGCGCACGAGATCTTTCAGGCCATGGCGATCGGTGTAGGTGCGCGTCAGGCGTGAGGCGATCTTGGTGCAATAGACCGGCTGCGGCATCACGCCGAAGCTGTGGTAGAGCACCGCGATGTCGAAGCGGGCGAAATGAAAGATCTTCGTGATCTTCGGATTGGCGAGCAGCGCCTTCATGTTCGGAGCGTCCGTGTGCCCCTTCGGAATCTGCACCACATCGGCGCTGCCATCGCCGTTCGACAGCTGCACCACGCAGAGACGGTCGCGATGCGGATTGAGCCCCATGGTCTCGGTATCGATCGCAACCGCTCCGGTGTAGCGGGAAAGATCAGGCAGGTCGCCGCGATGCAGGCGTACGGTCATGGCTTGTTAAAACCTCGTCGATTCGATCATGGCCAAGCTACAGCCGGGAACGGGAACTGGCGAGGGCTGGACCGTGGAATTTCATGCGGTTGCTTACATCTGGCGGCCTACCGGAACGACGCACAAGCGCTTTGTCCTGAAGATGACACCGTCATTCGCTGTTGGCTCACAGCGCTCCACGACATAATCGATGCCGTGGCGGGACGCGTATTCGATGCGCTCGGCAAGTGAGCCGAGGCGTTCGGTCTCGATCATCCTGCTACGCCAGACCGGATAATAGGACGGCATCCACATGGCGGCCGCCCCTCGCTTGAAATCGACAAAAACGCGCCGATGCGAGGTGAATTCGAACACCGCCGTCCGGGACAGCGCGATATCGGGCGCGTTTGAGGGCAGTATCACATCATCACGAGGTCTCGGCGGGACGAGGAATACCGCCGTTGGAGAGGTCGAGCGCCGTGCCCATTCGCCGACATCCCGCCACTCGGCGACAGCGCCCGCAAACATCGAATTAAACGTAAAGTTCTGCCAGAACGAATACGGCCAGACGATCAACACTATAACCGCCAGCACGACATGGCCGATTGTACGGAGGTAGGCCGGCGCGGAATCCTGCGCTGCGGGTAAAACGGCGGGTACCAGCATGATCGGGATGGCGAGCCAGAGCGCCACACCGTGCAGGCTCAACGTCAGCAGCAGGAGCGCTGCGAGCAGAAATGACGTCACGCTTTCGGCCCTGAACCAATTCACCACCAGAGCCGCGGCGGCCAGGCCCGCGAGCAGGTGAATGATCGTGCTGGAGCGAAGCAGATGCAGATTGAGCAGGAGCGGCGAGCCGGTCATATGGGGAAGGACGGTGCCAACCGCATAGACGACCATGACGCCAATATAGGCCACCCTCAATTCTGCGGCGCGTGGCCCAAGCCGCCAGAGCGCGACTGCGCCGATGGCGGCAACTCCCGCCAGGGCCGCGATATCGCTGGCCGGAATTGACGAGATCAAGACGTGCACCGGATAATATTGGCGCAGGAACGTTGCAAAATCGAAGTCGATGGAGCCGCCGAATTCCGGATTGGAGACAATTGAATGGATCACCGGCCATGCGAGGGGAACGCAAAGCACGATGCCTGCCGAGACGCGGACACAGATCGTGACAATGTCGGTCTCCTGCTTCGCCAGCAGGGCAACGGCGATCGCCAGCAACAACGGCGCGAGCCATACGGCGATGAAGACATTCGTGAAAAACGTCACCCCGAGAGCGAGCGTCGCCGCCGTGAAGCGCCCCTTCGCCGCAAAATAGATCGCCAGAAGGACACTGCCGTTGGCGATCTCGGAGTGCGTGAAGTACCGCAGAAACAGCCCGCCCGCTCCGGCATGACTATCGCCATCGAGGAACGAGATGAAGCAGATGACCAGGGCGAAGATGACCTTATCGCGCCGCTCGACGACGCCGACGAGCGAAGCACAGCACAGGAACCCGACGAAGCTCAGCAGTCGCGAAAGATAGTCGAGAACGAGGAAAAGCGCCTGAACGTCGCCGAAATGTTTCTCGGCGTTGCCGAGCAACAGCCAGACGCCGGACGCGAAATAGCGTAGCGACTGGATAAAGGCATCGTCGCGGTATTGCGGCTCATCGTAGAGACCAGCGACGATCGGCAAGTGAAACAGGTTGTTTTCGATTCCGAAAACAAACCCGGTGTGGAGCAGCGACAGCGCCGAAACGATGGTGGCGATCACGAACGTGTCGATCTCGGCGCTCGACAGGCTTACCGCACTTCGACGGGGAGCATCGATATCGACGTTGAGTTCCGCCACCTAGATCGCCGCCAGCACAATGCACATGATCGCCGCGATGGCGATCCGGCTGCCACTATCCGTGAAGGTGTAGATGATCGGATCGTCCGACATCATTCGGCGATGCGCCGCGAGCAGCGCGCGACTGATCCAGTAGAGCAGAAGCGGGTTTACCAGCCACAACATCCAGGGACGGCTGTACATCTGCATGACCGTCGTCGAGGACGCGTAAAGCGAAAACACGATCACGGCGTTCATTCCGCTGGACGCCGCCAGAGCGCCGATGATCTCTGCATCGCCGACCTTGTAATCGCGGTTGCCGGGATCGGATAATCCCTCTCCGCGACACATCATCAACTCGCCGTAGCGCTTGATCAGTGCCAGCGACGTGAAGATGAAGAAGGAAAACATCAGAAGCCATTCGGACAGCGTGACGCCGACAGCGACGGAACCGCCGACGATGCGGATCGTGTAGAGACCCGCAAGCGTCACGATATCGACCAGCATCTTTTTCTTGAGCAGGAGCGAATAGGCGATCGTCGTTGCGAGATAGGCGCCGAGAGCGGCCAGGAAGGGCGTGGAGATGGCGAGAGCCGCGGCGATCGATCCCAGCCAGAGCACGGGAATTGCGATCAGGGCCTGCGATATCGGCAAGTCTCCCGACGCAATCGCACGATGGACCTTGCCGGGATGACGACGATCGGCTGCAAGGTCAACGAGGTCGTTCAAGAGATAGGCGCCTGATGCGCAGGCCGAGAACGCCAGGAATGCCAATAGCGCGCTGCCCCATGCCGCGGGACTCATCTGATGAGAGGTCAGCGCAGGAACGAAAACCAGCGAGTTCTTGGCATATTGGTAGACGCGCAGGGCGTTCAACCATATCCGCCAGTCGATCTCGCGCCGCCCGACGCGAGCGCCAACACGCTCGAAATTGTCGATCTCGAAAGGCAGCGCGCCTTTGTGGCCGTCTGCTGTGAAATCGGTCGATGCGACCACGCCATCGAAGCCCAGATGCGACGCGATCGCCTCAGCGTGGGCGCGAAATCGGGTGAAGGCGAGATAGATCTTCCGTCCCTGCGCTCGTCCTGCCAACACCAAACTCAATGCTGCGGGATCGTAAGGAAGATGGCCGTAGTCGATATTGGCGTCCGCCAGCGCCTCGATCAGCGCCGCCATGTTCGAAGGTGGGCGCGCACGCAGGCTGGCAGACGATTGACGGACGTCGCTGAAGAACGACTTCGTGCAGCAGATCCGAACGGAGCAGCGCGCCTTCCAGATCGATCACAAGCGCGCGGCAAGCGTTCGCACCGACCGGCGACGATAGCGGTTCAGCCAGGCCCTGCAGCATGTGTGCGACTCGAAGGCTTGATCGTTTGCGAAAATCGCCGGGCTCGCCTGCCCGGGCATGACACATGCATACGCGGGCAACCACTAATGGGCGATTAAATCAGCCGTCGGCAGTGATGGTTGACGAACCATTGCAGCGGCCGGAAGCCTCTGTGGGAAAATCGTCTTTCCGAGCAAAAGTGTGCCGATTTTGGTTTCTTTTGCGCCATTGCAGCGCTCGGTGGATGCGCTGGCCGGTCACGCTGCCGCCGGGACGAAGCGAGCAGCGGGCAGCGTAGTGCCAGTCGCTTAATACGGCGATCCGCCGAGGAGTAAAGCTCCCGTAACAATAAATTGGCTGTTTCACCGGCCGCGTTGCGGATATCGCTGTGCGCCCTCCCCGATGCTTGCACGGCACCCAATTCAAAGAGGAACCATGTCCGAACAGACCCTGGCGGCGGCGATTGACGATGAGCAGGAGCTGGAGCGCGGTTTTTCGCGCTACCAGTCGGGTCTTGTGGCGCTTTTGGCGCTGGTTCAATTCACGATCATCCTCGACTTCATCATCATGTCGCCGCTTGGCGCGATTCTCATGCCAGCGCTGGACATCACGGCCGCGCAGTTCGGCGTGGCGGTTTCGGCCTACGCGTTCAGCGCCGGCATTTCGGGTGTGCTGGCGGCCGGCTTTGCCGACCGTTTCGACCGCAAGCGTCTTCTGCTGTTCTTTTATGTCGGCTTCACCGCCGGAACGACACTGTGCGCCCTCGCCCCGAACTATCACCTGCTTCTGCTCGGCCGGATCGTCACCGGGCTGTTCGGCGGCGTGGTCGGCTCGATTGTGCTCGCCATCATCACCGATCTCTTTCCCCTGCACTTGCGCGGCCGCGTGATGGGTTATGTGCAGACGGCGTTCGCGGCGAGCCAGGTACTGGGTATTCCCGTCGGATTGTTTCTCGCCAACCGCTGGAACTGGCACGTCGCGTTCGGAGCGATCGTCGGGCTCGCGATCGCCGTGATAGCGGCCGTCCTGGTTCTGATGCGCCCGGTCGATGGCCATCTGCGGCTCAAGCAGGAAAGGAACGCATTCGCACATCTGGTCGCGACGGTCAGTGAGCCTAATTACGCCCTCGCCTTCGGGGTGACCACCTTGCTCGCAACGGGAGGCTATATGCTGATGCCGTTCGGCAGCGCCTACACCGTGCACAATCTTGGCATCGGCATCGAACATCTGCCGACGGTCTATCTCGCATCCGGGCTCTTCACTGTTTTCACCGGACCTCTCGTTGGCCGGGCCAGCGACGCGTTCGGCAAGTTTCCGACCTTCATGTTCGGCACAGCCGTGTCGATCGTCATGGTGCTGATCTATACCCATCTCGGACAGACAACATTGACCGTCGTGATAGCAGTCAATGTGCTGATGTTCGTCGGCATCTTCTCGCGCATGATCCCGTCGCAGGCGCTGATCTCGGCGATCCCAGCGGCTCACCAACGCGGCTCGTTCAGCGCCGTCGGCGCCTCGCTGCAGCAGCTTTCCGGCGGACTCGGATCGGTGTTCGCCGCGGCGATCATTGCGCAAAATGCCGACGGCTCGCTCCGGCATTTCGACCGCCTCGGCTACATCGTTGTCGGCACGTCATTGGTCGCGCTGCTGGCGATGTATTTCGTGCAAAGGCAGGTGGCGAGAAAGGTCGGCGAGGCGGTCGTATGACTCGGCCGCCTGCGCCCTCGCCTATTTCGCGCGCAACTGGCTGATGGCGCTCAACCAGTTTTCCATGTGATAGGTTTTCGCGATCCTGCCGTCGCGGATGGTCTGGATGTCGACGGCCATGATGCGAAAGCTCCGGCCCGTGTACGGCACGCCGAACAATTCGCCTGCGGGCGTGCTGGCGACTTCGCCGCGCACCACGACTCGATCGCCTGCAACCAGCACTTCCTTGATGTCGAAGGTCATGTCGGGGATCGTGTTGGCGAAATTCGAGACGACCTTGATCGAGATCTCGCGGCCCCAGCATTCGCCCTGCAGATAGCCGGCGCAGGATTCGTAGTCGTCCGTCAGCGCCGCTTCCTGGGTGGCGCGGACATCGCCGCGGGTCTTGATGTTGAAGAGGCTGTACCAGGGCGCGATCACCTCACGCGCCTGCTGTTCACTGAGTTGGGTCATGAGGCCTCGCAAGATACTATGTCGGTTGACATACATACTATGACGGTCGACATACCGATTTGCAAGCGGTATTTTGGCCCATGCCCAAGACCACTGATTCAAAAGGCAAAACGTTGGCCGCCGCGGCAAAGCTGTTTCGCCGACAGGGCTTTCACGGCACGGCGCTGCACGACATTCTGGAAGCCGGCGGTTCGCCGCGCGGCTCGCTGTATTTCCACTTTCCGAAGGGCAAGGAGGAGATCGGCGAGGCGGCGCTGACGCTGGCAGGCGAGGCGGTGCGCCTGGCCATTGCCAACGCGGCGGACACTTCCGAAAGCGCGGAAGTCTTTGTGACCCGCGTGGCGCGCGGCATGGCGTCCGACCTCGAAAAATCCGGCTTTACCGAGGGTGCCCGATCGCGACAACCGCGCTCGAAACCGCGGCGCAATCCGACGTGCTGGCCGCGGCGACGCGCGGGGCCTTTCAGAAATGGGAAGCCGAAATCGCGCGCGGGCTGCAACGCTTTGGCATGAAATCCGACCAGGCCAATCTTACCGCGACGACGGTGCTCAGCCAGCTCGAAGGCGCACTGTTGTTGGCGCGGACCTATCGCAACCTGGAGCCGATGCAACGCGCCGAAGAGGCGCTAAAACAGTTGCTGCGCGGATCCGGAACCTGATTGCCCGTGCTCGCATCGGCGGGCTCGCTGATCGCCCGCGGTCGGTTCGGACCAAGGTCAGGCCGTTTTCGAATCCAACGATTTTGGCGACTGCAGGCCGGGGCTATTGGCCCAGCGCTCGAGATTCTCGATGACCATCTCGTGGCTCGGCCGGCGTGGCTTCGGCGCCTTCGGCTCGTCCGACAGCTTTCGAGGCAGCTTGATTTCCTCTGTCATGGCTATTCTCCGAGCTCGCAGCATGCGCCCTTCGCGGCCCGAAATCAACACTTAACCTATTGTTTTCATTGATTATTTTACTAATTTGGCAGCTCGGTTCGGAACTCACGGAACCAATGCCGACTTACAAAGTTGAGCAAACTACTCAATCTGCAAAGTTTGGGATGTTTCCGATGAAGGACATGAGGGATGAAAGGCTGCAGGTGATGCTTTCGCCGGAGGAACTCGCGGCCCTGGACGATTTTCGCTTCGAGCACCGGATGCCCACCCGAGCCGCAGCCGTGCGCGAGCTGTTGAAGCTCGGACTGACGATCGCCACTCCCGATGCGGGCGTCGGCATGAAATCAAGCAATTACGGCGTGTTCAGCCGCGGCCCTGACAGCCACAAGCAGAACGGCGGCAATCCGGAGGACTAGTGCAGCGGGCTTCGCGCTGTCTGCGTCTCCACCACCTTCGGGTTTCGAGAGGGGTGGTGCCCAGGAAAGGACTCGAACCTTCACGGCCGTTAAGCCACTGGCACCTGAAGCCAGCGCGTCTACCAATTCCGCCACCTGGGCATGGGCGCGCTTACTACGGATCGGTCGTGCGCTTGTCAAATGGGCGCCGTGCGGGGCAAATATCCTGTACAGGGCCGATCTGATGGCGTATCGCGATTCCGCCGGAATACGCCGAATTTTGACGAGGAAGCTGACCGCATGGCATCGAATCAGGACACGTTGGTCACGGTTTTCGGGGATCGGGCTTTCTGGGGCGAAACGTGGTCCGTGCGCTTTGCAAGCGCGACTACCGCATCCGAGTCGCGGTCCGGCGGCCGGAATTGTCGGGCCATCTGCAGCCAGTCGGAAGGGTCGGGCAGATCCACGCGGTGCAAGCCAATGTGCGTTATCCGGCCTCGGTGGAAGCCGCGATGCGCGATTCGCAGGTGGCGATCAATCTGGTCGGCATCCTCGCATCGAGCGGCGCACAGACCTTCGACGCCGTGCAGGCGAAGGGCGCGGAGACGATCGCGAAAGCGGCCGCAGCCGTGGGCGCCTCCATGGTGCACGTCTCGGCGATCGGCGCCGGCGAGAACTCGCCTTCGCACTACGCCCGCGCCAAGGCTGCCGGCGAAAAGGCGGTGCTGGCAGCGCTGCCATCGGCCACCATCATGCGCCCGTCGATCGTGTTCGGGCCCGAGGATCGAGTTTACCAACCGCTTTGCTACGCTGGCGCGGCTGGCCCCGGCGCTGCCGCTGATCGGCGGCGGCACCACCAAGATGCAGCCGGTCTATGTCGGCGATGTCGCAACCGCCATTGCCGATGCCGCCGACGGCAAGGCCAAGCCTGGTGCGACCTACGAGCTTGGCGGTCCGGAAGTGCTCTCGTTCCGCGAGATCATCGAGCTGATTCTGGAGATCACCGACCGCAAGCGCATGCTGGTGTCGCTGCCGTTCGGCCTCGCCAGGCTGCAGGCGATCTTCCTGCAGTTCGCGCCTGGCGCGCTGAAGCTGACGCCGGATCAGGTCGAGCTGCTACGCAGCGACAATGTGGTGTCGGAGGCTGCGAAGGCCGCGGGGCTGACGCTGGAAGGGCTCGGCGTCACTCCGGATTCGCTGGAAGCCATCACGCCGCAATATCTCTGGCGCTTCCGCCCCGCCGGCCAGTTCCAGCGCAAGAACGCCTAGCTACTTTCACGCCGCTTGCCGCATCGTCGCTGATGCTCCTCGCAATGACGGCGGATTCGCGTTTCAAACCTGGGCCTTATTTCCCCATCGCCAGCGCGACCAGGCCGAGCGTGCCGACGATCACGCGCCACCACGCGAACAGCGCGAAGCCGTGGCGGCCGACATAGCTCAAGAACATCTTCACGACGATGATCGCGGTGATGAACGACACCACGAAGCCGATGGCGATGATGCCGAGATGGTCCGCCGTCATCTCGGCGCGGCTCTTGTAGAAATCATAGACAAAGGCGCCGACCATGGTCGGGATCGCAAGGAAGAACGAAAACTCGGCTGCCGCGGGCTTGTCGGCCCCGAACAGCATCGCCGCCACGATGCTGGCGCCCGAGCGCGACACGCCGGGGATCATCGCAAGGCACTGCGCCACGCCGATCCAGAGATAGGTGAGGAGAGGGAAGCGCGTCGCGTCATGTTCATGCGGGTTGTGGTCGATCTGGTCAACCCAGAGCAGGATCGCGCCGCCAACGATCAGCGAGAAGCAGACGACCCAGGGATTGAACAGCACTTCCTTGATGTATTTGCCGGCGATCAGCCCGATGATCACAGCCGGCAGGAACGCGATCAGGACGCCGATGACAAAGCGGCGATCGTCGGCATTGGAGAACATGCCGAGCGCAATCCGCCACAATTTGGCGAAATAAAGCACGACGATGGCGAGAATCGCGCCGAGCTGGATCAGGATCGCAAAGCTTTTCCAGAAATTATCTTCGCCGAGATTGAAGAAGCGTTCCGCCAGCAACAGATGGCCGGTCGAGGACACCGGCAGGAATTCCGTGACGCCCTCGATAATGCCGAGAATCACCGCCCGTATTGCATCTGACATCATGATCTCGTCCGTTCTGATCGATTTCGGCCAAAAAGCCGCGTTCTTCTCGCTTATTCGTTCTGTTGCCGCAATCGCAAAATGTAAAAACACGCCTTGCGCCTTGCGTCCGTCTGAGTAGCTTGCGCGCCGCTCATACCCGTTTTCTTAAGCCCTGCAACGGGCCGCCAGCCGCAGTTGAACGTTTCGTTAAGCGTCCACGACATACCTAAAGGCCGCATGTACACCCTGTTTCACCATCCCTTCTGTCCGCACTCGCGCTTCATTCGCCTGGCGCTAGGCGAATATGGCCTCGACCTGCGGCTGGTGGAGGAGCGCGTCTGGGAACGGCGCGAAGGCTTTCTGGCGCTGAACCCCGCCTGCACCACGCCGGTGCTGTTCACCGAAGGGCAGCCTGCGATCCCGGGGGCCCAATCATCGCCGAGTTCATCGACGAGACCTGCGGCGCCGAGCTGGGCGAGCGGCGGCTGCTGCCGGTCACGATGGCCGAGCGCATCGAGGTGCGCCGGCTGATGGCGTGGTTCAACGAAAAGTTCTTCGAGGAGGCCTCAAACCCGCTGGTCACCGAGCGCATCTACAAGCGCTTCATCAGCGAGGGCGATGGCGGCGGCGCGCCGGCGACCGACGTGATCCGCGCCGCCAAGACCAATGTGCGCTATCATCTGGCCTATATCGGCTGGCTGGCGCAGAAGCGGAACTATCTCGCCGGCGAGCGGCTGACCTATGCGGACCTCGCCGCCGCGGCGCATCTTTCGGCGATCGACTATCTGGGCGACGTGCCATGGATCGAGGACGACGCGGCAAAGGCGTGGTACGCGCGGGTGAAATCCCGCCCGTCGTTCCGTCCGCTGCTGAGCGAATGGCTGGCGGGCGTGCCGGCGTCGCGGACCTATGTGGACCTGGACTTCTGAAGGGCGATCGAGCTGAAGCGCGCGCTCGCCCAGCGAAGCGCGCGCGGTCGGTTTCGATTGCATCGGCGTCACCGCGCCGGATGCGATCGCGGATGCCGCAAGACATCTCCGCGAATTCCTCGAGATCGGCGCGCACGGCGACATGGACTGGCTGGCGCAAAACCCGGAACGCCGCACCGATCCGCGCGGGCTGTGGCCGGACGTGCGCTCGGTCATCATGCTCGGCGTCAACTACGGGCCGGACGAGGATCCGCTCGCGATCCTCAAGCAACGCACGCGCGGCGCGATCTCGGTCTATGCGCAGGGCGACGACTATCACGACGTGATCAAGAAGCGGCTGAAGGCGCTGGCGCGCTGGCTGGTCGCGACCGCGCATTGCGAGGTGAAGGTCTTCGTCGACACCGCCGCGGTGATGGAAAAGCCGCTGGCGCAGGCGGCCGGCCTCGGCTGGCAGGGCAAGCACACCAATCTCGTCTCGCGCGAGTTCGGCTCGTGGCTGTTCCTCGGCGCGATCTTCACCACGCTCGATCTGCCGCGCGACGACGCCGAGATCGATCACTGCGGCTCGTGCCGCGCCTGCCTCGACATCTGCCCGACCGCGGCCTTCCCCGCGCCCTACAAGCTCGATGCGCGGCGCTGCATCTCCTATCTCACCATCGAGAACAAGGGACCGATCCCGCAGCGAATTCCGCAAAGCCATCGGCAACCGCATCTATGGCTGCGACGATTGTCTTGCGGTCTGCCCGTGGAACAAGTTCGCGCAGGAAGGGCGCGAGGCGAAGCTCGCCGCGCGCGACGAATTGCGCGCGCCGGCGCTCGCCGAACTCGCGCGGCTCGACGATGCCGCGTTTCGCGCGCTCTTCGCCAAATCGCCGGTCAAGCGCATCGGCCGCGACCGCTTCATTCGCAATGTGCTGATCGCGATCGGCAATTCGGGCGAGGGCGCGCTGGCGCAGGAAGCCGAACGGCTGCTGTCGGACGACGAGCCCGCTGGTGCGCGGCGCGGCGGTGTGGGCGCTGGTCGCAACTGGTCGAGCGTGCGCGAGTTCGCGGCGATGGCGCGAAAGCGATGGCGCGAGACAGATGACAACGTCCGCGCGGAATGGCGTGCGCCTAACTCTCGACGTCATGCTCCGCGAAAGCGCGACATCCTGGCGCCGTGCATGCAGCTCGACGGCGTCCGCTGGACCTGATCGTCCGCATTTGCGGACGATGCAGACGCGCGTAAATCCGCTTCATGGTGCCGATTCCGTCATGGAGCGTTGCAACATGACCAACCAGCCTTTCTTCACCCGCGATCGGCGACGCCTTCATGCCGACGCCGGTCGCGAACGGCCGTGGGACCCGAAATCGATGCACGGCCGCGTCGTCATCGGCCTGCTCGCGCATGAGATCGAGCAGCGCCATGGCGGCGACGACTTCGTGCCGGCGCGGCTGACGGTCGACATGTTCCGCCTGCCGAACATCTGACGCCGGTCGAGGTGACGACGAAGCTGGTCCGCGACGGCCTGCGCATCAGCGTGATCGAGGCCGATTTCTTCTCCGGCGGCGTCGCGATGGCGCGCGCCACCTGCCAGCTGCTGCGCCGGACGGAAAATCCGGACGGGCAGGTCTGGTCGCCGCCGAACTGGGACGCGCCGAAGCCAGCGGACATTCCGGCGCCGACCGATCCGCGGCTCGGCATGAACGGCAAGTGGACGACCCGGCCGATCGCCGGCCGCATGGGCTCGCTCGGCCCGCGGCGGCTCTGGATGAGCGAGGTGCGCGAGCTCGTCGACGGCATGCCGCTGACGCCGTTCGTCCGCGTCGCCGTCGCGGCCGATTTCGCCAGCCCCTTCGCCAATGCCGGCGACAAGGGCCTCGGCTTCATCAACAGCGACGTCACGCTCTATCTGCACCGCCTGCCGGTGACCGAATGGATCGGCTTCGAGGTGGTCAACCATCACGCCACGGACGGCGTCGCGATCGGCGAATGCTGGCTCTATGACGAGCAGGGCCCGATCGGCACGTCGACCGTCGCGGCACTGGCGCAGCGCAAGCCGATGACGAACTGCCGCCGCCGTAGAGCTGCTGTCATTCCGAGGCGGCGAAGCAGTTTCCGGTAACTTCTCGCGCACCATCGCCGCGGCTTACTGATCGTCGCTCGCGGACGATCGCGTTCGCTCAACTCGCAATGACGATGGCTAAGCCTTCAGATGCCGCGCCATCTCCGGCCGCGCCTTCAGCTCCGCGCCCTGCTTGCCGGCGATCTTCGCGATCCGCTCGGGCGCGAAATTCATGTCGACGAAGGCCGGCGCGGTGTTGGCGACCTCGTGATATTCCGCGATCCTGCCGTCGCGCAGCTTCATGATCGAGACGCCCTCGAACATGGCGCGCGCGCCCTTCGCTTCCGGCAGGTTCGAGCGATAGCTGAACGTGTAGCGCGCATAGAGCGTCTCGCCGTCAGTGACCGGCGCATGCATGTCCCAGCGGAAATCAGTCGCCGTGCGATAGAACCAGTCGTCGATCATCTCGGCGATCTTTTCGCGGCCCTTGAAGCGCCGTAGAACACGTCGTGATAGACGCCGTCCTCGGTGAACAGCGCGGCAAAGGCCCTGCCGTCGCGGCGCTCGACGGCTCGCAGAAGAGCGGAGCATGGTTGGAATTCATGCGCTGCTCCTCCCTGGCGCGATATCTCACCCGATCTCCGCCACCGCGGCAATGATCCGCGCGATGTCCTGCGGCCGCGACAGGCGGTGGTCGCCGTCCTGGATCATGGTCAGCACCACGTCGTCGGCCGGCAGCCGGTGCGCCAGCGCAAAGGCGTGCTGCCAGGGCACGTCGGGGTCCTGCGCGCCCTGCAGGATGCGCACGGGCAGCCGACCTCGATGGAGCCGCCGAGCAGGAGATGGTTGCGGCCCTCCTCGATCAGCGCGCGCGTGATCGGATAGGGCGAGCCGTCGCCATATTGCGACGGCCGCATCCAGACGCCCTTGCTCTCGATCTCCTGGCGGATCTCCGGCGAAAAGCCCTTCCACATCAGTTCCTCGGTGAAGTCCGGCGCCGGCGCGATCAGCACCAGGCCGGCCAGCGAGCGCGGCTTGCCGGGCGCTTGGCGATCTCGCGCGCCAGCAGCAGCGCCATCCAGCCGCCCATCGATGAGCCGATCACGACCTGCGGGCCCGCGGCAAAACCGCTCGAACACCGCAACGCTCTCCTCCAGCCAGCGGCCGATGGTGCCGTCGACGAATTGCGCCGCCGGATTCGCCGTGGCCGGAATAGTCGAACCGCACGCAGGCGCGGCCGTGCTCGGCCGCCCAGGCGTCCAGCGCGAGCGCCTTGGTGCCCTTCATGTCGGAATTGAACCCGCCGAGCCAGAACAGCCCGGGCGCGGCGCCGGCGCGGGCACGCACGGCGATCCGGCGCCGGCCGTCGCCCTGACCGACCTCGATGAAGGCCGGCGGCGCGGGCGTGGGCGGAATCGTTATGGATCATCACTCCGGTTCGTCGTGCCGTTTGAGCGAGGCCGCGCGTCCGTCAACGGACACCGATCCGTTGACCTAAGGCATTCCCTCGCGCTTGCGGAACGCAGAGAGCATGCGGTGCTCTATGTCGCCGGCCGTGACCGAAATGCCTCGCATTTGATCGGTTTTCTTGCGCAGCGCGCGACGTTCGCTTGCCCGCTAGCCGCGTATTCCTTCAAAATATCGCCCTTCCGTTCACAACCTTGGAGAACTACCCATTCGCCGTCCCAATAGAGCCCCGCCCGCTGCCGCCAAAGACGGGCCGCGCATCAATGATGATATCCGCAATGCGCAGATCCAGCTGATCGATCAGACCGGCCGAACCACGGCACCGTCGAGACCGTGGTCGCCATCAAGATGGCCATCGAGGCAGGCATGGATCTCGTCGAGATTTCGCCGAACAACAATCCTCCCGTCTGCAAGATCATGGACTACGGGAAGTTCAAATATTCGGCGCAGAAGAAAGCCGCGGAAGCCCGCAAGAAGCAGAAGGTCGTCGAGATCAAGGAGATCAAGCTCCGGCCGATGATCGACGATCACGACTATGAAGTGAAGATGCGCGCGATGCAGCGCTTCTTCGAGGAAGGCGACAAGGTCAAGATCACCCTGCGCTACCGCGGCCGCGAAATGGCGCACCAGGAGATCGGCACCAAGCTGCTGGACAAGGTCAAGGCCGACGTCGCCGAGTTCGCCAAGGTCGAGCAGGACGCCCGGTTCGAAGGCCGCCAGGTCGTCATGGTGCTGGCGCCGCGCTAGATTCCCAAATCAATTGCTCGAAATGCAAAACGGCCCGCCAGATCATCTGGCGGGCCGATTTTCGTAGGAGCTGGTGGATCAGCTCCGCGTCGCCTGCCAGGTGCCGCTGCAGTGTCGCCGGAATGATGCCGCTCCAGGAGCCGGCGCCGGAGTTGCCGGCGAGCCGGCCGCCGCCGCTGGCCTGGGAAGCGCCGACCGAGACCTGGACCGCGACGCCGCCGCCGCGATTGACCGAGCCCGAGACCCTGCCGCCGCCGGCCGAGGAGACGCGGCTGCCGGTCACCGTGAAGGGGACGCTGTAGCCGGAGCTGCAGGTGCCGCGCGTGGTGGCGAACACGACGTTCCAGACGCCGTCATAGGCGCCCGCCGCGCGAGCCATCTTGGCATCGGCGGCGCCGGGCGCGGCCATCCGCGGCGATGGCGAGACACGGTCCAGCGCAGGCGCGCAGCGGAAGCGGAAAGAGGTGGCAATCTTTGGCTGAATTGGTCATTTTGGTCCTGTTCCGGTCATGCTTCGGGGATCGAGCAATGGCATCACCGTCAACATGGGGCCATGGTTCATCCGTTTGACGTTGCCAATTCGCCCTTCGCTCTGCCATAAGCCCGCCCTTCGTCGCCCGGCTGATCAAGGGCTGCCGTGGCGATGTCCGTGCGGATTTCTGCCTTTTCGGAAATAACCTGAGCACTTTCAACGCTCTAACGAGCATTTTAGCCGCCGAAGCGCCCCTCGGGCGGTTTCTGTTGCGGCCAAAGGAGAGCCAAATGCCCAAGCTGAAGACCAAATCGGGCGCCAAAAAGCGCTTCAAGGTGACTGCCACCGGCAAAGTGATGCACGCCCAGCGCGGCAAGCGCCACGGCATGATCAAGCGGACCAAGAAGCAGATCCGCCAGCTCCGCGGCACCCGCGTGCTGTTCAAGACCGACGGCGACAACATCAAGAAGTATTTCCTGCCGAACGCCTGATCGCGTCCGCGATCGTCTTAACTAGCCGGCCGCGTCCGCGCGGCCATCCGTCACCTATCTTCGATCAAGGATATCCGTCATGTCTCGCGTCAAACGCGGTGTGACCTCTCACGCCAAGCACAAGAAAGTCTACAAGGCCGCCAAGGGCTTTTACGGCCGCCGCAAGAACACCATCCGCGCCGCCAAGGCGGCGGTCGAGAAGGCCGGCCAATACGCGTTCCGCGACCGCAAGCGCAAGAAGCGCACCTTCCGCGCGCTCTGGATCCAGCGCCTCAATGCCGCCGTGCGTCCGTTCGGCCTGACCTACAGCCGATTTATCGACGGCCTGTCCAAGTCGGGCATCACGGTCGACCGCAAGGTGCTGTCGGATCTCGCGATCCACGAGCCGGCGGCGTTCCAGGCGATCGCCGAGAAGGCCAAGGCCGCGCTCGCGGCCTAACGCGAAGCCTTTGCGCGCCTGACGGGAGTAGCGCTGGGCGACCTCCGCCCGGCAGAACGCCGTGAACGAACGATACATGGTGCCGGACTCGTTCCGGTACTTGCGGTCGCAGGCCTGCATCTCGCGCTGATAGGCCTCTTCTGCGGTGCCTTGAGCCCAGGCAGGAAATCGGCCTCGCATTTCTTCTCGACGGCCGCGCCGAGCGGACGTCGCCGCTGGCGCCGTATTGCGCAGTCCTGAAACGCTTCATCGCGCGTTCGCATCCGGCCGCGGCTTGATGGCGTCGACGATCTCGTCCAGCGTCATCGACTTGTCCGAGACAGACCGCGGCGAAGCGCCGGAGCCGGCGCCGAGCGAACAAATGAGCGGCCAGAACGGCCATGACCGGATCTAAAGCGCATCGCGTGCTCCCTGCTGGCTTCACCTTGGTAGGACGCGCGAGCAAAAGGGTTCAAAGGCGGTCGAGGCCACAGGGCTGATTTGAGGGCTTCTTGCTTGACGTTTCGGCCCTCCGGCGGCCACAACCAGCCGCCCGCTGAAAGCAGAGATTAAACCGTGTCCGACCTCGCAACGCTCGAACAGAACATCCTCGGCGACATCGCCGCCGCCGGCGATGAAGCCGCGCTCGAAGCCGTGCGCGTCGCAGCCCTCGGCAAGAAGGGCTCGATCTCGGCGCTGCTCGCCACGCTCGGCAAGATGTCGCCCGACGAGCGCAAGACGCAAGGCGCCGCGATCAACCTCGCCAAGGACAATGTCACCCAGGCGCTGACCGCGCGGCGCGACTGCTGAAATCGGCCGCGCTCGATGCGCGGCTGGCGTCCGAGACCATCGACGTCACGCTGCCGCTGCGCGAGGCGCCGGCCGAAGCCGGCCGCATCCATCCGCTGAGCCAGGTGCTGGACGAGCTGACCACGATCTTCGCCGACATGGGTTTTGCCATCGCCGAAGGTCCCGACATCGAGACCGACGACTACAACTTCACCAAGCTGAATTTCCCCGATGGCCATCCGGCGCGCGAGATGCACGACACGTTCTTCTTCAATCCGAAGGAGGACGGCTCGCGCATGCTGTTGCGCACCCACACCTCGCCGGTGCAGGTGCGCACCATGCTGACCCAGAAGCCGCCGATCCGCGTGATCTGCCCGGGCCGCACCTATCGCATCGATTCCGACGCGACCCACACGCCGCAATTCCACCAGGTCGAAGGCCTCGTCATCGACAAGGGCTCGCATCTCGGCCACCTCAAATGGATCCTGCACGAGTTCTGCAAGGCGTTCTTCGAGGTCGACCACATCAACATGCGGTTCCGGCCGTCGTTCTTTCCGTTCACCGAGCCGTCGCTCGAAGTCGACATCCAGTGCCGCCGCGACAAGGGCGAGATCCGCTTCGGCGAGGGCGAGGACTGGCTGGAGATTCTCGGCTGCGGCATGGTGCATCCGAATGTGCTGCGCGCCTGCGGCATCGATCCCGACGTCTACCAGGGCTTTGCCTGGGGCATGGGCATCGACCGCATCGCGATGCTGAAATACGGCATGTCGGACCTGCGCCAGCTGTTCGAAAGCGACGTGCGCTGGCTCAAGCCATTACGGCTTCAAGCCGCTCGACGTCCCGACGCTGGCGGGAGGGCTGAGCTCGTGAAATTCACGCTCTCCTGGCTGAAGGAACATCTCGACACCGACGAGCCGTCGAAAAGCTCGCCGACAAGCTCACCATGATCGGGCTCGAGGTCGAGCATCATCGAGGACAAGGCGAAGGCGCTGGCGCCGTTCACGATCGCGCGCGTGATCTCGGCCGAGCAGCATCCGAATGCCGACCGCTTGCGCGTCTGCATGGTCGACACCGGCGACGGCGCCGCGCCGGTGCAGGTCGTCTGCGGCGCGCCGAATGCGCGCGCCGGCCTGGTCAGCGTGTTCTCGCCGCCCGGCACCTTCATTCCCGGCAAGAACATCACGCTCGGCGTCGGCACCATCCGCGGCGTCGAGAGCCGCGGCATGCTGTGCTCGGCGGCCGAGCTGCAGATCTCCGAAGATCATGACGGCATCATGGAACTGCCGGCCGATGCGCCGATCGGCAAGGGCTATGCCGAATGGGCCGGGCTCGGCGATCCCGTGTTCGAGATCAATCTGACGCCGAACCGGCAGGACTGCACCGGCGTGCACGGCATCGCGCGCGATCTCTCCGCCGCCGACATGGGCAAGTTCAAGGATCCCGGCATCAAGCCGATCAAGGGCGAATTTCCCTGCCCGGTGAAGGTGACGGTCGAGGACGCAAAGCCTCTGTCCGGGCTTTGCGCTGCGGCTGGTGCGCGGCGTCAAGAACGGCCCGTCGCCGGAATGGCTGCAGCAGCGGCTGACCTCGATCGGCCTGCGGCCCGATCAACGCGCTGGTCGACATCACCAACTTCATGACCTACGACCGCGCCCGGCCGCTGCATGTGTTCGACGCCAACGAAGGTGAAGGGCAATCTCACCGTGCGCCGCGCCCGCGACGGCGAGACGCTGCTCGCGCTCGACGGCCGCACCTACACGCTCGACAGCGGCGTCTGCGTCATCGCCGACGATCACGGCGTCGAGTCGCTCGCCGGCATCATGGGCGGCGAGGCCTCGGGCTGCGACGAGAACACCACCGACGTGCTGATCGAATTCGGCGCTGTGGAACGAGATCAACATCGCGCAGACCGGCCGCAAGCTCGGCATCAATTCCGATGCGCGCTATCGCTTCGAGCGCGGCGTCGATCCGGCCTTCATGGTGCCGGGGCTGGAGCTTGCGACCAGGCTGGTGATGGAGCTGTGCGGCGGCACGCCGTCGGAGAACGTCGTGGTCGGCAAGGCCTTTGGCGACGACCGCGTCATCGATTTCCCGCTGACCGAGGTCAAGCGGCTCGCCGGCATCGAGGTGCCGCTGCCGGAGATGCGCGGCATCCTGACCCGTCTCGGCTTCATGATGGCGGGCACTGGCCCGGTGGTGAAGGTCGCGGTCCCGTCCTGGCGCACCGACGTGCACGGCAAGGCCGATATCGTCGAGGAGATCGTGCGCATCGTCGGCGTCGACAAGGTGCCGATGACGCCGTTCGAGCGCGGCGAGGACGCCGCGCAAGCCGGTGCTGACGCCGATCCAGCTGCGCACCCGCCGCGCCAAGCGCGCGCTGGCGGCGCGCGGCATGGTCGAGGCGGTGACCTGGTCGTTCATCTCCAAGCCGGCCGCCGAATTGTTCGGCGGCGGCAAGGCGCGAGCTCGCGCTCGCCAATCCGATCGCGTCCGATCTGTCCGACATGCGGCCGAGCCTGCTGCCCGGCCTGATCGCGGCCGCGCAGGCCAATGCCGACCGCGGCTTTGCCGATGTCGCGCTGTTCGAGGTCGGCCAGATCTTCAAGGGCGACCGGCCCGGAGGACCAGTTCATCGCCGCCGCCGGCGTCCGCCACGGCTTTGCCTCGTCGAAGGGCATCGGCCGGCACTGGTCGGGCTCGGCCACGGCCGATGCGTTCGACGCCAAGGCCGATGCGCTTGCCGTGCTGGCCGCCGCCGGCGCGCCGATGCAGGCGCTGCAGATCGTGCCCGGCGGCGCAGACTGGCTGCATCCGGGCCGCTCCGGCACCATCCAGATCGGCCCGCAGAACGTGCTCGGCTATTTCGGCGAGTTGCATCCGCGCGCGCTGGAAGCGCTGCGCGCCGACGGCCCGCTGATGGCATTCGAGGTGATCCTCGACCGCATTCCGGCGGCCAAGCAGAAGCCGACCCGCGCCAAGCCGGTGCTGGAGCTGTCGGCGTTCCAGCCGGTGTCGCGCGACTTCGCCTTCATCGTCGATCGCACGGTCAAGGCCGGCGACATCGTGCGCGCGGCGCAAGGCGTCGACAAGAAGCTGATCACCGACGTCACCGTGTTCGACGTCTATGAGGGCAAGGGCATCGACGACGGCAAGAAGTCGATCGCGATCGCCGTGACGATGCAGCCGCGCGAAAAGACCATGACCGATGAGGAGATCGACGCGGTCGGCGCGAAGATCGTCGCCGAGGTCACCAAGAAGACCGGCGGCGCGTTGCGGGCATGATGCAGAAGTGTGAAGCGTTTCGGACAGTCATGAACCTTGCCGGCTCATCCCGGCAGATGTCAGCACCCACGCCGCGATCGCGATCTGCGCGATCGCCTTCGTCGCGGGAACGGCGCGCGGCTTTTCCGGCTTCGGCTCGGCGCTGATCTTCATGCCGCTCGCCAGCAGCCTCGCGGCGCCGCGCCTGGTCGCGGCGCTGCTGCTGATCATCGATTTCGTCGCCGCGGCGCCGCTGTGCCGAACGCGTGGCGGCAGGCCGACCGCAAGGCGACCGCGGTCATCGTGGTCGGCGCGCTGGTCGGCGTGCCGATCGGCACCTGCTTCCTCAGCCGGCTCGATCCCGTGACCACGCGCTGGATCATTTCCGGCTTCGTGATCGCGCTGTTGCTGCTGTTGCTGTCGGGCTGGCGCTATCGCGGCAAGGATCATGTCCGCGCTTTCGGTCGGCATCGGCGGGCTGTCCGGCTTCTGCAGCGGGCTGGCGCAAACCGGCGGCCCGCCGATCGTCGGCTATTGGCTCGGCCGGCCGATCGCGTCGAATATCGCGCGCGCCAACATCATGCTGTTCTTCGGTGCGTCCGATTTCTTTTCCGTCGTGAGCTATGCCGTGAGCGGCCTGATCACGCGGACGCGATCCTGTTCGCGCTGATCGTCGGCCCGGTCTATGCGATCGGCGTCCGCTTCGGCGCGTCGTGTTCGGCCGCGCCAGCGAAACGCTGTTCCGCGCGCATCTGCTACGCCCTGATCGCGCTCGCCGTCATCTTCGGCCTGCCGGTGCTCGACGGCGTGCTGCGCTAGCTGATCGACTTCGCAATACGGCGATGGCCGTTCGCGGCGCGGCGTGCCGGCGCGGCCTGCTGCGCGCTGTGCCGGAGCCGGCGCGACCGGCTCGGCGTCCTTGATCGCGCCGATCTTGCGCAACGCCGCGTCGGCGGCGCGCTCGCCGCTTTCCCAGGCGCCGTCGACCGTGCCCCACAGCGTCTCATGCGTCGCTTCGCCGGCGAGAAACACGGCGCCGATCGGCTCGGTCAGGATCTTGCGCGAGGCCTGCGCGCCGGGCGCCGCCGCCGACATCGCGCCGAGCACGATAGGGCGCCGCATTCCAGCGCGTCGCGCTGGACTTCTTCACCGCCGCGCCGACATCGCTGCCGAACAGTTTCGTCAGCCATTCCACTGGCGAACGCCACCATCGCCGCTTCGCCCTGCGCCGACAGATCGCGGCCGAAGGAGCCGGCGACGTCGATCGAGCACAGCGACGAGCCGCCGACATTGGCGAGCAGCAGCGCGGTGCGCGTCGAATTGCTCTGCTCGATGATGACGTCGTCGCGCGACAAGCCCGAGCGGATTGCCCGGCATCTGCAGCGCGATGTGATCGTAGCTGCCGAGGCTCAGTTTCGCCGCGGCATCGAGCTGGCGCTTGGGGATATCGGGCGCGAACTTGATGCTGCCCGCGGCCAGCACGTTGCTCGACACCGTGATGATGGCCGCGCGCGCGGCGATCTTGCCCGGCCGGCGTCTCCACCGTGACGTCGCGATTGCTCCAGGCGATGCGGCTCGCCGGCGTCGACAGCGACACCGGCACCTGTCGCCGAGCTTTGCGATCAGCGTGCCCAGTCCCTGGCGGCAGGCGAACACCGCGCTGCGGTCCTGCCGCGCGGACCTTGTCGATCGCCGAGAGGTCCTTCAGATCCTTGCCGGCGAAGCTGGCGCCGAGCACGAATTCGACCGTGCCGGCCCAGTCGCCGAGATCCTTCGGCAGCGCCGCGGCGCAGGACATATCGGCCTTGCGCGAGGCATCGTCGATCGCGCGGTTGGCGCGCACCAGCGTCGCGAGAAAATCCTCGGTTTCGCCGGCGCGGGCGTTGCGGCGGCCGATGCGGATTTTCTGGCCCGACGGCGCGGTCACGATCTCGAGCCCGGCGCGCGCGCGAGCTTGATCATCGGGTTGGTGTCGGGATTGTGCATCCAGCGCGCGCCGCGATCGAACGGCACGTCGAAGGTCGTGATATCGGTCACGCAGCGGCCGCCGACCTGGCTCGCGGCCTCGATCACGATCACCTTGCGGTTGGCCGCCAGGATCCGCCGCGCTGCGGCAATGCCGGCCGCGCCCGCGCCGATCACGACAATGTCGGCCTCGCGCGGCAACGGCGCAGCCGAAGCGCGCTGCGGTGAAGCACCGGGGTCGCCGCAAGTGCCGCGGACGCCGAAAGAAAGCCGCGGCGCGTCATTGTCATGTCATGGTTTCCGAAGCTTTGAAAAAACAAAGAACGAGTAGCGAACTTGCCGCATTCGGGCGCGGCGCGGCAACCATCATGGTGAATCAATCATGATTGATGTCAGCCATGCATGAACCAAATTGCAACGGCTTTCGACCATGATAAGAGAAGGAAAAAGCGGCCGGAAAGGCCGCTGGGGGGAAGTTGCATCATGGGCGTCGATGCTCGATACGATCGGCAAGCTGATTGCCGGCTACCTTCAGAAGGAGGTGCCGGGCTATGAGCCGTTCACGCCGAGCGATCCGGAATATCTGCGCAGCATCATCGAGCCGGGCGACGTGCTGCTGGTCGAAGGCAACAACCGCATTTCCGGCATCATCAAATATCTGACGCAGTCGACCTGGTCGCACGCCGCGCTCTATGTCGGCCCGATCGACGGCGCGCAGGAAGACGGACGGCGAGCCGCATGTGCTGATCGAGGCCAATGTCGGCGAGGGCGTCACCTCGGCGCCGCTGTCGAAATATTTCACCTATCACACCCGGGTCTGCCGGCCGGTCGGGCTGTCCTACGAGGACCGCACCACGGTGTGCCGCTATGCCATCAACCGGATCGGCTTCGGCTACGACACCAAGAACATCCTCGACCTGATGCGCTATCTGATCCCGCTGCCGGTGCCGCAGCGCTGGCGGCGGCGCATGATCGCGCTCGGCTCCGGCGATCCCACCAAGATGATCTGCTCGGCGCTGATCGCGCAGGCCTTCGACACCGTGCGCTACCCGATCCTGCCCAAGATCACCCGGGCCGGCAGCCGCGCAGGCGCGGCGCGAGATCCTGCACATCCGCGATTCCTCGCTCTACATGCCGCGCGACTTCGACATCTCGCCCTATTTCGAAATCGTCAAACCGACCATCGTGCGCGGCTTCGACTACACCGCCCTGCACTGGGCCGACAAGCAGAAGCCGCTCCCGGAGGTAGCGGGCGAATTCGGTGTGTTTCCAGAAACGATCGACTCGCCGCCGCTTGTTCCTGAAGAGATTGACGAAGAAGCGACGCTTTCGGCTGAGATGAAGTGACTGTCGACGTCGAGGCCACGACCTTGATCGAACGCTTCACCGTCGAGGAGCATTTCCTGCGCGTCGAATATGTGCCGGCGCGGCTGCCGGAGCGCCGCGGCAAGCGGCGCGAGCCAGAGATAGCGGCGTAAGCCGAAGCCGATCCGTACCCACCGTCATTGCGAGCGAAGCGAAGCACTCCGCTCCTTCCGCGGGACAGTCGATGCTCACGAGCGCCTCGCAATGACGAACCTACCGGTCCGAGCGGCCGATCACTTCCATCAATTCCGCGATCTTCTCGCGCTGATCGGCCTTGTCGCCGCTGGCGATCGCATGCTCGACGCAATGGGCGACGTGGTCGCGCAGCACCTCTTCCTCGACCCGGCGCAGCGCGGCGCGCACCGCCGAAATCTGCGTCACGATGTCGATGCAATAGCGGTCCTCGTCGACCATCTTCGAGAGGCCGCGAACCTGGCCCTCGATCCGGCCGAGGCGTTTCTGAACGGATGCCTTGATGTCCTTGCGCATGCCGCCTATATACCCCTACAGGGTATAGGTTTCAAGAGGCCGGAGCGTTCAATGGATACGAGCGGAACAGGCGCACTGCGGGCGGGACGAAGCGCTGCTGCGGCGGCCATGGCGGCCGACGCCGGCCACGATCACCATCACGGCCATGCATCACCGCCGAAGATGACGCAAGCGTGCTCGATCCCGTCTGCGGCATGAGCGTCAATCCCGAGACCTCGAAACATCGCTTCGAATATCACGGCGAGACCTTTCATTTCTGCTCGGCCGGCTGCCGCACCAAATTCGCGGCCGATCCCGCCAAATATCTCGACAAGAAGGCGAGGCCGAAGCCGGCAAGACTCCCGTGCCGGAAGGCACGATCTACACCTGCCCGATGCATCCGGAGATCCGCCAGGTCGGCCCCGGCACCTGCCCGATCTGCGGCATGGCGCTGGAGCCCGACGTCGTGAGCCTCGACGACGCGCCCAATCCCGAGCTCGCCGACATGACGCGCCGCTTCTGGATCGGCGCAGCGCTGTCGGTGCCGCCGGTCGTGCTGGAGATGGGCGGACATCTCGTCGGCGGCCACGGCCTGATCGACCCGACGCTGTCGAACTGGATCCAGCTCGTGTTCGCGACGCCGGTGGTGTTGTGGGCGGGCTGGCCCTTCTTCGTCCGCGGCTGGCAATCGCTGGTGACGCGCAATCTCAACATGTTCACGCTGATCGCGATCGGCACGGGCGTTGCCTATGTCTACAGCCTGATCGGGACGGTCTTCCCGCAAGCTTTCCCGGCCAACTTCCGCGGCCATGACGGCGCGGTCGCCGTCTATTTCGAGGCCGCCGCCGTCATCACCGTGCTGGTGCTGCTCGGCCAGGTGCTGGAGCTGCGCGCACGCGAGGCGACCTCGGGCGCGATCAAGGCGCTGCTGCAGCTCGCGCCGAAGACTGCGCGGCGCGTCGATGACGACGGCGCCGATCATGAAGTCGAGATCGACACGCTGAAAGCCGGCGACCGTTTGCGGGTGCGGCCGGGCGAAAAAGTGCCGGTCGACGGCGTCATTCTCGAGGGCCGCTCCGCGCTCGACGAATCCCTGGTGACCGGCGAATCCCTGCCCGTGACCAAGGAGGCCGGCGCGCGCGTGATCGCCGGCACGCTCAATCAGTCCGGCAGCTTTGTCATGCGCGCCGACAAGGTCGGGCGCGAAACGTTACTCGTCGCAGATCGTGCAGATGGTCGCCGACGCGCAGCGCTCGCGCGCGCCGATCCAGCGGCTGGCCGATCAGGTCGCGGGCTGGTTCGTGCCGTCGGTGATCATCGCAGCCGTTGCTGCGTTCGCGGCCTGGGCCATTTTCGGACCGGAACCAAAACTGGCGTTCGGCCTGGTCGCCGCCGTCAGCGTGCTGATCATCGCCTGCCCCTGCGCGCTCGGGCTGGCGACGCCGATGTCGATCATGGTCGGCGTTGGCCGCGGCGCGCAGGCCGGCGTGCTGATCAAGAATGCCGAAGCGCTGGAGCGGCATGGAGAAGGTCGACACGCTGGTGGTCGACAAGACGGGCACGCTGACCGAAGGCAAGCCGAAGGTCGTGGCGATTGTACCGGCGGCGGGATTTCAGGAGAACGATATCCTGCAGCTCGCCGCCAGCGTCGAGCGCGCCAGCGAACATCCGCTGGCGGACGCCGATCGTGCGGGCGGCGAAGGAGCGCGGGCTCGAGCTCGCCGCCGTCGAAGGCTTCGATTCGCCGACCGGCAAGGGCGCGACCGGCAAGGTGCGGGCAAATCCGTCGTGCTCGGCAATTCGAAATATCTGTCGTCGATCGGCATCGAAACCTCGTCGCTTGATGCCGAAGCCGAGCGGCTGCGCGGGGACGGCGCAACCGTGATCAACATGGCCATCGATGGCAAGCTCGCCGGGCTGTTTGCGATCGCCGATCCGGTCAAGGCCTCGACGCCGGAGGCGCTGAAGGCGCTGGCGGCCGAAGGCGTCAAGGTGATCATGCTGACCGGCGACAACCGCACCACGGCGAACGCCGTCGCGCAAAAACTCGGGATTGCCGAGGTCGAGGCCGAAGTGCTGCCGGATCAGAAGAGCGCCGTCGTGACGAAACTGCGCAACGCGGGCCGCATCGTCGCGATGGCCGGCGACGGCGTCAACGATGCGCCGGCGCTGGCCGCGGCCGATGTCGGCATCGCCATGGGCACCGGCACCGATGTCGCGATGGAAAGCGCCGGCGTCACGCTGCTGAAGGGCGATCTCACCGGCATCGTGCGCGCGCGAAAACTGTCGCAGGCGACGATGAGCAACATCCGCCAGAACCTGTTCTTCGCCTTCATCTATAATGCGGCCGGGATTCCGATCGCGGCGGGCGTCCTGTATCCCGTCTTCGGCATCCTGCTGTCGCCGATCATCGCAGCCGCTGCGATGGCGCTGTCGTCGGTCAGCGTGGTCGGCAACGCGTTGCGGCTGCGCGCGGCGAGGCTCTAGGCAGCCTTCGCCGCCGTTCCGCACGGCAGCCCGGCTCGGGCGAGCCCGCCGTAGAGCGGCTCGTTCGGCATCGCCTCGCGCAGGATCGCGCGCACCGCGATCAGCCTGTCGATATCGATGCCAGTGACAAAGCCCTTGCTCTCGCAGAGGAACACCAGATCCTCGAACACGACATTGCCGGTCGCACCCGGCGCGAACGGACAGCCGCCGAGGCCCCCGAGCGAGCCGTCGAGAATGCGCGCGCCCTCGTCGAGCGCGGCAGCGGCGTTTGCGATACCCATGCCGCGGGTGTCGTGCAGGTGAACGCAGATCGGCTTCTTGCCTGCGATCTTCACCGCCGCCTTGGTGAGATCACCAACAGCCTTTGGCCCCGCATAGCCGACGGTATCGGCGATGCCGACCGCGTCGACGCCGGCCTCAAAGCATTTTTCCACCAGCCGGACCACCTCGTTCGGATCGACCGGGCCCGCGATCGAACAGCCGAGCGCCATCGAGATCGCGGCATGCACGATCGGCTTGTGCGCGCTGGCGTCACGCAGATCGCACATCCGCTTGACGTTGGCGATCGCCGATTTCGCGCGAGCGGTTGGCATTGGCCTGGCTGTGCTCTTCGGTCGCCGAAACCACCGACGCGATTTCGGCGACGCCTGATGCCAGCGCCTCGTTGACGCCGCGCTCGTTCAGCGCCAGCGCGATGCCATGCGCGCCCGGCAGTGAAGCAACGGTGGCAACAACCTCGCGCGCATCGACGAACTGCGGAAAGGTTTTCGCGGGCAGGAACGAGCCGACTTCGAAGCAGCGCACGCCGGCGGCATGTTCATCGCGGACCCAGCGCTGCTTTGCCTGCGTCGACGGAAAGCTTTTGACGAGCTGCAGGCCGTCGCGCAGGCCCACTTCACGCAGGGTGACGCTGCCATCGGGATAGATTTTCTGAACATCGGTCATGCGCGTTTCCTCATTCCCTTCCCGGTTTCTTGTTCGAGCTCGGCACGGACCGCTGTGGTGTCGTCACCAAGCGGCGCCACCTTCAGCCCTTCGCCGATATTGGCGCTGTTCCATTCGATCGGCAACGCCGGCACGCGGAACGGGGTGCCATCGGCGTTGAAATTATTAACGAGGCCGCCCGGCCGCAACACATGCGGATCGTTGAAGAGGTCCTCGGGACGGTTGATCGGCGAGAAGCAGATGTTGAGCGCGTCGAGCTTTTCCGAAAGCCTTGCGATATTCCACCCTTTGATGATTTCCGCCGCACGTGGAATGATCCGCGAGCGCGCCATGATCCGGTCGGTGGTGGTTCGCAGCGTTGGATCGTCCAGAAACTCCTGCATACCGAATTCGCGGCAAAAACTCTGCCAATGGCCTTCGGTGACGACGCCGATAAAAATTCGATTGCCGTCGGCCGTATCGAAGATGTCGTAGATTGGCCAGGCATGCTCGCGCTCCGGCATCGAGCGCGGCTTGTTGCCGGTCATCTCGTATTCGACCATGTGCTGGGCGACCAGGAACAGGCAATTCTCGAATAGCCCGATGCGGATATTGGCGCCGGAAGCCGAGCCGCTGCTGCGTTTCTGGTAGAGCGCGGCGAGGATCGAGATCACGCCGAACATGCCGCCCATGATGTCGTTGGCGGAAGAGCCGACACGCTGCGGCTTTTCCCTGGTCCCGGTCATGGCGGCCAGTCCCGACATCATCTGCACGACCTCATCGAGCGCAGGACGATGTTCGTAGGGGCCGGACAGAAATCCCTTGTGGCCTGCGACGATCAGATGCGGATATTTTTCCCGGAGCTGTTCCGCGCCGAGGCCCTGCTTCTCGAGCTGACCGTCGCGGAAATTTTCCAGAAACACGTCGGCGCTTGCGAGCAGCCGATGCATGGTCTCGCGATCTTTCGGCATCGCCGGATCGAGCACGATGCTGCGCTTGCCGCGATTGAACAACGGAAAGAACGAGGTGCCCATGCCGCCGAGCGAGCGGGTCTTGTCGCCTGCGGGCGGCTCGACCTTGATCACCTCGGCGCCGAGCTGCGCAAGGATCATGCCGCAGGTCGGGCCCATCACCATGTGGGTCATCTCGACGACCCTCACGCCCTCGAGTGGCAATCCGGTTTCGGCCATTCCTGTCTCCTTCATTCGTGCGCTGAAGATAGGCGTTGCCGCGCCATCTGAAAAATATAATCTTTGCAACGCTGCATTCGCGTGAGCATAACGCAGATGCGAGACGGCCAAAGTCGACCGAAAAGCGGGGCAAAACAATCCGCACAATTCGGCCGGTAGGGGGGAGGTAAATATGAGCGTTGTCAGCCTTGAGGCAGGAACCGATTTTGCGGGCGCATCCGCAGGCCCAACCGAAATCTCGCGGCGGCTCGAAAGCCTGCCGGCCTCGACCTATCTCTGGCGGCTCGTGATCCTGCTGTCGCTCGGCGGCTGTTTTGAGATCTACGACCTGTTTCTCACCGGCTATATCGCGCCGGGCCTTGGCCGCAGCAAGCTGTTGACTGCCACCACAGAGGCGTTCTTCGGCTTCTCCGGGATCGGCGCCTTCGTCGCGGCGACGTTCGCGGGCCTGTTCGTCGGTACGTTCTTCCTCGGCTTCCTCGCCGACCGTTTCGGCCGTCGCGCGATCTTCACCTGGGCGTTGCTCGGCTATAGCGCGGCCTCGGTAATCATGGCATTCCAGACCACCTCAGACGGCCTGCTGCTGTGGCGCTTCCTCGCCGGGATCGGCATCGGTGTCGAGATCATCACCATCGACGCCTACATCACCGAGCTGGTGCCGAGCTGGATGCGTGGCCGAGCCTTTGCGGTCAACCAGGCCGTGATGTTCATCGCGGTGCCGATCGTGGCCTTCCTCGCCTGGTGGCTGGTGCCGCTGTCGCCCATGGGCCTCGACGGCTGGCGCTGGGTGGTCCTGATCGGCGCCGCCGCCAGCATGGTGATCTGGGTGCTGCGGCTTTACCTGCCGGAGAGCCCGCTCTGGCTCGCGCGCCACGGTCGCGGCGCGGAGGCGATCGCCGTCGTACGCACGCTGGAGGCCGCGACCGGCGCGAGCCCGCAACCTGCGACCATGGCGGAAGCGCCTGCTCCCGCCGCAATGCCGACGATCGGCTTCGGCGACCTGTTCAAGCCGCCCTATTTGCCGCTTGTCGTGATGTTCATGGCGTTCAATCTCTGCCAGGCCTTTGGCTTCTACGGCTTTGCCAATTGGGTGCCGACGCTGTTGGTCGAGAAGGGCATCACCATAACCAAGAGCCTGGAATATGCCTTCATCGTCGCCTTCGCCTATCCGATCGCGCCGCTGCTCGCTGCGACCTTCGCTGACAAGTTCGAGCGCAAATGGATCATCTGCGGCGCCTGTGTCGCGATCATCATCTTCGGCATCGCCTTCTCGCAGCTCACCGCGCCGGCGCTGCTGATCGGCTGCGGCGTGCTGCTGACGGCGGCGAACATGACCATGTCCTACGCCTATCACGCCTACCAGACCGAAGTGTTCCCGACCGCGGTCCGCGCGCGGGCGGCGGGGCTGGTCTATTCCATGAGCCGGATCAGCGCGACGTTCTCGGGCTTCATCGTGGCCTATATGCTGAAGCAGGCGGGTGTCGGCGGCGTATTCGGGCTGATCACCACGGCGATGGTGATCGTGATCGTCACGCTGGCCCTGTTCGGTCCCAGCGTGCGCGGCAAGCCGCTCGACGCTTGAACTGCGTCAAACCGGCCGGTTTACGGGCCTTGCTTAAACTGACGCGCATGTCTACCTCTCGATGGCAATTTCGAGAGGGTACCCCGTTATGATCGATGCCGCCGTCAAGGCGATTTCGCAAATCCTGTCGCCGCCGATGCGCTCGATCCTGTGGCGCTCAGTCGGGCTTGCGCTGGTGCTGATCACCGTGCTTGCGATCGGCCTGCAGCGGTTGTTGAGCTGGCTTGCGACCTCAGGCGAGGGCTGGGCGGAAGCGATGCTCGGGCCCAATTTCCATACGACGCTGAATGTCCTTTCCTGGCTTGTCTCGATCGCGGCCGGCTTCGGCGTTGTGGTCGGCGGCATTTTCCTGATGCCGGCGATCACGTCGCTGATTGCAGGCGTGTTTGTCGACGACGTCGCCGACCTCGTTGAGCGCGAATATTATCCGGCCGAGGAACCCGGCATGGCGCTGCCGATCACGCTGGCGACGATCGAGGGCGTCAAGATCGCGCTGCTGACGCTACTGGTCTATCTGGTCGCGCTGCCGTTCGTGTTCGTGGCTGGCGCGGGCTTTTTGGTGTTCTTCATCGCCACGGCCTGGTTGCTCGGAAAGCAATATTTCGAGCTCGCGGCGATGCGCTTCCGCCCGCCGGCCGAAGCCAAGCTGATGCGCAAGGACAATGCGGCGACGGTTTTCACCGCGGGCGCGCTGATCGCGGCCTTCGTGTCGATCCCGGTTGTCAATCTGGCGACGCCGTTGTTCGGCATGGCGCTGATGGTGCACATGCACAAGCGCCTCTCGGGCCCGCGGCCGGAACTGATCGAGCCGACGCGACGGAGAAGCGTGCCTACGGCTTAGAGCATGATCCGGAAAAGTGGATAGCGGTTTTCCGACAAGATCATGCTCAAACATAAGGATACAGCGGGATGACGATTAGTCATCGCGCTCTAGAATTTCGGGCGAATGGCGCCAACAAGAGCCCAACGATCGCGATACCGGCGAGGAGTGCCCAGGCCTCGTTGATGCACAGCGCCAGCGACGCCTTCTCGACCAGTGGCTGGACGAAGGCGATCTCGGCTTCGGTCGGCGGTCTCGACGCGCGGTTAAGCAGCAGCGACGGGTCGAGACCGATTGCCTTCGCGGCAGAGACATCTCCCGCCAGCAGGCGATCCCTGAAATTCTCCGCATAAATTCCGACCCGGCCGTAGAGGATGGTGTCGATCAACGCAATTCCGATCGCGCCGCCGAGATTTCGCATCAGGTTGAAGAGACCGCTGGCGTCGGCGATTTCCGCCTCAGGCAGATCACCGAGCGCGATCCGCGTGGGCGGCAAGAGGCAGAACATGATCGCGATGCCGCGCAGGATCTGCGGCCAGAACATTTCGTCGAAGTCTGCGGTGCGTGGCTGGAAATAGCTCAAGCCCAGCCCGAGTGCGAACAGCGCGAAGCCGGCCGCCGTCAACGGCCGCGCGCCGATCCGACTTTCCAGCAGCGCGGCGAATGGTGCGGTGACGAGCTGCGCCACGCCCGTCACCAGCATGACGGTGCCGATCTCGAACGCATCATGGCCGCGCACGAAGGCGAGATGCACCGGCATCAGATAGACTGAGCCGAACAGCCCGACGCCGAGGCAGAAACTCAGGAGACAACCGACCGCGAAGGAATGCCGCCTTAATGCGACGAGCCGCAACACCGGATGCCTCGCCTGCGACGTCCGCCACAGGAACAGGCCGAGGCCAATGGCGCTGACGAGTAACAGGCCGCTGCACTGCGTTGAAAAC